>JBPCSQ010000001.1:0-184991 GCA_051006995.1 Terriglobales bacterium
GCGTGGTAGGAGAGCATTCTCAACCGTTTGAAGCGGGAGCGAGAGCACCCGTCGACGGTCGAGAAGAGACCCTGCCGGCATAAGTAGCGATAACGGAGGTGGGAACCCTCCGCGCCGAAAGTCTAAGGTTTCCTGAGAAAGGTTAATCCGCTCAGGGTTAGTCGGTCCCTAAGGCGAGGCCGAAAGGCGTAGCTGATGGACATCCGGTTAACATTCCGGAACTCCCTTGAGTTCGTTATCACGATGGGGTGACGCAGAAGGATAAGCGGGGCCTGTTATGGCTATCGGGTCCGATGCGCGTAAGCCGTCTTCGGTAGGAAAATCCGCCGGAGAGTTATCGGTGAGGCGCAAAGCAGTAAGCCGTATGGCTGAAAGCCGCTGAGTTCACGCTGCCAAGAAAAACCTCTAAGGAGAACTTAAGGGAACCGTACCTCAAACCGACACAGGTAGACGAGGAGAATATCCAAAGGCGCTCGAGAGAAGGCTCGTTCAGGAACTCGGCAAATTGGCTCCGTAACTTCGGGAGAAGGAGCGCCCCGGTAGGGTTCATAGCCCGAGGGGGCCGCAGTGAAACGCGCTCTGCGACTGTTTAACAAAAACACAGGTCTCTGCAAAGTCGAAAACGACGTATAGGGGCTGACGCCTGCCCGGTGCCGGAAGGTTAAAGGGAGAGGTTAGCCGCAAGGCGAAGCTTCGAACTGAAGCCCCGGTGAACGGCGGCCGTAACTATAACGGTCCTAAGGTAGCGAAATTCCTTGTCGGGTAAGTTCCGACCTGCACGAATGGCGTAACGATAGAGCGACTGTCTTAACGAGCTACTCGGCGAACTTGTAGTACCGGTGAAGATGCCGGTTACCCGCATCTAGACGGAAAGACCCCGTGCACCTTTACTATACCTTCACTATGAACTATGGCCCTTGCTGCGCAGGATAGGTGGGAGGCTTTGAATCCAGGCTCTCGGGCTTGGAGGAGCCAACGGTGAGATACCACCCTGCGAGTGCTGTGGTTCTAACCTACTCCCGTCAACCGGGAGAGGGACATAGTGAGGCGGGTAGTTTGACTGGGGCGGTCGCCTCCTAAATTGTAACGGAGGCGCGCGAAGCTACGCTCAGGCTGTTTGGAAATCAGCCGTCGAGTGCAAAAGCATAAGCGTGGTTGACTGCGAGACCAACAAGTCGAGCAGGTACGAAAGTAGGCTTTAGTGATCCGGTGGTTCTGTATGGAAGGGCCATCGCTCAACGGATAAAAGGTACGCCGGGGATAACAGGCTGATCGGAGCCAAGAGTTCATATCGACGCTCCGGTTTGGCACCTCGATGTCGGCTCATCGCATCCTGGAGCTGTAGAAGGTTCCAAGGGTTAGGCTGTTCGCCTATTAAAGCGGTACGTGAGCTGGGTTCAGAACGTCGCGAGACAGTTCGGTCCCTATCTGATGTGGGCGTAGGAGATTTGAGAGGACCTGTCCTTAGTACGAGAGGACCGGGATGGACGAACCTCTTGTGTTCCAGCTGTCCTGCCAAGGGCACGGCTGGGTAGCGAAGTTCGGTAGTGATAACCGCTGAAGGCATATAAGCGGGAAGCACTCCTCGAGATGAGATCTCCCAACCCTTAAGGGTCAAGAAGGGCACACGAAGACTACGTGTTTGATAGGCTGGGGGTGGAAGCGCCGTGAGGCGTGTAGCTTACCAGTACTAATCGCCCGTTCGGCTTGACCATAAAATTTACCCGGTGCAGAGAAGCTCTTAGCTGTTAGCTCTTAGCCCTTAGCTCAAACCAGGGCGGACTTCGGCTGATAACTGGAGCTTCCGCGCCGTACCGTCTTGTACGACAACCAATCTATTCAGTTGTGAGGCATCGTCCTCTGGATCTTTGACAAGTTTCCGGCGATCACACCGCGGGGGTTCCACCCGTTCCCATCCCGAACACGGAAGTTAAGCCTCGCCGGGCCGATTGTACTGCACGCGAAAGTGTGTGGGAGAGTAGGTCGTCGCCGGATTAAATAAAGGCCACATGTGAACAACATGTGGCCTTTTCCGTTTGCGGTAAAAGGAATTGGACATGGCCGAGTCAATTCACAGCCCGAATGCATTCCGGCCCACGGCAGGCCGGAGTGGCGGCTTCCGCGCCTCGCGACGCGAATTTCTGAAAAACTCCGCCGCCGCGATGTTCGCGGCACCCCTGTTGCGTTACGGGGCAGGGCACAACGCCCACACAAAGGAGAGCGACATGGACCTGGAGCTCAACGGCTATCGCTTGCATTACGAAATCTACGGCGAGTCGGGCGAACCGCTACTCTGGCTGCACGGCTGGAGCGGAAGCGGCCAGGATTGGAAGTACATCTTCAAGGATGTGCCCGGCGGATTTCGCCTCATCGGCCCGGATATGCGGGGTAACGGCTCCTCCACCGGCTTCGAAGGCATGCACAGCTTTCGCCAGTCGGCCCGTGACATGTTTGCCCTGCTGGACCATCTCGGGATTGAGCGCACCAAAGCGATCGGGTTAAGCGGGGGCGGTGTCGCTCTGCTGCACATGGCCACGCAACAACCGGACCGAATCGACGCCATGGTGGTGGTCAGTGCGCCTCCTTATTTTCCCCAGCAGGCGCGCTCTCTCCAACGGAGTTTCTCGTTTGCATCGCTGCCGCCGGAACAGCAGGCCATGATGCGGCAGCGCAGCCAAGGTGGCGAGAAACAGATCGAATGGTTGGTGAAACAGAGCCATCTGATGGCGGAGACATATGACGATGTGAACTTCACCCCGCCCCTGCTAGGGACAGTGCAGGCCAGGACGCTCCTCGTCTTCGGCGATTCCGACCCGCTCTATCCCGTGAAGCTGGCCTTCGACATGAAGGAATCGATACCGCGATCGAGTCTTTGGATTGTTCCGAAAGGCGGACACGGCCCAATTTTCGGACCCGACGCTCCCCGCTTCGCGGAGACCGCCATCAAATTCTTGCAGAGCGAGTGAGCCGCGTGGCTAGTGTGAGTGTCACAATGCTTCAGGTCGTCGCGGTTTTCGCAGCACGGTGAAGAGCTCGTCATTCGTGAAAGTGATGTTGGCATCTCATCCGCTGCTCGCGCCGTGATCATCACTCGACCAATCGTTTGCCGTTCCGGCACCTTCCGTCCACTCCGAGGGAACCGGCTCAGACTGCGAGTGATTTCAATGATCCTAGCGACCACAGCACTGGCATATGAGGGAGAGTCGGCGGCAATATACTCGGCAATCGCTTCCACGTCCGCAATCGCACGCCGCGACCAGACTACTTGCTCAGCCATCGGCTCAAGCGGGCTTCCGCATCGTCTTGCGACATCGTGCCCTTGGTGCGTGCGTCATCGAGACCGTGACGGACCTTCTCCAGCACGTAGAGATGGTACTGAATGTCCTCCAGCGAACAATCCGCTGGCAGTTTATTGAGGAGCAATTCGACGTCCTGTTTAGCCGTCCCCATACGGTCGTAGGATACCATTCCAAAGTTTGGCCCATATGCGCTAATCTTCCGCTGCTCAGCTGGAGGTCCCCATGCGCAAGGAATTCAAGGTCAAGCTCTTCGGTGTCAGCAGCGGCGGCGAAGTCGCCGGCATGAACATTCCCTTTGACGTGAAGGAAGTCTGGGGCAAGGCCCGCGTTCCGGTCGCCGGCACGATCAATGGCTTCAAGTTCCGCAGCACCGTGTGCCGCATGAAGGGCGAGTACTTCATGTGCGTCAATCGCGAGATGCGCGAGGGTGGCCAGTGCGGCGTGGGCGACACGGTGAAAGTCGTCATGGAACCCGACACGGCGCCACGCACGGTCGAGCCGCCGCCCGATCTGAAGAAGGCGCTGAAGGGAAATAAGGCCGCGCAAGCCGCCTGGGACCGCTACGCGTACACGCATCGGAAGGAGTTCGCGCGCTGGATCACGGAAGCGAAGAAGCCGGAAACGCGGCAGCGGCGGCTGAAGAAATCGATCGCCATGCTCGCCGCGGGTAGGAATCTGAGCGAGAGATGAAATGCTTTTTCTTAGCAGCAGCAACCATAACGTTCTTTCGCCCGCTACGCGGGCCTCGGCCTCCTTCGTCGCCCTACCCCGGGCTCACGCCCGGGGCTACAATCTTTCACGCGCTACGCGCGTTGACGCGGACTTCGCGCCGCATGGTCGAGTAAGCAGGGATCTCTGATGGTTCGCCTACTGATTCATTGGCTGCTGAGCGCGCTGGCGTTGATGCTGGTGGCGCATCTGGTGCCCGGCTTTTACCTGCGCGGCTTCGGTGCGGCGCTGTGGGCGGCCGTCATCATCGGCCTGATCAACGCCACGCTGGGCGCGCTGCTGAAGTTGATCACGTTTCCGCTGACCATCCTGACGCTCGGCCTCTTCTGGTTCGTGATCAACGCGCTGATGTTGTGGCTGGCGACCTGGTTCGTGCCCGGATTCCGTATCAGTGGATTCTTTGCCGCGTTTGTCGGAGCTGTCGTGCTGGCGCTGGTGAATCTGTTTCTGCGAGCGATCCTGCCGAAGAAAAGTACTGAGTACTGAGCCCGCAGCCCCGAGTGACCACCCTTAAGATCCGCTCAGAATTACAAATCAAAGGCACGGCTTGCGGCACGGCTGAAGCCGTGCCCTTACGAATTCTGGGCGATAGAACCCGGCCGAGGGCGGCCGGGCTACACGGCCGGGCTACACGGCCGGGCTACACGCGAATTTCAATGAGGCTTTGCGCGGCCTACCAGCCGACTTTCACTCCGTTCTTTGCGTTCTGCTCATCGAGCCACTTCTGCAGTGGGGCAAAGTACTCAAGGATGGCGGTGGCGTCCATCTGGCGCTCCCCGGTGATCGCTTCCAGCGCCTCTGGCCACGGACGGCTGGCGCCCATCTCCAGCATCTTCTTCAGGCGCTCGCCCGCAACTTTATTGTTGTAAATCGAGCAGCGGTTCAGCGGGCCCTTATAGCCGATGGCGCGGCATAGCCCGCGATGGAACTGGAACTGGAGTACGTCGGCGAGGAAGTAGCGCGAGTAAGGCACGTTGCCGGGCACGTGGTACTTGGCGCCAGGATCGAAGTCCTGCTCGGTGCGCGCCAGCGGCGGCGCGACGCCCTGGTATTTCAGGCGCAGCTCCCACCAGGCCTTGTTGTAATCGGCGGGAGCAATTTTTCCGGAGAACACCCCCCAGCGCCATTGGTCAATCAGCAAGCCGAACGGAAGGAACGCGATCTTCTCGAGCGCCTTGTGCATCAGCAGGCCAAGGTCCTCGGAGGGCGGCGGCACCTGCTGGATGAGGTTGATCTCCTTCAGGTATTCCGGCGTGATGGAGAGCGCGATGGTATCGCCAACCGCTTCGTGGAAGCCGTCATTGGCGCTACCGAGGAAAAGCGTCGGCTGGTGCTTGTAGGCGAGCTGGTAGAAGTTGTGACCCAGCTCGTGATGAATGGTGCGGAAGTCCTCGTCGCGAATCTGAATGCACATCTTCAGCCGGACATCGTCCTTGTTGTCCACGTCCCAGGCGCTGGCGTGGCAGACGACCTCGCGATCGCGGGGGCGGATGAGCATCGAGCGCTCCCAGAAAGTCTTGGGCAGCGGAGCAAAGCCCAGTGAGGTAAAGAAGTGCTCGCCCGTCTGCACCATCTTGACCGCGTCGAACTTCTTTTCCTGAAGAATGGGTGTGAGATCGATGCCACTGCCCTTGCCCGGCACATTCAGCAGGTCGTAGACATTGGTCCAGTCCTGCGCCCAGATATTGCCCAGCAGGTGCGCGGGAATGGGACCGTTGGGCGGGACCACCTGCGGGCCGTACTTCTTCACCAGTTGCGAGCGGACGTAGGCGTGCAGCGAGAGATAAAGCGGCCGCAGCTGGTTCCAGAGCCGGTCAAGCTCGGCGCTGAAGGCGTCCGGCGGCATGTCGTAATTGGAGCGCCAGAGCACGCCGGTATCGGCGAAGCCCATCTCCTTCGCGCCTTTGTTGGACAGCTCCGCCATACGCGTGTACCTGGGGCGCAACGCGGGCGCGAACGAGCGCCAGCCGATCCACAGGTCGCGCAGCACGGCCTCATCTTTCGTGGTGGCGAAGGCCTGCTCCATTTCGCTCTGGCCGAGGCATTTGCCGGCGAACGGGCCGGACTTGGGGCAGTACTTGCCCTTGCCGTAAGCGCCGTCGAGCCAGGAGCTGATATCGGCGAGTTCCTTGCGCTCGGCGGGATTGTCGGGCGCCGGCGCCGACAGCGACAGCCGCAGCAGCATGAATTTCCGTTGCAGGACGGGCGAGAGCTGCGCGTTTTCGTAGCGCTTGGCTTCCTTGACCAGCTCGGTGGTCAAGGCGAGCACTTCCTCGCTGGCGGCGGCGTTGAGCGCCTCGGTATCGTCGGTGATGTAGGTTTCCTGCACCCAACTGGCCCGGCCGCTCTTGGTAGCGACGTCGAGCAGCCGCGATTCGGCGTCGCGCATGAAGGACTCGGCGTCCGGCGGCGCTGCGGCCTTAGACGTCTGGGCAGTCTGGCTGAAAGCAAGCAACGAGCTAATCAGGATGGCGACGAGCAGGGCACGCTGGATCATTGGATCCTCCCGGCGGAAGATTCTAAATGACGAAGGTCCAAATGATGGTGAGAGACAACATGGGCTGCGGTTGGAGTGGGGCAGACGGTCCTCGGCCTCGCAACCGGCATGGGGGACGAACGGGAGGGGAACAGCAGACTTACTTAGTGATCCAGGGCCCGGCGTACGTCGGTTTTCGTAATCCCGGCCCGCTCCCAGAAAAACCAGCAGCCGTCGGAGCCGGCCAGTTTCCCCAGGATTATGTAACAGTTAGCCGGAGGCTCGTTGATGCCGCGCTCCCAGCGGGAGACGGCCATGGCGGAGACATCCAGCTTGCGCGCGAAGTCAGTCTGGCTCAATTGAAGCTTGTCCCTTAATTTTTCGATCCGAACCGCCCATTCCGGTCTAGCGAGTTTGGCCGCGGTTGCTCGCATTCTACTTGACACAACCTTAACGCCAGAGTTATAAGTGCTCCAATCCACCCCGACTTGCGTCAGGAGAGAATGGAGTCACCGTTGGTGACAGCCAATCATAGCAAAAACTCGGGTTTGAAGCGATATCGCCTGTATCGCGGGCTGTTCGCGCGGGTGGCGCGCCAGCTCGGGGTTGATCGCTCCTACGTCAGCCGGGTCGCGCGGGGAGAACGGCGTTCCCAGCGCATTGAAGCCGCGCTGCGCGCCGAACTGCGCCGCATCGAGCAGGGCTGACAGAACCCAAGTCCTCTCAACGCCCCATCATTATGCCCCGGTTTGCCACTTTCCAGAGCGCCTTTATTTCCTTTATTGTCACCACTTGGGACAAATTCAGGAGCTGCTGCTGCCGGGCCGTTTGTTCTCTAGAGCTTCTGCGCTTCCCGATTAGGGCAGCGGCTGCAGCGTGGCGTTCACCAGGAACGGATCGTCGAATTCGGTGCGCTCACCGGCCTTTTTTCCCTGAACCGGCAAAAGCCGCGCCGAGAGCGGTTTGTGCCACTTCACCGCCAGCGAGGCCACGTCGGCCAGCATGCGTTCCAACTGCGCGACAGTAATGTCGCCCGGCAGCGGTACCGTGTCCAAGCCGGTACCGCACACGGCGGAGTAGGCCAGCAGGGCGTCAATCGAGATTCTGCCTTCGCTCCAGCGCTGTGCCAGGGTGCCGTCCTCCAGGATCGGCAGCATCAGCCCGGAATAGCCCGCCTTTTTGACTGGGAGGCTGCGCAGCGCGGCCGTGATGACCGCGACCGCGGTCATGGTGCCGCTGGACCCGAAGGGCGCGTGTGTCAGGTTTTCTATCGCCGCGCCGATCGAAACGGATTTCAGCGGCGCGGGCGAGAGGTCGATGCCAACGTAGCTCCAGCCTGTCAGCTTTTCAATACTGCGTGCCTGCTGTTCGACATCGGACGTAGACCTGCCGAGCCGCGCTGTAAGCTCCTGCGTGCCCGCCGCCATTGTGGGTGAGGCGGCGAAGGCTTCCGCGACCACGTTTGCCGACTCCAGCCCGATGGCGAACAGGTGTCCGGCGCCGGTGTGGTAGGAGCCGGGATAAAAGGGCGCCAGGGGTGGCAGCATCGCCGTGGCCGCGAAGTTGAAGTTCGCCTGGCTGTGCGCGCTGTGTTCTTGGAGATACTTGATTACTGCCGCCGCCGAGTGGATTGCCTTCCAGTGAATGCCATCCTCCCCCGCAATGATGACGCTGCCCTCCAGGATCCTGGTGGAAGCCAGCGCCTCGGCCAGCAGTTGTGCCATGGCGGGATCGTCGGAATCGGCGAGCATGGCGGGCCCGATTGAGGTATCGAAATTTTCCTTCTGGGCCAGCGTATCGTACGACTGCAATAGCGAGAGCGCCTCGTCATGCTTCAGGCCGCGGATGATTTCCGGAAACGGCTGCGTCGTGATGCGGATTGTTTGCACCTCGTATCCCGCCTGTTCGTAAGCTGTTTTAGCGCGGCGAAGGAATACGAGCGTGTCGCGCACCTGCGCTTCGTAATTCGCGCGGTCGAGGCGCACAAACGCGGTGATCGCGCGCACCTTGGGTTTCGCCTGCGCCGCGGCCATGGCCGGCAGCACGCATGCAATCATGAAGAGCGCGCAAATCATTCTCTTGAACATGGGTTCTCCAAGCTAACTGGATTGAGACCGCAAGCGGGAAACGATTTCGTGAATGTCGTTTTCCTGAAACAGCCGAATGCCCGCGACGCCGGCCGCACCGGCCTCGAGGCATGCATGAGCCTTAGGCAACGTTACTCCGCCGAGAGCCAGCACGGGCATGCCTGGCGGACGCGAAGGCTCGGGCGTGGACACTGCTTTGGCGCCGCGGCAGGCGGCGCGCAACGCCTCCAATCCAACGCCGGGCTGCGCTCCTTTGCCGAACACAGGTCCAAACACTGCCAAATCGGCGCCATGCGATTCCGCTAGCCGCACCTGCTCGGCAGTGTGGCACGAGACGGCGATCAATGGATGCGGCACTCCCGCCTTATCGAAGATGGCGCGCGCGTCGCCGGCAGAGATGTCGTCGCCACGCAGGTGCACGCCGTCGGCGCCGCAGGCGAGGGCAACGTCAATGCGGGAGTTGATTAACAACCGAGTACTCAGGCCCGAGCCACGAACCGCGGGTGCCGCCTCGCGTACAGCACGCACCGCTTGGTTGGCAAGGATCTCCAGTGGTGCGGCGGGCAGGTCTTTTTCGCGCAGTTGAATGAAGTCTACGCCGGCGCGTGCAGCCTCCGCGATCTTTGCCAACAGGGCCAAACGCCGTTGCGCCTCTGATCCGGTGAACTGCCGGCGGTCGGTAATGTAGTAGAGAAGCATTGCGAGTGCCGGGTACCGAGCAACGAGCGATAGAACAATCCTTTTTGGTGCGGTGTTCCGCTCGGCCCTCGGTACACGGTACCCGGTACTCGTGTCCCCCGCAATCCCGCCTTGCGCCCGCAGCATCCCACCAGAGTGACCCTAGGCGCTCAAGTCGTGTGGCTGTTCGTGATGGCGCTGGCCGTGGCAGCAGTCTCCTGGACCGTCACCCAGGAGGAGGTATTCCGCGAACTACGCGATTACGCTCTGCAGAGGAGCGAAGACGCGCCGCAGCTCTGGAAACGCAAGTTCTTCTACCTGCTGACTTGCCACTACTGTTTCAGCCACTACATCACGGCAATCTTCCTGGCGCTGACCCGCTTCAAGCTGCTCTACCAGGACTGGCGCGGCTACATCATCGGTGGCTTTGCCCTAGTGTGGATTTCAAATCTGTACATGAGTATTTACGCCCTGCTGCGCCAGGATCTGAAGAAGGAGCGCTACGTCGCCAAAGCAGTGGAGCGCAAGGTGAAGGAAGAGATCGAGCCAAAGGTGGATATCGAGAAGCCGGCGGCGTGAGACTACTCCTTGTGCAACCCCACGGCGTGCCGCGTGAGCGCGTGCAGGAACGGTCCACCCCAGAAACCTACTGACAACAGGCTGCCAAAGAAAAACGCGGCGCGGATGCTGGCCCGGCCTTCCGTTGACCAATACACGTCCGCGAGGTTCAGCCACAGAGCGAATTCATCCAGCGTTAGTGCCGCGCCGATGCCAAACAGCAGCGCTGTGACCCGGCCGGTCCACACCGATGCATCGCGCGCTCCCGTCCCGAGCTCCGACAGCCACAGGTAGCCGACAATCAGGAGCAGGAGGATTCCCCAGACCAGGTGGTGAATATGACGCCCGCCTGCACTGAGGTCGTGAAATGGTCCAACGCCCGCGCGAATCGAGTAGGTGATGATGCGCACGATGCCGAAGGTGAGGAAGAATGCCAGTGACGCGAGGAAGTGGCGCTCGCGCCGGGTCTCGCCCAGGTGGGCTCGGTAGATGTGATGGAAGCGGCCGCGCAGCACGGCGGCGGCGACGATGGTCAGCGCCCAGACCACGAAGACGACGAAGGTAATCAGCGCCGCCTTGCCCAGCGGAGACATGCAGCCAGTGTATCGCTTGCGGAGCTGCCGCTACCGCACCTTGCGCGAATCCCGGTACCAGGGTGCCTTGAAGCGGAGCATGTTGGCCACGCTGCGCGTGGGATTCAGAATTCCGGCCGCCACCAGAAAGGCGGGGTTAGTGCTGACGCTTTCCAGCCGGGTAATGACGTAGCGGTCCAGAATGTCTTCGCCGACTCCAAAGACAAACCCACCGGCGGGTGTAATGATGAAATCGGCCAGCCCGGTGCCATTCGTCATGGCCTTGCTGGAAGTCGAGTAGTAGCTAAAGTTGCCGGTGTTGCCGACGGAAGCTTCGCTCAATGGGCCGACCTTCCACTGCACCGCCCAGGCGGTGGACCACACGCCGGCGCGCAGCCGGCTCGTCCAATACGCTCCGGAGGTACTGATGGGCAGGGCCATCCCGCGGGGATCATTTTGGATGTAGATGTTCGAGTAGACGGCGCCCATCAGCGGATGGCCGACGTAGGTACCGTACCAGGGATCGCCGTCATTCCAGCGCGTCCACTCGATGTTGGAAACCGCGTCAAACCAATTGCGGATCCATTTGCCGTGGAATGCCCGGTAGCGTAACGGGGCGTCCGGCGCCATGTTCATGAGCGTCTGGACGCCGGCGAATTCCCAGGATTGCAGAAACGCGCTGCCCCAGTGAAAACGGCACGCTTTGCTGTCGACCGCGTGATCACGGCATTGCTGGCTGATGTTCGACGGCACGGCTACCGCGAGGACCGGTTCCACGGCAGGAGCCACCGGCGCCGCCACCGTCTCACTGACAGGCGTCTCACTGACAGGCGCCGCGCGGTTTTCCGTGAGCTCGTTTCCGGCGGGCACTTGGGCGAGCGCTGAGCAGCTTAGGAGGACAGCAATCGTGAAATGGACGAAGGGTTTCCCTGACAACATGGCGCCTCGCGGGGTCCAGCCGGATTCTTGACGATGTTGCCGGGAGCGTACTTCGGCCATCTCATTCGGGGTATGGAAAGAAGACCTTAGGCAGGAAGAATGAATGGGCGTAGCAGGGGCTAATGGCTCCCCGGCCTGCGGCGGGTTTCATGGCCTGGTTTTGGCGATTTCGGGCGCTTTGTCGATTTTTTGCGGCGGGCCCAGATGATATTTGGTCAGTCCGTCCTTCAAGTAGTCGAAGGCTTCGTCGACGGAGTCCACCATCTTGAACTGGTTCTTGTCCTCGGGCGAAATGGTGCCGCTTTCCGCCATGGCATCGAGATTGAGCACGCGGTCCCAA
This sequence comes from Terriglobales bacterium, assembly GCA_051006995.1. GTDB lineage: Bacteria > Acidobacteriota > Terriglobia > Terriglobales > Acidobacteriaceae > JAIQGF01. The sequence goes on from JBPCSQ010000001.1 coordinate 11,679, forward strand.
TACTTGCTGCCGTACATGACCACCAGGATTTTCTTGGCGAGCTTCTCCGTTTGAGCGAGGGTCAGAATTTCAAAGAGTTCGTCGCAGGTGCCAAAGCCGCCGGGAAAAACGATCAGCGCCTTGGCCAGGTAGGCGAACCACAGCTTGCGCATGAAGAAATAATGGAACTCGAGGTTGAGTTCCGGGCTGATGTAGCGATTCGGCATCTGCTCGTAGGGCAGGTTGATGTTCAATCCAATGGTCTTGCCGCCGGCTTCGCTCGCGCCCTGGTTGGCCGCTTCCATGATGCCGGGGCCACCCCCGGTGGTGACCACGAAGCGCCGCCGCTTGGAAGGAATCCGCATGGCCCAGTCGGTCAATTTGTGGGCCAGGCTGCGCGCATCTTCGTAGTAGCCCGCCATTTCGACGGCGGCCCGGGCGCGAAGGATCTTCTCCTGCTCCTCCGGCGAGGCCAGGGCGCGTGAGCCCGGCTTCTCCAGCAGTTCCAAAGTTCGCTGCGCGTCGTGCCGGCTGTGAAAGCGCGCGGAACCGAAAAATACGACGGTATCCTGGATGCGCTCGCGGCGAAAACGCGCCAGCGGCTCGGAGTATTCCGACAGGATGCGCAGGATGCGCGCATCCGGACTATTCAGGAACTTCTTGTTCTCGTAGGCGAGGGGCGCACGCGGGATGATTTCGTCCATGAATTTGTAATTTCGTAAACTCGCAATTTGGTAATTTCTGGTGACCGAAGCGCGCCGCTCATGGGAAGCGCACGTACAAATTACCAAATTACCGGGTTACGAAATTATGAAATCTTCTTCTTGCCGGGATCACGGTAGTGGACGGCCTCCCAGATGCCGATCCAGATGTCCACCAGCCCAAGGCCGGTGACCACGCCGCGGACAAAATTGTCGTGAAGGATGGTGCGCCACGCGGGATGGGCGGCGACCAGGCTGTTGTCGCTCCACACGCGCGTCCAGGGCAGCGCGGCCAGGACCATGCCCAGCTCGATGCAGAAAATGACGAAGATGACCAGCGAGAGCCGGTGCAGCCAGATGGTAGTGCGCGAGACGCCGGTGTCGGCGCCGGGCTGCTTGGCGGGCTTGGGCGGCTCCGTAACGTTATCCGCGACAGGGTGCAGGCGATTCGTTCCGAATGATAAGTTGGCTTCCGGCGTCACGTCGCGTGATTGCTCCCTTGGCTCGCCAGAACCCATGAATGGATTCTACGACCTCAGGGCTTTGATGCGCTCGGCTACGTCGCGGTAGTCAATATTGCTGCCGTAAACCTCGAGAAAGTGCTGCAACGCGGTTTGCTTGTTGCCGGCAATTTCGCAGGCATTGGCCCAATCGTAATGCAGCGACAGCCGCTGTTCGTCGTCGGTGGCTACCTTCAGCGCTTTTTCGTACCACTTGTAACTTGCCTCCGGCACGCCCTTTTCGATGAAGCACTGTGCCAGCCAGGTGTAGGTCTGCATGGTGTCGCGGAAGGTGGCGCCCTTCTCAATGGACTGGGCGACCTTTTGCAACTCGCCGATAGCCTCGTCCATCAGGCCCATCTCGCGGAAGGCGACCCCCAGGTTGTAGTGGGATTCCGGATCCTCGACTTCACCGGCGGAGGCCTCCGCGTCTTCCTTGAATTCGGCGAACATGTCAGACAGAACGGTACTGGCTTCTTCGTGCGCCGGTTCGGCCGGAGGAGCAGCTTTCATGGCGGGGGCGGGAGCAGCGGCGGCAGCCGCAGCAGCGGTGGCTGGTTTGGCCACTGGAGGCGGCGGCGGAGGCGGCGCCGCAGCGGGCTTTCCCGCGACGGAGAAGTCCGCGGGCAGCGATTCTTCAAGATCGGAGACGAAGTCGCCGAGCACGTCCGCTTTCGCGGCCGCAGCCGGCTGTGCTGCCGGAGGTGGCGGAGGAGGCGGCGCGACCACCGGCTCGGGCGCCGGGAGCGGGACCTCCATAGAAATTTCGGCTGCCGGCGCTGGGGACTCGATCACGTACTCCTGCACCGGCGTCTCGGCAGGAGCGGCGGGCGGTTCCACGACCATGGCAAACTCGGCGGGAGCGGGTGCAGCCGCCGGAATCTGCGCTTTCAGCGATGCCAGTTCCGCGTCGTCGGGTGCGACAGCCTCGGCGCGAGCGCAAGCCGCGCTCGCCTCGCTCCACATGGATTGCGAAACGTAGAACCGAATCTCGTCGAGAAGGTCCTTAACCGGGGAAACGGCCGGCGCCTCGGCGACTGGCGCAGCGTGCGTCTCCCATTCCTCTGAAATATCAATTTCTTTGTGAGCAGCCGGAGCAGTGGCAACCGGGGGCTGCACCTCAACTTCAACCGCCGCTGGCGCAACTTCTACCGCGGGCGCGGGCGGGCCGCCGGCGTCTGCAAAGCCGAATTCGGCGGCGCCGGCGCGGTCGCGATACTTGGCCGCCATATCGTGGTATTGCTTGGCCTGCTCGGCGTGACCGGCCTTGCGGAATTGAACCTCCAGCGTCTCGCAGCAGCGCGCCGCATCGGCAAAACGGTTGGCGCCGCCGTACAGTGAGGCCAGACGCTGGTTCACGCGAATGTCATTGGGGGCCTGCGGCAGGACCTTTTCCAGCGGCGCCAGCGCCTTGGCCGGCAAGTTGTAGGAATCGAGCAATTCGGAATCGGTGAGCGCCGACTTGATCGCCAGCTCCACTTCCTCCGAATACTGCTGCGCCACCGCGGGCGCGCTCATCTCCAACTCCTCCACCATAAACGCCTGCGCACCTTCCTGCGGCGTCAACTGGCGGACAGAGGCGTCCTCGCCCAGCTTGGCGAGTACCTGGCGGTAATGCTGGTCGTGCGCCGGATTTTCCGGCTCAACTTCGGAAAGCTCCTTGTACAGATCGCGCGCGCGCTTCAGGTCGCCGGCCTGGACCAGCGCATGCGCCAGCAGTTCGGTGGTCTCAACGATGTGGGTCTTCGCGCCGGTTTTGCGGTACAGGTTGCGGACCATCTCCAGCGACGGGACATCGTCCTTGACCTTGTTGAGCGCGCTGTCCAGCGCCCGCGAGAGAGATTCGGTGTTGACCGACGAAAGCTGGGCGGCGAACTCCTGGTACAAGGCAAGGCCCTGGGTCGGAGAATCGGCGCTGATCAGCCAGTCGGCATAGGCCTGGATGCCGCTGTAGTCGGTGTGCGCGGAGGCCAGCTTACGGGCGGTCTGCTCGGCCTCGGCCTGCTGTCCACTCAGCATGCGAGCGCGCAGCATCAGGCTGAGCGCGTCGGGATTGCCGTCAATATTGTTGACCCGCTGCAGGTGCCCGATCGCGCCCGCGCCATCGCCGGAATCGAGCGCGACTTGTCCCCGCTTGAGCAGTGCCCGCTGGTTTGCCGGATCAATCTTGAGGATTTGCCCCAACGCTTCGTCGGCCGCATCCATGGCCGCGCGCTGGTAAAGCGATTCGGCGGCGCGGAAATAAATCTCCTTCGCATCTTCCTTCTTGCCCATCCGGATGTAGAGGTCGGCCAGCTTGGTCTGCATGGCGGCATTTTCCGGATCGAGCTCCAGCATCTTCTGGAACACGCGGGCGGCCGCTTCCAGGTCGTTGGCCTTCATCCAGTAGTCGGCGAGGGTGACGTACTGCTGGCGCGCATCGTTGTACAGGCCCTGTTGGGTGTAGAGCTCGGCCAGGCGCTGCAATCCCTCCACGGAATTCGGCGCAAGCTTGGTCAGCTTTTTGTACATGGCGATGGCTTTGACGGTGAAGCCATCGGCGGCGTAGGCATCGCCCACCCGGCGGAAATATTTTGTCGCGTTGTCGGACTGACCCAGGCGGGCGTACAGGTCGCCAATCGTGTTGAGCACGGTCAGGTCCTTGGGATCTTCCTTGACGACCTTTTCGTACTCGGAAATCGCGTTCTGCAATTTCCCCTGTTGAACGTATTTCTCCGCCGAGCTGAGGACCTTCGCTTTGTTGAAGCCGAAACCGAGCGCCATAGAGCTGTGGACTCCGTGCTGAAATCAGACACGCCCGCCTGGGGGGAGGCCGCTTTCCCGCAAACGCTCCGCCGGGTTCGACTGAGGCCCCGGAGTTGTGGCGCGGAGAGCTGGTCGCGGACGGTTGTCAGGTCCCCGGCCGCCTGCGGCCGGGAGACACTCTGGAAATGCGGCTAACACTATCACAGACTCGGCAGGGCGCAAAACACAAGCGTTTCGCGGTTTCCTGGCCAGTCCGAGAATGGGCGCAGCCTGAGATTCGGCCGCCCGCGCTACAATCACTGCACCGATTCGAGGTGACCCTTGGGGTTGAGCCGCCGCGGGACCGTTCTCGCCAGCTTCCTTCTAGCCTCGTGCCTGGGCATTGCGCAGTCGCCGCCGATGAAGCCCGGGCACAGGCTGCGCCCTCCGAATGCGAGTGCGCCCACCGAACTGCGCGCCGCGCGTTACCTGGATTCCATCCGCAACCAGCCGTCGCTGTTGCTGGAATTCGTGCGCCAGTTTCCCAAGGGCGCCGACCTTCACAATCATCTCACTGGCGCAGTGTATGCCGAGACGTTCATCAATTTTGCGGCGCACGATAATCTCTGCGTCGATCGCAAATCGCTCCGCCTGCTGCCGCCGGTCAACAAGCCAGAGCCGCCGCCGGCAGAGCCGAAGGTTTTGTGCGACGAGTCCAAGGGCCACGTGCCCGCGGCGCGCGCCTTCAGCGACTACCTGCTCTATCGCGACCTGATTGACGCCTGGTCCATGCGCCACTTCACCCCGGGCGTCGAATCCGGACACGACCACTTCTTCGATACCTTCAGCAAGTTTTCTCTCGCCAAGGGCGACAACATGGGCGCCATGCTGGCGGAAGCAGTTTCTCGCGCCGGTCACGAGCACGTCCGCTACCTCGAACTCATGCTTGGGCCCGACGGCGGCGCGGCGCTCCGCCTGGGCGCAATCAGCTGGAACGGCGACATGGCTGCGCAAAGGCAGAAGCTGATAGAACAGCATATCGAAACGGCCGTTGCCGCCGCGCGCCTCACGCTGGATCGTGCTGAAGCGAAGATGCGCGACGAGCTTCACTGCGGGTCGCTCAACGCAGACGCCGGTTGCGGCGTCACCGTGCGCTTTATCTACGAAGTTCACCGCGGCTTCGCGCGCGACCAGGTGTTTGCCGAGATGCTGGCCGGCATGGAGATGGCCACTGCCGACCCGCGAGTAGTAGGCATCAATCTGGTGATGCCGGAGGACGCCTACGTCCCCATGCACGATTTTTCGCTGCATATGCAGATGCTGGACTTCCTGCACAAACTGTATCCCGAGGTGCACATCGCGCTGCATGCGGGCGAGCTGGCCATGTCGCTGGTTCCACCCGAGGCGTTGAAATTTCACGTGCGGGAGTCGCTCGAGGTCGGCCACGCCGAGCGAATCGGCCATGCCGCCAGCGTGATGTATGAACGGGACGCGATCTCGCTGCTCCAGCAAATGGCGCGCCGGCACGTGGCCGTGGAGGTCTGTCTCACCAGCAACGACATGATCCTGGGTGTCCGCGATGCCGACCATCCTCTGCTCATGTTTTTGAAGTACGGCGTGCCGGTGTCGCTGGCCACTGACGATGAAGGCGTTGCCCGCTCCGACCTGAACCATGAATACCTGCGTGCGATCGAGAGTTACAAGCTGCCGTATTCCACGCTCAAGCGAATATCCCGCAACGGGCTGGAGTACGCGTTTCTTCCCGGCGCCAGTCTCTGGGCGGACGCCGGTCAGTTCCACCGCGCCAGTTGCCGCGACGACCAGCCTCTGGCGGCCGAGGACGCACTATCTACCTCCTGCCGGCAGTTCCTGAAGTCGAGCGAGCGTGCGCGGCTGCAATGGAAGCTGGAGGGCGAGTTCACCGCCTTCGAGCGGCAGGTCGGTAGCCAGCACTAATTCGCAAAAACTATGATGTAATCTGCCACCAAGCTACCAAACGTTTCCCAGTTCGACGCAGACACAATCAGTAGCAGAACTCAAACAAGAAGGGCGGCCGCAGCCGCCCTAGAATGCTTCTTCAACGCGAATTCAGCCTTGGACGGGCTGAACATTCTCCGCTTGCCAGCCTTTGGGTCCCTTGACGACATTGAACTGCACGGCCTGGCCTTCCTGCAAGCTGCGGAAGCCGCCGCTCTGGATGGCCGAGTAGTGCACGAACACGTCCTCGCCATTCTGCCGGCTAATGAAACCGTATCCTTTGGCGTCGTTGAACCACTTCACTGTTCCTTGTTCCATGGTGGTGCAAATTCCTTTTCTGAATTGTTACGTTGGATCTTGAATCGGAACTTCGGAGGCAGGGCACGCTGGTGTAGCAGAGACTGCTCTCAACCGCTTCAAAACAACGCAGGTTCATCATACCTGACGGTCGGCAGATTTCAATCCCCCTGCGCCAGGCAACGCAATAAGCAGCCTGTTTTCAACTGGTTAGCGGAGCAGTGTTGAAAGCAGGCCATCCCGCTGGAGATAATCAAGCCATGGTCAGCGACATCCGAGTCGCTGCCGCTGTTCCTGGTGGTACCGGCCTCTACGTCCGAGGATAATGTGAGCGACACGATCATGGCCCTGCTGTCCCACCAGTTGCTCTGGGCGCTGTTGTTCGCGGCGCTCTCGCTGCCCGTGGCCTACTTGAGCACCATGGTTGTGCTGTCGCTGCGCAATCGCGGCTATGTGCGGGTTGATCCGGTACGCCTGCGCCGCATTTCCGTGGGGTTGTCGCTGGTGGTGTTCGTGGCGGTTCTGCTGGCCGAGCGTCTGCGGTGATTCCCGTCTAGAGAATCTTCTTGCCGAACGCCGAGAGCGCCAATTCCACAGCCAAGTCGGCGGTGCGGTTGTGCTCGTCGATCACCGGGTTCACCTCTACGATCTCGAAGCTCACCATGCGACCGTGGTCGGCGATAATCTCCATCGCCAGGTGGCCCTCCCGATAGGTGGCGCCGCCACGTACCGGGGTACCGACGCCGGGGGCGTCTTCGGGGTCAATCCAGTCCATGTCGAGCGACACGTGATATCCGGCGGTGCCGCGGCCGGCCATGCGCAACGCCTCTTCCATCACCGTGCGCATGCCGCGTTCGTCAATGTCGCGCATGGTGAAGACTTCAATGCCGGCGCGCCGGATGTTTTCCCGCTCGATGGTGTCAATGTCGCGCACGCCCACCAACACACAGTTCTCCGGCCGCACCTTGGGGGAGAAGCCGAAGATATTGGCCAGCTCCGAGTGCCAGATTCCCATGATCGCAGCCAGGGGCATGCCATGCACATTGCCGCTGGGAGAGCTGTCGGGCGTGTTGATGTCACTGTGCGCATCAATCCACAGCAGGCCGATCTTCTGGCCCTGCCGGCGGTAAAACTCCGCGATCCCGGCAACGGTTCCCACCGCGATCGAGTGGTCGCCGCCCAGCACCAGCGGCACCTTGCCGGCTTCCAGCGTCTTGACCACCAGTTCGGCTTCCTTGGTGCAGGTCTGCGTGATTTCCTTCAGATACTTGGCGCTGGCATGTCCAAAGGTTTTGGTTTCGGCGATGGCGACCGAAACGTTGCCGGCGTCTTCCACCTTGTGCCCGAGCGCCTCCAGCCGCGCTTCCAAACCAGCCACCCGCACTGCCGAACAGCCCATGTCTACACCGCGGCGAGTCTGGCCAAGGTCGAGGGGCACGCCAATGACGCGGATCTTCTTCGGCGTGATTCCGTCGGCCAGGATGGGGCCGGGCGTGGCTGCGGTGTGCGGTGTCGTGCTTTCTGGCATAGCGGTCTGTCAGTCTTTCAGTCGATGAGTCTTTCGGCCGGCCAGTCTTGCGGTCATGTGTGACTGAGAGACTGATAGACCGACAGACTCTACGGGTACAACCGGTGCAACATCCTGGGGAACGGAATGGTCTCGCGCACGTGCTCCAGGCCGCAGATCCACGCCACCGCGCGCTCGATTCCCATGCCGAAGCCGCCGTGCGGCACCCCGCCGTACTTGCGCAGGTCGAGATACCACTTGAACGCTTCTTCCGGCAGCCCATGCTCGTGAATGCGCTTCAGCAGCAGGTCGTACGAGGCGATACGCTGCGAGCCGCCAATAATCTCGCCATACCCCTCGGGAGCGAGCACATCCACGCATAGCGCGACTTTCGGATTGTTCGGGTCCGGCTCCATGTAAAACGCTTTCACCTCGACCGGGTAACGGTGCACCATCACGGGCCGGTCGAACTGCGCCGAGATGTAGGTCTCGTCCGGCGAACCGAAATCCCCGCCCCACTCAAATTTTGTTTCCAGCTTGCCCTCGGCGAAGCCCTTTTGCAGGATGGCAACTGCTTCATCGTAGGTGATGCGTGGAAACGGCCCGTGAACTTTCTCCAAAAACGCCACATCGCGCCCGATCAGCTCCAGGTCCTTCCGTCGCGTCTCCAGCACGCGCCCGACGATGTGAGTGATCAGGCCCTCGGCCAAGCTCATCAGGTCGTCCAGATCGGCGAAGGCCAGCTCCGGCTCCACCATCCAGAACTCGGTCAGATGTCGGCGCGTCTTTGATTTTTCCGCGCGGAACGTCGGCCCGAAGGAATAGACCTTCCCCAGCGCCATGGCCGTGGCTTCGATGTAGAGCTGCCCCGACTGCGTGAGAAAGGCCTCTTCGTCGAAATAGTCCACGGGAAACAGCGTGCTCGTGCCCTCGCAGGCCGCGGGCGTAAGAATGGGCGGATCGGTGAGCACGAATCCCTGGCCGTCGAAGAAATCACGCACCGCCTTGATGATCTCGGCCCGCACGCGCAGGATGGCCGCCTGCCGCGGCGTTCGCAGCCACAGGTGGCGGTGCTCCATCAGGAAATCAACGCCGTGCTCCTTCAGCGAAATCGGGTAGGGATCGTTCTCGGGAACTTTCTGGAGGATCTTTACTTCACTGACGTCGAGTTCGTAGCCGCCGGGCGCGCGCTTGTCGGCGCGCACCTTGCCGCGCACGATAAGGCTGGACTCCTGGGTCAGTCCCTTCAGCGCCTCGAAGGCTTCCGGCGCCTGATTCTTCGGCACCACACCCTGGATCACGCCGCTGCCGTCACGGATTTGCGGAAACAGCAGCTTCCCGCTCTCCCGCAAGTTGTAGAGCCAGCCGCGGATCTCGACCGTCTGTCCGTCGTGCTTGCCAATGTCGCCGATGCGAGCGACCGGCGCTTCGGTTTGTGTCTGTTGCATTGCCATCGTCTCAGAGGCTCTAGGCTCTCGGCTCTGGGCTCCGGCAACTCATGCCGAGCCTAGAACCCAACGCCAAGAGCCTAACCTGCGGGCTCCAGCTTTCGGAATGCTTCCCCGATTCCGCTCGTCACCTTGCCCTGGTCCATGCCCTCGCCCTCGATTTCCAGCAGCAGTGGCGGCACCTGCGGTGCTGACTGCAGCAGCTTCATGGTCGCCGCCCAGTCAACGCTGCCTTTGCCCGGCCACAGGTGCATATCCTTATCTTTTTTATTGTCGTGCACATGCGTGGAGAAGATGTGCTCTTTCAATACCGCGAACGCGCCCGGCACGTCGCTCATGATGTGCGCGTGGCCTACATCGAAGCACACGCCAACATCGTCGAAATGCGCTACGTGCAGCAGTTCCATCAGCCGTTCCGGCGTCGAGAGCTCATTCGGGATGTTCTCCAGCAGGAGTTTGACCCCCAACGGCTTGGCAAACGCGCGCAGGTGCTCGACCGAAGTCAGCGCCGCTTCGAATTTGTGTTCATCGAATTCCTCGTTGCCCACGCCGACGTGCTGCACCAGGAAGCGAAAGGGTACCTGCTCGGCGATCTCCAGCGCGCGCTTGATCTCGTCCATCGCCTCGATGCGCTGCTTGCGCCCCGGATCGGCGATATTGATCGGCGACATTTCGCGCCCGTTCCACTCGTAGCTGCTGTACATCGGGGAGTGCACCGAATTCAGCGGCACTCCCGAGCTCTTGAACCACTGCGCCAGTTCGGTCACGTGCTGACGCCGGTTGGCGTAGTCCACGTGGCCACGGAATGCGAAGATTTCGATGGCCTCCGCCCCGGCGCGCTGCAATCCTTCCAGCAGCCCCGGATGCAGCCGCTCGCGAATGTAGGGAAATGTCGAAACCGCTTTGATCATAAGTCTTCAGTCTTCAGTCGTCGGTCGTCAGTCTTCAGCAACACCCGCCGGTCTGTGCCTGAAGGCTGACGACGGAAGACTGACGCCTAGAATCCTACCGCCTTCCCATTATGCCTTGGATCGCTCGCCCCCAGCCGCTCGCCAGTTTTGCTGTTGATGGCGATACACTCGGCGTCACCCCAGAAGCCGTTGGGATACAGCGTGTCTTTCACTGCAAACTGGTGCCCCATCTCGCGCAACAGCTTCAGCGTATCGGGAGAAAACCCGACGCGCTCGGTGTAAATCCAGTCCGGCTGCCATTGTTGGTGAAAATGCGGCGCGTTCACCGCCTGCTGGATATCCAGCCCGTAGTCCACTACACCGATCAGTACATTCGCTACCACCGTAATGATCCGCGGCCCGCCCGGCGATCCCAAAACCATCAGCAGCTTTCCGTTGCTGGTTACGATAGTCGGCGCCATCGCCGACAGGGGGCGCTTGCCCGGCCCGATCGCGTTGGCTTCCCCCTGGATCAGCCCGAACATGTTGGGCACTCCAGCCTTGGACGAGAAATCGTCCATTTCATCGTTCAGCAAGAATCCCAGCCCCTCCACCGTGACTGCCGACCCGAAGCTCTCGTTCAGCGTGGTGGTCACCGCCACCGCGTTACCTTCCGTGTCCACCACCGAATAGTGCGTGGTGCTGTGCGACTCCGGTCCGGTCACCCGCTGGTGCGACTGCGCGTAGCGCTCCAGCTCGGTGAAGATTGCAGGTCGCTTCAGCGCCGCCGGCGATGCCTTGTTGGGATCCAGCGACTCTCGCCACGCGGCCGCGTACTTCTTGTCAATCAATTGCGCCACCGGCACCTTGGAAAAATCCGGGTCGCCAAGAAACTCCGCGCGATCAAAAAACGCCCGCTGGAACGCCTCCACGGTCAGATGGATGGCCTCGGCCGAGCCCGCACCGAACTGCTTCAGATCGTAGCCCTCGAGGATATTGAGCAGCTCGATCAGAGTGATCCCGCCTGAAGACGGCGGCGGGGCGCTATAGATATCGAGGCCGCGGTACGTTCCGTGTACCGGCTCGCGCTCCTTGACTTCATAGGCGGCGAGATCTTTTTCGGTGAGGAGTCCTCCGCCTGTCTGGACGAAAGCGGCGAGTTCCTTCGCCATTGCGCCGCGGTAGAACTCATCGGGGTTCTTGGCGATCCTCTCCAGCGTATGCGCCAGCTCCGGCTGTTGCAGGATTTCGCCCGGCTGGTAGAACCGGCCGCCGCGCTGGAAGACGCGCTTCGATTCGGCGAATTCGCCCAGGTGGTATTTCGGATTCTTGAGATCCTCGGTGTCCTCCCAAGCCAGCGCGAAACCTTCTGTTGCCAGCCGAATGGCCGGTGCCATCACCTTCTTCAGCGGCAGCTTGCCGTACTTCCTTTGCGCGTACACCAGTCCTGCCACCGATCCTGGCACCGCGATCGCTTTGTACCCAACCAGGCTGGCGTCCGGAATAACATTTCCCTGCGCGTCCAGGTACATGTTGCGTGTGGCTGCCTCCGGCGCTTTTTCGCGAAAATCAACGAAGTGGAATTTTCCATCGGCAAGGCGGATGAGCATGAATCCGCCTCCTCCCAGGTTTCCTGCCTGAGGATGCACTACGGCCAGCGCGAAGCCGGTGGCGACGGCGGCGTCCACCGCGTTGCCGCCAAGCTTGGTCATGGTGTCCACGCCCGCAATCGACGCCAGCTCGTGCTGGCTGACGACCATGCCGTGCTGCGCCCGCACCGCGTGAATCGGCGCGGCCCACGCGTACACCCCGGCGCTCGTGGCCAACACCAACGCGAGCAGCAACTTGCGGTGAATTCGCATAGGGAAGCCCCACGCCGAGGGCAGAAGCTTTGAGGCTAGCGTAGCGGATGATTGAGAGTCAAATTGCCACGCTGAGGCACGCGATGGCCCCCTTCACGAGTTGCCAATGGCCGATCGTCGTCTTCTGGCCGTCCGCGCCTTAGCGCGGCCGCTTTGTCGTTCGCCGTCGAGCTTCGCTTGTAATGTCTTCGGCAACTTGCGGCGCACATTCTCGTAGGACGCGGCAATCAACTCGCGCATCTCCTCATCCGGTAGCAGGTCAATGCGCTTCACTTCAACCCAGCCATGCTTGCCGACATATGGCGCACGCCTAATGCCGTCGACTTCCAGCATCTCCGCGCAGCGTTCGGGCGTGCATTTCACCGTAAATCGCGGCGGTACATCGCCCAGCGAAACAGTCACAAAGATTTTGTTAGCGACGCGAAACAGCAGGGCGTCGCCCCACTGCAGGCCCTCACTCGTCCCCGCGAAAGATAGGCAATACGCGCGCAAATTGTCGAGGTCCATACGACTTTTCCCGCGCTCCAGTGTATTGCAACAGGAAGCCTCGCGCGCCTCGCGGAGCCGTGTTGCGAGGACTGCGGGCTCGGCCTGTATAATTACCAATTCCGCATCATCTTGCCTTTGAGGTCGGACTATTCTGATTTTTGAGGATCATTTTCGGGTGCCCGGGCACGACGCATCCGGTGCCCGGCGTCGCCTACCTCGACTCCCCGGCCTCACTCGGCTGGTGACCGCTCTGCTTCTGCTAGTGGCTTCGCTCCTGGTTTTCGCACCACGCGCTCAGGCCCAGCGCGATCTCATCACTGAAGTCGACTGCCACGGTAACCGCCGTATCCCGTGCGAGACCATTAAAGCCCGTATGTTCACCAAGCCGGGCGACGTTTACGACCAGGCAGCCCTGGAGCGCGACTTCAATTCGCTATGGAACACCGGCTACTTCGACGACATTCGTCTGGAACGCGAGGAATCGGCCAAGGGCTGGATCATCCACGTGTACGTGAAGGAAAAGCCCACGATTCGCGAGATCAAGTATGTGGGACTGAACTCCATTTCGCAGAGCGACGTGCTCGACCGGTTCAAGGAGCGCAAGGTTTCTCTTACACAGGAGAGCCAGTACGACCCCACCAAGGTCAAGAAGGCCGAGGTCGTGATCAAGGAACTGCTCGGCGAGCACGGTCGCCAGTTCGCCACCATCCGCACCGAGGTTCGTCCCATTCCGCCCGCCGCCGTGGGCATCACGTTCGTGGTCAAGGAAGGGCCGAAGATCAAGGTCGGGAACATCAAGTTTGGAGGCAATAAGCACGTCAACAGCCGCACCTTGCGCTACTCCATGGCTAACCTGCGGCCGATTGGCATTCCCCACTCCATCTTCCTGGAGAACATCTTCAGCCGCACCTACAACGCCTCCAAGCTGAGCGAGGACATGGAACGGGTGCGAGATGCCTTCCAGCGCCGCGGCTACTTCAAGGCGCTGGTGAAAGACCCCAAGACGCAGACGCGCGATACCGGCTCGGCTGGCTTCCACATTCCGCTCATCATGCACGGGCCCGGCAAGGTGATTGACATCACCGTCCCGGTGGAAGAAGGCGAGCGCTACCGGCTGAAGGAAATCAAGTTCACCGGCAACAAGGCGATCACCAACACAGCATTGTTGCGCCGCGCCATGCCCATCAAGGACGGCGAGATCTTCAACATTGAGCTGATTCGCAAAGGCCTCAAGAACCTGCAGGACGCCTACGGCTCTCTCGGATACATCAACTTTACCCCCGTTCCCGACACCACCTTCGACGACGAAAAGAAGCTCATCAGCATTAACATTGATATTGACGAGGGCAAGCCGTACTACGTCCGCCGCATCGAGTTCAAAGGCAACACCACCACCCGCGATAAGGTGATCCGCCGCGAGCTCGGCGTCGAAGAGGGCCACGTCTTCAATAAACAGCTCTGGGACGTGAGTATCCTGCGGCTCAACCAGCTCGGCTACTTCGAAAAGCTCACCTCCGAGCAGGATTCCGAGATCAAGCAGAACAACCAGGAAGCCACGGTGGATATCACCCTCAAGGTCAAGGAGAAGGGCAAGAACAGTATCGGCCTGACCGGCGGCGTCAGCGGTTTGGCCGGCTCGTTCATCGGACTCAGCTACGAGACCAATAACTTCCTCGGGTTGGGCGAGACCTTGAGCGTCACCGCCAGCCTCGGCAGCCGCCAGCGCAACATCATGTTCGGCTTTACCGAACCCTACACCTTCGATCGCCCGCTCCAGCTCGGCTTCACCGTATTCACCCAGAAGTTCAACTTCGACCAGGCGCAACAGGCCAACATCGTCGCCGGCACCACCCTGAACCTGCCGCAGAGCGTGCTGCAATCGTTGCAGAACTTCAGCCAGACCCGCACCGGATTCACCGTGAGTGGCAGTTACCCGCTGCGGCGCTCCTTCAAGCGCGTCGGGCTGGGCTATTCCTTTGATACTTCGTCGCTGAGCGTCTTCAGCGACTTCTCGCGCGCTTACTTCCAGGAGTTGAACTTCCGCAACATTACCGGCCCGAACTCGCTCACCGGCGTCGTCACCAGCAAGCTGCTGCCCAGCTTTGTCGTCAACACCATTGATAATCCGGTGCGCCCGCACCATGGCCGCAGCCTGTTCCTGGGCGGCGATATTGCCGGCATCGGCGGCAATGTTTCCTTTGTTCGTCCGCTGGTCGCCTTTACCAAGTGGACGCCGATGCAGGGTTTCAAGCCGAATCGTGACGGCCATAATTCCCTCGGCATTCGCCTGCAGGCTTCATTCATCAGCGGCTACTCCGGCCGTGTCGCTCCTCCCTTCGAGCGCTTCTACATGGGCGGCGATACCGATATTCGCGGCTTCGATATTCGCGCTATTTCCCCGGTGGCCTTCTTTGTCGAGCGTGTGGACTTTGGCCTCACCAACCCCGACGGCAGCGCCGTCCTGAAGGACCCCAGCAACCCGCGCCAGGGCCAGTGGACCGTGCCCCTGCCGGTCAGCCGCATCATCTTCCCCGGTGGTGACACCCAGGTCGTTTCCAACGTCGAGTACCGCATCCCTATCATCGGGCCGGTAACGCTCGCGCCTTTCTTCGACCTCGGCTTCGACGCCATCACCCGCACCTCGCAACTGCAGATCAACCCGGCGCAGTTGAATACCCTGAATACCACCGCCTTTGGATGCCCGAGCCTGGATCTCTCCTTCAACTGCGGCGGCGGCACCCCGTTGGCGTTCGGCAGCAATCTCCACGTCGTCGGCGCTTCCAACTGGCGGCCGCGTGCCTCCACCGGCCTCGAAGTGCAGGTCATCATGCCGATCGTCAATGCCCCGTTCCGGGTTTACTGGGCCTACAATCCGCTGCGCTTGAACACCTTCACCAACACGCCGAGCCTAATTACCCGCGATATGTTCCCGCAGGGCGGCTTTGGCGATTTCAGCTACCGCCAGGCATTGGCCAACTTTGCCCCCGGTTGGAACCTGAAGGAGCCCATCAAGACATTCCGCTTCACCGTGGCCACCACCTTCTAGTCGTCGGGCAACACCTTCCTCTTGGGGCGTAAATGCTGGGATTGGCGGCGACGGCGTTGACCTTAACTCAAGTCCCACCTATAATCGCCTTGCGTCTTTCCGCGAAATCTTCCAGGTGTGCCCGTTCTGAGGTGTTTCTGGGGAATTGCCGGAGATTGTCCCGAAGGAGTCCAAAACTTACCAATGACACGCAAGCTTCTCCGCTTCATTTTGCCGGTGGCGCTGCTCACCATGACTGCCCTGGCACAAACGGGCGTTGCCGCCGCCGCACCGGCTGGCGCTGCCCCTAACACGGTCGCTCCCTCCGCCGCTACTGGTCGCATCGGTATCATCAGTATTCAGAATGCGATCTTCATGACCAATGAGGGGCGGCGCGACCTGGAAACTCTCCAGGCGAAGTTTGAGCCCAAGCAGAAGGAACTCAACGCTGCCAACCAGGATATCGAGAACCTGCAGAAGCAGCTTCAGACTCAGGGCGACAAGCTCAACGAGCAGGCCCGCAACGAGCTCGCGCGCAACATCGACGCTAAGAAGAAGAGTTTTCAGCGTAACTACGAGGACGCGCAGAGCGATTTCCAGAACCAGCAGAACGACATTCTCAACCGTGTCGGTGGCAAAGTCATGGAAGTTCTCGACAAGTACGCCAAGCAGAACGGCTACTCCATGATTCTCGATGTCTCCAATCCGCAAAGCCCGGTTCTGTGGGCGGCGCAGACGACCGACCTGACTCAGGAAATCGTGACCGCATACAACGCGCAATCAGGCGTTCCGGCTCCGACTTCCTCGGCCCCGGCGCAGCGGCCGCCGTCGAATTCCAAGCAGATTGGGCCATCGAGTTCTAAGCCGGCCGCTCCACGCACCACAGCACCGCCGGCTCAGAAACCTCCGAGATAGGGATTCAGCATGCAAAAAAGCCGCCCGCCTGGGCGGCTTTTTTGTTGATCACGGTGGGTTTCACTCGTCCCCCATACAAGCCAGGTTGCCGCGGCTGCCTGTTTTCCGCAATTCTGTGCAAAACACTGTGGATTTCTCCTCTTGCCGCGGTCCAACCTCTAAGAATCCAGCTACTTACCTGTTCTGCATTACATCTGTGGCAGCCGACAAGCAGGTCGAGAATCAATGCCTTACGTGGCTGCGGCCAGCTTTTAGGCGCCGACGACTCGAGGCAGCTGACCTAACCGCAGCGGCTACGGGTTTTGCACACCGCAGCTGATGAAAACCCGCCATTGACGCTCGCCGACGAAGCAAGCGTGTAAGTTCTGCCTTTATTTTCCGGAGTTTTGGGCGTTTTCGAAACGCTGGCGTTAATCAGGTTTTCGCTTTTTATTCGCCGACCTTCAGCACCGCCAGGAAGGCTTCCTGCGGAATGTCCACCTTGCCGATGCGTTTCATACGGCGCTTGCCTTCCTTTTGCTTCTCCAACAGCTTGCGTTTGCGCGTGATGTCCCCGCCGTAGCATTTGGCGAGTACGTTCTTGCGGATGGCGCCTACGGTTTCGCGCGCGATCACCTTGGCCCCGATCGCCGCCTGGATCGCCACCTCGAACATTTGCCGCGGAATCAGCTCTCGCATCTTCGATACCAGTGCCCGGCCGCGCTCGTAGGCGAAATCCCGGTGCACGATGATCGACAAAGCGTCCACCGGATCCCCCGCTACCAGGATGTCCAGCTTCGTCATCGGCGATTCCCAGTATCCTGCGAAGTGGTAATCCAGCGACGCGTACCCGCGCGACACGCTCTTCAGCTTGTCGTAGAAATCGAGCACGATCTCGGTCAGCGGCAGCTCGTAGCTCAGCATCACCCGACCTCCGCTGAGGTACTCGAAGTTCTTCTGCTTGCCGCGTTTCTCCTCCACCAGCTTGAAGATCGCGCCCACATATTCCTCGCGCGAGATAATGGTCGCGAGAATGATCGGCTCTTCCACCTTCTGGATTTCCCCTTGCGGCGGCCACTTCGAGGGATTGTCCACTTCGAGAACTTCACCGTCCGTCTTGGTCACCCTGAAGCGCACGCCCGGCGCGGTGGTGATCAGGTCAACGTTGAATTCCCGCTCCAGCCGCTCCTGAATAATCTCCATGTGCAGCAGCCCGAGAAATCCGCAGCGGAACCCGAATCCGAGAGCCACCGAGCTTTCCGGCTCGAAGAAGAACGAGGAATCGTTCAGCCGCAATTTCTCCAGCGCTTCGCGCAGTTGGGTGTGTTCGTGCGCGTCCACCGTGTACAGTCCGGCAAAGACCATCGGCTTCAGCTCTTCGAATCCCGGCAGCGGTTCGATCGCCGGCCGCTCGTCCTCGGTGATGGTGTCCCCGATTTTCGTGTCGGCCACGTTCTTCAGGTTGGCGAAAATGAATCCCACCTCGCCGGCCGCGAGCTCGTCCACCTCCACAGGCTTGGGCGATTGCACCCCGACGGTCTCCACTTCGAACGCTTTGCCGTTCGACCATAGCCGGATCTTCTGCTTCTTGCGGATCGTGCCCTGAAATACGCGCGTTAGCACGCCCACGCCGCGGTAGGAATCGAACCAGGAATCGAAGATCAACGCCTGCAGGTGCGCCTCGGGCGAGCCTTTCGGTGGCGGAATCTTGTGCACGATCTCTTCCAGCACGTCGGGCACGCCTTGCCCGGTCTTGGCCGAGATCAGCAGCGCGTGCGAGGCGTCCAGCCCAACCGCCCCCTCGATCATCTCCTTGGTGCGCTCCACGTCCGCGCTCTGCAAATCAATCTTGTTGATGACGAGAATGATCTCCAGACCGTGATTGATGGCCAGGTAGGAATTGGCCAGCGTCTGCGCCTCGACCCCCTGGGTCGCGTCCACCACCAGCAGCGCGCCCTCGCAGGAGGCCAGCGCGCGCGAGACTTCGTAAGAAAAATCCACGTGTCCCGGCGTATCAATCAGGTTGAGCTGGTAGGTCTGGCCGTCATGCGCGGTGTAGTTCATGCGCACGCAATGCGCTTTGATGGTGATGCCGCGCTCGCGCTCCAGGTCCATCGCGTCCAACACCTGCTCCTGTCCCTGCATTTCGCGCGCCGACAGCGCTCCCGTCAGCTCCAGCAGCCGGTCCGACAGCGTGCTTTTGCCGTGATCGATGTGGGCGATGATTGCGAAATTTCGGATGTGCTGGCGGTCCATAGTGGCACACGCGTCCTCGCGTGTGTAGTGGCGGCAGCGGCAGCCTGCGTATTTCTTGATTCTAGCATCCGCGCACTTGCCACTTCGTACCTGGCACTTGGTACTATGTTTCGCCTTCGGGGTGATCCATGATCCGACTGCTCGCAGTTCTTCTGTGTGCCGCCTGCGCCGCCGCGCAAACCCTCTCGCCGGCAGTCCGCGCCTTCGTCACCGTGGATGCACCCACCATCGCGCTCACTCACGTTCGCGTCATTGACGGCACCGGAGCGCTTGCTCGCGAGAACTACACCATTGTCATCTCCCAGGGCAAGATTCAGTCGGTCAGCGATGCCGCCCCGCCCGCGGGCGCGAAGGTCCTCGATCTTGCCGGGCGCACCGTCATCCCCGGCCTGGTCGGCATGCACGATCACCTTGTCTATCCCGGCGCGCTCAGCCCCATTCACTACACGGAAAGCGACTTCAGCGCTCCGCGTCTGTATCTCGCGAATGGCGTTACCACCATCCGAACCACCGGCGCGCTCGACGCCTATACCGACCTCAGCCTGAAGCGCGACATTGATGCCGGGCGCATGATCGGCCCACACATCGTCCCCACCGGCCCGTATCTTGAGGGCGCCGGCGCTTACACCCCGCAGATGCACGAGCTCAAGGATGCCGACGACGCCCGCCGCACCGTTGTCTACTGGGCCGCTGAGGGCGCCAACAATTACAAGGCGTACATGCACATCACGCACGCCGAGCTGGCCGCGGCAATCGACGAGGCGCACAAGCTCGGCATGAAGCTCACCGGCCACCTCTGCTCCATCGGCTTCCATGAGGCCGCTGCGCTCGGCATTGACGACCTCGAGCACGGGCTGGTGGTGGACGGCGAGCTCGCGCCGAATAAGAAGCCCGACCAGTGTCCCGACCAGAAGGACATTCGCGACAAGCTGCTCGCCACCGACATCAACGCTTCCGAAATCCAAGACATCGTTCGTGACCTGATTGCCCACAAGGTCGCAGTTACCTCGACGCTGCCGGTGTTTGAGACGTTTGTCCCGAACCGTCCTTCCATGAGTCTGCCAGCCGCCGGCAGCGCGCCGCCGCAGCCCTCGCCGTACATGAAGCGCGTGCTCGACAGCATGCTGACGGAATCGCGCAACGACTATCTGTCGCGTCGCGCCATGATCGCCGGTTCGAAAGACAATCCTTGGGCTGTACTGCTGAAGAAAGAAATGGATTTCGAGCTCGCCTTCGCCAAAGCCGACGGCCTGCTGCTGGCCGGCCTGGATCCTACCGGCTACGGCGGAGTGGTGGCCGGCTTCGGCGACCACCGCGAAGTCGAACTCCTGGTCGAAGCCGGTTTCACGCCGCTGGAGGCCATCAAGATCGCCACCCTCAACGGCGCGCAGTGGCTCGGTGTTGCCGATCGCATCGGCAGCATTGCGCAGGGCAAGCAGGCGGACCTGGTGGTGATCAAAGGCGATCCTTCAAAAAACATCGCCGACATCGAAAATGTCGAGACAGTGTTCAAAGACGGTGTCGGTTACGATTCGCAGAAGCTGATCGACTCCGTCCGCGGTACCGTGGGTTTGCACTGATTGCTCCGCCGGAGCGCGCTCGCCCTCGAGCGCGGACAATTCGGTAGTCCCGCAGGGACGGCCGCTGGTAGCCCAGCACGGCTGTGCTGGGTTGGTGGGGCTTAGGAGAGTTTGAAGTCCGGTAGGGACGACGCGACGGGGATGAGCCTGAAATCAAAATCGTTCCGCGCCATCCTGCAGCGCTCTGGCACGCCGCTGAAGTGGGTCATCATCCGCATTCCCTTCGACGTAAAGAAGCTTTGGGGAAAGGGCGGGAACCTCAAGGTCTCCGGCGAGATCAACGGCTTCGCCTTCCGCACCTCGCTGTTTTCCAGCCGCAACGGCGGCCACGTGCTGCTGATCAACAAGCGCATGCAGAAAGCCGCGCGCGCCGGCCCCGGCGACACCGCCCAATTCCGCCTTCAACCCGATACGGAAAAACGGGAGGTGACCACGCCGCCCGAGTTGCAGCACCTGTTGAACGAAGACAAGAGCTTCCGCCGCTGGTACGACGCGCTGCCTTATGCGCTTCGCAAGGAGATAGCCTGGTGGATCACCGACGTGAAGAGCGACGAGGCGCGCCGCCGCCGCGCCGAGCAGATTGCCGAGCGCCTGCTCTCCACCATGGAAGCCGAGCACGAACTGCCGCCGGTCCTGCAGGTCGCCTTTGCGCGTGAGCCCCGCGCCCGCCGGGGTTGGGAGCTCATGTCGCTCTCGCGCCGCCGCCGGTGGTTGTTGACGATTTTCTATTACCGCGATCCCGCAGCCCGCGCCCGCCAAGTGGAGAAGATGCTCGTTGAAGCCATCGCCATCGCGGAGCGCCGGAAAGAAGGGGAATAGCCGCTAGCCCGAGCGCAAATCCCACTCATACACCGCTGTAAGGTATCCGTCCTCCTCCGCGCTCATCACGCATTTCCACCCCTCACCTGCTACGATCTTTCCGCTGCCCGGGAATCCCGCCACCACCATTACCACCGGCTTCTCTCGCGGAACTTGCACTACTAGCCTTCGCTCGCACCATTCCGCCCGGCACGTTCTCGCCTCCGCCGTGACGAGTCGCTTACGGAGGGCGATCAGCTGCCGGTACCAATCCAGCATCTCCCCCTGCAGCCCGGAGCCTGAAGTCTGAAGGCTGAGTCTCGAGCGCTCGAACGTCGCCGCGTCCTGTGGGTCTGGAACCTCTTCCCACGCGAACTCAGCGAATTCCTTCCGGCGTCCTTCGCTCACCGCCTTCTGAAGTATCGCATCGCCGTAATCGGTAAAAAACTGGAAGGGCGCCTCTTCGTCGTATTCCTGCCCCATGAACAACAGCGGCGTATGTGGCGACAGCAGCAGCAACGCCGCCGCCATTTTCCTCGCTCCGCGCGGTACCAGTGACGTCAGCCGCTCGCCCTTCGCACGATTGCCGACCTGGTCATGGTTCTGCGTCGCGATCACATGCCGGTACAGAGGGACATCCGCTGCCGGCGTCCCGCGCGGTCGCCCATCCCAAAACTTGAACGGCTCGCCTTGGAAGGCGAAGCCCTCATTCAACGCCCGCAGCAGTTGCTCCGGCTGGCCGAAATCCTGGTAATAGCCTTTGCTTTCGCCGGTCAGCATCGTGTGCAGCGCGTGGTGGAAGTCATCGCTCCACACCGCGTCCACTCCCATGCCGCCCTGCTCCGGCGCGCGGAAATAGCGCGCATCGTTTTCGTCGGTCTCGGCGATAACGCATACTTGCCGCCCCAACTCGCTCCCCAGCGCGTGCGCCGACTCGGCAATCTCCTCCACGATGTGCTTCGGTGAATCGTCGTAAATGGTCTGGATCGCATCCAGCCGCAGCCCGTCCACGTGGTACTCGCGAACCCAGTACAGCGCGTTCTCCACCACGTAGCGCCGCACCGGCGCCGCGTCCGGCCCGTCGTAATTGACCGCGCCGCCCCACGGGGTCTGGTGACGGTCGGTGAAATACGACCCAAACTGCCCCAGATAATTCCCTTCATTGCCGAGGTGGTTGTAAACAACGTCGAGCACGACCGCGAGACCTGCGCCATGCGCCGCGTTCACCAGCCGTTTCAGTCCTTCCGGTCCGCCATAGCTGGCTTGCACGGCGTACGGCGACACGCCGTCATAGCCCCAGTTGCGCGTTCCGGGGAATGCGGCAACGGGCATGAGCTCAATCGCCGTGATTCCCAGTGACTTCAGGTAAGCGAGCTTGCCGATCACGCCGTCGAACGTTCCCTCCGGCGTGAACGTCCCCACGTGCAGCTCGTAGAGGATGTAGTCGCGGATCTCGAGCCCGCGCCAGCCCTCATCGGACCAGCGAAACGAATCGGGATCCACGATTTCGGTCGGCCCATGAACCCCTTCCGGGAGCAGCCTCGAGACCGGATCCGGCAGCGGCTTGCCTCCACCCACGATGTAGAAGTAGCGGTAGCCTGCCCGCGCCGGCAGCGCAGCCGTGAAATAATCGCCCTCGCGCCGCATCGAAAAATCGCGGCTGTCCGAGCGGGTGCCCCGGTCCGGCCCGATGTTGGCCGGGCCGGGGGTGTTCTCGAATAAACGAAGGATCACTTCCCGGGCCCGCGGCGCCCACACCCGGAACTCGGCTTCGCCATTGCGCAGGTTCGCGCCCATGCTCAGCGTTGATGTGGCACTCGCACTCATCCGCAAGTTGGATGCAATCCAGGCCGGGCTTCGTGATTTGGTAACTTGGTAATTTGGTAATTTGGTGATTGAGCCGGGTTTCGGCGGGCGTGTATACGTGTCTTTCAATTACCAAATTACGAATTTACCAACTTGTTAAGTCAGAGAGCGGACTTCATGCTTGTCCTTGCATCCACGTCGCCACGCCGCCGCCAACTACTGCTCAATGCTGCCATCGAATTTGTCCACGAACCCGTGGACGTCCCAGAAGTCCCGCAGCCGGGCGAATCACCGCTCGATTATGCCCAGCGCCTGGCCTGCGACAAGGCCCGCGCTGTCTGGCGCCAAATCGCGACCGACCATCGACCGTCGACCAACGACATGGTTCTTGGCGCGGACACTGTCGTCGTGGTGGATGAGCACCTGCTGGAAAAACCACGAGACGAAGCGGATGCTGCCCGCATGCTTCGCCTGCTCTCCGGACGCACTCACCAGGTGACCACCGGAGTCTGCCTGATCGGCGCGGGCTTCGAAGACGTGCGCGCCGAAACCACCGTCGTGACTTTTGACCAGCTCACCGAAGAGGACATCCGCGACTACATCGCTCGCGGCGAGCCCATGGACAAAGCCGGCGCTTACGCCATCCAGGGCGTCGCCTCGCGCTGGATCCCCCGCCTCGACGGCTGCTATTTCAATGTGGTGGGATTGCCCGTGCCGCTGGTGTACCGCATGCTCCACCAGCACGGCTGGAAACCCTAGCGCCGTCAGGCGTGAACGCTGGTAGCCCAGCACGGTAGTGCTGGGTGGGCTTAGCGAATAACACTCCGAGTCCCGTAGGGGACGACGCGATTCCACAGAAGCAGAAAGGCACAGGCTTTCGCGCCTGTGCCTTCGAAACCTGCTGGACTAAGACTGACTATTTCTTTTCCGCCGGCTGTGTCGGCTGCTCGCCATCTTTTACCGACGACCTGAAATTCCTTATGCCCTCGCCCAATCCCTTGCCCAGCTCCGACAGCCGTCCTGGCCCGAAGATCAGCAAGGCGATCGCCGCAATCACCAGAATTTCCGGCAAACCCAATTTGCCTAGCATAGTGCCTCCAAGCCCACGAAGGTCGCCGGAACCCGTCTTGCGGGCGTTCCGGGCAGCGACTCCTAGGGAATCTCTTCTAGGCTGATTCTAGGCCACTTCGCCAGGTAAATCAAAAAAGAGGGGGCCCGCCATTTGGTCTCGCGCGCTTCTGGCGAGACCAGGCGGGCCCCGAAGGGCTACCGCGCACTGAAGTTAACCGAAACCTGCGCCGTGGACTCTACTGTCTTGCCGTCCTCGGTTGCCGCAGAGTACTTCCAGTTGCGGACCGCATCCGCCGCCGCCTGCGCCAGTAGCGGATGCCCGCTGAGCACCCGCACCGACGATACCCGGCCGCTCGCGGAAATGGTGATGTTCAGCTTGACGATGCCGCCGATGCCCATATGGCTGGCGCCGGCCGGATACACGGGATTCGAGCGGGACATCAGCGTCGCCGGCATGACGACCGGAACGTGCGGCGCCGCTACTGGCTTGGCCACCGTGAGCGTGGGCAATGCCGGCATGCTTGCCGAGGTTTGCAGCGCCAGCGTCGGCGCAGGCAGATCGGCCACCGGCTCGGCTTCCGGCCTCGGTTTCGGAGGAGCCAGAACGATCGCCGGCGGCGCAGCGGGTTCGGGCTTGCTCAGCTCGGCCGGCTTGGGATTCTCTTTGCTCGGCAGCGGCTTCGCTGCCACCGGGGTCGCGGGCGCAGGCGCCGCCTCTGGCGTCACAGGCGCCAGCGTCAGCGTGGTTGGAACAGGCGTCGCTACTGCCGGCGGCGCGGCCGCCACCAAGGTCGCCGTACTTGCCCTCGTGTAATGCCACCACCCGGCCAACAACAGCACCAAGACGGCGGCAATCGCTCCGGCTGCAACCAACACGCTGCGCTTGCGCTCCTGGGCAAACGTTGTTTCTTCGTGGTGCAGCACGGCCGGAATAGTGAAGCGCGACGTGACCACGGGGATTTTCGTGACCGTGTAGGTTGGTTCGGGTTTGGGGTAGCGGCGCGGGTCCTCCGCCGGGCTCAGCAGCCCCGGATCCGCGGACGGAACATATGGATCGGTTTCCCGCGGCAGCGCGATCGGCTCCTGCTGGAGCGGCCACGGAGCTGACGCGATGGCGTTCATCTGTGCGGCGCTATCGGCTCCGCCAATGGCGTTCAGCAGGTCTTGCTCTTCCTGCGAGAGAGAAAGATCAACGGTGGTGTCCGCAGGCGCGCTTTTTGCTGGCGGCGGCACCACCTGGAGCAGGGGCTTGGGTGTGCTCGGTGCCGTGACGCGAGCGCTTTCTACGCTCAATCCCGCGACAATCGTTTCCGGCATGCGCGGCGGAGCGACCGTCTCCGCCAGCGGCTCACCGGTCATGCGCAGCTTTGCCGCGATCACGTCTCCCAACGTCAGCAGGATGGCTGTCTGGGTCGCGTAGGAGAAATTCTGGACCTGGCCGATCACGATCAGCGCTCCGAGCGCCGCGCGGCCGTTCATCACCGGGACGATGGTTACCGATCGCGCGCGCAAGTTGCGGAAGGCCGTATCCAGCTTGGCCTCGCCGTCCCGTTCCCGCCAGACTTCCGGCCGCCCCGTGCGCAGCGCGGCGCCGGTCAGGGTCCCCTCCAGCTTAATGTTTGCGCCTACTTCGGGCGCGTTCCCGCTGGCCGTACGCACCACCAGTTCGTTGCCGCGAACCACTGCAATGGCTGCGCCGACGGCGTTGGTGTACGCCTGCGCGCGCTCTGCCAGTTCGAGCAATTCCTCGGCGAGATGAAGCCCGCCCAATTCCACGCTGGCTGGGATGGTTTCCGGTTGAGTGGCTGGTTGTGTTGCCATGCATGCCTCCCGCGTTCTGCGGTCCCTGGTTTCGGCCGATGCACAACAACATGTACGACAATTCGGTCACACCACAAACATCACGTCCGGCGGGTAACCACCTGCAGCCTTTGGTTATTGAGCTTTGGGGTTGGACTTTCGTAATTGGGCTTTGGTAACGCTGGAGACTGCCCCGAGGTCCGGTGCTGGTGACTAGCGGCTAGGGACTAGCGACTCGATCAAGCTGGCCAGCAACGCCGTTCTCCGCGCCATCTCCGCAACTACCACCGACTCATACGCGGCGTGTGCCCCCTCGCCCACCGCGCCCAGGCCATCCAGCGTCGGAATGCCCCAGGCGGCGGTAAAATTCCCATCCGACCCGCCGCCTACCGCGGCCTCCTCCACCTGGATGCCCAATTCCGCCGCCAGCGCTTTCGCCTGCTGAAACAGGTTCACCACTGCCGGCGTGCGCTCCAGTGGTGGACGGTTAATCCCTCCGCTGATCTCGATGCGGCAAATCTTGTCCACCGGCCGCAGGGCGTGAAACTTCCGGTTCAAACGGGGCGCATCCTCCATTCGTGATACCCGCGCGTCCACCTCCACCACCGCCTCCGCGGCTACGACGTTGGTTCGCGTTCCACCGCGGATGACTCCCGGATTCACCGTGATTCCCCGCTTCAAATCCGTAAACCCGGCAATCCGCTCAATCTGCCGTGCCAGCTCGAGAATCGCGCTGTGTCCCTTCTGGGGATCGAGTCCCGCATGCGACGGGCAGCCGGTGATCTTCACCCGATATTCTCCCACGCCCTTGCGCGCTGTCTTCAGGGCGCCTCTGGCTCCCGCCGAAGGCTCCAGCACCAGTACCGCTGCCGCCTTCATCGCCAGCTTTTTCAGGACGTCCCGCGAGCTCTCGCTTTTCACTTCCTCATCGGTCACCAGCAGCACGCGCACCGTTCGCGGCAGTCCTCCCCGGACTTCCCGCAGCGCTTCGATCGCAAACAGCATCTGCGCGATCCCGGCCTTCATGTCGTAAACACCCGGCCCGTGCAACCTGCCACTCTTCTGCCGGAACGGCATCGTCTTCAGTGTTCCGAGGTCCCACACCGTGTCCATGTGCCCCAGCAGCAACACCGGGCCTGGGGGGCCCAGTCTAGCCCGGTGTTGGCTAGGCCGGGGGTTCTCTTCCGACGAGCACCTGAACTCGATTTCGAGATGATCCCCAAAATCTCGTGTCTTGTGCCGCTTCACGCGACCGCCGCGCGCTTCGAACTCACCCGCCAACATCTCTCCCAGCCGGTCCACGGCCTGCTTGTTAAAACTAGGGGACTCGATTTCCACCATCGCGCGCAGGGTCGCAATCATTTCCCCGCGCCGCGACTCCAGGTACCGCAGCAACTCGTTTTTCTTGGGCTCTGCCATGCTTTCGCTATAATGCCTGATTCACTGAGCAGCCATGGACGCGCCATCCACCACCGAAACCAAGATCATGATGGACATTACTGAGATCCAGCGCATTCTGCCGCACCGCTACCCGTTCCTGCTAATTGATCGCGTGGTGGACATTCAGCGCAAGGAGCGCATTGTCGCCCTCAAGAACGTCACCGTCAACGAGCCCTTTTTCCAGGGGCATTTCCCCGGATTCCCGATCATGCCCGGCGTGCTGATGGTGGAAGCAATCGCGCAAGCCGGCGGCGCGCTCCTGCTGACCGAAATCGAGGACCGTAACCAGAAGCTGATGGTGTTCACCGGCATCGAGCGCGCTCGCTTCCGCCGCCCCGTCGTGCCCGGCGATCAGTTGCGGATTGAAGTCAGGGTGCTCGGCTGGCGAAGCACTGCGGTGCGCATGCAGGGCGAAATCACCGTCGGCGACAAGCGCGTCTGCGAGGCCACGGTAAGCTGCCAAATCGTGCCGCGCGCTGCGTCCGGAGTTGCCGACACGACCGATGCTGATGTCCCTGCTCCCGGGCAGTAGCCGCATGCCGATGATCACAACCGACAACCGGCAAGCGTTCACCGACAACATTTCTAAAAACCCGAAACCGGAAACTGGAAAGTTACTCGCAACTCGCAACTCGGAACTCGCAACCCAGTGATCCACAATACCGCCATTGTCGACCCCTCCGCCAAGATTCCCGGCTCCTGCCGCATCGGGCCCTATTGCGTGGTCGGCGCAAAGGTCGAAATGGGCGACGATTGCGAACTCCTCTCCCACGTCGTGCTCGATGGCCCCACCCGCATGGGCCGCGGCAACCGCATCTTTCCCTTCGCCGCCATTGGCATCGAGCCCCAGGACATCAGCTTCAAGGGTGAAGACACGCGCCTGGAAATCGGCGATCACAACACCATCCGCGAGTACGTCACCATCAATCGGGGCACCGCCAAGGGCGGCGGCGTTACCCGCATCGGCAGTCACATCCTGATCATGGCCTACACCCACATCGGCCACGACACCGTCATCGCCGACCACGCCATGCTGGTCAATGGCGCCACCATTGCCGGGCACGTCACCGTCGAAGAGTGGGCGGTGGTCGGTGCGCTCTGCCCGGTGCACCAGTTCGTCCGCATCGGCGCGCATAGCTATGTCGGCGGCGGCACCACCATTACCCAGGACGTTCTGCCATTCTCCAAGACCAGCGCCGCCCGCGAGAACCGCGCCTACGGTCTGAACTCCGTCGGCCTCAAACGCCGCGGCTTTAGCGAGGAGCGCCTCAAGCAACTGCACCACGCCTATCGAGTCCTGCTCGCCTCCAAACTCAACACCTCCCAGGCCCTCGCCAAGCTCAAGTCTGAGCGCGACCTCGGCGCCGACGTGGAACTGCTCATCCGCTTCCTGGAATCCTCCGAGCGCGGCGTCATAAAATAATTGGCGGGAGCGCGCTCGCCCTCGAACGCGAAATTGCCGTACGCCGGCTGACCACGAGCCCCGGACCTCTACCGTGTTTCACCCGAAGTTACCCCGTTAACCTTGGCGTCATCCTTGCTGCTTGCTTCGGAATTGCCCGTCAAATCGGGCTGTTTTCACTCCCTGCTTTATTCCCGCCATCACCGCCCTACTCTGACAAAAATTGTCCTTGCGCGTGGGTTCTACTCTGGTTACTATGCACGCACCCCCGAAAGTCCTTCGTTAAGGCCGTTCCACCATGAATATTGGCGAGACCATCCGCAATTTTCGTCTGCAAAAGGGTATGTCGCAAGGCGACATCGAGAAGCGCACCGGTTTATTGCGCTGTTACCTGTCCCGCGTCGAGAACGGCCACACCATCCCCTCGCTCGATACGCTGGCCAAGATTGCTACCGCCATGGAGGTGCCGCTGGCGCAGTTCTTCTCCGACAGCGCCCACGACAATGGCGGCAAGGCGCTGCCGCAGCTCAGCGAGGAGGAGATCCGCTTCCTCACCCAGATTCGGCGCTATTCCGCCAGCCTCAACGACAGCGACCGCAAGCTCGTTCTGGCCATGGTGAAGAAAATGGCCGCCGGGGCGGGCAAGTAATTTTTCGAAAACGCAGATAGAAAAACACACGCGGGCTCCAGCCCGCGTGTGTTTCTGCAATCGTCAATCTTCAATCTGCATTCACTTCCAGTACTCATCCCGCAGCTCCATCTGCCGGTCTCGCATCGGGATTTCCTGCCCCTGGATGAAGACGTGCTTCACGTCGGTCTTGACATCCAGCGGATCGCCGTTCGCCACCACCACGTTGGCCATCTTCCCGACATCCAGCGATCCCAGCCGGTCGGCCACTCCCCAAATCTCCGCCGGATTGATGGTGATCGCCTTCAGCGCCTCCTCGTATGGCAGCCCATACGCGACCGCGTACCCGGCCGCATACGGCAGGTTGCGTACCTGGTGCGAGTCGTAGGAGGCAAAGGCGATTTTCACGCCGCGCCGGAACAGCTCTCCGGGCAGCCGGTACACTGCATCGTAGCGCTCGTTGTCCTTGGGAAAATCGTAGATCGGCCCGACGATTACCGGCACTTTCAGCCGCGCGATGTAGTCCAGGATCGGCTGCGAGTGGGTCACGTGGTTGAGCACGAACTTCAGATGAAACTGGTTCACCAGCCCGACCGCCGTTTCCAGGTCGCTGGCTTCCCGCGCCGCCAGCACGATCGGCTTCTTGCCGTCCAGATATGGCAGCAGCGCTTCCAGCTTCAAGTCGCGCTTCACCGGCTGCACGCCCTTCTCGCCTTTACGCTTTTCGTAGTCGGCCTGCTTCTGAGCGTAATCCTGCGCATCCAGGAACGACTGCCGCAGCTGCGCCGCCATTCCCATGCGCGTCGTCGGATATGTTCCACGCCCGCTCGCCCAGTCCATCTTTCTTTTCTGACTGGCGGTGAAATTCAGCGGCATGGCAATGTCGCGCACCATCAGCATCTCATCCGCCGACGGCCCCGCCAACTGGATGAACGCATCCTGGCCCGGCAGCGTGTCTCCCGTCCCGGGCGCGACGATGGCGTTCGTCACCCCGTTCACACGGGTTGTCGGGATCAGGTCGCTTTCGGCGTGGAACGCGTCGGCGACGTGCATGTGCGGCATGATCTCGTCGCTCATCTCCTGCAGGTCGTTGGTGGACTGCTCGGCGGAAATCTCGGTCAGCCCCAGCCGCGACTCCGAGTCAATCAGCCCCGGATACACCGTCATGCCCGTGGCGTCGATTACCCGCGCATTCGCCGGCACCTTGGTGGACGACGCCGGCCCGACGGCGGTGATCTTGCCGTTCTCCATGACCACCACGCCATTCTCGATGGTTCCATGCGTGATGGTCAGGAGCTTTCCGCCCTTGATCACGATCGTCTGCGTCTCGGTCTTCGTCTGCTGCGCGCGGGACGGCTGCTGTGCAAGCGCTAATGTTGACGCCAGCACAAACGCGAGGATGACAAATGCATTCTTCATTCTGCATTCTTCATTCGGCATTCTCATCGCGCCACCTCCGGCTCCTCGTCCTTCCCGCTCGCCGGAAATTTCTCCGGCGACCCCGCGTAGTGAGTCAGGCCATATCCGGGCCGCGCGCGGTCGAAGAACAACTCCCCGTCTATGAATACCTTCTCCGGCACGCCGTAAGTGGAGATCGGGTTACCGTCCCAGATCACCAGGTCCGCATCTTTGCCCACGTCAATCGATCCCACGCGGTCATCCACTCCGATGATCCAGGCCGCGTTCAGCGTCACCATGCGCAGCGCCTCGTCTTCGGTGGCGCCGCCGTAGCGGATGGTCTTCGCTGCCTCTACGTTCAGCCTCCGAATCTGGTCGTCCGAATCGCTCTTGATCGCCACCGTCACGCCGTGGCGCATCAGGATTACCGCCGCCCACGGCGTCGCGTCCCAGGCTTCCTGCTTGAAGCCCCACCAGTCCGCCCAGGTCGCCACGCCGACGTGGTTGGCGGCGATCTTGCCCGCCACCTTGTACGTCTCCAGCCCGTGATGGAAGGCGCGCAGCTTGTAGCCGAACTCCTTGGCCATCGCCATCTCCGTCAGGAACTCGTCGGCGCGATAGCAGTGGATCTGCACGTAGAGCTTTCCACGCAGCACGTCGGCCAGCGCATCCAGCTTCAGATCTCGCTTCGGAGGCTTCGCATCTTTGTCGCCCTTCTGGGCCTTGGCGTTGTAATCGTCCCACTGCCGCATGTAATCCTGGGCATCAATCAACGCCTGCCGCTGTACCGCGAAATTGCCCATCCGCGTGGACGGCAACTGCTGCCGCATGCCGAACACGCGCTTCGGATTTTCCCCGCTGGCAAACTTGATGGAGCGCGGCGCGTTCGGGAACAGCATCTGGTCGCGGTCCAGCCCGTACTTCGTCTTCATGATCACGGCCTGCCCGCCGATCATGTCCGCCGAGCCGTGCAGCAGCATGGCGCTGGTCACCCCGCCCGCCAGCGCGCGATAGATCTGCTTGTCGGTATAGTTGAACGCGTCCACCATCATCATCTGCGGGACGATCGGGCTGGTGGCCTCGTTGACGTCGTCGTCCAGTGCCATGTGTGAGTGCGAGTCAATCAGCCCGGGCGTGACGAACTTGCCGGCAGCGTTCACCACGGTTACCCCTGCCGGCGCGGCTACATTCGCGCCGAAGGCGGCGATTTTGCCGTTGCGCACCAGCACGCTCCCATTGGCGATGCGGCCGTGTGTCACCGTGAGCAGGTTGGCATTCTTGATCAGCAGGTCATGTTGCGCCGGTGCCGCCGGCGGCGCCTGCGCCGCCGCGCTGAACGACAGAAACGCGATCACGGCAAGGCTGCGGAACATCGCATTGCGAACGCTCATTTCGTCCCACTCCTTCTCGGAAGAAGCCCGCGATTATAGCAACTCTCAATCGAACGATTGTCATTTTGAGCGGAGGACCCGCTAAGGGGGTGCCCCGGTCTAGCCCGGTTTTGGTTAGGCCGGGAGTTTTGTATTTTCGAAAATTCCTCTACGTCTTCTGTGCCTCTGTGTTGAAATCAAAAAATGCGCGCCGTCGTCCAACGCGTCAGCCGCGCCTCGGTGAAGGTAAACGGCGAAATCACCGGCCAGATCGCGAGAGGCCTCCTCGTGCTGCTGGGCGTCGCTTCTGACGACACCTCCTCCGACGCCGCCTACCTCGCCGAAAAGATCGCTGGCCTGCGCATCTTCGAAGACGCCGACGGCAAGATGAACCTGGCTTCTCAGGACGTCGGCGGGGCCATCCTCGCGGTGTCGCAGTTCACCCTCTTCGGCGACGTTCGTCGCGGTAAGCGGCCCTCCTTCGACGCCGCTGCCCGCCCCGAACTCGCGGTCAAGCTCTACGAAGAATTTGTGGCGAGACTTCGCGCCGCCGGCCTTCGCTGCGAAACCGGAAAATTTCAGGAAATGATGGAAGTGGAATTGGTGAACGACGGCCCAGTCACCATCCTGCTGGATTCAAAGAAAACGTTTTAGCGGGACTTCGCGATTCCTGGTCTCTAGTCGATAGCCCGTAGCCCGGAAGCTAAACTTCCGGATTACGGGTTACGGGCTACTGACTACGTCCTCAAATCACATCCGCCACCTTCGCCGCCCCCACCATCTCCTTCACATCGTGCGCTCGCACCATGTGCGCGCCTTTCACGATGCAGATCACCGCCGCCGCCACACTGCCGCTCACCCGGTCCGCTGGCGCAGGCGCCTCTCCGCCGCGCGCCATTGCCTTTCCGATGAACGATTTCCTCGATGGCCCCGCCAGCAGCGGAAATCCCAGCTTCTGGAATTCATCGAACCTCGCCAGCAGCGGGTAGTTTTCCTCCATTCGTTTGCCGAACCCGAATCCCGGGTCGAGCATGATGCGTTCGCGCCGCACCCCGGCCTTCATCGCCCCCTCGGCAAGCCCCCCCAATTCCCGCATCACCAAGCCCGCCATGTCGTCCACTGCCGGCAATGTTCGCCATTCATCCGGACGCCCGCGCGTGTGCATCACCACCGCTCCGCAGCCTAACTCGGCCACCGTCGTCGCCATCGCCGGCTCCCAGGTGAATCCGCTCACGTCATTCACGATCTCCGCGCCCGCCGCCACCGCCGCCCGCGCCACCGCCAGCTTGTACGTGTCAATCGAGATCACCGTCTCCGGACGCATCCGCTTGATCGCTCCAATCACCGGAATCACCCGCCGCATCTCCTCTTCCGCGCTCACGACGCCCGTCGGTCGCTCGGCTTGGGGCTCGGGGCTCGCGGCCGTTCTGGCCCCCGGCCGCGTGGACTCCCCTCCCACATCAACGATGTCTGCCCCCTCCTCAATCATGCGCAGCGCGTGCTCCGCCGCTGCGCTGGCGTCGAAATACCGCCCACCGTCGGAGAAAGAATCCGGCGTGACGTTTAGCACGCCCATCACCAGCGTCCGCTTGCCTAGCGTCAACTTGCGCGTGCCTATGTCCCACTCAAAGCGTTGCCGCATATCAGGTGCACATTACACAGGCGCAAGGCGCACGGCGCAAGGCTCAAGGCGTGCGAGTTTCCATCTTTGAGCTGCCCATGCTGAGCTTCGCCTTTGGACCTTGCGCCTTTTGTCCTGGGCCTTGCGCCCAGCGCCGTGCGCCTAAAACAGTGCTAAACTCAACCTGCTACTCCCATGGCCCGCAGTCGTTGTGTCCTCATTCATCTCGTGGTCCTGCTCCTGCTGGTGCAGTTCTCTCCCGCGGCGCCCAGGCCGCCCAAGCACGATAAGGAACCAAAGTCTCTCGCCGCCAAAATTGACAAGATCCTGTCCCAGCCGGACGTCGCCCGCGGCTTCTGGGGTGTGGAGGCGGTTTCGCTCTCCTCCGGCGAGACCCTGTACACGCAGAACGCGGACAAACTCTTTACTCCGGCCTCCAACACCAAGCTCTTCACCACCGCCGCTGTGCTGGCGCTCGTCGGCCCCGATTACAAGTTCCACACCACGGTGGAAACCACCGGCGCGCTCGACCGTTACGGACGTCTCAGCGGCGACGTCATCCTCGTCGGCCGCGGCGATCCCAACCTCTCCGGACGGACGCTGCCCTACAGCCTGCACACCGAGCGCAAGGATTCACCGGTTCGGGTGCTCGAGATGCTCGCCGATCAGCTGGTGCAAAAGGGCGTGAAGTTCGTGGACGGCGACGTCATCGGGGATGACTCCTTCTTTGCCTTCGAGCGCTACGGAGAGGGCTGGTCGCAGGACGATATGACGCACGGCTTCGGAGCTCCGGTCTCCGCGCTCACCGTCAATGACAATGTCCTGTTCGTCACCGTCATGCCCGGCGCCGCCGTCGGCGAAAGGGCCTTCATCAACATCACGCCTTTTCCGGACTACTACCATCTCGACAATCGCATCATGACCACGCCCGCCGGCACCGGGCCGCGCACCGTCAGTCTTTCCCGCGACCCCGGCTCCAAGCAACTCACGCTTTGGGGCAACATTCCGGTGGACGATCCCGGTTTCGACGAATCGCTGGCCATCGAGGATCCCGCCGACTTCGCCGCCCAGCTCTTTCGTCAGATGCTGGAGCGCCGCGGTATCACCGTGTACGGCCGCAGCCGCGCCAAGCACCTGGAACTGGCAAGCCTTTCTACCATCAGCGTCACCGCCACCGCATCGCTCGGCGGCGGCGATATCCCGCGCGGCCTGCGCCAGCCGATTCCTTCCCTCGTGCTCGCCGACTACCAGTCGCAGCCGCTGGTGCAGGATCTGCGGGTCATCAACAAGGTCAGCCAGAACCTTCACGCTGAGATCATGCTGCGCCTGCTCGGACGCGAGAAGGGGAGCGCCGGGACCATCGAGGCTGGCTCGGAGGTCGTGCGCAGCTTCCTTTCCAAGGCCGACATCCGCTCCGACGAGTACGTCTTTTTCGATGGCTCCGGGCTCTCGCGCCAGAACCTGGTTACCCCGCATGCGGTCGTCAAGTTGTTGCTCTATGCCTCGCACCAGCCCTGGGGTGCCTCCTTCGCCGATACATTTCCTATGGCCGGAGTGGACGGCACGCTCGCCGAGCGCTTCCACGGCACCTCCGCGCAAGGCCGTGTGCAGGGTAAAACCGGCTGGCTTGGCCATGTCAACGCGCTCTCCGGATATGCGACCACAACCAGCGGCGAGCGCATCGCCTTCTCCATCATGGTCAATAATCACAACCTCTCCAGCCGCGTGGCCGTCCAGACCATCGACCAGATCGTCACCGCGCTCGTCGAAGAGAGAAAGAAGAAGTAGTCAGCGCTAGTGCCCCACAGGACTGCTCGGCAATAGCGGCTAGCGGCTAGGAACCGTAAGCGCGGAACTTCTTGGTGTGCGGGTCTTCTTCACTGGCGCGAAGGTATTCCACGTGCGCCTCTCCAACTTGCAATTCCACCTTGCGCGACAGGGCTTTCTCCGCTTCCAGGCAGCGCGTGCAGAGGCAGCCGAATTCGGCGATGGTTCCGTCAATGTGCTCTGACGTGACCGGAATCTTGTGCCGCACCGCGGCGTTGCAGACGGCGCAGCGACCGCCGCCCTTCAGCCGGTACTGCAATTCCGCGTACGAAACCAGCGCCTTCTGCTTGTGCACGGTGGGACCGTGCTGGATGCCTTCAGCCAGCGCCTCCAGGTACTCCTGCAGGACGTTGTGCGGCATGGCGTATGGGTCGCGGCGCATGGTGCGCGCATATTGCCCTAAACTTGGCCTTCGCGCAACTCCCGAGACTCAAGGCCCGCCCTTTGTCACACCATGCTGGTTACCACAAGAGGAAAGGCAAGGTTGCGACTTTCGCCGTTTTCCCGGCGCACGGAAACCCTCGTGCTTCCACACCCAGGCTCACCGGACGCTGCGTTCCTGTCTGGAAGGGCGACGGATCCAGGATGTACGCGTCGGCTTCACACCGCACGCGCACCTTCCCGGCGGCAAATTCCTGGGGAAACTCCACTGCGTCGGCGGCTCCGCAGCACAGGAACAATGACAGCAGGTCGCAGAACTGCAGCGCCCTTACCAGATGCTCCAGTTCTTCGCAGCTCTGTTGGACTCGCGCCTGCAAGCGGCTCTGCCGCTCGTCTTCAGCTTTGAGGAAACCAAGCAATCGTGACGAATCTTCAGCGCCATCCATGGCCGAAGCGAGACGTCCTTGTCCCAGCGCGCAGAAATGGCGCGAGACGATGAATCCTCCTGCGGCACCCACCTGCTCCGCGCGATCGATGGACGCTGTCCAGGCACGCAAAAAATCCTGCGGCACGATCTCGATAAACGACAACGGCTTGCCACGCGCGTCCAGCGGCGGCGCAACGTTCATCTGCGCTTCGCTCTCGAAGATCGCCCATCCGGCGTCGTGCACCTCGATGGCGCGCGCAATCTGCTCATCAATCTTGGGAAAATCTGGTGACGTGAAATTGGCGGCCAGCGCGCCCGCCAGCGACGCATGATCGGGCTGCGTGACCAGCCAGTATTTGTCTGCCAGGTGCCGCTGCGCTCGCTCGACAGGCGGCCACGCCGGAACAAAATGGTTTTGCCTGGAGCCTGAAGCCTGGAGCCTGCAGCCGTTTATGGGGCGCAGCACCATCGCTAACGCGCGCTCCGGCGCGCGCGGATGGCGCCAGCCCCCGCCCGCTCCGGACCGGAGCTGTGCGGCGGTTTGCGCATCCCCTCCAGCAGCTCCTTGAGCACGACCGCGTTGTTGTGCTCCTGGTTGCGCGAAGCGTAGAGCAGCGTCACCTTCTTATGCGAGTTGGCGAGCTCGTACAGCTCATCCAGCGCGCGTGCCGCCTCCGGCAGCATCAGTTCCTGCAGGTAGCGCTTGCGGAACAGCGGCCACTGCGCCGGACGCGCATGGAACCAGCGCCGCAACTCGTGCGACGGCGCCAAGTCCTTGAGCCAGATACCGATCGCGCTCTTCTTGACGCCACGCGGCCACAGCCGGTCCACCAGCACGCGCTCGCCATCCGACAGCGACCGTTTTTCGTGAGCGCGTTTTAATGCGATTGGCATTCGCTATATTGTAAGACTGCAGGCTCTTAGCTTTTAGCCAGAGTTGCGGCGCTTATGAACTCCAGCCGCCGGCCGTGAGAGCCAAGAGCTAAAAGCTAACAGCTAAGAGCCGAAATCCAAGATGAAAACTGTCATCGTCCTCGCGATGCTGCTGATGTGCTCGGCTGCTTGCGATCAAATCAGAA
Source organism: Terriglobales bacterium (assembly GCA_051006995.1). Taxonomy (GTDB): domain Bacteria; phylum Acidobacteriota; class Terriglobia; order Terriglobales; family Acidobacteriaceae; genus JAIQGF01. The sequence goes on from JBPCSQ010000001.1 coordinate 48,856, forward strand.
AATCCGATTCCGAGCTCGGGCTCAACCCGCAGCAAGCTGCCGGTCGCCGCGTCTTCGACCAGCGCTGCGGCTCCTGTCATGAACCCTACAGCTCGCGTTCGCTGCGCGGGCCCAGCCTGCAAGGCTTGTACAAAAAACAGTTCATGCCCAGCGGAACCCCGGCCAACGACGACCGCGTGCGCGAGGTCATTCAGCTCGGGCGCGCCAAAATGCCCGGTTTCAGCCGCGTCCTGAACGCGCAACAACTCGACGATCTGCTGGCCTATCTTCACACTCTTTAGAACCCTGGGGCGCCAGCTCTGCTTTCCTGCTAAGCCCTGCTTTTACTAGGGACTAGCGGCTTGAAACCAGGGACGAAAAAACAAAATCCTCGCCAATCCAGCCGGCATCAGATAGAGTGTAGTTGCAGTGAATTGAACGGATCTAAGTACAAGTTGCCGCAGAGCATACCTGCCTGAGCATTTCCTGTCCTTAGTTCTTCGAACGATTTCGCCGCATATTTCAAAAAAGAAGAGAGCATCACAAGAATATGGAACAAGGAACAGTAAAGTGGTTCAACGACGCCAAGGGCTTTGGATTCATCAGCCGTCAGAATGGTGAAGACGTTTTCGTCCACCACACGGCGATTAACGCGAGCGGATTCCGCACCCTCCAGGAGGGGCAGCAGGTCCAGTTCGACGTCAAGAAAGGCCCGAAGGGCTGGCAGGCAGAGAACGTTCAGGTCCTGTAACCAGACGAGCTTTGCGATCGGGACGGCTTCGGCTGTCCCGATTTTTTCTTTTCCCGACAAAACCTTCCTTCCCTCAGCGCGCAACTCCCGCCTTACCACTGGAAACATAACGGCAACCGGCTACTCGAGCCAGAGTCAGTCGTGGTACTGCTGTCGTGCACTTCTCGCCAATACCTACGAATTTACTGCCCCCTAGAATCCGGGTTGCCTATTTGTTTTCAGTGGCTTGCGGCGCAGATTTCGGCACGTAATTTGCACTCTTCAAGGCATGAATCGGAGCCGAGTTCCTGCAGCCAATCTGATCATCCTGACTGCCTCGCTGGACCTTGGACTGCTTCAACAGCGCGTCCTCGAGTATGAGGGCTTCGGGGTCATTGTGCCCGCCAGCCGTGAGGAGGCATTCCAGCAGCTCGCGAGCCAATCGTTTGACGTCGCCGTGGTTTCTCATTCGCTGGATCGCGAGGATGCTGCCGCTCTGGTCAAGCGTTTCCGCCTGCGCAATCCGCACGGACGTGTGCTGGCGATTACCTTGTCCGGCGCCGCGCCCACTGCCTTCCGTGTCGACGAAACCGTGGCCGGCCTGGAAGGTCCGGAAAAACTCGTGCAGGCCATTCGCGAGCTGCTGAACTCACGCCCCGCGCAAGCCACCGGAGCGCCAGTGCCCGAGGCATAGCTTGGTGCACCGGCACCACGCGTTGGTCCCTGCAGGCTTGGCGGCGCATCGTACAATGTAGCGTTCCATGTCCACGCAGCTCATCCAGATCGAAACGGCGGTTCCGCGGCGCGGGCCCAAGCCGGAATGGCTGAAGGCGCGCGCCCCCATGGGCGAGAACTACCACGCGCTCAAGAAGCTGGCGCGTGGCCTGGGGCTGCACACAGTGTGCGAGTCGGCGCTGTGCCCCAACATCGGCGAGTGCTGGAACCATCACACGGCGACGTTCATGCTGCTGGGCGACGTCTGCACCCGCCGCTGCGGTTTTTGCGCGGTTCCGAAGGGCCGTCCTGAGCCGATTGATTACGACGAGCCGCGGCGAGTGGCGGAAGCGGTCCAGCGGCTGGGGCTGAAGTACACGGTGGTGACCAGCGTCAACCGCGATGACGACAATCTGGGCGGCGCGCGCGTCTTCGCCATGACCATTGACGAAATTCGGCGGCTGGTTCCCGATTGCAGCGTCGAGGTCCTGATCCCCGATTTCCAGGGACACGACGATTGCCTGGAGGCCGTGCTGGCGGCGCGGCCCGATATTCTGAACCACAACACCGAGACGGTGCCGCGGCTGTACCCGGTGGCGCGCTCGGGCGCACGCTACCAGCGCACGCTGCGCCTGCTGGCTCGGTCGAAGGAAATCTCACCGGCGACGGTCACCAAGACCGGAGTGATGGTCGGATTGGGCGAGACCATGGACGAACTGCTTTCGGTTTTCCGCGATCTGGCGGAGCGCGATGTGGACATTCTGACCGTCGGCCAGTACCTGCGGCCGTCGCGCGATCATCTGCCAATTGTGCGTATTGTGCCTCCCCCCGAATTCCAATTCATGAAAGAAGAAGCGCTGAAGATGGGCTTCCGCCACGTGGAGAGCGGACCGCTGGTGCGGTCCTCCTACCATGCCCACGAGCAGGCGGAATCAGTGAATAGCCGCTAGCCCCGAGAAAAGTAGCCACTGATTAACACAGATGAACACTGATAAGGAACGAAAGAGATCAGTGTTGATCGGGGGCGATTTTTTGGACTTTATGCGGCTACGTCGAGGACTTCGCGGCCCGATGATGCCGGAACAGCCTGAGCGCGGTGGACGGCGTTGATTAATGACAGAGGACGCCCGCGGACTTCGTCGTAGATGCGGCCGATGTATTCGGCGAGGACGCCGACGCAGAACAACTGCACGCCGCCCATAAAGAAGACGGCGGCGAGGATGGCGGCCGTGCCGGTCAGATGGCCGCTGATGGCCAGCGCCACGGCGATGGCAACGGCCAGGCAGATAGCAGGAATGCCGAGAGCAAAGCTGAGGCGCAGCGGCTTGTAGCTGAAGCTGGTGATGGCGTCGAGGGCGTACTTGATGCGGCTGACGAAGCTGAGCTTGCCTTCGCCGCCGACGCGGTCCTTACGGTCGTAGTAAACGATTGCGGTGGGATAGCCGATCCAGGCGCGCAGACCCGGCAGGTAGCGGTTGTACTCCTTCAGCGAATTGAAGGTGTCGAGGGCTTGGCGATCCATCAGCCCGAAGATTCCGGAGTTGAGTGGGATTGGGAAATCCGACAGCCAGCCGAGAATGCGGTAGAAGGCGGCAAAGAGAAACAGCAGGTACTTGCGGCTTTCCTGGCGGCTGCGGCGGACGGCGCTGACCACCTTGGCGCCCTTGCGCCAGGCGGCGATAAAGTCGGGGATGACCTCCGGGGGGTCCTGGAGGTCGCCGTCCATGAGAACGACGGCGTCGCCGCGCGCCACCTGCATGCCGGCACTGAGCGCGCCCATGTGGCCGAAGTTGCGGGACAGATCCACGGCAACCACGTGCGGGTCGCGGGTCTGGAGTTCCAGGAGCAGCTTGAGGGTCGAGTCCTTGCTGCCGTCGTTGACGTACACCACCTCCCAGTCTTCGCCGGTGGAGTTCATCACGTCGGAGACGCGGCGGTGGAGGATGTGGAGGATTTCTTCTTCGTTATAAACGGGAATGGCGAGGGAAATCATGGGCCCTAGTTCCGAGTTCTGTGTTCCGAGTAGCTCCGAGTTGTGAGTTGCGAGTTAGGAGAACCGAGTTGTCAAGGCTCGAAACTCGGAACTCACAACCGGGAACTCATTCTGCTTCCTGCAAAAGACGTACCTTCCAGCGAACTTCGGTGGGCGTCAGGATGCCGATGTAGTGACGTGTCACCTGCTCGCTGAAGACAACCGTATTTCCATCCAGCACCTGGCGTTCCAAACGCGCCGTATCGCGCACCTGGATAGAGAGACCCTCGGGCGAGTAGAAAAGCACGTCGAGCTGATGACCGTGGTCAACGTAGCGCGTGCGCAGGCCGGAGTGAAGCTGCGCGGCAACGCCCGAGGAGAGCTTCTCGGCGGCGACGCCGACAAAGTCGTCGTCCACCAAGCCGGCATTGTTCTGCTCCAGCGCGGCAGCCATGGTGCGCCAGGCGCGGGCATAATCGCGCGCAATGGCCTTCTTGGTTAGCTCCTCGACCTGGCGTCCGGAAGTGTCGTCGGCATCGAGCTGAACTTTCGGCAGGTCGGCGGCGCGCAGAGGTAGCGCGAAGACGAGCGCGAAGGCGAGACCTGCTAATCCCACCCGCAGTTTGTTTTGTTTCATCATTCGCCACCTCCCCCGACGTGAACCTCATTGCCCATAACGACGCCGGAGGCGACTGAGATGGTGGCATTGCCCAATTGCGGAAATTCGGCCTTGGCCACGCCCTTCTTGATACGAGCGTCCACGCTGCTCTTGCCCCTAGGCGAGACGGCGGTGAAGGTGACGATGGTGCCGTCGGGCACGGGATTGCCGGAACAGTCGCGGATGGGATCGGTCTCGACCTCAACCCCATCCTTGGAGCGCTGTGCCCGGATGCGCAGGTTGCAGGGATCGGAGGCAACTTCCTGCACGACGCGGCGTTCGCTCACATCGCCGATCGTGGCGACAAATTGAGCCGCGCCGGTCTTGCGCGTGGAGTCGAAGGAAACCCAGGCCACGCCATTCTTGGCGGTTACGGTGCTGGTGACAGGAGCGGCATCGGCGACGGAGAGCTTGAACGTCACCGGCTCAGGGCGCAGCACCAGGTTGTAAAACTTGTCGGTCGGATAAACCACGCCGCTGATGGCGTTAGGCATGGCCACGGGAAGGCGCGAGGGCCGCGCCAGAAAACTCAGGCGCGCGGTCTTGGCAGGCTCAACCCAGAACGATGCCTGGCTGGAGGCGCCGCCGGAGCGCAGCACCAGCGTGTAATGGCCGGAGGTCTGAATTTCTTCCGGCAGGATACGAAGATCGCCTCCGAGCTGCACGTCGCGCTTGACCGCGCCAAGGGGGCCAATCAGGACCATGACCGCCTTACCGCTGCCGGGAGCGGAGACGGTGAAGCCGGCGCCGGCATCCACGCGCTGCGGGACATTGATGTCGGAAGCGTGCGCGGCATAGGCGGCGAACCAGCAAACGGCAACCAGCAGCAATCCGAGGCCGAGGGTTTTCATGGCTAGTACCTGCGGTCCTCGCTGAATTCGTTGACGGTCACGCGATAGCTCTGGACCTGGGAAACCAGGTCGTCGGGAATATCGAGGGCAAACGGCAGCGGGGTCTGGGGCAGCAGCGCCTTGTCCACATAGCCGTCGGAAACCCAGATCACCTGGCCGGTATTGTTGTAGTAGGTGGCGATGACGTGGGGAATGTTGACGACTTGGCCGCTCTCATTGAGCAGTTCGCCGGCGAGCACGTGACGGCCGCGGGCATCGGTCTCCATGCGCTGGCGCATGACCCCGATGACGGGATCGGCGGAGGCGGGCACGAGCGAGGAATTCGGCTGCATGCGTACGCTCTTTACGTCGGCAATCTTGATGCCGGGGAAATCAATACGGAAGGGCGAGACTTCCTTGGGCAGAAGCACGTGAGACACTTTGTCGAAGGCGCTTTCCTGCGCCAGGTTGGAGCCGTTCTTGCCGACGAGAATGGCGTTGACGCCGACGAAGGCGGGCACGGTGTCCTCATTGAGCACCTCGCCGACAATTACGGTTGCGTTGCCGTGCGAGGTGGCCTTCATGGAGATCAGGCGGACGTGGGGAGCCTCGACGTTCTGAGAACCCCACTCATCGCCCGGACCGCGATAAATAACGTCCCAGCGCAGGTAATTGACCGGGATGACCTGCGGAGGCACTTTCTGCGTCGTTACCTGCGGCCATAGCACTTTCCATTCTCCGCCCTGATTGACCACCTTCAGGTCGCGAGTGTCGTAGAACGGGCCAACAGCGCTGGACCACTTCATGCTGGTGCGGACGAGGGCCTCCGTATCGTTCTTGTGCAGGACACGAAGATCATCATCCTCGAGCCCGGAATAAGTTCGCAGGCTGCCGTAGTTGCCCTGGAGGTCGGAGGTGAATTCCTTCTCGTCCACCTGGTTGCCATTGGCGACGAAGGAGTACGCGGAGTGATAATCCCGCTTCTTTACATCGTTGAGCAGCGACTGGACCACGCCCTCCGGCGTCTTGGTGGTGGCCAGGGTACCGGGGCCGGATCCGGACATGTACATCAGCGTGGTGGTGCGTTCGGGAAACAGCGTACCTACGCCGACCAGCACGATGGTGAGAACGGCAAGTGCGATAGGCAGAGAAGTTTTCATCACTTCACCCCCCGCAGAGCAGTTTCCGGTTCCGGCGTTGGGAAGGCGATCGGCTCGTGGACGCGGCGCCGATCGGGAAGAGCGAGAACCACGAACAGGGCCAGAATGCTGCTGCCGATGGGCAGGGTGCCCCACATCAGTCCTTCCCAGGGAGCGGGGACAACGTTGGCTTCGATGGGCTGCGCCGGCGGAACATCATCCCGCGACCAGACATCAATGGTGCCCGATTCCAGCGAGTCCACGCGGCGCCATCCGGCGAAAGCCATCAGCGGCCGGTAATAAGGATCGCGCACGAACACCCACTTCAATCCATAACGGTCGGAGTGGCGAAGCATTTCCCGCAGCGCCTCCATGCCCTGGGTTCCGTAATACTTGGAGTTGGTCAGCTGGGCGGCGGCATGGTTGGTCATTTCAGGCAGCATGCGGGCCGAGTTGTAATCGCCGTCCACGCTCTGGGCATCGGTCAGCGTGGCCAGTTCGGCGATACGAGGCCCGAAGCCGAGCGTGATGTAGCGGTACTTGTCGTGACCGTCGCGATTGAGGAAGTTAGCGACGGGCTCCATGCGCAATGCTTTGTCGTAGAAAATTGGACGCCATGTGGTCCAAGCGACGGCAACACCGCAGGTGACGACCGCGGCGGTGCCGAGAGCGATGGCGGCGCGGCGGCCGAAGCGATCGAAAAGACGCGCGGCCATCACACCGACAAACGGCAGCGCCATGATCGAGGCCCAGAAGGTAAAGCGCTCGTAGGTCAAAATGTCGTAGGCGCGTCCCAGCAACAAGCGCGGGACGGGAGTCGTGCCGCCGAGGCCGAACAGGAATGTGATCCAGAAGCCGTAGAGCAGCGGGCGCAGGCGCTTGTGCGAGGCGCCAATGATCAAGACGAACGGCAGTGCGAGCAACAAGGCGCCGTAGGGCACGATGAAGTAGTTGAGACCCCACTGCGGATTGAGGATGTAGTTGCTGCGGCTGGCGTGCGGGATGGGCACCTGGTTAATCGGGTTGTGCAACAGGGCGATGAAATATGGCAATAAGACGGCAAGCACGCCGACCGCGGCCATTCCGGCAAAGATGGCGGCCCGGGAGATCACGGCGCCGGTGGAGCGCTCTATGCCATCCTCCTTGCGATCGCGTATGGCCAGGATCAGCACCGGTATGGCGAAGAAGGGTGAGCCGAACAGCAAGGTGACGTGGTGGGCGGCGGCGCCGGCGTAGGTCAGCACCAGCCCCTTGATCAGCGCGCGGCCTCGACCGGAGCGGCTCCATTCGTAAAAGTAAGGCAAGGCCAGCAGGTACAGAGGAATCGCCGCCGTGGTGGACAACTGGCCCGCGTAGTACACCAGAAACGAGAGGCTCCCCAGGAAGACGCTGGCGAGCGCGGCATAGCTGGCAGCGCGCTCTTCAACCCAAAGCCGGGCAAAGCGGTACACGCCGACGGGAATCAGCAGAACGATGATCAACTGCACCAGCATGTAGGCCATGTTCAGGCCCAGGACGTAGGAAAGCAGCGCCGTCCATTGCTGCGGGAGCGGCGGATATGTCGTCTGAGAAAACCCCGCGAACCACTTCGGGTTCCAGGGATTGAACCAGTGGTGGGCGTAGTGCGAAGCAAAGAAGATATGAAACGTAGTGTCGTAGGAGCCGATCGGAAGCTGCATCATGAGCAAGGGGCCGTGGACTGCCAGGGCCGCCAACACGATCGCCAGCAAAGGGATTGGCTTGCGCAGGGGATTGCTAGGGGAAGTCGCCGTCAAGATATTCCTCCGCTGCTGGTCACCAGCAGCAGTTTCGATTCCGAATCGAGGGCTGCGGGTTTCCTTTGCGGGTAGCTGCTGAAAAATTCGAGCAGCAAAGAAAGCCAGATTCCTTCGGGGGATTAACCTGCCTCGGAATGACAAACGTTTGAGGGAGTTGTAGGACACGGTGAAAGGCGCGCCGGTTCAAGGCCACTCTGAAGCGAGTAATTCCGTTACACGAGGCGGTGAAGGAGCCATGGAACGGAATGCGCCGCGTGTGTACCGAGTGGTGAACAGAGAGCACGCGAATACCACCTTGTGGCAGGGCTGCACCGCGCCATGCTTGGAAATGCCTGATTTTCGCCACAAATCCCGCTGAGCAGTTGGAAGCGGACTTGCGGGTGCTCGGGACAGCGGACACTGTCTCGAGCGGGTGGTCTCGTGAGAAGAACCCTAGGTATTGTTATCTGTTCCCTGGCAGTGCTGGCCTGTATTCCCCTGGCCGCGCAGACGTTTGAAATCAATCCTTCCGGAGGCGCGCAAGCAACTCCGGGTGCGGCCCAAAAGCCGCAAGCCAGGAAAAATCCGAAAGCAGCCAACGATGCCGGCGAGTCGCAAGGCACGCTGGCGTGGGGCTCCAGCATCGAGGTGGCGCGCACGGCGCGGGCCGCCGATACGGCGCTGAAGCGCGGCGACTTCAACGGGGCGCTGGTCTATGCCGAGCGGGCCGCGCACGCTGCTCCGCAAGACATCAACATGTGGCTGATGTACGGCTATGCCGCGCGCGGAGCGGGCAAACTGAAGGTCGCACTGGATGCCTACACCCGCGCCCTGCAACTGAATCCCAACTCCATCGAGGGACTCTCGGGCACGGCGCAGACCTACGTTCGGATGGGTCAAACCGACAAGGCCAAGCAATACCTGCAAAAGGTGCTGACGCTGAACCCGAGGCGGGACAACGACCTGATGATCGCGGGTGAGCTGTTCCTGGAGACGGGCGATTACAACGGCGCCGTCCAGATGCTGTCGCGGGCGAATGCCATCCAGCAGAACCCGCGTGCCGACCTGCTGATGGCGCTGGCCTATCAAAAACTGCACCAGCCGGACAAGGCGCGACAGATGCTGGAGCGCGCGCGAGCGCGAGCGCCGCGCAATCCCGACGTGCTGCGCGCGGTGGCAGGCTACTATCGCGAGACGCGCGACTTTGCGCAGGCCATTGCCGCACTGAAACTTGTGCCTGGCCAGAACGCCGACGTGGTGGCCGAGATGGCCTACACGTACGAGATGTGGGGGAAGCGCAAGGAAGCGGCCAACAACTATGCTCGCGCGGCCACCATGGCGCCGGGGCAGTTGAGTTACCAGCTTTCCGCGGCATCGTCGGATCTGGCGTTGAAAGACCTGAAGCAGGCGCGCGTGTTCCTGGATCGCGCGGCGAAGATCAATCCCAACTACTATCGCGTGCACGCCATCCGCGCCGAAGTGGCCAAGCAGGAGAACCACAGCGAAGAAGCGATCCGGGAATACAACCTGGCGCTGCAGAACCTGCCGGAGAGCGCGCCGGAGGGAGTGCTCTATCCCATCGAGCTGCGGGTGAACCTGGCCGAGCTGTACAAGAGCGCGGGCAACGAAGACGCAGCGCAGCAGCAAGTCCGCGCGGCATACGCGCTGATCCAGCCGATGAACATCGAAGGGCCCACGCGGGCGGAGTTCCTTCGGCTACGGGGCGGGCTGAAGTCGAACCTGAATGACGTGAATGGCGCCCTGGCCGACCTGAAGGAAGCGGCGACGCTGGATCCCAAGAAGCCCGACATCCTTCTGCAATACGGCAGTGTTTTGTGGCGCGCCGGGCAGAAGCAGGAAGCGCGCAAGCAGTACGAGCGTGTGCTGGCCATGGACGCGAAGAACGAGTGGGCGCTCACCGCCCTTGGGTATCTGGCGCGCGACATGGACGACTTCAAGACCGCGGAAACGTACTTCCACAAGCTGGCGGCGTCGTATCCGAACAACTACGTGCCCTACCTGGCCCTCGGCGACATGTACCTGGCGAACAGCCGTTACGCCGAGGCCCAGACGGCGTATGAGAAAGGCTGGAAGCTGGCGCCGACCAATCCGATGATCGTGGCCGGCGGAGCGAACGTCGGCATCGAGTGGCACAAGTTTGAGTTGTCGAAGAAGTGGCTGGACCGTGCCAATGCCGAGATGAACCGCAACCCTTACGTGATGCGCGAGCGCGAGCGCTACCTGACGTGGGTGGGCAAGTACGAGGAGTCGGCGCAGATCGCGCGCGTCGTGATCCAGAAGCTGCCTAAGGACCGCGACGTCGTGGTCTATTACGGCTATGACCTGCTGCACATGGGACGCTACGACGACCTGCTGGAGCTGACGGCGAAGTACGAAAAGATCCTGCCCAAGGATCCCGACCTGCCGCTGCTGGCGGGATACGTCCACAAAAATTCGAACCTGCTGCACGAGGCAGCGGACGATTTCAGCCGGGCGATTGAGCGCGGGCCGGAGGTGCGCACGGCGTACGTGAATCGCGGGTACGTTTACAACGACCTGCAAAACGCCGAGGCGGCGAGCGCCGACTTTAACAAAGCCCTGAAATTGAACTCCAAGGACGGCTCGGCGCAGCTGGGCATGGCGTTTGCCCAACTGGAGCTGCATCACGGCAAGTCGGCGCTGGATCACGCCTTGGCCGCGCAGAAACTGCTCGGCGAATCGGGCGCGGTGCATGACGCGCTGGCCACGGCTTATCTCCAACAGGGCTTGCTCAACCAGGCGGAGAAGGAATACCGGGCGGCGCTGAAGTACTCACCCGACGATTTGAAGCTGCACCTGGCGCTGGCCGACACGCAGTATCACCTGCGGCGGTACAACGATGCGCTGGCTTCGTTGAGCAACGCGCTGAACTTGTCGTCGGACGATCCGTTTATCTACGCGCAGATGGCGCACGCGCACGCCAAGCTGCACCAGCGCGAAGAAACCATGCGCTATGTGGTGGAGGCGGAGCGGGTCGGCTACGACGAGTCCGACGTGCTGCTGGCGACCGGCGACGCGCTGATGGCGCTGGGCGACCGCGACGCGGCCATGGGCCGGTTCGAGCGCGCGCTCGATGCACCGGACTCCGACCGCGTGCAGGCGCGGCTGGCGATGGCGCGCGTGATGCAGCGCGAAGGCCATTGGGATGACGCGCGCGAGCAGATCAGCCTGGCATTTGCCGAGTCGCGCATCGGCGAAGCTTCGCCGATTACCGCCGGTCACCTGCTCGACGCGGCCGACATGTTCCTGGGCATGCACGACTTCGATATGGCCATCAAGCTCTTCGAGCGGGCACGCGCCGCCGGGGCAGCCGACCAGGTGGTGGCGATCGGGCTGGCGAACACCTATCTGGAAAAAGGCGACTCGCTGAACGCGCAGACGCAATTGGCCAGCCTGGGTAGCCCGGCCGATTACCAGGAAAACTACGACTTCATGCTGGCGCAGGCGAACGTGTACCGCCAGCAGCACCGAGACTTGCTCGCGCTGGGCGCGTTTGCGCGCGCCAACCTGATTGCCGGCCAGGACGATGCGGCCGAGCGCGAGCTGCAAGCGATGGCGGGAGAGGAGGGCCTTCGACTCAATCAGAAGGTCAGCGTCCTCAGCGATTTCGCCATCACGCCGATCTTCGAGGACTCCACGATCTATCAGTTGGATGCCCGGATGTTCGGCGCCACCGGCCAGACCCTGCCCCCGCCGCGGTCCTCGCTCGAGACCCGCTGGACCAGCGCTTATCGCGTGCATGAGCAGGGTCTGCCGACCATCAGCGGATTCTTCCAGTTGCGCAACTCGTCGGGCACCACGTCGCTGCCGGCCGAAAGCGTGATCGTCAACCGCAACACCTTCGATTACGTGCTGAACGGCGGGCTCAACCCGGTGCTGCGGCTGGGAGCGACCACCTTCAATTTCAACAGCGGGCTGCAATTCACCGTGCGGCGCGACAAGGAAACGCCGCTGGACATGAACCAGAACCTGTTCCGGCAGTTCGTGTACATGAACACGAGCCCGCTGGGAAACTGGCTGACCGTCCGTGCCGAGGGCATCCATGAGTCAGGCCCGTTCCAACTCCGGGACCTGCATTCGCGGGAGTACGTGGGCCGGGTGGAGTTCGAAGTCGGGCGTCCGTGGGGCCGCACCTCGCTGCTCACCGGATACGTGATTGACGACCTGCTGTTCCGGCCGCTGGTGCGCGAGTGGTTCAGCACATCGGCGTATGTAGGAGCGCAGCACCGTTTCGGAAAGAACCTGACAGTGCGCCTGCTGGGCCAGTACATCCGCGGCTGGCGGGTGCAGGACCTGACCTTCGCGCTGGCGCAGGCGATGCGGCCCGGGGCCGAGATCCACTACAAGATCAACAACCAGTGGACGGTGGACGCGCACATGGCGCTGTCGCGCGGCATGGGCATGCACGACTACGACAACGCGCAGAGCGGGTTCTTCGTCAGCTACACGCGGCGGCTACGGCGCAGCGTGGATGACGGCCTCGGACAGGTGCCGGTGGATTATCCGCTGCGGCTCTCCTTCGGGCTGGAGCAGGACACGTTCTACAACTGGACGGGCAACGGGTCGAGCAACATGCTGCGCCCGGTCGTGCACTTGTCGATTTTTTAGCCCAGGGGGCCTGATTGAAGATTTGTCTGGTGACTGCTTTTCCGCCGAGTGGGCGGCAGTTGAACGAGTACGGGCTGCACTTGGCGCGGGAGTTGCAGAAAAACCCCCTGATCAGCCTGACCATCGTGGCCGACGAGCTCACGGCCTGCGAATGGGCGACGGACGCGCACGGCAAGCGGATTGAATCGCGGGAAGAGCTGCCGGATTTCGACGTCGTGCGGACCTGGAAGTTCAACAGTGCCGCCAATCCCGGACGCGTGCTGAAGGTGATTCGCGACATCCAGCCGGATGTCGCCTGGTACAACCTGGTGTTTTCCAGCTTCGCAACCCAAGAGCACCCGGTGGCGGCGTTTTCAGGGCTCTGCACGCCGGCGCTGACGCGGGCGGCCGGGTATTACACCCACGTCACCCTGCACCACCTTATGGAGCACGTGGATTTCGGAGCGGCGCACATCCGGGCGGAGCGCCTGTACCGGATGGCGAGCACGGTGGCGACGCGCATGCTGCTGTTGTCGAACTCAACTTCGGTGCTGCTGCCGGCCTACCGGCGAACGCTGATCGAGAAATACCGCGCGCAGAATGTGCACTTCCGCTCGCACGGAATCCTGGGAGCGCGGCCGGAGCCGCCGGATTTTTCGCGGCGCGGAAATCCCGACCAGCGCATCCTGGCCATCGGGCACTGGGGCACGTACAAACGGCTGGAGACTCTGCTGGAGGCGTTTTCGAAGGTGGTGGCGCAGGAGCCTTCGGCCAAGCTGGTGATTGCCGGGGCAAACCATCACACCACGCCGGGCTACTGGGAGTCGGTATCGGAGCAGCATCACGGCAACGACCGCATCGAGTTCCGCGGCTACATTCCGGAAGACCAGATCCCGGAGCTGTTCAGCACCGCCAGCGTAGTGGTGTTGCCCTACGATTCCACGACCGGGTCGAGCGGGCCGGCGCACCAGGCCTGCCAGTTCGGCGTGCCGATCGTGGCCTCCGACCTGCCGGAATTCGTCGGCATGGCCGCCGACGAAGGCATGGCCGTGGATTTCTTCCGCCGAGGCGACGCCGTCGAGCTTGCCGACAAGCTGGTGGCGCTGCTGCAATCGCCGGAGAAACAACGGGAGGCGGCCGAGCAGAACTTCTCTACCGCGCTGCGCATGACCATGCCGCAGATCATCCGGGAATACCTGCGGTCCTTCGATCTGCAGAAGCGCACGCGGGCGCTGGCGCACGCGCCGTTCCGGCGAGCGCCGCGTTGGAGCGCCTCGCGTTCGGAGATTTACCGCTTTGGCGGCTGGTCGCCGTGGACGTGATCTCCATTGCGGAACTGCGGAATCGGGTAATCCGGTAATTGCACCGCCTGCAGTTTCAATTCCGCAGTTACGCAGTTCCGCAATTGCCTGATTGCGTACAAGAAAAAGACGGCCCTGCCGAAGCAAGGCCGCCGGCCCGTAAGTGCTCCCCCGAACACCTACGGAAAATCAAAATCATTCCCTTAACGCACGCTGAAGGTCACCTTCTTCGACTGGTATATCTTTCCGAGGTTGTCCCAAGCATTGATCACGATGAAGTGGTTCCCGGAGGTCATGGGAATCGCTGCGCTCACCGATCCCGACGACGTTTTGTACACCTGGTTGTAATCGAGATACACGATCGAGGTGACGATGGTCCGGGCTGTGTCGGCGGTGGCGGTTGCCGTGACCTGCACCGGCGAGCCCACCTTGGACCCGGAGGCGGGCGCCAGGATGGTCACCGAGCCCGCGGTAAATGTCGTCGCTGTGACGGTTGTGCTTGTGGTAGCCGACAGGCCGTAGTTATCCGTCACCGTGGCAGTGATGGTATAGGTGCCGCTCGCCGCGTAGGTGTGCGAGGCGCTCGGACCAGCAGAACTGGCGCCGTCCCCCCAAGCGATGGTCGAACTGGTGATGCTCCCGCCGACGTTGGGATCGGTGGAACCGGAGGTGGAAGCAGTGGCGGTCGCCCCCGAAACGCTTACCGAGAGCGCGGCGACAGGCGCCTGCGCCGCCACCGCGAATGTAACCTTGGAAGATTGGTAGCTCTTGCCGGTGCCGTCCCACGCATTGATGACCACGAAGTGGCTTCCGGGCGCCAGCGGCACCGAGGTGCTTACGGTCGCCGAGTAGGTGCGATACACCTCGTTGTAATCCACATACACAATCATGGTGGTGATTGTCTGGCCGGATATGGCGACTGCTTTGGCGCTCATCGGGACCGGCGAGGTGGTGGTCGCACCGGTGACGGGCGCGCTGATGAACACGCCGGCAAGCTGTGCATTCACGGTCAGCGTTTGGCTGGCGGTAGACGACTTGCCGTAATTGTCGGTGACGGTGGCGGTCACGTTGTATGTGCCGGCATTGTTGTAGGTGTGCGAAGCGCTGGGCCCCGCGGAGGTGGTACCGTCGCCCCAAGTGATGGTCCAAGTGCTAATGCTGCCGCCGACGTTGGGGTCGGTGGATGCGGAGGTGGACGCTGTGATCGTGGCCGGGGCATAGGCGGAGGTCGCCGACAACGACAGCGCCGCTAATGGCGCCTGCGCCAGCACGGTGAAGGTCACCTTCGACGACTGGTAGAGCTTGCTGGTGCCATCCCAGGCGTTGACGACCACGAAGTGGCTGCCGGGCGCGAGCGGAATCGCCGTGTTCACGGTGCTGCTGTTGTAGATCCGATAGACCTCGTTGTAGTCCACGTAAACGATCATCGCGGATACCGTCTGGCCTGCCACCGGGACAGTGTTGGCGACCATCTGCACGGGCGAGTTCACGGAAGCGCCGCTTGCCGGGCTAGTGATGAAGGTACCGGTGACCAGTGAGCCGACGGTGACTGTCTTACTGGTGCTGGCGGACAGCCCGTAATTGTCGGTCACCGTGGCGGTCACCGTGTACGAACCGGTGGTGTTGTAGGTGTGCGAAGCGGAAGAGCCCGTCGAAGTGCTGCCGTCACCCCAATTGATGGAGGAGGTAGCGATGCTGCCGCCGATGTTGGGGTCGGTGGAACCGGAAGTCGAGGCAGTGATGCTCACCGGCGCCGTTCCCGAGGTTGCCGACAAGGAAAGCGCGGCGGTTGGAGGCTGGCCGGGGACACTGAAGGAGACCGGCGCTGCCTGGTACAGCTTGCCGCTTCCGTCCGTGGCTTTGCAGGCGACGGAATGGCTGCCCGGCGTGGCTGCAAGCATGGTGTTCACCGAACTCGCGCTGGTCTGGTACGCCATGTTGTTGTCCAGGTAGACGACGGTGGAGGTGATCGTCTGGCCGCTATCGGCGGTGGCATTAGCTAGCACCTGGACCGGCGAAGAGGGCGAAGATCCGGTGGTCGGACTGGAAATGGTGACGCCGCCCAGAACTGCCGGAGCCCCAGCGCTATAAGTCACCGCCGCTGACATCTGGTTGCGGAACGAAGGCTTGCCGACCGCCTTGACGAACATGGTGTACGCGCCGGCGGACAGAGAAAAAGTCGAAAGGTCTAACTGCCGCGTGCCGGCCGCAAAGTCGCCCAGCGACATCAAGTTTTGTCCATCGGTGGAGAGGAAGACGGTGTAGTGATCGATGGTGGTCTCGTCACCACTGATGCTCCAGTTCAGGACTGAACCGGAGACCGACGTGTTCACGGAGAAGCAGTTGTCAATGCCGCTCTCGATCTCCGTTCCTTCTTCATAGTCGTCCCAGGTGACCAGTTGCAGGGTGGGCAACTGGGTAGAGCTGTTGAACTGCGAATTTGCCTGGGCGAAGGTTTGGAGCCATGTCTGGCCGCACTGCTGGCTCATGATGCGGTTCGACGACCACGAGGCCAGCGTGTCGTTGAATCCCTTATAAGTTGCGCCGACGGTCTGCAAGGCCGGGTAGCTCAAGCCGGTGGTGTAGAAGCTGGCGAGGTAGTCGAGGCCGTAATTGGGATCGGTGGGCTGGATCCAGGCATAGCCTCCGCCGGTTTGCGTGGCCGTGAAGCCGCCGTTGTTCTGGAAAAGAAAGATCGGATTGCCCGGAGTATTGGCGGCAACGTAATTCCAGTCAATCGAGTAGGCGCTCAGCCCGAAGCTAGTGACGACCGGCCGCCCGTTAATCCGGGTATAGGCCGGAGAGTTGAAGAAGGTGCTGGCGGCGTACTGCATGATCTGCGTGAGCGCCTGCGTCGCCGTGCAGGTGGAATAGCACGAGTACCACTGGATGGCGCCCTTATCCACCATCAGCGAGAAGGTGAAGTTGGGATGGAGCTGCGCCTCGGCCATGTAGTTCCTGGTCTCGATATCGTCGGCCGTCTTGTTGGGCCCATACCAGTCGTGGATGACGCCGTCGAAACCGCGGCTGATCATGTCGTTGACCTGCGCTTGTACGACCGCCGGGTCATTCGAGTTGTAGCCGATCTGGACGTGGCTGGAGCAGGAAGTGCCCGCGCCCACCGCGGTGGAGCCCGCATTCATGCAAAACCAGCCCATCAGGTGGGCGTAGATCTTGCCGCTGAACCCGGGGTAGAGCAGCGTGTGGGTGTCCACCTTGCTGACGTTGCCGGCGCCGAGGTCACCATTCCCGCTGGTGATCCAGAGGCCGGAGGCGCTGGTGTTATTGCCGGTTTCGGCGGCCAGAGTGGTGGTCGGCACGATCTGCAGGGTGCCGGCGAATGCTGTCGCAGCCAGGGACAGGACAATCAGGCAGGCCAACAGAGCTGAGCGCATCGCTCCTCCAGGAACAATGCGCGGGAGTATGCGTCGGGCCGCAGTAGCCCGCAGTAATCCGGATCACTTAGTCCGATCCGGTTTTTCAACCTAAGGCGTTTTGCAAACCCATGGTTCTACCTAGGTTGTTCGATCCGCCTAGGGCTAAGGCCCGGGGAGGGCATGGCGTTCACCGATGCGGGTGGACTAGGGAGCAGACTGGGCGGCCGCGAACGCAGGCGTTTAAAAGAAGAAAGGCAGGCCGAAGCCTGCCTTGTTTCCGAGAGTACTGGTTTAGCGCGTCTTGACGCAGCCGGAGTTGGCATTCGACCACTCGTACTGGTAGGCGAACGGAGTGTTATCGGCATTCACGCCGGTGGCGGAGTCGGTGAACGGCGTCGGGCTCCAGGCGCACTTGTCGTCGGCTTCATAACCTCGGCGATCGAACCATGCGTTCAGGTCCTCATCAGTGACCGCCTCGCGCGTCTCATGGGAGATGAAGTGCTCCAAGTTTTGCGTATCGCTGAACCCAGAACTCTGGCATCCACCGCAGCTCGGGTAAGGCATGGACGCGTACTTCACATCCAGTCCGCTGAAGCTGAAATGACCGTGATAGGCGCAATACTGCAGATTCGGGCCACCACACGAATCGGACGAACCGCTCGAAGAGTAATACCCATTCGGGATAAAGACTTCGTAAACGGTATCGGTGCGGGGTGCGTTGTTGGTCAGCTTCAGCACTTCTTGCTGCATCATCGCATCGGTCACGTTGGTTGACGTCGGATTGCCCGTGTCATACAACGAGCCGCCTGCGCTTCCCAAATTCGACTGCTGGATGGCCGCGCCGGTGGGCCCATAGTATTGGGTGATGACGTTGAACTCGCCCGTCAATCCGAAACCGGGGATGCTGCTGCCATTGCCATCAATAAAGTTGGTCAAGGACGTTGCAATCCCGCTCGGGCTCTGGGGTGTGCCCCACGCCGACCCCCAAAATATCGCAACAACCTTGGCCTGCGTTAACACCGGGCCACCGTGGTAGCTGAGATTGCTTCCCCCGCCCGGCCCGGCGGACTGATGCACAAAACGATCCTTGGTCGGATACAGGTGTATGTGCGCATTGCCTGAATGACCTGGCTGAGCGTCCTGCGCAAAGGCCACCGCAGCGGCGAGCGCCAATGACATTACGACCGCATATTTCCTCATGTGGGTGATCTCTCCTGATGCCACCCGAAACCCGCCATCCTTCGGAGTTCCGGCGCAAGTGAGTAGCAGCTTATTCCCAAAATGGAACAATGGTCAAGATCCGAGAGCCGAAGACCGGCCCCGGAGGTAACCTAATAAACGGTTACCAGCTTGGGTTTCAGAGCTGTCGAGGAGAGAAGTTGGTCGCAAGGATTAACGAAAAAACAGAAAAGCCGGGCTGGTTGACCCGGCTTGCTTTTCTGAATTCGCCTGAGTTCCGGCGAAGCTTGTCGTAGCGGCGCAGCGTCACCTGGCAGCGCTACATCACCATGGCAATCCCTTCGAGCTCCTTCTGGATCACGTCCAGGGCGCAGCCGGCGCCTTCGACCCGGCTGGCGGCATCCAGGGCGGCTTCGGGGGAGACACCGTAGCCGCGGCCCATCAGGAACATCTGAAACAGCCGGGCGGCATCCCAGGAGTCGACGCCACTTTGCAGCAGCTCGTTCCGTAAGGCGGTCAATTCGGTACTGGAGAACTTTTCAGCCATCATGGATCACCCCCGACCCTTGTAGCCTCAGTTTCTTTTCTGCCCCTACCGGATTAGACTCAGCACCCCGCACAAATGTTGCGAGCATTTTTTATTCCAAACCAGGCCATGTGGTTACATAGCTTTGGCATTCATCGGTAAACACGCTCAGCAGCAGAGAGTTGCAGGCGAAAAAAAATTAAAGTAACGCTTCGGGGAGATACTTGGAAGCAAGTATTCGCGTCCTATTTAGTTCCGTCGTGGGAAAAAAGACAGGCTTGATAGGGACAAGTGGCAGCGCGGTGGTCAGACCAGTGGGCAAATTTTGGCAACCCGGAAGTTACTCAATCGTGGCTTCCTCGATGAGCAGCACGGGGAGGCCGTCACGCACCGGGTATGCGCGGCGGCAGCGGGAGCACCGGAGCTTGGCAGCGGGCTCGTCGTAGATCAGCGGAGTCTTGCACTCCGGGCAGGCAAGGATGTCGAGGAGTTCCTTGGAAAGCATGCAATTCATTGTACAGGCCGCCGACGGAGGCTTCAGGAGCCCGGGGCAAGCTGCTCGAATTCGGCTAAATCCGCAACGATGAGGTCGGGCTGCGCTTCCCCTTCGGGGCGCCCAGAAGCTCCCTTACGTGTCCGGCGATTGACCCACACCGAATGTATGCCGAGTCGGTTGGCAGGTGCGATGTCGTGGAAAAGGCTTTCCGCGACGTGCAGCACCTGATCGCGGGTGGCGCCGAGGCGCTCAAGGGCAAGCTCGAAGTTGCGGTGCGAGGGCTTGTAACTGCGCGCCTGCTGCGCGGTGACGACGGCGTCGAAGGGAACCTCGAGCCGCGTGGCGGTGCGGGCGAAGAGATCGTCGTCCACGTTGGAGATGATGGCGAGCTTGTAGCGCGACTTGAGTTTCCGCAGCGCCGGGACGGTGTCGGGAAACGGAAGCCAGTCGGCGACCGAGGTGGAGAACCAGCGCAGCTCGTCGGTGTTGACGGAGAACACCAGGCGCGCCGCCATCTTCGAGAGCACCGATTCCAGGATCTGGCGATAGGGGCGATAATCTCCGGCTTCTTCAGCGCGCTCGATGGCGGCGAAGAGCTCGAGGATGCCGGCGTCGCTGAGGTTGCGGCCATGCGCGCTCAACACGGGACGCAGGGCGGCCAGAATGCCGGTCTCCCAATCAATGAGAGTTCCGTAGCAGTCGAAAGTGAGCCAGGAGAATTGGGAAAAGTTTAAAGAAGTCATCAGTCGCCAGTCGTCAGGTTAGTTTAACAACGGACCTGACGACCGACGACTGACGCCTATTTCATTTCCACGGGCTGGAGCAGCTTGAAGCTGAGCGCGCTTTCCGCCGGCAGTTCGATGTTCTTGTTGCCGGTGAAGGCAGCGCCCGCGGTGCCCGCGCCGGCGCCGGCAGCAGCGCCGATGGCCGCGCCCTTGCCTCCGCCGACGAGTCCGCCCACGATCGCGCCCAGTCCAGCGCCTCCGCCGACGGCCACGGCAGTGCGCTTGCCTTTGCCCTTGGCCGATTCGGTGATGGCGGCGGTCTCAAGCTTGTAGCTGTTGCCGCCGACGTTCACCGTGTTCAGCACCAGGCGCAGCTTGGCGCCGCCCTTGAATCGTCCCAGGGGGACGGCTTCGGCAACGATGCCGCTGGCTTCCGCGCCCTGCGGAATGGCGACCTTGCCGTTAATCTCTACGGGTTCAGCCACCGTCGCGGCGAACGCCTGACCGGGCTGGCTGATCTTGGAACCTACGGCCTGGCCGAGTCGGACCACGATGCGTTCCCCGGCCGGAACCACGAGTTTTTGTGCGGCGGCGGTGGTCTTGACCGCGCCAGGAGCGGCCTTGCCGCCGGCCATGGTTTCTCCGCCCGCCGGCGTGGACGTTGTAGCCGGTTGCGGCTCGGTCTTGCCGCAGGCGATCAGAAAGGAAAGGATGAGCAGGATGCTCGACAGCAGCAGCACGCGTCGCATAACGCCTCCTCCAGAGTCGAAAGCGTTTTATCAGATAGCACTTGGGGATGCAATGTAACCGGAGACTGATACCGGGTAACGAGTGCCGAAATGAGTTCAGAATAGCGAGTATCGAGTACCGAAGCAGTGTGGCGGGTGGGGTAAATCGTCGCTAGAGTAGCTCGTCGTCAATGCTGGAAGACGTCGCTATCCGGCGGCGGGGGCGGGCGGCAACTTCGCCGGTGAGGTAGCGGACCAGCGCCCGCGGGTCGGCCTCGAAAAGATTCGTCACGAGCCTTTCCACCGCCTGGGCGCGCGCAGTTTCCAATTCCAGCGCCGCCGAGTACGACCAGGCGCGCCCGCGCTTGTGGCGTTTCACCAGTCCCTTGGCGCACATGCGATCGAGGACGGTCATCACGGTGGTGTAGGCCAGTGGACGCGCCAGACCTCCACGTACTTCCGAGACGCTGGCTTCGCCGCGGTTCCACAGAACTTTCAGACACTCCATTTCCATCTGCGGTGGGACGGCGCGGGATGTGCGGGCCTCGCTCATTTGCGAGTGAACTTCTGCTGCAGGCGTTCAATGGCATCGGACGATGGCTTGCCATTCCCATCGGCGTCGCTGGCGGAATCTCCCTTGGCGGCGGCGGCAACGGCGGCTTCTTGCTTCTCGCCCTCAAGCAAATCTCCACTCAAGCCAACAGCGGGCTTGAGTGGGGCACTGGTCGGTTCCGGGCTGCGCTCGCGCTGGAACTTAGACACATCGAGCAGCGGGCGTGCCAGCGAGCCGTTGTAACTGGTCCACTCGCTTTCATAATCAGCCTCGCGCTCGAAGTGGGCGCGCATGCTCTCCATCTTGGAATCGAGGTCGTCGAGATAGTGCAGCATCAGCGCCTCGGGGAACATGGGCAGCTTGGGCGAGCCGAACTCGTAATGTCCGTGATGGCTGATGATCATGTGCTCGAGCAGCGTCTTGAGCTGCGGCGGAAATTCCGGCGGCAGCTTGGCCTGGAGCATTTCCAGCTCGATGATCATGTGGCCCAGCAACTGCCCACGCGTGGTGTAGGAAAACGAGCGGGCGTAAGCGAGCTCGTGCACTTTGCCAATATCGTGAAGAAAGGCGCCGGCGAGCAGCAGGTCGCGATCCACCTGCGGATAATTGCGGCAGGCCA
The DNA here is from genome assembly GCA_051006995.1 of Terriglobales bacterium. GTDB lineage: Bacteria > Acidobacteriota > Terriglobia > Terriglobales > Acidobacteriaceae > JAIQGF01. The sequence continues at coordinate 70,765 of JBPCSQ010000001.1, forward strand.
GGTCGCAGAGCTTGGAGAGCGAGACGACGTGGTCGAGCAGCCCGCCGACATAGGCGTGATGCAGGGTCTTGGCGGCCGGCGCGGTGCGATAGGCGTGCGCCAGCTCGGGATCATTCATGAACGCTTGCAGCAGGCCGCGCAGATGGGGATTGCCGATCGAGGCGACGAACTCGCCCAATGTTTGCCAGAGCTGCTCGATGTCCTTGCTGGTCTTGGGCAGGTAGTCGGCATATTCGATCTCCGATTCCTCCATTCGGCGGAGCTTGTGGATGGTGAGCTGGAAGCGCTGGTTGTACTTGTTGATCAGGCCCTTGATCTTGACGAAGTCGTCCTGGTCGAAGGCGGCCATGATGTCGGCGACGTTGTCCCAAACCTTGGCGTCAATGTGCCCGGTGCGGTCGGCGAGGGTGAGCGCCAGATAGGGCTCGCCGCTCTTTTTTGGCTTCACCTGCTTGGAGGCCACCACAAAGCTGGTGGTGATGATTTTGTTCTCGAACTGGGCGGCGTCGCGGACGTAGAAGTCTTTCATGGGATATGTGCGCGTATGGTATCCCAATCGCAAGCTGTTAGCTCTTAGCTTTTAGCCCTAAGCGAGCGGAGAAATTGCTCCGGGGGTTGGGTTCGCGTGCAAGAAAAAACCGGCACAGCCAGGAGGAGCTGTGCCGGCGAGTTCAGACAAAAGGATCTACCAGTAGCTGAAGTTGGTCTTGTCGAGCCAGGTGGTGTACGGAGTGCCGGATCCGTTGGCGTCCATCTGGTAGTTGATGGTGATGACGTTCCAGCTGCTGGAGGTCGGCGGATAATACTTGTCAATGTAGTGTTTGGTGCCGTCGAGGGTGATGCTGATGTAGTGGAGGTAGTCACCGCCGCCGCTGGTGCGCTCCACTTCGACGATCACGTGATGCCAGGTGTACGCGGAGAGCGTGGGGCAATAGGCGCCGGTGTGCACCCACTTGTGACCCTGGTTGTCGTAGATGTCCCAGACGTTGCCGCCGCGAACATCGCACTGCGTGCCAAAAATCAGCTGGTGGCCGTTGACGTACTGATTGATATCAAATTCCAGGGCCTGCACGGCGCTGGAATTGTTGAGGTAGACGTAGGTGTCGTAGATGAAGTGGTGCTTGGTTCCAGGGCTGGAGATCTGGCTGGTCAGGCCCTTGTACCAGAGGACCGCGCCCCAGGCCGGCGTGCTGGTGATGGCGAACTTCATCGACTTCCCGTCCAGCGAGGGCGAGCTGACCCACTGCGATGAGTAGTAACTGGCCACGGGGCCACTGCCGCCGTCACCGGCGCAACTGCTGCAACTGTTCCACCCGCTCTGGGTGTTGATGTTGTAGATGGTGGGGTCCGTCGAAGACGTGCTGGTGCTGCCGCTACTGCTGCCGACGGTGATGCTGATGGTCGGGGAGCTGACGTAGCCGCTGACCTTATCCCAGGCGCGCACGAAGACGGAGTGCGTTCCGCTGGAGAGGCTGACGGAAGCGCTGAGAGAGGTAGAACCGTTGTTGACCTGGTAGACGTTGTTTCCGTCGGAATACACCACCCAGCCGGAAACGCCGTTGGCGGTGCTGGCCGAGGCGTTCAGGGTGAAGGGGCTGTTGACGGAGGCGCCACTGCTGGGACTGGTGATCTTGGCGTAAGAGCCGCTGGTCGAAGTGGAAGTGGAAGATGAGCCGACGGTGATTGATTCCTTGGCTTGCGTCACGTTGCCGGAGTTGTCCCAGCCGCTCACGACCAGGCTGTGGGTACCGGTGCTCAGGGAAAACGTGGTGTCGAGGGTGGTGGAGTTTGCCGTGTACTGCTTATTGTTGTCCACGTACAAAATCATGGCGTTGGTACCGTTGGTGCCGTAAGCCACAACGTGGACCGGGGAAGAAACAGTGGAGCCACTGGCCGGCGAGCTAATTGTGACCGTGGCAAAGCAGGAGGCCGCCAGCGCGACCGTCATCAAAACTAAAAAGAAATTACGCAACTCAGCACTCTCCTCAAACGGTTTCGCCCAGGTCGCAAGCATTTCCGGGCTGAACCGTGGGGTGTTGTTATTTGTCTCGCAGGTGGAGAGTAGGTGGGCATCTACTCTGCCTCAATCAAATGAACCGCTTAGAAGCGAAGTTTCCGGAGCAAGGAACTAGACTCGGGTTAGGGGAGACTTAATCCGTGATGACGGTCGGCGGCAGCCACCGCGGCAAAAGTGCGGCAGCGCAACGAGGTGCGCGCCTGCGAACGTCGGCTTCAGCTTTTTAACGTTGGTGACAAACGTCACAATTGGCCGGGGCTTAACACCATCGGGCAAGGGTAAAAGACAAAAAAGGCCGATTCGAGCCCGATGTGTCTCAGGGATTCACCTAAGAGTTCGGGGATCAATTCTGGGGTGAATACCCTAGTGGAGAGTGGAAAAAAGCGATTCCGGAGTCTCAGGTTGGCGGTCCCAGCGCCGCACCCAACCCGTTTGCGGCCAGCCACATCCAAAATGTCTGCAGGTTGAAAATGGCGCCTTCCCAATGGCGGGAGGCGTTCTCTGTCCTTATGCGGAATTGTTCCTTGGCAAAACTGAGTTGGCTGATTGTGTTGCTGCTCGGAGCGGTGGGCTGCCATCGCGCCGATGTGCACCAGGCATTGCAAACGAACCTTCGTCCGACAGAGGGCGGGCCGATGGTGCTGGCGGCTTACCAGCCGTGGTTCGGCGACAAAGACCACATTGACGTGGGCTACTCCAGTCATGACCACGTTGTGCTGGCGCGGCAGATCGAGCAGGCGCAGAACCTGGGCATCGCGGCGTTTGTGGTGGACTGGTATGACCGCCGCAAGCCGTTTCTCGACGGAACCTTTGCCCTGCTGCAGCAGACAGCAGCGGAGAAGAACTTCAAGGTCGCGCTGATGTACGACGAGCCGGAAGACTCCTCCGATTACACACAGGCGGCCATTGCCGCTCTGGACTATGCCTACGGGCAGTACATTGGGCCGAAGGCGCCGAACCGCGGCGCGTACCTGACGTACAACGGACGTCCGGTGGTGTTTCTCTGGCCGCGCAGCAAGCAGACCGACTGGAAGCAGGTGCGAGAGCACGTGCAGGGCTGGGAGAGCAACCCACTGCTGATCATGGAAGACGGCGGCATGCGGTACGCGGACGTGCTCGATGGGTTCTACGCTTGGGTGCAGCCCGGGGACCAGGGCTGGACATCCGACGGAAGCAACTGGGGAGAGCAGTACCTGGAGTCGTTCTATCGCAAGATGAAGGAGAAGTACCCGAACAAAATCGCGGTGGGAGCTGCATGGCCCGGATTCAACGACCGGCAGGCGTCGTGGAGCTCGAACCGGTACATGGACCGCCGTTGCGGCAAAACCTTTGAAGACTCGCTGCACGTGTTTCGCAAGTTCTATGCGAACTCGGACCCGCTGCCGTTCCTGATGGTGGTGACCTGGAACGACTACGAAGAAGGAACGGCCATCGAACGTGGGGTGAACAACTGCCGCAACAACAGCGCCTCGAACGGCAGTGGATCGAACGGGCGATAGTCCGCCTGGTTGTGTTGACGGAGTCATCTTCCCACCGAGAAACCTGCAGCGTATAATCGCGCTCCATGAACAAGCGTGAGAATGAGCCGCTGGAAAGCCGGATGCTGACCATTGACGAAGTGCGGCTCGTTTCCGACCTGCGCATCATGCACGCCAAGGTCGACGAACTGTTCCACATCATCACCACGCTGCAGGAGCGCTACAGCCAAACCGACATCTACGAGTATTCGGACTCGCGCATCCTGGGTGGCGATATCAATAAAGTGGACGAGATCTACCTCTGGTTCGTGAAGATCAAGGAAGAACGCGAGCGCCAGCGAGCGAAGACGAACGGGTAGGGCGCCTCAACACAAAACTTTTGTTCAGGCCAGGGCTAAAGCCCTGAGCTGCCGGCGCGCCAGTCGCTGGCCTAAAGGCCAGCGCTCCCACCGGCCGCGCTCCCGCCCGGTTGCGCGATTGCTAGCGAGCGCGCTCCAGCAGCACACGCGAGGGTGCCCGTCGACAAGCTCAGGGCAGGCGCGTGTGCCACACGACTCAATGCGAAGAACGAGCGGCGGAGAGAGCGGCGTCGAATTCGGACGTCTTGGCGTACTCGGCGTCCCAGAAGGATTGCGACTTCATCGAGTTGAGATAGGCGTCGGAGTAGCCGAACCTGCTCCAGGTCTCGCGCTTGGAAGCGAACAGGCGCTGTTTCTGCTGAGGTGAGCGGACGTCGAGAATGTCGGCGCTGGCGCCGCCGCGGAAAATGCTGTCGAAATCGCCGCGGAGCGCGCCATTGGACTTCATGGGCCGGCGCCGCTCGAGGTCGGCGAGCACGGAAGGATAGCGATCGAAACCGTCGGTGGCGATGGTGACGACATTGTCCTGCCGGCCGAGGCCAAGATGGCGCGCAGTGCGAATGGCGCCGAGCACGTTGCACACACCGGAAATTCCAAACAATCCCTGGAGATGCGCGAGCGAGCCTTCTTTCATGCCGAGGGTGTGCTCGAGGAAGCGCTGCTGCCGCTCCATCAACTCGAGTCCGAGGACGCAATCGTCGTCGTGGATAAGCATGATGTAATCGGTGGTGAGCACGTTGTGGATCAGGGTCACCATCTTGTCGCCGATGCCCTCGATGCGGTGCGTGCCGCGGCCATTGTTGAACAGAGTAGAGCATTCGCGTGGTTCGAGAGCACAGATGACGGAGTCCGGAAACGCCGCCTTGATTTCGTCCCCAGCGGCCAAGGTGCCCGCCGACCCGGGCGCAGCGACGAACGCCGCGACGCGTCCATTGCCGTAAGCGCGCGCGGCTTCCAGAGCGCTGCCGCCAGTAACATAGCGGTGGAAGCGGTAGTTGGGCAGCAGCTCGAATTGCGCCAGGATTTTGTTGCGCGCGTCCTTCTTGTATTCCTCGGTGCGCTCCAGCACAAGGATGACATCGCTTTCCGAACCGGGCGTGAGGTCGAGCTGTCCACCGTATTGGCGAATGCGCTGGTAGCGCTCGGCGCTCATCTGCTCGGGCATGATGACGACAGCGGAATATCCCTTCAGCTTGGAAATGTAGGCGACTCCGATGCCGAAATTCCCGGTAGATGGGCCGATGATGGTGTTCTCGCCCTGATGAATTTCCCCGGCGAGCTCGCCTTCGAGCAGCGTGGCGTAGGCGGGACCAACCTTGTGGCTGCCCGAAGGGAAGCCGCGGCCGACGAGCACGACGATGTTGGCGTCCACGCCGGTGAGCCCATGCGGCAGCACTACATGGCGAATCGCATTGCGTGCGTCGCGCCAGGTGATGTTGCAGAGATTGATCGGATCGAGCTCATGGGCGCGCGCGGCCAGTGCCTGCTGGCGCACGGCGCCGGGCAGCGTTTCCGGGTGAAGCATCTCGTGATAGGTCGGGCCGAATACGGCAGCTTCGGACTTCAGGCGAGTCGTGGCCATCAGAATCTTCTCCAGAGAGAGCGGGCTTGGGCGGAGGCTCGTTCAGCGACGGCCCGCTCGTCCACGTGGACGAACTCGCGGTCGCGAATCACGAATCGGCCGTTCACGATCAATGCTTCCACCGGCGCATGGGCAATGCCGAACAGCGCGTGGCCGAAAAGATTGTCGCCGGCGAGCGGCGTCGGAGGATAGTAATCCAGCAGGACGAGGTCGGCGCGAGCGCCGGGTTCGATGCGGCCAATGTCGAAATTCCAAACTTTCTTTGCAATCGTGCGGTTGTTGAGCAGCGCGAGCGCGTAGGCCTCGGCGTAGGCGACGCGGGGATCGCCGGCCCGCAGCTTTTGAACGTGGAACGCGGTTTTGAATTCATCCCACATGCGCGGGCTGTAGCCATCGGAGCCGAGGCCGACGAGCACGCCTGCCTTGAACATCTCCAGTACGCTAGCGGCGCCGACGGCATTGTTGCAGTTGGACTGCGGGTTGTGGACGACGTTGATACCACGGCGCGCCAGCGTGGAAATGTCGGAGCGGTTGACATGAACACAATGCGCGGCGAGCGCACGCTCGTCGAGCACGCCGAGATCGTGCAGGCGGCGCACCGGAGATTTCCGGTAGCGCTTCCTGGCGTGATCGGCATCGCAGCGATCTTCGGCAACGTGGACGTGAAACCCGGATTGCAGCGACTGGTTCGCTTCGACCGCTTGCCGCAAGGTGCGGTCGCCAAGGGTGAAGGAGGCGTGCAGGCCGAAGCTGGCCGCCACCAGGCCGTCGGATTTCTGGGCGCGCTCGATGAAGCGGATGTTTTCGTCGAGCCCGGCCTGCGCGTTCTCGGTGCCATTGCGGTCGGATGCTTCGTAGCAGAGCACGCCGCGCAGGCCGATCTCGCGAAAGGCGCGCTCGATGATGTCGAGACTCCCTTTCACTGCCGACGGACTGGAATGATGGTCCACCAGGGTGGCGACGCCGCAGCGGGCGGAGTCCATCACGCCAATGAGCGCGCTGTGATAAATGTCTTCGTGATTGAGGGCGCGATCCAGACGCCACCAAAGCTTCTTTAGGATTTCAGGAAAATTCTTGGGCGCAGGGCCAGGCAGCGAGATACCGCGCGCCAGCGTGCTGTAGAGATGCGTGTGGCAGTTGATGAGCGCGGGCATGAGCAGGCGGCCGCGGGCGTCGATCTTCTCTTCTCCGAGTGCACACGCGAGGGCGCGTGTGCCACACGTCCCAATACTGCCGTCATCGCGCACCTCGACGGAACCGCGGTCGAGCACGCGGTTCTTCGAATCGAGGGTGACGATGCGCGCGTTCTCAATGATCATGGCGCAGAAAACGTGAGCGAGCGATTGCCCCAGGCGGCAACAATGTGGGTGCCGGCGCTGCCCTCGACCGCCTCGGCGCATTTTTCGGTCGAGGTGATGACGCACTCTTCGCCGCCGTTCTCGATGAAATCAATCGCCGCCTCGACTTTTGGACCCATCGAGCCTGCCGGGAACTCGCCGGCGGCGAGATGCTTCTTCAAATCATCAATGCCGACATTGGTGAGCCACTGCTGCTGCGGCTTGCGATACGACAGGGCGACCTGGTCCACGGAGGTGACGATAATCAGCTTGTGAGCGCGCACCTGTTTGGCGAGCAGACAGGAGGCGAAGTCCTTGTCAATGACGCCTTCGACGCCCACGAGCCGGTCTTTTTCCCAGGCAACGGGAATGCCGCCGCCGCCGCAGGCGACCACGATGACTCCGGCTTGCAGCATGGCGGCGATGGAATCTTTTTCCAGGATGTCGAGCGGACGTGGCGAGGGTACGACGCGGCGCCAACGGCCCGGCTCAATCTCCTTCATGCGCCAGTGAGGCTTTTCGGCTTTCAGCATCCCGAGGTGCTCAGCGGAATAGAAAGAGCCGACCGGCTTGGACGGGTGCTTGAAGTCGGGGTCGTTGCGGTCCACTACCACCTGCGTGATGACGGTCGCGCATTCGCGGCGAATGCCTTCGCGGCGGAACATCTCGTCCGCAACGCGCTGGATCATGTAGCCCATCCCGCCCTGCGAGTCGGAGACGCAGGTGTCGAGCGGCAGCGGAGGAACGCGGCGCTCGCCTTCCTCAGAGCGAATCAGAATGTTGCCGATCTGCGGGCCATTGCCGTGAGTGATCACGATGCGGCGGTCGCTGCGGAAGAGCGGCATCATGTGCTCAAGGGTCTCGGCGGTATGCGCGAACTGCTGCGGGATGGTGCCGCGCTCTCCGGGGCGGGTGATGGCGTTTCCGCCCAGCGCGATGACAAGGGTCTCGGTCATGCGCGGGCCGTCGAGGCCGACTCCTCCTCATACTCGATTTCCTGATCGGCCATGGTGGTAGCCATGATGGCCTTGCAGGTGTGCAGGCGATTTTCCGCCTCGTCGTACACCACGGAGTGCGGACCGTCAATGACTGCGTCAGTCACTTCGTTGTTGCGATCCGCAGGAAGCGGGTGCATGTAGAGCGAATCTTTTTTCGTGAGCTGCATCTTGGCGTCGTCGCAGATCCAGTGGGTGTACTGCTTGGCGATGCGCAGCGACTCCTGCGGGTTCTGGCCTATGGTGTCGAGACAGCCCCAACTTTTCGGAATGACGACGTCGGCGTTGCGGAAGGCGTCGTCCATGTCGTTGACGACCTCGAACTTCGTGCCGTTCTTGGCGGCATTGTCGCGCGCCGCCTGCATGGTTTGCGGCATGAGGAAGTATTCCGGCGGGTGCGCCAACGCTACGTCAATGCCGAAGCGCGGCAGCAGCATGATCAGCCCCTGCGGAACCGACAGCGGCTTGGCGTAGCTGGGAGCGTAAGCCCATGACACGGCAACCTTGAGACCGCGTAGGTCGCGCCCGCGCTTCTCGCGAATGGTCATCAGGTCGGCCAAGGTCTGACAGGGATGGTCCACATCGCACTGCATGTTGATGACCGGGACGTCGGCCCACTTGGCGACCTCGCGCATGTAGGCGTTGCCCTCGCCGGGGATGAGGTCGTGGCGAATGGCGATGGCGTGACCGTAACGCGAGAGGATGACACCAGTATCCTTCGGGCTTTCGCCGTGCGAGACCTGCATAACGTCAGCGGTGAGGAAGTGCGCGTGGCCGCCGAGTTGGGTGATGCCGGCTTCGAAGGAATTACGAGTGCGCGTGGACTTGTCGAAGAACATCAGGAAGATGGTCTGGTCCGGAAGGTAGCGATGCGGCACGCGGTTCTTGAACTTGCGTTTCAAATCCGCCGAGACGCCGAGCAGGGCCTCGATCTGCTCGTTCGCCCACTCCTCGGTCGTGATGTAGTCCTTACCCTTGAACAGCGCCTTTTTTGGCAACATGAACTCCCGTGAGTGCCGCCGCGTTGGCATAGTTGACGTGGCGGGGATTGGAAACTGCTTCCAGTAGGAAACGAAGCTGGAGGTACGGCAGCAGGTCGAGCGTGTGCGGCGCGGCGGACTTCAGCGTGAACGCGAGCACCGCGCCGTCGGACGGGCGGATGTCCACCTCGGCAGCACCGTTGCAGAAGCGGGCGTAATCCCGGCCGCTGTCGCAGACCAGCTTGTAGGTTTCTCCGGCGATGGCGCCGTGGATGGTCTTGCGCTCGCCGTCAAACGCGAGGAAGAAGCCGTTGCGTCCCGCATACTTTTCGTAGTTTTCGAGGCTGCTGAAGAAACGCGGCTTCTCGATTTGCGGGCCGCCATCTTCGGGGCAGAAGACGTCGCAATTGCCGCAGTCATTGCAGGCATCGGCGAAATTGGCAAACTGGCTCGCCTTTTCAATCTTGAATACACCGCCGGGCACAGGACGCGCCGCCTGGCCGAGAACGAGCTCGTAATTGTTGTAAGCGAGCTCGGCGGCTTCGGAATCGTATGTGAAGTTGGCGTCGTTGGGGCAGACTGGCACGCACTTGTCGCAGGCGATGCAGTCATAAAGCCAGAGCTTAGAGCCGATCTTGCGTGGGACGGTTTTGTTCTTTTCCCAGGAGTAGCGCGGATCGGAAGTAGTGCGGTCCACGAGGACCGGCGTGTTCAGCAGGCCGGCGATGTTGACCAGCGACTGCTCCAGGCCGGCAAGTTCGGCAAGCAGCGCATCCGCGGCGCCCTGCGGCAGGGCCGGGGCGAAGTCGCTGCGAAAATCCTGCTCGATCTCGGCGCAGGCGTCGTGCAATGCGATGCCGGGCGTGGCCAGCCATGTCTCAAGCTTGGACTTGAGAAAGCGCTGGACGAGGTTGAGCGAGCCGGCGTGCTCGAGCGAGCGTTTGCCGACATTGCCGACCACGCGCTCGATGGCAGCTTCGCCCTGCCCGGCGTACCGCACCACGAAATCGGCGATGCGGGGCGCGCGCAGCTCGCGCATTTTCGTCCCCAGGTTCTCCATGTACTTCGGCAGTCGAGTGTAGCCGCCGGGACGCAAAAGGTCGGTGCACGTCGTCACAGGGGTGAAGTTCATGGCGACGGCATTGGCCATGTTGTGCTGGTCGAGCCCGGCGGAAAATGAGATGGGAATGTTCTCGATGTGCTGGCGGAATTTCTTCACCAGGTTAAGGGTGACGACGTGCAGGGGCGCGCCCGACATGTACATCACTTCGTCGGTGAACATCTTGCGGTGGTTCTTGACCACGAGTGTGTTGCTGAACTTGACGGCCAGGCGCTTGCCGCGCGAGCGGGCGAGGCGGTCCAGGCGCGGGATCATGTCCAAGGCGTCGGGGAATTGCAGATCGTGGTCAAAAGCGTCAGCCGCAACCTGGATGTCGCGGTAGCCGAGCACGTCGTGCAGCAACTGGCGGACATGCTCGAGACCGAGCAGCGTCGGGTTGAGCTTGATGCAGACGTGCACGTCCATCTCCGTGAGCAGGAAGGTGACGATGCCTTCGATCTCGCGAGCCGGGCAGCCATGGAAGGTGGATAGCGTAATGGTGTCGCTGACGCGAGTGGGAAACGGCAGGTCGCGATAACGCGCCCAGCGGCCGTCGAGCGTGGCACGCAGCTCGTCAATGATGGCGGTGGCGTCCTTCATGGACTCAATCCACTGGCGCACCCGCGGCGAGCGGATGCCCTCCAGGTTGTAACCAACGCTCATGTCGAAGATGGTGTCGGTAAAGGGGCCGGTGAAGTCGTCGCCCAGCAGGCGCGAGTGCTTCAGGATTTCTAAAAACATCATCGCGCCGACGTATTCGCGCAGCGATTGCTCGAGCTTCAGTTCCTGCGACCACTCGACGTTATAGCCGACGTTGGTGGCGTCAATGCAGGGGCGCGGAATCTTGAGCTCGTCCATGATCTGGACGGTCTTGAGCTCGATGATGCGCGAGCCGGCGAGCCAGGAGAGGACGATGTTCTGCACGAGCTGGTCGTGCGGGCCGGCGGCCGGGCCCAGCGGGTTCGAGGCGCGATGCCCGTGGAAGGTGACGGAGGTATCCAGGTCCGGCAGCCCGCGGAAGAACTTCGCCTCCGGCAGGTCGAAGATCTTGCCCTCGCGCTCGTATTCGAGAAACGCGCGCGTGAGCTGGAGCGGCAGCGGGATGGGCACCAGTTCCGACATTTCGTAATTTGGTAATCGGGTAATTTGGTAATTGGAACGCGGTCCGCGGAAATTACGAAATTACCAGGTTACGAAATTACAAAATTGTTCATCGAGCACCGGCCTTGGCCTTCTGCTCCTGCTCCACGGTGTGAACAAACACCAGCGGAAATGCGGCGTAGAACTGCGCGGCCTGCACCAAATGATCAATCGCCACGCGCTCGGTGACGCTGTGCGCGTCCACCTCGTCGCCCGGACCAAAGCCGACGGTCGGCACGCCGCAGATTCCCATGGAACCTACGCCGTTGGTGCTGAACACCCACTTGTCCACAACCGGCGTCTTCCCGTTCAATGACTGGAACGTTTCTACCGCGGATTGAACCAACGGATGGTCTTCTTCAACCAGCCAGGTCGGGTAATACTTTTCCATGGGATAAATCAGGCCGGTGTAGCTGGGCACGGCGTAATTCAAAATTTCGATCTCGGCGTCCTGCGCCCCGGACAGAGCCTGGATTTCGGCGAGGGCGCTCTCCTTGGTGTCGCCCACAGTGAGGCGGCGATCCAGATGCACGCTGCACGCGGCGGGAACGGCGCAGAGTGAGGGCGCCAGCGAGCGAATCTGCGTGACCGTGATGGTGCCTTTGCCCAGGAAGTCGTGGTCACGCAGGCGGGTGTTGAGCTGCTCGACTTGCCGCAGCAGCGTGGTCGCCTTGTAGATGGCGTTGTCACCGCGCTCGGGCGCGCTGGCGTGGCAGGAGCGGCCGCGGAAGTGGACCTCGATCTCCATCCGGCCGCGCTGGCCGCGGTACACCTGCAGGTTCGTAGGCTCGGTGATGAGCACGCAATCGGGCTTGATGCCGTCTTCGCGCAGAATGTAGAGCCAGGCGAGTCCGTCGCAGTCTTCTTCCTGCACGCTGCCGACGCACCACAGGGTGTAATCGCCCAAGAGGCCGAGGTCTTTAATTAATTTCGCACCGTACACCATGCTGGCCATGCCGCCGCGCTGGTCGGAAGAACCACGGCCGTAGATGTAGCCGTCCTCGACTTTGCCTTTGTACGGGTCCCACTCCCATTCCTTGAGGTCGCCGACGCCGACGGTGTCGGTGTGCGAGTCCATCATGATGACGCGTTTACCGGAGCCGATGCGGCCGAGGATGTTGCCCATGCGATCGATGCGGATTTCGTCGAAGCCGACGGCTTCCATTTCTTTCTTTATGCGCTGGATGACGGGACCTTCCTGCGAGCTTTCGGCGGGAATGGCGATCAGGTCGCGCAGGAAGCGGACCATGGCGTCTTCGTATTTCTTGGCGCCGGCGGCGAGGGCGGCGCGGTTCTGGCGGATGGTATCGAGTGGGGTCATGTTCGGGATTCGTCCTAAGCAAATATGTGTCGCGCCGACGGCGCTCGGCCATTTCATTTCACGTCTCCCAGCGCTTCCGCGCTGGGCTAACGAATTCCGCCCGCTTCGCGGGCTGGTCTAATCCGACGCAACGGCCTTGCGCATCTTGCGCGCGGGCGGTTTCGAGGCCACGGCGCCGCGGCGCTCGGCAGCTTGCTTCTCCTTAATCGCCTTCAGCACAGCTTCCGGTGTCATGGGCAGCTTGCGCATGCGAATGCCGACCGCGTTGTAGATGGCATTGGCAATCGCGGGCGCGGGACCATTGATCGGAACTTCGGCGATGGACTTGGCGCCGTAAGGCCCGAGCGGCTCGTCGGTCTCCACCAGGATGGTCGTCATCTTCGGCATGTCCTTGGCGGAAAGAATCCGGTAGTCGAGGAAGTTCGGGTTGATCATGCGGCCCTTATCATCGAGCAGCATTTCCTCCGTGAGCGCGTATCCGATACCCTGCGCGACCGCGCCTTCCGCCTGACCTTCGGCCGCCATGGGATTGATAGCGACGCCGCAATCCACTGCAGTCACGAAATTCACCACACGTACCTTGCCGGTTTCGATGTCCACCTCGACTTCGGCGAACTGGGCGCAGAACGGCGGCGGGCTGTCGGTATTGAAATGCGAGGCGCTCTCCATGATCTGGTGCTTGTCCTTGTACATGGCATGGCGCGCCACGTCGGCGATACTGACGGCTTGGCGACACTCGCAGACAGTGAACACTTCATTGTTGCCGCAGGAGAGCTTGTCGGGCGTGGTGTTGAGCATGCGCGCAGCGACGTCGAAAATCTGTGCGCGAACTTTCTCCGCAGCTTTTTTGGCCGCGCCACCGGAGATGATGGTCGTGCTCGAGGCATAAGCCCCGACGTCGAAGGGAGTGAAGTCGGTGTCACCCGAGCAGACGATCATCTTGTCGAGCGTAACGCCCAGAGTTTCGGCGGCAATTTGCGCGATGACGGTGTCGGCGCCGGTGCCCAGGTCGGAGGCGCCGATCTGAAGATTGAAGGAGCCGTCCTCGTTCATCTTGAGCAACGCAGCGCCCCAGTCCACGCCGGCGATGGCGCTGCCTTGCATGGAACACGCCACGCCGATGCCGCGCTTCAGGTGCGGCGCGACGGCGGGGAGAGACTTGCGCTTCTTTGCCCAGTCAATCGCGGCGGAACCGCGGTCGAGGCAGCCGGGCATTCCGCAACTGCGGATGTGCCGCGGCAGGCCCTTGCGGCCCTCGCCGAGCTGGGCAGAGAGCTCATCAATGTCGCCATGACGGATCATGTTCTTGCGCCGCAGCTCGATCGGATCCATGCCGAGCTCGTACGCCAGTTCGTCCACGACTGATTCCTGGGCGAAGAAGCCCTGCGGGCATCCGTAGCCGCGGAAGGCGCCGGCGACGGGACAATTGGTGTACACGACAGTGCAGTCGAAGTACATGTTGGGCGCGCGGTAGAGCGGCAGGACTTTGCTGCCGGTATTGCCCTGCACCGTCGAAGAATGGCTGCCGTAGGCGCCGGTTGTGGCCAAGACCGACATGCGGTTGGCAACGATGGTGCCATCGCGCTTGGCGCCGATTTTCACCTTGAGGATCTGAGGATGGCGGCTGCGCGCCATGTAGAACTCTTCCTCGCGCGTGTACTCGATCTTGACCGGACGCCGGGTGGCGAGGGCGAGCGCGCCGGTGATGTCCTCCAGCAGCATCTCCTGCTTGCCGCCGAAGCCACCGCCGATGCGCGGCTTGATGATGCGCAGCTTCTTGACGGGAATCTGCAGGATCATCGCCACCTGGCGGCGGGTGTGGAAGGCCACCTGGGTGCTGGTGCGGATGACGAGGCGATCGTCTTCATCGAGCCAGGCAATCGAGATATGCGGCTCGACCGAGGCGTGGTGCTGGCGGTGCGTGCGGAACTCGCGCTCAATGACAATGTCGGCCTCGCGGAAAGCCTGCTCGACATCGCCGAGCTCCTTCTTGATGTAGGCGGCGATGTTGCGCTTGGCATCGTGAATGCCGGTGGAATCGGGCTCGTCATGAATGACCGGTGCCTTCGGTTTGCTGGCATCTTCCATGTCGAGAATGGCAGGCAGGACTTCGTAATCCACCTCGATCAGGCGCAGCGCCTCTTCCGCGATCTCGCGCGTCTCGGCGGCGACGGCGGCGACACGATCGCCAACAAATCGAACTTTCGAGTCGAGCAAGTAGGTGTCGTAGGGCGAAGGCTCGGGCCAGCTCTGGCCGGCGGTGGTGTGCGGCACGCGCGGCACATCCTTATAAGTAAGGACAGCGTGCACGCCGGGCAGCTTGCGAGCCTTGCTCACGTCAATGCGCTTGATCCGCGCGTGCGCGTGTGGGCTGGGAAGAATTTTGCCGATCAGCAGGCCCGGGATGTGAACGTCGTCGGTGAAGCATGGTTTACCGGTAACCAGTTTCACGCCGTCGGTTTTCTGCAACGAGTGGCCGACGACGGCATTCTTGGCGGCGGCAGCGGTGTTTTCGTCCACACGTTTATGCTCGTGAACCGCGGCCATGACGGCTTCCACCGGCTTTTTGTATCCGGTGCAGCGGCAGAAGTTGCCGGAGAGCATGTCCACAACTTCCTGCTCGCTGGGATTCGGATTGCGCTCCAAAAGCGCGTTGGTGGAGAGCACCATGCCGGGAGTGCAGTAGCCACACTGCACCGCGCCATGCTCCAGAAATGTCTCTTGGACGGCGTCGAGCACGCCGTTGTGCGCGACGCCCTCAATGGTCGAGATCTCGCGGCGGTTGGCCTGTGCGGCAAACAGAATGCACGAGTTAACCGGCTTACCGTCGAGCAGGATGGTGCAGGCGCCGCACTCTCCGGTTTCGCAACCGCACTTTACGCCGAGATAGCCCTCGCGGCGCAGCGTGTGCAGCAGCAGATCGCCGGGAGCTACCGTCCAGCGGCGGTCTTCGCCGTTGATGCGAACGTTCACTTCAATCTGGTTGCGACCGTTGCGGCTCACAGCGCGCACCCCGCTTCCTTGACGCACTCACGCAAAGCGCGGCGGACCAGGACTTCGGCGAGTTCGCGGCGATAGTCGGCGGAAGCGCGATGATCGCTGAGGGGCTGGACTTCAGCGCGGGCGGAAGCCGCGGCGCGCGCAATCAATTCAAGCGTCAGCGGCTGCCCGGCGAGGATCGCCTCGGCCTTGGTCGCACGCATCGGAGCCGGAGCCACCGCGCCAAGCGCGATGCGGGCGAAAGAGCAGCGTCCATCGCGGTCGATGCAGATGCCGGCGGCACAATTCACCAGCGAGATGTCGGTTTCCGTGCGCCCGAATTTTTGAAACGACCAGCCCGTACGGCCTTTTGGTTTGGGAATCATGATCTCGACCAGCAGATCGCCATTGCTGCGCTTCTTCGGCGGAAGCGCAAAGAAGTCAGCCAGCGCAAGCTTCCTCTTACCGCGCCGTCCTTGCAGCGCTACGGACGCATCCATGGCCAGCAGGGGCGTGGCAGTGTCAGCCGCAGGCGAGCCGTGAGCGAGATTGCCACCGATAGTGGCCGTATTGCGAATCTGCTGCGAGCCGCAGGTGGAAGCGGCGTGGGCCAGAATGCCGCCGCCGAGCGCGCGAATGACAGCCGAATTTTCGAGGGCAGCCATCGTGCAAGTAGCGCCGACCACGATGGCGTTGCCATCTCGGCGGATGTAATCGAGGCCAAGCCGCGTGACGTCAACCAATGCGCGGATGGAGCGATCGGAAAGCAGCGCCAGGTCCGTGCCGCCCGCCAGCACCCGCGCGCGTCCGCGGGCATCATGCAACAGCTTTACGGCCTCGCGGACAGTCGCCGGCTGATGAAAATCCTGGATGTGGTCGAACATCGCGTTCTCCTGCGTCGCGCAGGGGGCTGGCGCGGCGAGAACTACGTTGTATTGGCGTGCGGAAACTTCGGAACTATATCAAAGCAGCGGAGGGCGGCCAATGACTTTCGCCGCCATGCGCCGGTGATCTCTCAGAATCGGATCGATCTCCAGGCTGCGCAGGACGCCGCTTTCCACCGCCACGCGTCCATTCACCACCAGGGTGCTGACGTGGGTGGGAGCGCAAAGCAACAGGGCGGAAAGCGCGTCCTCGGCGCCACTGTAGCCGACGTCGCGAAGATCGAACAGGGCGAAATCGGCGCGCTTGCCAATCGCGATGCTGCCGATGTCGTCGCGTCCGAGACAGCGCGCGCCCTCGACGGTGGCCATGCGCAGCGCGTCGCGCACGGTAATGGCCGATGCCCCACGTGCCAGGCGGTTGAGCAGCAACGCCTGGCGGGCTTCGGCCAGCATGTTGGAGCTGTCGTTGGAAGCGCTGCCGTCCACGCCGAGACCGACCGCTGAGCCAGCGCGTTGCAGCGAAGCAACCGGGCAAATGCCGGATGCGAGGCGCATGTTCGACGTGGGGCAGTGGGCCACGCCAACACGCGCGCGGCCAAGGCGGCGGCACTCCGCAGGATTGAAGTGGATGCCGTGCGCAACCCAGGTGTCGGAAGTTAACCAGCCGCAATCGCGGAAAAAATCCAGCGGACGCTTGTGAAAACGCTTGCGGCAGTAAAGCTCCTCATCGCGCGTTTCGGCCAAGTGCGTATGCATGCGCACGCCGTGCTTGCGCGCTAGCTTGGCAGTCTGGCGCATGAGTTCTTCGTCCACGGTGAACGGGGAGCAGGGCGCGAGCGCAATGCGCAGCATGGACCCGGGGCTCGGATCGTGGTACTTGCGGATGAGGCGCTCGGAATCTTCAAGGATCTGGTCGGTGGTCTGCACCACCGAATCCGGCGGCAGGCCGCCACGGCTGACGCCGACATTCATGCTGCCGCGCGTGGGATGGAAACTGATGCCGAGCCGGCGCGCGGCCTCGATCTCGGCGTCAATCAGCTTGGTCTGGCCGCGTGGGAATAAATAATGATGGTCGGTGGTGGTGGTGCAGCCGCTGAGCATGAGCTCGGCCATGCCGACCAGCGCGGCCACATGCACTGCTTCTTCATCAATGCGCGCCCAACGCGGGTACAGCGTGGTGAGCCATTGGAACAGCTCGGCATTGGCGGCATCGGTGCAGGCGCGGGTGAGCGTCTGGAAAAAATGGTGGTGCGTGTTGACGAGCCCGGGGACGAGTACGTGATAGGGCGCGCGGATCACACGCGAAGCTCGCAGACCGGCAGGAAGGCGAGTGCCGAGCTTCTTGATTACGCCGTCCTCGCAATAAATGAAGGCGCCATGAAGCATGCGCTCGCCATCCATCGTGACTAGCGTGTGGATGTCGCGGATGAGCAGCGAATTGGGTGCGGGCTTCGGGGTCATGAGGTGACCGCGGTCCTGGTAGAGGCGACCAGTCCACGCCGTGCCAGAATCTCTTCCAAGCCGCTGCCGTCGGGCGGAACTTCAAAGGGTGCGCTGACCGCCTGCTGGGCGGCGCGCACGTCCTTCAGCCCGCTGCCGGTGACTACCGCCAGCGCGCGGCACCGCCGCGGCACGGCGCCTTCGGCCACGGCACGCTTCAGGCCCGCAATCGCCGTTGCGGCGGCCGGCTCGGCGAAGACGCCCGTGAGGTGGCCGGTATAGCTCATGGCATCAAGAATCTCTTCGTCGGCGACGTTAATCATCGTGCCGCCGGATTCGCGGATGGCGTTGACCGCCTTCTTCCAGTTGCGCGGCACACCGACCGCGATACTGTCGGCAATGGTCTTCGGCTCAATCGGGTGCAGGGACTCGCCGCTGCGGAAAGCCTCGGTGATGGGCGCGGCGCCGGCGGCCTGAACGCCGAGCATGCGCGGAGTTCGCGCGATCAACCCGAGCCTCTTCAGTTCGCGAAACGCCTTCCATGCGCCGGCGATGGTGCAGCCGTCACCCACCGACATGGCGACCCAATCCGGCGACTCCCAGGCAAGCTGCTCGGCAATTTCCAACCCGACGGTCTTCTTGCCCTCGATTAAATAAGGATTGATGGCGCAGTTGCGGTTGTACCAACCGTAGCGCTCGCAGGATTTCTGGCAAAGTTCGTACGCCTGCTCGTAGCTGCCGCCGACACGCAGCACGGTCGCGCCAAAAATCAGCAGTTGCGTGACTTTGGGTTCGGGCGCGCGTTGCGGCACGAAGATGGCGCTGCGCAATCCCATGCTGGCGGCCATGCCGGCCAATGACGATGCGGCATTGCCCGTGCTGGCGCAGGCAATGATCTTCTGCCGCTTCTCGACTGCCTTCACCACGCCCAAGGAGCTGGCGCGGTCCTTCAGCGAGCCGGTGGGATTGCGGCCGTCGTCCTTCACCAACAGCTCGCGAATACCGAGATGCTTCGCAAGACGCGGGCTCCCGACCACTGGCGTCCAACCAACCGCAAGCGCAGGCAGCAGCGCGTCCTCGGCAATCGGGAGAAGTTCGCGATAGCGCCAGTGGTTGTGCTCGCGGGTAGCCAGCTTGCGGCGAGTCAGCTTCGTGGCGATGGCGCGATAGTCATATTCAACATCGAGGATGCCGGTGATGCCGCACGCCGGACAGGTCAGGCCGACGCGGGGCGCATACTCCGCGTGGCAGAAGACACAACGCAATCCGGTCACAAAAGACAAGCGGGTTCAGGCTCCAGGCGCCGCGGTCAGACGCGAGCAGCACTATACAGCCAATCCCGTGGCTCCAGGCAAACGCACACGCGGGTGTGCCATACGGCACATTGGCGCGTGCGGCTTATCACGGTACACAGGTGTGCGCAGCGATACGTTGTAGGCGGAAAACCGGGAGCGGAGCCTCCGGCGCGTTCGTTTGCCTCCCGTTTTGCAAGTTCGCGCAACTTCTGCGAAAGGAGCTCGAGATGAAAATCCGGCTCACCATCCTTGTCCTCTTACTGATTCCTATCGTCGTGGCAGGTGGGTTCGCGGTGACCAAGCTTCCCATGAGCGCCCCGGTGGTGGCGATCCTGGGCGCGGTGATGATCTGGCTGGCATATACCCGCTACGCGCGCGCGATTGACCGCGACGTGATCCAGCCGGACAACAAGAAGGCGACGCCGGCGCGCATGTACATGGACGGCGTGGACTTCATGCCGACCAGCCGCAACGTGCTCTACGGCTATCACTTCAAGTCCATCGCGGCGGCGGGGCCGATTGTCGGGCCGATTGCGGCCGCAACCCTGTGGGGCTGGCTGCCGGCGCTATTGTGGCTGACGCTCGGTGTTACCTTCCTGGGCTGGGCCAGCGACTACTCGGCCATCGTGGTGGCCGTGCGCAATGATGGCAACTCGCTGTCGGCCATCGCCCACCGGCTGATCTCGCCGCGGGCGCGGGTGATTCTGTTCGTCTTCATCTTCTTTTACCTGTTGCTGCTGGCGGGAGCGTTCGTCGGCATCATGGCCGGGATCTTCGACCCGCGCGCCGACGTGCCGTTCGGAATTTTCATGCTCGCCATCATGGGCCTGGTGATGGGGCAGATGCTCTATCGCTGGAAGATGGACCTGATCCTGGTGACGGTGGTCGCCGTCGGCCTGACGCTTGCCGGCATGGCCATTGGCGCCAAAGGCATTAACATCGCTAAGGGCACGACGCCCGACGGCAAGCCAGCCACCGCGCTGGTGTTTGGCGGCGCGGTCAACTCGGCGGTCGAGCGACTCGGCAACGGCATCAACCGCATCACCGGCGGCAATGCGCTCTACACCGTGGTAGACCCGACCAAGGCCGATCCGCGGCTGGCGACCACGGTCATCAACCCCGAAGGCAAAGTCGTACCCAAGTACGTAGACAAGACCGGCGCCATCAAGATGCTGCCCTCGTTCATCTTCTGGTGTCTGTTTGTGTTCGTCTTCTCGTACCTGGGAACGGTGCTGCCCATCTGGCGCTTTGCCCAGCCGACCAACTACATCGGCTTCTGGGTGACATTCATCACCATTGGCTTGTCGGCGCTGGGGGCCATCGTCGGCGGCATACGCGCGCTGTTTGGCAATCCGGAGATGGTGAAGGCCATCACCTTCCAGACCAAGGTCTTTTCTACCTGGATGCCGATGACGCAGGCCAAGGACGCCGCGGGCGGAATCCTGCAGGCGCTACCAGCGATTCAGCCCATCTGGCCGATGCTGTTCGTGACCATCGCCTGCGGCGCGATCTCCGGCTGGCACTCGCTGGTGGGCTCCATCGGCACGGCGCGGCAACTGGAGTATGAGACCGACGCGCTGCCAGTGGGCGGCGGCGGCATGTTCTCCGAGAACGCGCTGGCCCTGCTCTCGCTGGTGGCGGTGTCCATTGCCGGCGGCGCGGGAGCGGGCGCATTCGCCGCGGGTGTGGGCAAACTACTCGGCATCGTCACCTTCGGCGCCATCACGCCGGCGTACGGCACGGCGCTGGGCTTCGGCGTTTTCGTGGTGATCGTGCTGACCATGGTGCAACTCGTCTTTCGCGTCATGCGCGTTACGCTCGGCGAATGGCTGGGCGAGACCTGGGTAGGCTTCAAGAACCCGCACATCGCCGCCATCATTTCGATGGGCCTGGCGCTGGTACTGGTGCTGAGCGGCACGTGGATTTACCTGTGGCAGTTGTTCGGGGCGTCGAACCAGTTGATGGCGGCGCTGAGCCTGCTGATCGTCAGCCTTTGGCTGAAAAAAGACGGGCGCAGCCCACGCTATGCATTCTGGCCGATGCTGTTCATGTACGTGACCACGATGGCGGCGATCCTGGTGACCGGTTACAACTTGTACGCCAGCATTCTGTCGAACCCGAAGATCGCGGCGCAGCCCATCAACAGCTTCGGCGCCATCGCCATGCTGGTGGTAGCGGCGCTGCTGTTCGTGGCGGCAGTGCTGATCGCGTACGACGCGTTCCGGGCTTGGAACCGGCTGCCGGGCGTGCCTGCGAAGACGCGGGAGCGTGAGCCGGAGCTGGTGGGAGCGCACGACTAACGGTGAACCTGTGTGGCCCAGGTCTTTGACCCTGGCGTGCAGGTCAGAGATCCGCATTCGCGAGGCCGCGGGCAAGTTCCACGACTTCGTGCGACGGGTGGCTGCGGGCATGTTCGAGGCGCCACTGGAGCTCGAGATATGGTGGGTTACGCCGTACGCAAATGCGCACCGGTTGAAGCCCTTCGAAGCTGGACGCGACACTAGAGGTGCTTAAGGTCGTTTGTGCAGCTCGGCCGAGCGTCCAGACTCTGGGATCGGCGGCGTCGAGTTCGCTTTTTGGCACTCGTTGCAGCGCGCCGCGGACGACGAGCAGGTCGCGGCGGCCGCGCAGCCGGGCGACCCACCAGAGCGGCGCGACGTCGCGCGGCTCGAGCACGACCAGGACTTCGGCGTCCCGGAAGGGAGGCTTGGCGTTGGGAATCTTCAGTTCGACCACCGACGAGCCCAGCCAGCGCAAGGTGGTCTTCTCGCCGAGGAGTGGAAGGCCCTGTTGCAGCCAGACCATGGCTTGTTCGCCCTTGCGAACGTTGATATGCGTACCGGCGGCGAACCAGCCGACGACGAAGAGAACGACGGCGATCGAGATGACAAGTTGCAGGGACATGAAACGGCGAATTATCGCACGCGAGCAACCACGGACCGTGTGACGGATGAACATGACGGAAAGGCAGACGGTGAGCAGGTGGCAGGCAGTCCGGGAATTCATTCACGGCCTGTACGCTTACGAGTTTGAGCGCCAGGCGCTGGAGATGCGCGGTGAGCTGGAATCGGCATTCATGCTCATTACCGTGGGCGACATGCTCGGGGTGCCGGTGCTGCCGCCGCTGTACTCGCTGCGCCTGCTGCCCTATCTGGCGCCGGAGATCGAGAAGTGGAAGAGGCGGGTCACGCGCGAGCGCGATCTGTCCGACAAGGAAGAATTTCACTTACACGGAGTGTGAACTGGCCGAGAGCCGACGGCCAATGGCTCTCAGGGAGACCACGATGTCAGAGGAAGAGAAGCAAGGTTTTCTCAGCAAGATCAAAGAGATCGCCTACGGGATGAGCGCGCACGATATGTCGCGTTACGCGATGCGCACGCGCGCCAGCATGGAGCACCTGTTCATCCTGATCACCATGGGCGACCTTATCGGCGTCCCCATCCTGCCGCCGTACTACTCGCTGCGGCTGCTGCCCTACGTGGTGCCCAACATCGCCACCTGGAAGCGCCGCATGTTGCGGGAGAAGGATGTCTCGGACGCCATGTTTTAAAGCAGGTTCACGGTTTACGGTTCACAATCTGCAACTCGCAACTCGCATTTACCGCTAGCCGTCGACCGATAACCGAACACGAATTCGGGTTTTAGACGCACTCATAAAGGATTTGACCATGTCATTCAAAGATACCTTCGAACAAAACAAAGACCGGCGCTACATCATGTTTGGCGGCAAGGGCGGGCTGGGCAAGACTACCTTCTCGGCCGCGACCGCCTTCTGGCTGGCGCAACAGGGACACAAGGTGCTGGTCTTCTCGGTGGATCCGCAGGCGTCGCTCAGCGACATCTTCCAGAAGGACATCTTCGGCAAGGGCGCGGTGAAGGTGATGGACAACCTGTACGCCCAGGAGATTGATGCCGACAGCCACATCCACCAGTACCAGAACGAGATCCGCAAAAAGATCACCGATATGTACGGCCTGGAGACGGTGCCGGACGAGATCGAGCAGTACATCCAGGCGGCCTCGGCCGAACCGGCGATGGAAGAGTCGGCCATCTTCGACGCCGTGGTGGATATCGTCGTGGGCGGCGATTACGACTACTACATTTACGACCTGGTGCCGCTCGGCCATGCTCTTTATTACCTGTCGATGGCCAAGGTCTATGACGAGTGGATCAACCGCATCACCAAGTTGCGCGAGGAAATGCGCGAGCACGAGGAGATGGTGGCGCGCATCAAGCGGCAGAAGACCACCGAAGAGGACATGGTGCTGCACGAGCTGCAGTACATCAAGAACCGCATCAACCAGTCCTCCGGGATCCTGACTGACCGCGCCAAGACGGCGTTCTTCTTCGTCGTCGTGCCGGAGGAGATGATCATCCTCGACACCCAGAAGGCGGCGCAGTTGTTCTCCAAGTTCGACGTACCCATCGCCGGCTACGTGGTGAACCGCGTGCTGCCCGCGGACTTGGTTGGCAAGAACGTTCCGCCCTACCTGCAGAACCGGGTGCAGATGCAAGGCGGCTACCTTACGGAAATCGATCAGACCTTTGGCGCGCAGGTGGTAGGGCGCGTGCCCGAGCTGGAGCGCGACGTCACCGGACTCAAGATGATCGAGAAACTGGCCGGGCTTATGTTCGGCAACGGCAACGGGAGGCACTAATGCCGGAGATCAAGGAATCATTAACCGATTTCATGGGCGCACATCCGAGCCTGAAGTTCTCGTTTTTTGGCGGCAAGGGCGGCGTGGGCAAGACCGTGATGGCGGGCGTCACGGCCATGCACCTGGCGCAGCAAGGGAAACGCGTCATGCTGGCTTCTACCAATCCGGTGCACTCGCTCAGCGGCCTGCTGGATCAGGACGTGTACGGTAAACCGACCGCCGTCAACGGCGTGCCGAACCTGTGGGCGTACGAGATTGACACCAAGGAAACCATCGAGCGTTCCAAGCAGGACATCAAGACCAAAATCCGCTGGTTCCTGAAGTTCGCGGAAATCTCGACCCAGGCGGACGCGTTTGTCGAGAGCGCCACCATGAACCCGGCCTTCGAGGAATCCGCCATGTTCGAGAACATGGTGGACCTGATGTTCAAGAACGAGTACGACGCCTACGTCTTCGACACGGCGCCCACGGCCAACGCCCGCCGCCTGCTCGGCATGAGTAAGGTGTACTCGTTGTGGGTGAACAAGATGGTGAAGTCGCGCGAGGAGGCGCAGTCGCTGCGCGAGCTGTTCTCCTTCACCAAGAAGAAAGAGAAAGATCCGCTGATGGAGTACCTGCTCAGCTTCCGCGAGCGCATCCAGCACGCGCGTGAGCTGCTGACCGACCCGGCGCAGACGGCGTTCTTTTTTGTCACGCTGCCGGAGGCGTTGCCCATCGCGGTGATCAAGCGCTTTATCAACTGGTTCCACGATTTCGGCATTCCCGTCGGCGGTGTGATCGTGAACATGGTGATCCAAAAGGACCAGGTGCGCTCCGACTCGCCCGAGTTCGTGAAGAACCGCGTCGCCATGCAGGATTCGTACCTGGCGGAAATCTGGCGGGACTTCGACAACGTGCGCGCCATCCTGCCGCTGTTCGACAATGAGGTGCGCGGCACCGAGTCGCTGAAGATGGTGGCCGAGCGCGCATTTCCGGTCATGGTGGAGGCTGGCGCCGCCCGCTGAGGGACCGCGCTCTGCGCCCGGGTCTTGCACTCGGGCGCATGGGCGAACAGAAGGCGTTATGCCCGAATGGTTCTATATTCTCGCCGCTGTGCCGGTGTTTGCCCTGTTGCAGATGATTTGGTTCCGGGCGTTCACTCGGACAGAGCTGCGTCGGATGCTGCCCGTTGCACCGCCGCAAACCCCTCTCGCCACCACCCGGCCCAGGCTGCGCATCGTGTGGAGCGCGCCGGTGCATTAGGTTCGGCGACTGATTGCCTTTAGGATTCGCGGGTCGCCCTGAGGTGCTCGCGCGTACCTGGACCGTTGCTTGTGGCCTAGTTGCAAGCTGCTAGACTATTTGCAACGGCCGCGGAGGGATGCGTGAGCGGTCGAAACGGGCGGTCTTGAAAACCGCTGAACCCGAAAGGGTTCCGGGGGTTCGAATCCCTCTCCCTCCGCCAGAGTTTGTGGGGAGGTCGACCGCTGCGTCTACGATTGCCTTCGGCTAGTTTCGGCCGGTGTGGCCGCTTCAACTCCAAGTCCCTCGCCCTCGGCCTGCAGTCGCATGGCCACCGCATTGAGCTGCGACTGAGCGCGCGCCAATGATCTTCACGGTCCTCTTCTTCGCCGCCGCGCTGCTTGGCGGAGGCATTGCCTCGGTCGCGGGGTTTGGCATCGGGAGCATCCTGACTCCGACCCTGGCCGCCAGGCTGGGAACCAAGCTCGCTGTCGCCGCCGTTTCCATCCCGCACCTGGCGGGCACCGTGTTGCGCTTTGCGCTGATTCGCCAGCACGTCAACAAGCGGGTGTTATTCGGCTTCGGCCTGACCAGTGCGGCGGGCGGCCTGGTCGGGGCGCTGGTGCACACGCGCTTTTCAAGCGTCACGCTCAGCTACGTGCTCGGCGCGCTACTGGTTTTTGCCGGAGTCAGTGGCCTGACCGGGGTGTCTGCGCGAATGCGATTTGGCCGGCGCACGGCGTGGCTGGCGGGAGCGGCCTCCGGCATGTTCGGAGGGCTGGTGGGCAATCAGGGTGGCATCCGCTCGGCCGCGCTGTTGGGCTTTCAGATCGACAGGGAAGCGTTTGTTGCGACCGCCACCGCCATCGCGCTGATGGTGGATGCCGCGCGCATGCCGGTGTACTTCGTCGCCGAGGCCCGCCAGCTAGCGGCGGTATGGGGTTACCTTGTCGTGGGCACCATCGGGGTGATAGCGGGCACGGTACTAGGACAGCGGGTGCTGATCAAAATTCCGGAGCGCGTGTTTCGGCGCATCGTCTCCGCGATCATTCTGGCGCCCGGAGTCGTTCTGCTGATCCACCCCAATCTGTAGAGACAGGTGCGACCCGGGCCGGCAGGGCACGCAGCTGGCTCGGCCGCCGAAACCGGGGTCATCAGGCGTAGTCTATCGGATGTCTCTCCAACCAGTGCTGATCGCGGGCGCGGCCCATGTTGTGGATGGCGCCGGAGCCGACCGAAGCGGCAAGGCAGCGGTTACGCCACACCATGGCGGCGCCGAAGCCGAGTGCGCCGCCGGCCACGGCATACTTCAACGCGTTCGCAGTTCCCCGGCGGCGGTTCGCCAGGTAGCCGCTTAACAAGCCCATGAAAACGCCGGCTGCCGCCGACCTGCAAGCGCGGCGCGCCGAGTCATTGAGGATGGGACCGAGCCGCAGTCCCTGCAGGAAGCTGTCCCTGCCGGAAGCAGCGCCCCGCAAGCCGGAGTTCACAAGCTCGCGGCCGTAATGCGCGTTCGACCTGGACCACTGGCGGACGTCCATAGGCTCTCCTCATCGCCGGCCTTCACTGCTTAAGCGGCCGCTGAACCCGCTGGCTTCACGCGCGGGCGCGCGGCAGTGGCAGCAGTGCTCAGAGCATATACCGGAGGTAGAGGTTTTCCAGTGACGAAGGTCACCGACGTCTCGGGCGCGGTTACCTTGACGGGCGCGGGCGCCTTCGAAGCGGATGGAGCTGCGCGTTGGGCGAGCAGCAGCCGGCGCAACGACCGGAGGTCGTTGAGGATGCGGCGGCTTTTGTTCAGGTGGACTTCCAGTCTCTCGAGCGAATAAGCGGCGAGCCGAAGCGCCTGCAAGCGGCGCGGAGCGCCGGAATCGAGGGCCTTCTCGACGTCAACGTTGATGTCGCGCTTGGCCTCCGACACGGTGTCCGACAGCAACTCCACAAAGTCACGGGCGCTCTCGATGCTCTCAAATGGACTCTCGCATTTGTTCGCCATGGCGGTCCTCTTCGCAAGGGGGAATGGGGTGTTGCAGAAGATCCGGTTGACGAATTGCCGGCGGCTGAATTGTGAGACCGAAATGCAGATTCCCACCTTCTCAAGCAAGCGTCTGTGACGTGCGAGCGCAGAGATGCGCCACCCAGATTTTGATTTTCCGCAATGGAACAAACCCGGGAAAATTTCCGATTTGGGAGACGGCGCTCTTTGACGCAAGCGCTGGTGATGCGGCTCACAGACCCTCTGTCCTATACCGAGCAACATGCCAGCGCCCAGCCTTCGGCAGACCGTGCCTGCCGATCCGCCGATCTTTCTGGATCCCCGCTGGCACTTCCAAGGTGCTGACGCCGCGGCTGGAGCCGACCGTGCTCGACGGTGCGGCCGTGCTCGTGATTCCCACCGGGCGTGAAGTTAAGTAATCCGCCGATGAAGTAAGGGGTCGAGCAGAATGGGAGCAGCTTCTCCGGCGCACGCGATGTACTGGTTCATCCCCGGGAGAATCCTTTTTTCTCTGATCCCGCTCGCCGGCATTGCCTGCTTCGCCTACCTGATGTGGGTGCGCATCGGGCCGCTGCTTCGCGCAGCGCCCGATCCACGGTTGGACCGCGTGCCGGCGCGGCTGGCCAACCTGGCGAAATTCTGGCTGGCACAGTGGAAGCACCCGCGGTACCTTGGCGCGGGCATTCTGCACATCATTATTTTTGCCGGGTTCCTGGTGCTTTCGGTACGCTCGCTCTCCCTGGTGATGCTCGGCATGGTGGGCGACTCCTTCGCGCCCGCGTTCATGGGCAGTGCCGCGAGCGTGTACGGAAATGCCAAGGATTACGCCGCCACGCTGGTGCTGCTGGCGGCGATTGTCGCTGCCGTCCGGCGGCTGATCATTAGGCCGGCTCGCTACGCCGTCCCGCGGCAGTACGGCAACGACCATACCCGCGAGGCAGTCGGCATTCTGGCCCTGATTGCCGTTCTGATGGTTTCCGAGAGCCTGTTCGAGGCCAGCGATTCGAGCTCGCTCCCAGCCAAGATGTCGCTGGCGTGGGCCTTCAAGAATGCATTGGTTTCAACGCCGCAGGCGCAATTGAACACAACGCACCTCGGGGCCTATCTGGTCCATGAGCTGACCTTCTTCGCCTTCCTCTGCATTCTTCCGCTGGGCAAGCATTTCCACGTGATCACGTCCATCTTCAACGTTTATTTCGCGAAGCTGGACCGCGCGGCTTTGAAGCCGGTGCGCTGGGGACTCACCGACGTCGAGCTGAGCAAATTGAACTCAGCCGGCGTGAAAACCTTCGAAGACTTCACCTGGAAGCACATGCTGGATTTCTACTCGTGCGCCGATTGCGGCCGGTGCTCGGACCAGTGTCCCGCCAACGCTGCGGGTAGACCGTTGTCGCCAAGGTTCCTCACGCTCAAGGCGCGGGAGTACATGTTTCAGAAATATCGCGTACCCGGGAGATCGACAAACGGGACGCGGCTGGCCGGCAACATCATCACCGAAGAGGAAGTCTGGTCGTGCACCACTTGCGGCAGTTGCGAGCAGGAATGTCCGCTGCTGCTTGAGTACATCGACAAGATCGTGGACCTGCGGCGGGGCCTGGTCGATGACGGGCGGGTGCCGCAGTCGCTGCACAAACCGCTGAAGGCGCTGGAGAGCCGTGGCAATCCCTATGGCAAGCCCGACAAGAAACGCGCCGACTGGGCCAAATCAGTTCCGGGTTCCGAGTCCCGAGTTTCGTGTGATACGGGCGCCGAGACGCTTTACTTCGTGGACAGCGCCACCTCGTACGACGATCGTTTGCAGGCGATCGCGCGCGCAACCGCCAGCATCCTCGATCAGCTCGGAGAGAACTTCGCGATTCTCGGAGCAAAGGAAAAAGACAGCGGTCATGAAGCGCGCCGCTTCGGCGAGGAGACGCTGTTCCTGGCGCTCCGGGAGCATAACAGCGCAGCCATTCAAGACGCGGGAGTAAAGCGGATCGTGACCGCCGACCCGCATGCCTACAACGCGCTGAAAAACGACTATGGCGATCTGCCGCCGGTGGAGCACATCAGCCAAGTGCTGGCCCGTGCCGCCCGCAGCGGCGCTCTCAAGTTCCAGCGTGGGGCGAACACCGACCTGGTGTACGCGTATCACGATCCTTGCTACCTCGGCCGTCACAACCAGATCTATGCCGAGCCGCGGGCGGTGCTGGACGCCATCCCTGGGCTGAAACGCGTGGAAATGCGCCGCTCGCGCGATCGCTCCTTCTGCTGCGGTGGCGGCGGACTGATGCTGTTCTATGAAGCGAAGGAAACGGAACGGATGGGGGTGACGCGGGTCCGCATGGCCGCCGAAGCGGGCGCCAACGTGATCGTGACTGCCTGCCCCTTCTGCATGGTGAACCTCGAAGACGCAATCAAAGTTGCCGGCCTGGAAGGAAAAATGAAGGTGACTGACCTTACGGAGTTGGTAGTCGAGCACCTCGCCACTCCGAGCGGGGAAGCGTGCGTGCCGGCAACTCCATTGGAGCGAGAGCAGGTAATGGTTTGATCAAGCAGGACGGTTTGTTTTGGAGGCGAGCGTGGAAATTCTGGTGTGTGTAACCCGGGCGCCGGACATGTCGGAGAACGAGATCGAGGTGAACAGCGCGGGCACGGATATCAACCGCGATGATCTCGTGTATTCCATCAACGAATGGGACAACTACGCGGTGGAAGAGGCGCTGCAAATCACCGCACGCGTCGGCGGCACCGTCACCGTGGTCACGGTCGGCGGAGAAGACGACGAGGAGGTTCTGCGGCGCGAGATCGCCATGGGCGTTCAGCATGCGGTGTTGATCGCAGACCCGGCATTTGCGGGCGCGGACGCCAGAGCTATTGCCGGCGCCTTAAAAGCGTTCATCCAGACGAAAAGTTTTCACCTGATCCTGACGGGAGCTCAAGGGGCCGGCGGAGGCGCGCAGGTCGGCGGAATGCTGGCCGCCATGCTCGACTATCCGTTTGCTTCGCTGGTGAATTCCATTGAGTTGCTCGATGGCGGGAAGCTGAAGGTGAACCGTGAGATTGAAGGCGGAAATAAAGAGGTGAACGAGATCGGGCTGCCGTGTGTGCTCTCGATCCAGACCGGCATCAACGAGCCGCGGTACGTCGGCATGCGCGGCATCCGGCAGGCCGCCTCGGTGGAGATCCCCACCATCTCGCCGCCTGAACTTGGAATGGATGCGGTACCAGCCGCGGTGGTGCAGCGTCTCGATTACTTCGTGCCGTCCTCCGGCAAACAGGCGCGGATGCTGCAAGGCAGCCGGCAGCAGATGGTTGACGAGTTGGTGGAACTGGTGAAAGCCAGCGGAGGGTTGCGATGACACCGCGAATCTTTGCCTACATCGTTCACAAGCAGGGCGTGGTGGAGGATTCGGCCGGCGAACTGCTTGCCGCCGCGAAAAAGATCGACCCAAGTGCGATGCCTACGGCCATTCTGACCGGCAACGGCTCGGACCTGGACACGGCCTGCAACGCGCTGACCTCTTCTTTTGCCGAGGTATGGAAAATCGCGAATGAACAGCTTGCCTATCCCAACGCGGAGCTTGTGCGTCAAGCGCTGGTGAGCGTGCTGCCGCCGGGCTGCGTCGTCCTGATTCCCCACGATCACTTCGGCATGGATTTCGGTCCTGGCCTCTCCATCAAGCTGAACGCAGCATTCGTTCCCGATGTCCTGGACATAGCGGCTGTCGCGGCGCCGCACGTCACGCTGGTACGCCCGGAATTTGGAGGGCAGGTGAGCACCCACGTACGCTGCGATATTTCCTCGGGCGCGGTGCTCAATCTCCGTGCGGGTGCTTTCAAGGCGATCGAGGTTGCTGATGCGCATGGCGTGGTCGTGGATAAGTCTTCCATCGCGTGCGCCCTGGTTGTGAAACGCCGCTACGTGGAGACCATCGTGGCCGAGTCGGCTGATGTGGACATCAGCAAAGAACCGGTACTGGTGGCGGTGGGTCGCGGCATTCAGGAGCAGGACAACATGACATTGGTCCACGAGTTGGCGGAAGCGTTGGGCGCAGCCGTGTGCTGCTCGCGTCCGGTGGTGGATGCCAAGTGGATGCAAAAGTCGCGCCAGGTGGGCACTTCGGGCAAGACCGTCAAGCCCAAGGTCTATCTTGCGTGCGGCATCAGCGGCGCGTTCCAGCACTTGGCCGGCATCAAGGGAAATCCGCTGCTGATTGCCATCAACAAGAATCCCAAGGCGCCGATTTTTCAAACGGCGAATGTCGGAGTAGTCGCCGACCTGCTCGAATTCCTGCCGGAATTGACGAGCAAAATCCGCGAAGTGCGTTGCGCAGTTGCGAAATGAGGCTCCCATGATTGCGGCCAAGACACTGAAGTTGAGTTTGAAATCGCTGAAGGAATTCGCCCGGAAGCGGCTGCCCGACGAAACCCTGCTGGAGCTGGACGTCCGCGACCAGTGTCCGGAGGAAATCGTCCGGCACATGTGCAGCCCCGACCAGCTCGGTATCCAGCTGCTGTTCGTTCCCGAAGAGTATGGCGGCATGGGTGGCGGCGCTTTCGATGTGTATTGCGTCTGCGAAGAGATGGCCCGCATTGACTTGGGTATCGCCACGGCGGTGCTGGCTACCTTCCTCGGCAGCGACCCGATTCGCGTCGGAGCGACGGCGGAGCAGAAAAAGAAATGGATGACGCGCATCGCCGACGAAGGCCTGCTGCTCGCCTATGCGGCGACGGAACCGGAGGCGGGCAGCGATCTCGGCGCGCTGCGCAGCACGGCGGAACCGGTGCTGCAGGACGGCCGGATCACCGGCTACAAGCTGAACGGCAACAAGCAATGGATCAGCAACGGCGGCATCGCCGACGCGTACACGGTTCTGGCAGCAGCGCCTGGCGGTCCGAGCTGGTTCATCGTCGAGAAGGACGCGCACGGCTTCACCCACGACGAACCGGAAGAAAAGCACGGCATCCGCCTGAGCAACACCGCCGCGTTGGCCTTCAACGATGTTTCCGTGGATGCCGACCGACTGATCGGCGGTGTTGAAGGGCAAGGCCTGCTGCAGGCGCAGGCGGTGTTCGGTTACACGCGGCTGATGGTCGCCGCCTTCGGCTTGGGAGCCGGATGGGCCGCACTCGACCGCGCCATTCCCTATTCGACGAAACGAATCCAGGCCGGCTCGCCGCTCTCGGAGAAGCAGGGCTACACGCACAAGCTCATCGTGCCGCACGTGGCGCGGTTGGAGGCGGCGCGCGCCTACATCGAGGAAACCGCCGAGCGCATTGACGCCGGCGAGGGCAGCCTCGGCACGGAGGGCGCCGTCGCCAAGTACATGGCGTCAGAGGCGGGCAATCTCGCTGCCGATGCGGCCATCCAGTCGCTCGGTGGCTACGGCTACACCCACGAGTACATGGTGGAAAAAATCAAGCGCGATGCGCGCATCACCACGATTTACGAGGGCACCTCCGAAATCATGGAGATGACCATCAGCCGCGATCGCTGGCAGCTCCACCTGAAGACGCGCGGGCAGCACTACCACGAGCAAGCGCGGCAAATGGAAGTACTACATCGGCAACATGTTGATGTCGGCGCCGACGTTGCCGCACTGGGACTGCACGCGCTGGCCGAAGTGCTGGAGAAAGCCCGCGTGGCGCGGCTGACTCGCTATCAGCACATCCTGCTGCGACTGGGAGAGTTGATCGCCTACGCCGAATGTGCGGCGAGCCTGGCACGGCGAGGCGCGCGCGTTTCCGAAAACAAGCTTCATGAGAAGGCGAACCGGCGCTTCGACGCCATGGCAACGGCGGCGCTGAGCCGGATCTTCGCCCGCGAGGCCGCATTCAAAGTTGCAGAAGACGGGTTGCGGTGGATGCGCGGCGCCGGCGGCGTGAGCGATTCGGAGATGGACCAATTCACGCACAACCTGCAGTTGCCTGCGATTCACCGCGCGCAGGCCGGCCTGATTTCGGACATGGATTCCATCGCCGACGTGCTCTACGCGCGAGCGGAAAAGCACGTTGCGGTACCGGCCTGATTTGCCGGTGCAGGAGGCCCAGGATGAAAGACGCAATCCATCGAGCGATCGCGATTGTCGGAACCGGCGCCGTTCTGCCGGACGCCGCCAACGTGGCCGCGTTCTGGCAGAACGTGAAGAGCGGCCGTGACAGCATCACCGAGGTTTCGCGCGAGCGATGGGATCCCGCGCTTTACTACGACGCCGATCCCGCCGCGCCGGACAAGACGTACTCCAAAATCGGCGGCTGGGTGCGGCAGCACGTCTGGGATCCGATGAAGTGGCGCCTGCCGATCCCGCCGCGCGTCGCCGCCGCCATGGACGAAGCGCAGCAATGGGCGATTTCCTGCACGCGCGCGGCGCTGGAGGACTACGGCTATCCCAAGCGCGCGGTGGATGGCGATCGCACCGCCGTCATCCTGGGCAGCGCCATCGCGGGCGAAAAGCAGTACATCACGGTACTGCGGCTGTATTTCCCTGAGTATGCCCGCGAGTTGGCCGAGAGCCCGACCTTTGCGGCCTTACCGGAGCGAGTGCGCCGCGAGATCAGCCGCGAACTGCAGCGCCGCATCGGCCAGCGCTTCCCCGAGATCACCGAAGACACCATGCCCGGCGAGCTGGCGAACTGCATCGCCGGCCGGATTGCCAACCTTTACAACTTTCACGGGCCGAACTTCGTGTGCGACGCGGCGTGCGCGTCCGCCATGGCGGCCATCAGCGCGGCCGTCGACGGCTTGGTAGAAAACGAATTCGATTTAGCGGTGACGGGCGGTATTGACCGCAACATGGGTCCCTCCACCTTTATCAAGTTCAGCAAGATCGGGGCGCTGTCGGCAACCGGCTCGCGCCCATATGCCGCGGGCGCCGACGGCTTCGTCATGGGCGAGGGCGCGGTCGTGTTTTTGCTGAAGCGGCTGGCGGATGCGGAGCGAGATGGCGACAAGATTCATGCCGTGCTGCGCGGTATCGGTGGCTCGAGCGACGGCAAGGGAAAGGGAATTACTGCGCCGAACCCGATCGGACAAAAGTTCGCGATCGAGCGCGCGTGGGAGGCCGCCGGTCTCTCACCCGCGACCGCAACCATGATCGAGGGCCATGGCACGTCCACGCGAGTGGGAGACGTAGTCGAATTCGAGAGCATCGCCAGCGTGCTTGCCGCCAGCCACGCTGCGCCGCAGTCGGTAGCGCTGGGCTCGGTGAAGTCGAATGTCGGCCACCTGAAAGGCGCCTCCGGCGCGGCCGGATTGCTGAAGACGGTGCTCTCACTGCGCGAGAAGCTGCTGCCGCCCAGCATCCATTGCGAGCACCCGAACCCCGACATTGATTTCGCGCACTCGCCACTCTACGTCAACACCGAGCTCAAGCCCTGGACCGTGCCGGCGGATCTTCCCCGGCGCGCAGGCGTCAGCGCTTTCGGTTTCGGCGGCACGAATTTCCACCTCGTCCTGGAAGAACACATTCCGGGCAGGCTGGGCGGGAATGGCAAACGTTCGATTGCGGTCGGCGACATCACCGCCGCCGCAGCGGGAGGTACAGTCATCATGCGCGCATCCGATCAAAGCATTCAGTCTTCCTGCAAAGCTCCCTTCCGCGGGGCGCTGGTGATAGGTGCTGCTACCGAAGCCGCGCTTGCCGAACAGTTGCGCTCGGTGCAGAAGAAATCGGAGGCAGGCGAGGCGCCGGCGCCTGCGCCGCCGGCGAAGGCGGACCTCGAGGCGAAGGAGCGCATCGCGATTGATTACGCGGACGCAGCCGAGTTGGCACGGAAGTCTGCCGCTGCATTGAAGGCGCTATCGCTCGGCGATCCGGCCATGTGGAAAGCCTTGCGTGCCCAGGGCATCTTCCGCGGACGCGGATCCGCTCCCAAGGTGGCGTTCCTATACACCGGTCAGGGCTCACAGTACGTCAACATGATGAAAGCGCTGCGGGCAAGCGAGCCCATTGTGGCCGAGACGTTTGCTGAGGCGGACCGCGTGATGACTCCGCTGCTCGGCAAGCCGCTTAGTGAGTTCATCTTTATTAATGCCGACGATCCCGCCGCCGTCGCCCAGGCCGAGGAAGGATTGCGCCAAACGGCGATCACGCAGCCAGCAGTGCTGGCGACTGATCTGGCGATGACGCGCCTGCTCGACGCCTACGGCATTCAGCCCGACATGACCATGGGTCACAGCCTCGGAGAATACGGCGCCCTGGTGGCCGCCGGCGGTCTGCCCTTCGCCGATGCGTTGGAAGCAGTCAGCGCTCGTGGACGCGAAATGACTCGCGTTGCGCTCCAAGATAACGGGCGCATGGCCGCCGTCTTTGCACCGCTGCAGGAAGTTGAACGCATTCTTAAGACCGTTGACGGATATGTGGTGATCGCGAATATCAACAGTGAGCGGCAGAGCGTAATTGGCGGAGCTACCAAGGCGGTCGAGCAGGCCATGGTGGCGTTCCAAAAAGCCGGATACGAGGTTTCGGCCCTGAACGTCAGCCACGCGTTTCACACCTCGATTGTCGCTCCCGCAAGCGAGCCGCTGCGGCAGACGCTCGATCGGCTGCACCTGCAGCCGGCGCAAATCCCCGTGGTGGCCAACGTCAATGGCGAGTTTTATCCCATGGGCCCGGAGGTGCGCCCGCTGATGCTGGACATCCTGGCGAAGCAGGTCGCCTCGCCCGTGCAATTCGTGAAAGGCCTGCACACGTTATATGAGGCCGGGGCGCGCGTGTTCGTCGAGACGGGTCCTAAGAAGGCGTTGCAGGGTTTTGCCGAGGATGTGCTCGGTGAACATGACGACGTGATTTCGTTGTTTACCAACCATCCGAAGCTGGGCGATATCGTTTCGCTGAACCAGGCGCTCTGCGGAATGTATGCGGCGGGGCTGGGCCGGGGAGTTGAAGAGCCGGCGCGCGAAGTGGTGGCGCAGCGCACGGCTCCCGCCCCGCCGCACCCGGGATCGCCATCCCTGCCCGCGAATGGCGATCGCTTGAACGAACTCGGCCGACTGTTTGCCGGCGTTCTCGAGCGCGGCTGGGAAATCTACGGTGGTAAGACTACCGTCTCGGCCGAGCCGGTCGTGGTGACGGGAGCGGCTTTGGGCCTGCCCGGCACGGAACGAGTTTTCGACGATGGCAACGTCGCCCGCATTCTGCACGGCGAGCAGTTCATTGACGTGATCCCGACTCGCTTCCGGCGCGCCATGCTGGACAAACACATCACGCGCCTCGTGAAGAGTGAGGCGGGCGGCGCCAGCTTCGAGACGATCAGCAAGCTCGAAGATGTCATCAAGCTGGCGGCGCGCGGACGCGAGTTCGACCTGGAGAAAGAGTTTGGCGTCTCCGCCGAGCGGCTCGCGGCACTCGACCAGGTGACCCGGCTGGCCATCGGCGCCGGATTGGACGCGCTGCGCGATGCCGGCATTCCGCTGGTCATGCGCTACAAGACCACCAGCAAAGGAACGCAGCTTCCCGACCGCTGGGGATTGCCGGACGCGCTGCGCGATGAGACCGGTGTGATCTTTGCGTCTGCCTTTCCCGGCTACGATTCTCTGATCGAACAACTCTCGCACTACTTCAGCGATCAGGCCCGCCGCGAGCAGATTGAGACCTTGGAGCAATTGCGCGCCCGCGCCGCTTCGGCCAATGGCCACTCGGTGCTCGGCGAAGAAATCAAGCGGCGCCTGGATGAACTGCGCGCCGCGGTCGAGAAAGATCCCTACATCTTCGACCGGCGGTTCCTGTTCCGAGTTCTGTCTATGGGCCATTCGCAGTTCGCCGAATTCATCGGCGCGCGCGGACCGAACACCCAAATCAACTCAGCCTGCGCGAGCACGACCCAGGCGACTTCGCTGGCGGAAGACTGGATACGCGCCGGGCGTTGCCGCCGCGTCATCGTGATTTCCGCGGACGACGTTACCTCCGACCACATGCTGGAATGGTTCGGCGCCGGGTTCCTGGCCAGCGGCGCGGCAGCGACCGACGAAACCGTCGAAGAGGCCGCCATTCCGTTCGACCGCCGCCGCCACGGTTTGATCATTGGCATGGGCGCCGCCTCCATGGTGGTGGAGAGAGCCGAAGCCGCTCGCGACCGCGGGCTTCGTCCGATTTGCGAAATTCTGGCGAGCCTCACCGCCAACAGCGCCTTCCACGGCACACGATTGGACGTACAGCACATCAGCGACATGATGGAAGCGCTGGTGGCGCAGGCCGAGCAGCGGGGCGGCATCACGCGGAGCCGGATCGCGCCGCGGACCATGTTCATGTCGCACGAAACCTACACCCCGGCGCGCGGAGGCAGCGCGTCGGCGGAAATCCACGCGCTGCGCCGAGTCTTCGGCCACGCCGCCGATCAGGTTGTGATCGCCAATACCAAGGGCTTCACCGGCCACGCCATGGGCACGGGAATTGAAGACGTGGTCGCCATCAAGGCGATGGAGACGGGATGCGTCCCGCCGGTAGCGAATTTCAAGGAGGTGGATCCCGAACTCGGCGCACTGAATTTGTCCAGGGGCGGCTTCTATCCAGTGGAGTACGTAGTGCGTTTGGGCGCCGGCTTCGGATCGCAGGTCAGCCTGTCGCTGCTGCGGTGGCTTGCTCCGAAGGACGGCACGCGCCAGCCGGTCAACCAGCTCGGCTACTCGTACCGCATCGCGGACCCGGCCACCTGGAACGCGTGGCTCAAGCGGATCACCGGCCAGCCATCCGTTGACTTGGAAGTGGTGCAGCGCACGCTGCGGGTGCGCGGTTCGCGTGTCGCAACCGGGACGCCCGTGAAAGCCGAAGTCAGGCCGGCCCAGGTTGAAAGCAAGCCCCTCCCGGTGATCGAGCCGGTTAACGCAACCAGCAAGACCGTCAGTCCTGCGCCCGCACCCGCGGCGAACGTCATTGCGCCGCCGCCCGCACCGGCGAAGACGGCGGAGGCTTCCGTGAAGCAGCGCATTCTAGCGCTGGTGGTCGAGAAAACCGGGTACCCGGAAGACATGCTGGACCTGGATCTCGATCTGGAAGCCGACCTCGGAATTGACACCGTCAAACAGGCGGAAATGTTTGCCGCCATTCGCGAGATGTACAACATTCCTCGCGACGAGACCCGCAAGCTGCGCGATTACCCGACACTGGCGCACGTCATCCGCTTCGTTTACGAAAAACGGCCCGACCTTGCTGCCGGAGGCGAGGCTGTCTCCGCCCCGGACGATGTGAAGGAGAAAATACTGAGCCTTGTCGTCGAGAAGACCGGCTATCCGAAAGACATGCTGGACCTCGACCTCGACCTGGAAGCCGATCTCGGAATTGATACGGTCAAGCAAGCGGAGATGTTCGCGGCCATCCGCGAGACGTACAACATCCCCCGCGACGAGAACCGCAAGCTGCGCGATTACCCCACGCTGGCGCACGTCATTCGTTTCGTCTATGAAAAGCGTCCTGACCTCATTGCCGTGACAGTCCCGGCTGCGCCGGCTTCGGTTCCATCGCCGGCAACAACGCAATCCGCGGCCGATGACGAGGTGAAAGAACGCGTGCTCGCCATCGTCGCCGAAAAGACCGGATACCCGAAGGACATGCTGGACCTCGACCTTGATCTCGAGGCTGACCTCGGGATTGATACCGTCAAGCAAGCGGAAATGTTTGCCGCGATCCGTGCCGCCTACAGCATTCCTCGCGATGAAAATCTAAAGCTGCGCGATTTCCCGACGCTGGCGCACGTAATCAAGTTTGCGCGTGACCGGCGCCAAGCCACGACGGCCGCCGCAGCAACCACAGTAGAGACGAGGCCGGAAACTGCGCCTCGGGCACGGCCGTTGCTGGCCACCTTCGACGCAGCCGATCGTATTCCGCGGCGTGTTCCCACGCCCGCACTTCGGCCGCCGCTCGCGATGTGCAAGTCCACAGGCGTAAGGCTGGAACGCGGTCGCCGAATCGTCGTCATGCCGGATGAGGGTGGTGTGGCGCGCGCCTTGGCCGATCGCTTGCATAAGGAAGGTATTGATGTCCTCGAACTCGAGCGCACCGCGAATGCGGACGCCATCGCAAGCCAATTGAAGACTTGGATGGCTGCCGGGCCGGTGCATGGCACTTACTGGTTGCCGGCGCTCGATGTCGAGAAGCCTGTTTACGAAATGAATTTGCCCGCATGGCATGAAGCGCTGCGACTCCGCCTGAAGGCGTTCTACGCCGCGATGCGCGTGCTGTATGAGCCGATCGGTCCCGCGGGTACTTTCCTCATTTCTGCCACGCGTCTCGGCGGCCAGCACGGTTACGACGCGGCGGGAGCGGTCGCTCCTTTGGGCGGCGCAGTCGCCGGCTTCACCAAGGCCTACAAGCGCGAGCGACTCGACGCGTTGGTTAAAGTTGTGGATTTCGAGGCCAAGCGCGCGCCAGTCGAAGTCGCCAATGCGCTAATCGAAGAAACGCTGCGTGATCCCGGCGCCGTCGAGATCGGCTACAAGGACAGCCTGCGCTGGACGGTGGGTCTACAGGAGAGACCGGCATCCGACGGACAGCCCGGCCTCATTGTAAATAAGGATACGGTATTCCTGGTCACCGGCGCCGCGGGAAGCATTGTTTCGGCGATCACCGCGGACCTGGCAGCAGCATCCGGCGGGATCTTCTATTTACTCGACCTGGTGCCCGAGCCCGACCCCAACAATTCGGACATCGCTCGCTTTACGACCGACAAGGAAAACCTGAAGCGCGACCTGTTCACCCGCATCCAGAAGCGCGGCGAGCGCGCCACGCCGGCGCTGGTGGACAAAGAACTGGCGGCGCTGGAGCGGGCGCACGCGGCGTTGAGCGCGATCGAGGCAGTGCGCGCGGCCGGCGGCACCGCTCACTACGCCAGCGTCAACCTGACCGACGCCGAGGCTGTCGCTCGCGTCATCCAGCAAGTCCGCGAGCGCAGCGGCCGCATTGACGTGCTGCTGCACGCCGCCGGGCTCGAGCGCAGCCACTTCCTGCCGGATAAGGATTCACGCGAATTCGATCTGGTCTTCGACGTGAAGAGCAATGGCTGGTTCAATCTCCTGCGCGCCATCGGCGACATGCCGTTAGGCGCGACGGTCGCATTCAGCTCCGTCGCCGGGCGCTTCGGCAACGCCGGCCAGACGGACTACAGCTCCGCCAACGATTTGCTGTGCAAGCTGACTTCGAACTTGCGCACGATCCGGCCCGCAACCCGCGGCATCGTCGTTGATTGGACGGCCTGGGGCGGGATCGGCATGGCCACGCGCGGCTCCATTCCCAAGATGATGGAAGTCGCGGGCATTGACATGCTGCCACCCGAAGGCGGCATTCCTCTCATCCGCCGCGAACTCACTACCGGCGGCACCCGCGGCGAAGTCGTCATCGGCCTGCGGCTCGGCGTGCTGACCAGCGAATGGGACGATACCGGGGGCTTGGAAATCAGGAATGGAATTTACCCAATCGCGGGGAGAATCGCCGCCGCCGGCATGGCGCGAGGGGTGGTGATCGAGACGATCCTCGATCCCAAGTCGCAGCCATTCCTGTTTGACCACCGCATTGACGGCACGCCAGTGCTCCCTGGCGTCATGGGAATCGAGGCGTTTGCTGAAGCGGCGCTCTCACTGCTGCCCGGCTGGAGCGTGGCGGCCATCGAGGACGTGAATTTCGCCGCACCGTTCAAGTTTTACCGTGACGAGCCGCGCACGATCCGGGTGGAGTCGAAGATTCTCTCGCAGCCGGAGGGCTTGGTGGCTGAGTGCGCGCTCATCGGCAAACGGTCGCTACCGAACCAGGCGGAGCCGCAGGCAACAATCCACTTCACCGGCCGAGTGCGCTTGTCCAAACAGCCATTCCAGGGTGCGTCGGCGCCCGCTCCGGGCGGCCCGAGAGGGGCGGTGATGAGCGCCGCCGATATCTACCACGTGTTCTTCCACGGCCCATCCTTCCAGGTGGTCGAGCGCGCGTGGCGCGACGGCGAGCGGATGATCGGCCAATTCGCCAAGGATTTGCCGCCGGATCATCAGCCCGCCAATGTGCCGCTGCTGATGATGCCGCGCCTCATCGAACTCTGCTTCCAGACCGCTGGGCTGTGGGAGATCGTTGAACATCACCGCTTCGGACTTCCTCTGCACCTCGACCAGGTGTGCATCGGGCGCATGCCGGATGTGGCATCGGGCACGCTGTACGCCGTGGTGACGCCGAAGGAACAGGGCAGCTTCAACGCCGAGGTGGTGGATGCGGCCGGCAATTGCTACGTCCGTGTCGGTGGCTACCGCACGGTAGCGCTGCCGGGCAGCGTTGTTGAGCCGGTCAAAACCATGCAGGTAGTGGCCTAAGGAGCGCGTGTGCTCGATGTTTACTGGCTGGAGGAGACTGAAGCCGATGTCCCACCACACAATGAGTGGCTCTGCGCGAACGAAATCGATTGCCTGAACGCGATGCAGATTCCCAAGCGGCGCGCCGACTGGCGGCTCGGCCGTTGGACGGCGAAATGTGCGGTCGCAAGTTATCTCCGCATTCGATCGGACCCGCACACGTTCTCCGCCATGGAGATCAGGGCAACGGATACCGGAGCGCCGCAAGTGTTGCAGGCCGGCGATTGCCTGCCGATCACAATTTCGATTAGCCACTCCCACGGGGTCGCAGCCTGCGCCGTGTCAGAAGCGGGTGCTGCCCTGGGATGCGACTTGGAGTTTTTCGAGCCGCGCAGCGACGCGTTCATCACCGATTTTTTTGCCGCCGAGGAGCAGTCGTTGCTCGCCGGTGTCGCTGCGGCCGACCGAGACCATCTGGCAACGCTGTTGTGGAGTGCCAAGGAAAGCGCGCTGAAGACGTTGCAAACCGGACTACGCGCCGACACGCGATCGGCTGTCGTGCGCGTTGCCGACCTTATGCTGCCCGATGCGCATGACTGGCACCCTCTCGAAGTTCACATCGCCGGAGGGCCACATTTCCAAGGCTGGTGGAGAGAAGCGGGTGATTTTGTGCGCACTCTCGTTGCGGCGCCAGCACCTGCGGTTCCATCCGTGCTGGATAAGAGCCAGTTTCTTGTGTCCTGAAGGGTGGTCAGAAGCCCGCTTCTGGCAGGTGCCATTGCAGGAATTTCATATCGGGCAGCGACGCCGGTTGGCGCTCGAATAACACTGCCTTCCCAACAACCAGCGTGATAGACCGGGAGCCGCGAATTTGCGGCTCCAAAGTTCGCTACTTCAATCCATTGCGACGTCGGCTTTCACCGCCAGCAAGCCCCGCGTCTGTGCGCTGCCGGCGAAAAGACCGGCTCATCGTACTCAGAATTCATCCATGGGATGCCGCAA
This sequence comes from Terriglobales bacterium, assembly GCA_051006995.1. Classification (GTDB taxonomy): domain Bacteria; phylum Acidobacteriota; class Terriglobia; order Terriglobales; family Acidobacteriaceae; genus JAIQGF01. The sequence continues at coordinate 112,791 of JBPCSQ010000001.1, forward strand.
GGCTTTTCGCGTAACTCCGCTTCAGGAGGTTGCCATGCGGACCAAGGCGTCCATTTTCTTCTTTATATTCACGATCATCTTTTCTCTCGCCGCTCCCGCCCAGGTGGACTACGTGACTGCGGTTCTCAAGGGAACCATCTCCGACCCGCAGGGATTGCTGGTCGCCGGCGCCAAGGTGACGGTCAGCAGCGCAGGCACCGGGTTCAACAAGACCGTCGCCACCGGAACGGATGGCGGCTATCTGGTTCCCTTGCTGCCGCCGGGCTCCTACCGCGTTGAGGTCTCGGCGCCCGGGTTCGCCTCCACGGCAGCCAAGGTGGATGTCTCCGTGGGCCAGACCGCCCGCTATGACGTGCACCTGAACGTGGCGACGACCGCAACCATGGTGGAGGTCGCAGCCGAAGCCGCGGTGGTGCAGGTGGAACAGACGCAGATCGCGAACACGATCAGCCTGCGGCAAATCAGCGAACTCCCCAACATCACCCGCAGCTTCGCCGATTCCGTCTTTACCCTGCCCGGTGTCGCCAAGTCGGAAGCGCCGCGCGCTCAGAACCCCGGTTTCACCGGATTCCAGAGCTCCGGCTTTTCCATCGGCGGCAGCAACGGACGTAACAACCTGCTGACGCTGGATGGAGGCGAAGGCGACTACGGTTCCGGCCAGCCGCGCACGCCGCACGTGCCGGTGGACTCCATCCAGGAATTCCAGGTAAACCGCAGCTCGTTTGCGGCCGAGTTCGGTTTTACCGCCGGGACGGCCATCAACCTGGTGACCAAGTCGGGCACCAACAGCTTCCACGGCAGCATGTACGCCTACTTCCGCAACGAACACACCGACGCGTCGAACTACTTTGCTCCCAGAACCGGCGTGAAGGCCTTCGAGCAGAGCTTCGTGCCCGGCGCGACATTTGGCGGGCCGATCGTCAAGAACAAGCTGTTCGTGTTCACGGCGTTTGAGTACGTGAAACAGGACAACCCGCAATTCCGCAGTTACACCAGCAGTGACGCGGCGCTCGGGTTGGCGTCGATTAATCCTGGCACTGCACAGCGCGCCTATCTGGCCGAACTTGCGGCCACCGGAAATCCTTTGCTGGCCGGCCTGGCCGGCAAGCTGACGTACGCGTTGAATCCCGCGAATGATCCGAATACGGCCAAGCTGCTCGCGCCCAACACCGGCGTGTTCAATGATTGGAAGAAGTTTCACAACCTGGTAACGCGCGTGGATTACATTCCCGGCGAAAACGACACCATCGTCGGCCGCTTCTCGTTCATGCGCGACAATGCCAGCCGCATGTCGGTGCTCGATCCGCTCAACTCGCCCGACAACGCCACCGTCCAATACTGGGACGACTTCACCTTGCTGGGCAACTGGAACCACATCTTCAGCCAGCGTCTGATTAATCAACTGCGCGTGCAGGTGGTGCCCAGCGACACCGCCGACGTGCGCGTGGTCTCGCCGAACACGGCATTTCTGCGAATCGGCAGCCTGGGACAGTTCCGCGGCGACCACTACGAGCCCTACTACGCCCGCCAGAAACGGTTCCAATTCGAAGACAGTGTCACCTGGTCGAAGGGAGCGCATACCATGAAGTTTGGCGCTTCCTATCGGCCGATGAGCTATTACGTTAACGATGAATTGTGGTTTGGCGGCGAATTTCTGTTTTCCGATGGACTCGTGCCGATCGCCAAGCTGGTCCAGCCGACAGACCCGATTTCCATCGCCACTCTCAATGCACTGGTCGGTTATAACCTCACCCACGGCTATCCGCCTGCCGGTCCGGTCGCCACCAACCTGAGCGCCATGCAGACGTTTAATCTCGGGCTGCCGGCCTCCTTCCGCCAGGGGTCTGGCAATCCGGTGTGGAGCGATTGGGCGCATTCCCTCGGCGCCTACGTGCAGGATTCCTGGAAGCTGCGCCACAACCTGACGGTGGATTTCGGCGGGCGTGTGGATTGGGCCGGAGAGCCGAGCCCGCTGGCGCACCACACCTATTTCTCGCCGCGACTGGGCATCGCATGGAACCCCGACGGGCAGGGCAAGACGGTCGTTCGCGCAGGCGGCGGAGTCTTCGTCGCGCCTGTGAACTTCTACATCGACTACATCGTCAACCTGCTCAGCGACTCCGGGCGGTACATCAACCAAACCGCGACTTTGCTGACGACCGCTCCGGTGAGCAGCGCCACCGTGTGGGGCTACGGCCTCATGACCGGCAAATTGCCGTTCTCGCAGTTAACCGCGGCAGACCTGGGCGCCCTGGGGCTGGGCCTTGGTCCCGGACAGAGCAACCGCATCGTGCTCGAACCTGGCGCCAACTACAAGAACCCGTACTCGGTGCAGGCCAGCCTGGCGGTACAGCGGCAACTGGCGCGCAACATGGGCGTGGAAGTTGCCTATCAGATGTACCACGGTGTGCGCCTGCAACTCCCGTATGACGGCAACGTCAAAGAGACGCCATGCGCGGGCGCGAACGTGGTCGACCCGTTCACCGGGCCGTGTTACACGCAGATTGATCCCACGCTGGTGCAGCGCGAGACCTATTCCTCCATGGGCAGCTCGATTTATCACGGCGTGACGGCGTCGCTAACGCGACGGACCGCCTCGCTGCAGTTCCAGGTCAACTACACCTTCAGCAAGACCATTGATAATGCCACCGACTTCAACAATGACTTCATGCCGTTCCGGCCGACGCGCCTCGCCATGGAGCGGGCGCTCTCGGCCTTCAACATCAAGCACAATTTCGTTGCCAGCGCCGTGTACATGCTGCCGTTCAAGGGCGGGGAAGACAAATTCTTGTCCCATGTTTTCGGCGACATGACAGTTTCGCCGGTGCTGGCGATGAGAAGCGGCATCCCGTTCACTCTCCGCGTTCCCGGAATGTCGAACGGCACGCTGGGAGAATCGCTCTACGCTCGCCCGTGGAACGCCGGACGTAACACCGGCCTCGGACCGAGCTTCTACGGCCTGGATATGCGCGTTACCAAGTCTTTCTTCGTCCGCCGCGATCGCGGCATGCGCCTCGACCTGCTGGTGGAAGGAACCAATGTCCTCAACCACACCAACTTCAGCGCGGTGAACGATGTGTTCCCCGCCAACCCGAACCCGTTCACGGTCGGCGGCAGCACGGTGAATCTCCTGAGCGGTCCTTACAATCTTGAGGGCATCAAAGGCATCGATCCCTCGCAACCGCTCGGATTCAAATCCGCCTTCGATCCGCGGCAGGTGCAGTTCGGGCTGAAGTTTATTTTCTAGACGAGGTGGATGCAGAACGGGAACGGCCATCGGCGGGTGCTGGTGGCCGTTGTTGCCTTTGGCCGAAGCGGCACTCACAATAGGTGTGTCCAGGGGCGCAGTGTCATGGCGAAATCCACTGCCATCGAACGCCTGATGGAGCGCGCACGGGCGCGTGGCGTGGAGCCCATGCTGCGTCATTTCCTGGATCCATCCACCAGCACGCCCGACCGCGTTCGCGCCATGGAGACCGCTCTCCGCGGCCCCGCTGGCCAAGCTGTGCGCGAGGAACTCGGAGCATGGATCGTCGGGCTTCTCGGCGTGCTCGTTCCCGAAAGTTATGCTCCGTGGCGTGCCCTGGTGCAGGATTCCATGCTCTACGTGGTCGTGCACCTGTCGGAAGCGCGCCTTGCGCCCAAGCTGGTGCAGCAGTTGGAACTGCCGCTCAGAGCTTCGCCTGAGCGCCGGCTGATGCTGCTGATCTCGAAAGTTCCGGGATTGCAGAAACTCGGGCAAGTGCTGGCACGCAATCGCGAACTCAAGCCTTCCCTGCGACGCGCGCTGGAGAAGCTGGAGAACGGCGTCTCCGACGTGCACGCGGAGGAGATCAGGGCGGTCATCTTTGCGGACCTGGCGCGGGAACTTGAGGCCTACGACGTCGTCGTGCGCCGCTCATTGATGAAGGAAGCCAGTGTCAGCGCCATCCTGCAGTTCACCTGGCGCAATCCCGCGAGCGGCCGCCGGGAACGCGGTGTCTTCAAGGTCCTGAAGCCCTACATTCCCGAGTTCTACGACGAGGACATGAAGCTGCTGCAGGGACTTGCCGAGCTCCTGAAGCGAAACCATGCGAAGTACGATGTGGCCGCACGCGGCCTTTCCGACACCTTCCGTCGAGTGCGGCAACTGCTGCAGCACGAAATCAAATTTCGCGGCGAGCAGTCTACGCTGGCGCAGGCGCAGGAAATATACGGAGGCGTGCCCGGCGTGCGCGTGCCCACGGTATTCGCGCCCCTCTGCAAGCGGAACATCACCGCCATCAGCGAAGAGCATGGGCGCAAAATTACCGACGCGGTGCGGCGCATGTCACCCGGCCAGCGTCGCCGCGTCGCCCAGAAAGTGGTCGAGACCCTGATCGGCATTCCGTTATTCGCGCTGAATGACACCACCATGTTTCATGCCGATCCCCACGCCGGCAACCTGCTGTACGACCGCGATACGGATGATCTGGTGATCCTGGATTGGGCGCTGACCAACCGCCTCAGCATCGAGCAGCGCCGCCATGTCGCCCTGCTTTCAATGATGGTGATGCTGCGCGACCCGGTGGGCGTGTTTCAGGAAGTCCAGGCGCTCAGCTTGCAGCGGGCCCGGCGCGGCAGCCGCCGCGAGCGCATGGTGCGGCGCACCATCGCGCGCTATCTCGACAATCTGCCGCTGGCGCATGTCCCCGACACCATGGATGCCATGCGCCTGTTGCAGCGCCTGGCATTCGCCGGGCTGCGCCTTCCGTCGTCGCTGATTCTTCTGCGCAAGAGCATGTTCACTCTCGACGGCATTCTCTACGACATTGCCGGCAAAGAAGTGGCCATGGATTCGATTCTGTTGCGCCACCTGCTATGGCGATGGGTGACCAGCTGGAAGGCGCTCGGATCGCCGCTGTCGCTCTCCGATTGGGCGCGCGTGCAGGTGAGCCTGTGGCTGTCCGGGAGTCGCTGGTCGTTGCAAGTCGCGCAAAAAGCGGTCAATACGGGATGGCGGAAATCAGCGTTAGCAACGCAGGCGACCGCCTGATTCTTCACCCCCGAAGACACCCGGTACGCCGAGGCTCACAGAGAAAAAATAACTCGGTGCTGCTCTCGGTGCGGTGAATTCAGCTCCTAGTCCGGCGACTGGGCTTCGGCCAGGCGGTCCGCGATCACGCGGTAGGCCGTCGCGTTGAACACGAGTCCCATGTGGGTTCCGGGGACCTCGATGTCCGCCTCGCGCTTTCCCGTCGTGCAGTAGTGCCAGTCCACAATGCCGTCGTCCCGCGTGTAGATGGCGGTCTCCAGCACCGAGTCCGACATGCGGCAGCGCAGGGACTCAACAAAGTCGCAAGTGCAGCGGGCGGTGTAGCACTGCGGCAGCACGCCGGTGCCATGCTCCAAGAGGATTTTTTTGCGGACGGTGTCCGCCGCGTGCAGGATGCTGCGGTGGGCCACCGTTCCCCGGAATGGCGCCGCTAGGGTTATGACCGAGGCGATGTCGTCGGGCCGGCGATTGGCCACCGAGCGCGCCATAATTCCGCCCAGGCTGTGCCCCACCAGGTGGACCTTTCGCTCGGTTTCCCAAAGCGCCTGGTCCAGCGTCTCGTGCAGGCGCTGCTGGATGAGCAGGTTGGGGCATTCCGCGTTGAAGCCGATTCCGGACAGATACGACCGGTAGCCAATGCGGTCGAGCCACTGGTTGAGGTGGCCCAGGTAAAGGTCGCTGCCAAGAAATCCGGGAATGACGATGACGGCGGAGCCGTCGCCTCGCGGAATGCCGAGTCCGTAATACACGGGCGAGGCGTACAACATGAGGATTTCGGCGCCGAACAGCGCCTCTTTCCAAATAGGAATTTCCGCTTCGCCGGTCTCTTCTGTGAAATGGCCCTGGGGTCCGGGCCGCGCGCTGCGCTTGCGAGCTTGCGTCATGTGCTTTCGGGTCGTGCCGTTCGCGTAACCCCGCCATGGGCGGGCAGCTCCGCATTGTTCCTGCTATCGGATGTGGTTTCTCGCTTGTGTGTTGCTACTGGAGGCCCGCATCCTGCCGCGGAGGGCGAACCACGGCCGGCTGCCACGAAGTCCATCCATCCTCTGATGAAAAACGTGCCGTGATGCTACCACGGCACGTCCAATTGCCTGAATAACAAAACAATCAGCCCGCAACGATCATGCCGCGCCCGCATGGGCCGCCATGGCCGACTTGCGATGCCGCGCCGCCTTCTTGGCCGCCGGGGCATGTTTGTGATTGCGCTTCATCATGGTGTCAATCAGCGCCTTTTCGGCGTCCACGAAGTGCTTCACGCCTTCCCCGGTGAGCGACGCCAGAGGCAGCCGGAATGGCTTCACCATCTCGATCGCCTTGGTTGCCGCCTGCAGATTGACGTTCATCTGCTGTCCGGCGACGTCGAGCAGCTTCTTTTGCGCGTCCAGAAAAGCATTGGCAGCTTCGCGCGCCAGCTTGGAAACCTCGGTGCGCTTGTGGTCGGTCTTGATCGCCTTGCCGCTGGTGGCTCGGCCGGTTTCTTCGGCAATGACGTCGAGGAACTTCTTTTGCGCATGGACGAACTTTTCCATGCCCTCGCGCGCCAGTTCGATCAGGTGATCGGCGTCATAAGGCTTGCCGGTCTTGATCGCGTGCAGCCAGTTATTGGCCTGTTTGCTGGCCAGGTCGAGGAAGTCCTCCTGCATGGTGATGAATGTGTCTACGCTGCGGCGGACCATGTCGGTCATGGCCACGGCCGGCGCCGCTGGGCCGACACGCTCCTTCACGCCGGTCATGGCAAGCTCGGTCTGCTTGTGCGCCAGTTCCAGCAGGATGCGCTGCGCTTCAATGAACGTATTGGTTCCTTCCGCTGCCAGCTCCGTCAGAATGGCGACGGGGGAGTGCTCGGGATGCGAAAACCCTTCGCGCAGGCTTTTCATGACACTCAGGTTCTGGCGCATCGCCAGGTCCACTAGGATGCGCTGCGTGGCGAAGAAGCTCTCGACTCCCTGCTGCACCCACCCGGTCAGCAAGGTGAACAAGGAAGAAGGCAGGTGCATGGGGGAGGGCTCGTGCCGTGTGGGTTCTTTCATGATAACCTCCGATATTTATTGCTGCATTGCAGCAATCGAGAATAGACTAGTATTTTCGTGGTTCTATGTCAATATAGATGTCAACATTTATTGCAGCGCACAAGGAGGCCGCCCGCGTGAAGCCGGCCGTCACCATCATCAAAAAGTATGCAAACCGCAGGATGTACGACACTTCCGCCAGCCGCTACATCAATCTCGAGGACATCGCCGCCCTGGTCCAAAAAGGGAAGGAGATCCGCGTGGTGGACGCCAAAACCGGCGAGGACCTCACCCACGTCACCCTGACGCAGATCATCATGGAAGACGCCAAGGCCCAACCTGCCGGCTTGCCTCTGGAACTGCTCCGCCAGATCATCGTCGCTTCCAACCATGCCGGGCGCGAAGTCATTATGTGGTACCTGAAATCCGCGTTTGAGGCTTACGACAACGTGCAGAACGCGGTGCGTTCCGGCCTCAGCGACATCCAGGCCGCCGCCGTTTCGCCGCTGCACATCATGGAGCGCATGATTGGCGCGACGCCGCCAAAGCCGCCGGAATCGAATGAACTCGGAGAACTGCGCCGCCGCATCGCCGAGCTGGAAGCGCAAAAGAAAGGTACTCGCAGGCAGCCCCGCAAGCCCGGCCGCCGAGTGGCGCGAAGCCGCTAACCGCCAACTGCTGCCAGTGCCACGCGTTTTAAACGCGGCCGTCCGGCCAGAGCCGCATCCGCTTTCAATTCCGCGAAACTCTCTCGCGTGTAACGGCGCAAATGGTGGATGTCAGGGGCTGCCTGTGCATCTCCGCTGAAGCCGAAGTAAGCCGTGCCGTTGTAAGTGAGCACGGCGCAGTTGAGGCCAAACTCGCCGCCGATCGGCACGTACGGATGGCAGGTGAGCATCTGATGGCCGAGCAGGTAAAGGGCCTGCTGCGGGCCGGGCACGTTGGTGCAAATCAGGTTGCCCACGCTGATTGGCAGCGAACTCGCGAGCGGGCCCAACATGGCCTGGACGGCCGTCGGCACCAGGCCCACCAGCGTGCCGGCGAATCCGACCATCTCCGCCACGCGGAAATTTTTCAGGAACATGGTGCGCTCATGGACCGCAGCCAGCAGCTTGCGCGGCGAACGCGCGCCGAAAGGAATCGGCACCGGCAGGAAGGTCAGACGGTTTCCCAGCTCCGCTGATTCGTCCTGGGTGCGGATGCTGACCGGCACGATGATGCGCAGAAACTTCTTTCTGACGTCCACGCCATGGGCCTGGCAGTAGCGGCGAATGGCGGACGTTACCACGGTAAGGATGACGTCGTTCACGGTGGCGTCGCAGGCGCGCTTCACTTCCCGGATCTCGGCAAACGGAATCTCGGCCCACTGGAATTTTTGGGGGCCGCGGCACACCATGTTGAAGGGCAGCCGAGCAGGCGCGGCGGCAAGCTCCGGCAGGAAGCGAGTGAGCTCCTCGGGCGCTGCCTTGGATGCAGGCAGCGCATGGTTGCTATGGGCGCCATTCGACCCCGCCCCATTCACGTGCGCCAACTGCTGCGCGAAGGCCAGCATCTCCGAATGCGCGGTCAGCACGCGCTGCACCGCCGACAAGCACGCCGTGACGACGCCGTCCATTACCTGCGTGGTGGTATCCAGCGGGCGGCTCACTGGAACGCGCTCCGGCTTCACCGTCCCGCGCCGCACGTCGGGACTTTCGTCGAGGACGGCCTTCATCAGCCCGACACCTGAAATCCCGTCGGCTAGACAGTGGTGCACGCGCACAATCAGCCCAGTGCGGCCTCGCTGCAGGCCCTGGACCAGGGTGAAGTCCCATAGCGGACGGCTGCGGTCCATGGTGGCGCTCAGGATTTCGGCCACCAGGGCGCGGAACTCGGCATCGGTGCCTCCCCGCAGGCGCGCCTCACGGATGTGATTGCGGATATCGAAATGCGGGTCATACTCCCAACTCGGCAGGCCGATGTTCAACGGCGGCGCCACCACCCTCTGACGGTAACGCGGAACCAGGTGCAGCTTGGTTTCCACGAATTCGCGGCAGGACTTCAGCGGCACGACGCCGTCGAAGGTGGAGATGGAAGCGACGTTCAGCGGCATTCCTTCGCGCTCCAGATACAGAAAGAGCGCGTCGCCAAACGACAGACATTCGCGGCTGGCAAATTCCGTCATGGCATGCGACTTTGACCGGCGCGAGCGCCGGTGCCGTAGGAATCATAGCCACGCAGGTCACCCGGGGCGGCGATAGACATCACACATGGGTGTGGAACAGTGCCAAAATAGAACTCGCGCCAATGTCCGCCACGGTAGCGGGTCTATCTTTGCGAATCCGGCGCCGGCAACTCGCATCCAAGGTTCACGGAGTGAGGAGTGACGAACCCCGAAGCCCTGAGCGCGCGCGCTTCTGAAGCGAGCCCTGAGCCAATTTCCCACACCGAATCCGCCGGCGCCTCGCGCGAATGGATTCGGAACACCGAGCCGGCCACCGGCCAGGCACTGCCTCCAGTTCCGGTCAGTTCGCCCGACCAGGTTCGCGAGGCCATTCGCCGCGCTCGCGCCGCACAGCGAAGCTGGGCGAATACCTCGTTCAGTGAGCGCCGCCGAAAGCTGCTCGCGCTCAACCGGCTGATCCTGGACCGCTCCGAGGAACTCTGCGACGTGATCGCGCGCGAGACCGGCAAGCCGCGCATCGAAGCGCTGCTGCTCGAAGTCATTCCCGCCGCCGACATTGCTTTTTATTACGCGCGCCGTGCCGCCAAGGTGCTGCGTCCGGAAAAAATTCGTCTGCGCCTGTTCCCCAACAAGACGAGCTACGTCCGTTATCACCCGCGCGGCGTTATCGGCTCCGTCACCGCCTGGAATTTTCCGCTCTCCATGATGGTGAGCGACGCCGTGTGCGCGCTGGCCTCGGGCAACGCCGTGCTGGTCAAGCCATCCGAGTTCACACCGAACGTCGCGCTCAAGGGGAAAGAGCTGTTCGATGCAACCGGAATTCCCGCTGATTTAGTGCAGGTTGTTCCCGGCTTCGCCGACACCGGCGCCGCGCTCTACACGGGCGAAAATCCCGACGACCGCGTGGACATGGTGATTTTCACAGGAAGCACGGCGGTGGGCCGTCGCATCGGCGCTGCCTGCGGCGAGCGGCTCATTCCATGCATTCTGGAGTTGGGCGGCAATGCCGCGGCCATTGTCTGCGCCGACGCCGACCTCGAACGCACCGCCCACACCGTCGTCTATGGCGCCTTTGCCAACTCGGGGCAAGTGTGTGTTTCGGTGAACCGCGTGTTTGTGGACCAGAGGATCGCGGAGAAGTTCACCCGCAAAGTCGTCGAGCTCACGCAGAAGGTCCGTGTCGCCGAAGATCTGGGCGCTGTCACCACGCCGGCGCAGCTTCGCACCACCGAGGAGCACGTTGCGGACGCGCTGCGCAAGGGCGCCAAGCTGGAAACCGGCGGCGCGCAAACCGCCGCGACCGGCCGCTTCTACGCTCCCACCGTGCTTACCAACGTCAGCCCCGACGCCGCCATGATGCGCGAAGAGCCCTTCGGCCCGGTGCTGGCCATCAATTCATTCGAGCGCGAGGACGAGGCCGTGGCTCGCGCCAACGACACCCCGTTCGGGCTCATGGGCTATGTCTTCTCGCGCAGCCGGCGCCGCGCGCGCCGAGTGGCCGACCAGATGCACGCCGGTACCGTCATCATGAATGATGTGCTGTACACCTACGGCGTGCCGGAAACGCCGTGGGGCGGCGTGAAGCAATCCGGCCTCGGCCGCGTGCACGGCGACCAGATCCTCAAAGACATGTGCGAGGCCCGCCACGTCAATCTCGAGCGCGCCCATATTCCGATGCCATGGCGCTTCCCATATCGCGAATCGTCGGCGCGGTTCTTCCTTAATCTCGCGCGCTGGATCTATCGGCTGCTGCCGTGAGCCGCGGGTAAGCCCTCGTTTGCCGTAATGGAACCCAACTTTCTTCTGCTCTGACGTTTTCTGGTCACCAGCGGCCGCGTAATCGCTAACATCTAGCGTTCCGCCGAGGAAGAACCATGCGTGAACTTCCCGAAGTGAAAGAGGCCAAGGCCCTCATGACCGAGGCGGTGAGCTGGTCAGTGGTGAAGTGGCTGCAGGAGAAAAAGCGCGTCCGCAAGACCGCCGACCGTGCCAACGATGCGCTCGATGCACTCGATCAAGAAGTGAAGGCGACATGGAGTGCGGAGCTGAAGTCGGCGTACGAAGCGGCGAAGACCAACAACACTGCCGGCAGCGATCTTGGGCGCCTTGCTCGCCAGCTCTATCAAGCCGATGACGCTGCCTACCGCATGCACGAGGACGCAGAAGAAACCTTTGACCGCGCCGAGCGCAAGCTGAGCACCATGATGGCGCGCGAAGGGTGCCAGAAGGCGATTCGCAGTTGGGAACTGCACGAGCAGGCCATTCGCAAGTCGGAATCGGCGGCTCAGGCCCAGTAGTCGTCCGTCCCTCTTAACCTACTTCTTACATCTGCTTGGCCGACACCTTACCCCGGCACGTGCCGATTTGTGTTGATATCGAACGCAGGTCGAAACCGGAGGTCAATGTGGCAGCAGCTGGTATGAAGATTTCAGCACTCAGCCTACCAAAACCCGTCACTCTTCCCGCTATTCACTCCAAATACCGCGCCATTGTGGTGGACGATTCGCCGGCGTACGTCGAAGTGGTCTGTGCGCTGCTCGCGCTGGAAGACGTGGTGGATGTGATCGGCCGCGCCGGCGACGGCGCCGAAGCCATCCGCATGGTGGCGCAGTTTGTGCCCGACCTGGTCATCATGGACGTACACATGGCCGGAGTGAGCGGTCTCACCGCGGCCACGCTGATCGCCGATTGTTTTCCAGCATCGAAAGTCATCCTAATGTCGGCCGACGAGGCGCTGCTTCCCGCCGCGCTCGCCAGCGGCGCCTCTGCCTTCATTCACAAACCGCCGTTCGCCGCGGATTTTGCGCGCGTGCTCGCCTCGCTTGACTGAACCGCGAATTTACAGGGAATTTACAGCGCTTCCCGCGCTGCGAATGTTCCAATCACTTGTGTGGAGGAAGAACGTGAAAACCATCGCAACCTTCATCGTCGTCGCGCTGCTGGCCGCAGGCCTGGCCGCGCAGACGCCGCCACCCGGGCCGCCCAGCCCGGCCGCTCGTGTCCAACATCAAATCAGCTTTCTCACCACCATGCTTTCGCTGACTCCGGCCCAGCAGCAGCAGGCCACCACGATCTTTACCAATGCCGCCACGCAGGCTGCCGCGCTGCACGACAGCATGCACACTGCGCACCAGTCTCTGCACGATGCCGTGCAGAGCAACAACACCGGCGCCATTGACCAGGCCTCCGCCACCATCGGTCAGCTCACCACGCAGTTGACCTCCATCGAGTCCAAGGCGCACGCGGCGTTTTATCAGATTCTCAGCGCCGATCAGCAGGCAAAGTTCAACGCGCTGCATCAGCAACACGGTCCGGGACATTTCGGTGAACACGGCGGCCCGCCTCCGCCGCCGCACCCCTAGTCACGCCGGTTGTGCTCCCCGACGTGACCGATTCGGCGGACGGCCGTCCTCCTTGCCGGACGTCCGCCGAAAGTTCTGCTACCGCCCTATGGCAGATGGATTCGCAAAACTCGCACCCACTTTAGCTTCCGCTCCGCCGCGCAGCTTGGCGGATGCATTCGCGCTGGAAGCGCGGGTTACACGCCTGCGCGCATTCCTCTACCGCCTGCTTGGGAGCGTCGCATCGGCTGACCGCATTGTTGAAGACGTGCTGGCGAGCGCCGAAGTGCAGTCCGGCGGCAAAGAATTAGATGTGGCGCTGTTCCGCGCACTCATCAGCAAAGCAGCCGAGCAGCAAGCTTCGGTTACCGTCGAGGAGTGTCATGGCCCGGAACTAGCGCGCGTGCTGGGCTTGCTCTATCGCCTGCCTCTGGCGCAACGTGCCGCCATCCTGATGCACAAATATGAGCGCTTCGGAACGCGGCAGATCGCGGACGTCCTCGGGATGAGCGAGGCTTCCACGCGGCAGGTTCTTCTGCGCGGATATAGCGCACTCGGGAGTTTTCAATGATTCTGCCGCGTCCGGCGCGGCCGGTGCTGAATTCGTATAATCGAAGCCACTACCCGCGCATGATCCCGACGCGCTCATTGGCTGTGGAATCGCCATGAAGTTGCCGCAAAAAGAACGGCTTGTTTCCAGCGCGGTCGTGTTTCTGCTCGCCCTCGTCTTGATTGTTCTGGCTGCGCTGCAATACCGCTGGAGCCGCGAGGTCAGCGAGGCGGCCAGCGTCCGCATGAAGGCGAACCTGCAATCGTCGCTCATGAGCTGGCGCCAGGATTTCTATCGGGAACTGGCGGGCGTAGTGGATGCTCTGCAAGTCCGCGGGCGCGATTCGCGAGACTCCCGCCTGCAACAGAGTGCCGAGCGTTTCGCGCAGTGGTCGCGCACCGCAGTCCACCCGCGGTTGGTCGCCAACCTTTATGTTTGGCAGGATTCCGCCGGTCAGGCCCGCCTGCTTCGCCTGAATCGTACGACGGACCGCTTCGAGCCCGCAGAATGGCCCTCCGGCTTCGAGCAGCTCCATGCCGCGCTCCAGGCGCGCTCCTCCGATCTGCCCCGGTTGCAGTTTCGCCGGCGACCGCGGCCACCGGGTGCGCCTCCTGCCGACAACGGTCCGCGGTTCTTGGAACATGTCCGCCGGCTGCACGGCCCCTTTTTCCCGGTGTTCGTCGCGCAGGATGTACCGGCGCTGGTTTATCCCGCGTTCCATCCGGAGAGCGGTGGGGACGATCATCGCGTGGTGGTGGACTGGTACATTCTTCAGCTCGGCTCCTCCGTCTTGCACGACCACATTTTCCCCGAACTTTCCGAGCGTTATTTCGGCGGAAGCAACCGGCTGGGTTATCGCGTCGCCGTCGTCAGCACCGGCAGCGATCCGTCGGTCGTGTACACCTCGGACGCGAAATTCGGGCCGCAGAACATCTCCGCGGCCGACGCCGCGGTCCCCATCTTTGGTCCGCTGTTCGCGCCGCCGCCTCCGCCTAGCGGTGCGGGCATGCCGCCATCGCCGGAGCATGGCCCCGGTGATGTGGAGCGCGCAGGCTTTCCGCCCGGCATCCGTATCGAGCCGCTTCACTATCGCGATGCGCCCTACGACTGGCAATTGGTTGTGCAGAATCGCGGTGGCTCGCTCGACGCGGTGGCGGCCAGCGTCCGCCACCGCGATCTCGCCATCAGCTTCGGCGTGTTGCTGATCCTGGCCGCCACCATGGGGTTGATGCTCGTTTCCACGCATCGCGCGCAGCGCCTGGCGCGCTTGCAGATGGATTTTGTCACCGGCGTGTCGCACGAGCTGCGCACACCTCTGGCGGTGATCTCCACGGCCGCCGAGAACATTGCCGACGGAGTCGTCGCCGACCGGCAACAACTGGCGCGTTACGGCATCGCGATCAAGACCCAGGCGCGCCAGTTGACGCTTCTGGTCGAACAGATTTTGCTCTTCGCCGCCACCCGCGAACGCCGCTATCAATACAACGTTCGCACCTTGCAGGTAGGAGAGTTCGTGGAGCCGGCGCTCACCGCCACCACCGGCCTCGCCAGGGAAGCCGGTTTCACCATCGAAGCCAATGTCGCGGCGGGCTTGCCGGCAATTTCCGGCGACCTGCTGGCACTTTCACAATGTTTGCAGAACCTGATCACCAACGCCGTCAAGTATGGCGGCAGCGACCGCCGCGTCCTGGTCGCTGCCGGTCTCTCCGGCGACGCGGGTGAAATCCTGGTAAGCGTCGAGGACCACGGCGCCGGTATTCCGCCCGGGGAACTGGGCCAGATTTTCGAGCCGTTCTATCGCAGCCCGTCGGCGACGGCCGCGCAGATTCACGGCAGCGGTCTCGGCTTGCCGCTCGCCCGCAGCATCGCCGAAGCCATGGGCGGAAGACTGACCGTGACCAGCGAACTGGGGAAAGGAAGCTGCTTCGTTCTCCATCTACCGGTCGCCGATGCTGCCGCCCCACCAGCGGAACCGCCGGCGCGCGAGGCGGCCAAGGTCTCCTGAGCATGGACGAGCGGATTCTCCTGATCGAAGACGAAGAAGCGCTGCGCATGACCCTCGGGGACCGCCTGCACAGCGAGGGCTATCGCTGTGATTGCGCCGTGGATGGAGAGCAGGGCCTGAACATGGCAACGCGTGAGGCCTACGATCTCATCCTGCTGGACCTGATGCTGCCGAAGAAAAGCGGCTTCGATGTTTGCCGCGACGTGCGCCAGGCCGGCATCATCACTCCCATCCTGATGCTCACCGCCCGAGGGCAGACGGTGGACAAGGTGATCGGCCTCAAGCTCGGCGCCGACGACTATCTGACCAAGCCTTTCGACATGCTGGAACTGCTGGCGCGCATCGAAGCCCTGCTGCGGCGCGCGCCCATTCGCTCGATGGCCGCCAACGTCGTCTGTGAAGTCGGGCCCATTCGCATTGATTTGCGCGGCACCGAGGTGACCCGCGACGGCAAGGTGGTGAATCTCTCGGCGCGCGAGTTTCAACTCCTGCGCTACTTTGTCGAGCACCGCGGCGCTACCCTCTCCCGCCAGGAAATTCTCAAGGAAGTCTGGGGTTACAGCACCGACACGTTCACCCGCACGGTGGATGTTCACGTCGCCAGCCTGCGGCAGAAGATCGAGCCCAACCCCAAGCAGCCGGAAATGATTCTCACCGTGTCCGGGCTTGGCTATAAGTTCGCTCAGTAGCCGTCAAAGCAGTACCGAAGTATTCAGGTACTCTCTCAACCCGCGTCTCTCATCTCTGTGACCGGCGTCAACGACCGTGCCCAACCCAGCATCTACAATGAACCGTGGCTGCACGGAGAATGTCTGTGTTCTTTGCCATTGTTCTGGCGGTTTGGACCGCGATGCACCTGTACGTCTTCTGGCGCATCTCGTCGGTCCCGGCGTTTGCGCGAGTCCCGCGCGTGGGACTGGAGCTGGTCGCCTTCTTTCTGTGGACCAGCTACGTTCTGGGACGAATCCTGGCTCGCCGCGGCTTGGAAACTGTGGCTGCGCCGCTGGAATGGATCGGCGCGCACTGGCTGGGCGTCATCTTTCTTACCGTGGTTTCGCTGCTGGTGGTGGATATCGTCACCGGCTTCGGATACCTGCTCCCGCGGGTTGCGCCGGCGTTGCGCGGCTACGCTCTCCTGGTTGCTGCCGTGCTCTCCGCTGTCGCGCTCGTCCAGGGCGTCCGTGCTCCGGTCGTGACCAGCTACGAGGTCCGTCTGCCGGGATTGCCCCCCGCTCAGGACGGCACAGTTGTCGCGGTCGCCACCGACACGCACGTAGGAGAAATGATTGATGCGCGCTGGCTCTCGGCGCGCGTGAACGAGATCCAGGCGCTGCATCCGGATTTGATTATTCTCGCCGGCGACATCGTGGAAGGTGACGACGGCGCCCGCGAACTAGGTCCGGTCTTCCGCCGACTGTCGGCGCCGCTGGGCGTCTTTGCGGTCACCGGGAATCATGAATTTTATGCGGGGCTTGAATCGAGCGTGCGTTTCCTGGAATCGGCGGGTGTACGCGTCCTGCGCGATGGTTGGGCCGAACTCCGGCCTGGGCTGGTGCTCGCCGGGGTGGACGATCTCACGGCTCGACGGCAGTATGGGCGCGACGGCGCTTTCGTCCAGCGCGCCTTGGAGGGCCGTCCCCATTCCGCCACCATCTTTGTCTCGCACACGCCGTGGCACGTGGAGAAGGCGCGGGAGGCCGGCGCCGGCCTGATGCTGTCTGGCCACACTCACGGCGGGCAGATCTGGCCCTTCGCACACGTGGTTCGATTGAGGTATCCCTTCGTCGCTGGGCGTTACGACGTGGCGGGCATGACGCTGATCGTTTGCCGCGGAACCGGCACCTGGGGTCCGCGCATGCGCCTGTGGCGTCGCAGCGAACTGCTGCGCATTACACTGCGCGCCGGCTAGCGCAGCAGCGTCACCCCTCGCGGCGGGACTTTCTCCGGCATCTCGACGGGCCGGGGTTGAGGCGCGTAATTCAGCTTCATTGCGAAAACGTCGGTGGCCGCTTCCTTCATGGCGATATTGATCCGTTCCACTGCCTCGTTCGACAGGCGCTGCGCTTCGGCATCGCCGGAGCGCTGCACCGCCAGGCACAGTGGAAACACGGCGTTGCGTACGTGGTGGTTGAGTTCGGCCACGATGGCCGCGCGTTCCATGGCGAAGCGGTAATGCAGCTCCTCATTGCGAAGTTGCAGCGCCAGGCAGACCAGCGCCGTGACCAGAAACGCCATCACATCGCCCGCCAGTTGGTGGATCAAAACCTCACGATTGAATTGGATTACCAGCACGTCCACGGCGACCGCGGAGATGGCTACGATGAAGCCGCAGCCAATGGCAATACCCAGCTTGCGCCCGAATCCGGAGGGAAGACCTGCGGCCATAAATGGCCTCCATGAGAACTGTATATTCGACGAGTGGCGGGACGACTCGAGCAATGGGACGCGGGGCGCGTCGGTCCCTTAGATGTGGCCCATTCTCTCTGAAACACGGTATAAAGACAATAACTATGGATGCGCGCATCCTGCTAGTAGACGATGAACTTTCGGTGCGCTCCATGCTGAAGCTGGTGTTTGAGACGCATGGCTACGTAGTTACCGCTGCCGCCTCGGCTTCCGAGGCCGAGCGGATTCTGGCCGACCAAAAGCCATTCGATCTTGTGCTCACCGACATGCGCATGGAGACGGACACCGCCGGCTACACCGTGGTGGCCGCGGCCAAGACGCGCGAACATCCGCCGGCCATCGTGATCCTGACCGCGTATCCGCTGTTGGCCAAAGACTGGCGCGCTGCCGGCGCCGACGCCGTGGTTTCCAAGCCCAGCGCGACCATCAGCCTGCTTGAACTGGTGCAGGAGCTGATCGAGCTGCGCCGCGCAAAAGACAAATCCTGAGCCTACACCGGAGTTTTCACTTGGTACTCGGTACCGGGTGCCGGTACTTTCTACCCACGCGCCTTCCCTCGCAGTCATCGTAAGTAGCTGAAATCCCGGGCTCTTGCCGGTGGAACCAGCCTTGCTGTGAAGCCGCCCGGGGTATGCGATGGCCAACCTGCTCTGCGTCAGTCACGAGTGGCACTTGGGCTTCGAGGCGCTGCGGGCGCTGGTCAATAGCGGGTTTTACATTATCCCGGCGACCAACGGATACGAGGCGCTCTGGAAGTATGGCAGGAGCGACGTGGATGCCCTGGTGGTCAATCGCCACCTGCCCGACATTGATGTGCTGGAATTCATCCACTACCTGAAGCACCACAATCCTGATATTCCCGTGGTCATGATTTCCAATGAGAACCCGCTGCCCAAAGCTCCGCCGGAAGTGGACGCGGTGATCGGCAAGCATGCCGCCGCGGAACTGCTGGCGCCAACGCTCGAGGTCCTATTGATGAAACCGACCGCACATCGGTTGACCGAAGAAGGGAACATTCTTCCGCAAGCTGCCTGAGTTGCCTCCCCGCCCGCCGCGAACCTGCGACGGGCGCGCCAAAAACCGCCGGCCTGGCGTTCCCCCGCGCCCGGCCGGCGGTTCTGTTTCAGGCGGATTGACGGCGTCATTTATCCTCTTAGCCACGCGATGACCGTTCTTGTCTTTACCGTCCTGGTCAGCATCGGTTCGTTTCTCGCCGGATTCCTTGGCGCGCTGACCGGCCTGGGCGGCGGCGTGGTTCTGGTGCCCCTTCTGGCGCTGTTCTTCAAGGTGGACATCCGCTATGCCATGGGCGCGTCGCTGGTCTCAGTGATTGCGACCTCTTCCGGCGCGGCCGCTGCCTACGTTCGCGAGGGCTACTCCAACATCCGCATCGGAATGTTTCTGGAGATCGCGACCACGCTGGGGGCGATTGTTGGCGCCCTGCTGGTGCAGCGGGTTTCGACCGAGGCCATCGGCGTGATCTTCGGCCTCATGCTGCTGTACTCGGCCTTCCAATCGGCGCGCGAGAAGCGCGGCCATATGGCGACCTCGTCCGATCGCTTCGCACGCTGGCTGAGCCTGAACGGCAGCTACCCGGTGGAAGGTGGACGGCGCGAGTATGCGGTCACCAACGTTCCCGCCGGATTCGGCCTGATGTTCGGCGCGGGCACGCTCTCCGGATTGCTCGGCATCGGCTCCGGCGCGGTGAAAGTTCTGGCCATGGACCAGGCGATGCGCATGCCCTTCAAGGTGTCCACCACGACCAGCAACTTCATGATTGGCGTAACCGCCGCCGCCAGCGCCGGGGTTTACCTGCGGCACGGCTACATTGATCCCGCTCTCGCCATGCCGGTGATGCTCGGCGTTCTTGCCGGGTCGCTGGCCGGCACGCGGGTGCTGATGCGGGCCAATGTGCGCGTGCTGCGCTACGTCTTTGCCGCCGTCATCGTGGTCCTGGGCATCGAGATGATCTTCAACGGCTTGACGGGGAGGCTGTGATGCCGGCCGACACGGAAGCGAAGGTCGGGACTTGGAGCGACGAGCGCCTGGAGATCATCATCGGCAACCTGCTGCGCATCGGGGTGGGTGCCGCCGCCGCCGTGGTGCTTGCCGGCGCGATTCTGTATCTGCTGAAGTACGGCGGCGAGCGTATTGATTACGGCACCTTCCACGCCGAGCCTGCCAACCTGCGCAGCCTGTCGGGAATCGCTCACGCTGCCGGCGCGGGAAACTCGACGGCGATCATTCAGTTTGGACTGCTGTTGCTGATCGCGACGCCGATTGCGCGCGTCATCTTTTCCGCCTTCGGCTTCCTCAAGGAACGCGACTACCGCTACGTGTTCATCACCCTCATCGTGCTCGGGGTGCTGCTGTACAGCCTGCTGAAGTCGGCGTGAAGGAAAGTTTACGGACTTAGCATTAACTCCAAGGCTCAAGATGTTTACCCACCCCCTCCCCCTCCCCCTCCCTTTGGGCTGGTTGTCGAACTATTTAGTAAAGAAGCAGTCGCATAGCCCGTCATGGGTGGCCGCGGTATCCGCGGGGACTCCCTTGGCGTCCCTAGGAGAGAAGGTTAATTTAAAAGTAACTATTCGTGCGCAGCGGAAATGTTGTTGAAATTACCGACCAATTAACTGCGCTTCGATGTTTTCCGGAATCAGGACAGTTTTTAGGTACTTCGGTTATTCCGCTTGTGAGAGAGCTTGTTGTGGCCGCGACGAGGCACGAGCACACTGCAGTCATGAAGGCAAATATATTTCGCTGGGCCTTCGTTGCCATGTTCACGGTGCTGATGTGGTTTGCCGGAGCGCGCGCGCAGCGCGTGCCGGCGGGCAGCGTCACTTCGGGCGCCGAACTGTACACGGCGTATTGCGCGAGCTGCCACGGCGGCCAAGGGGCCGGGGACGGCGCAGCCGCGTCCGGCTTGAAGATCCGGCCGGCCGACCTGACGGTGCTGGCCAGGCAAAACGGCGGAAGCTATCCCGCGCACCGGGTCAACCGGAGCATCGAGTGGGGTAGCGCTATCTCCAGTCACCAGCCGCGCGAGATGCCGGTGTGGGGCATGGCTTTGCGCCCGCACAGTCGCGATAACCAGCGGGAGGTCAACGCCCGCATCCGGGCGATGACCAACTACATTGGCACGCTGCAAGTGAACTAAGGACGAAGTTTCAGGCGGACACGCGGGCGCGGAGGGCAGCCTCGGCGCGGCGCAAGTCTTCTTCGGTATCCACGCCGATGGTGTCGAAGGCGGTCTCGGCGACGTGGATGGGGATGCCGTTTTCCAGAAAGCGCAACTGTTCCAGGCGCTCGGCGCGTTCCAGCGCGGATTCCGGCAGCGAGCAGAAGCGGTCGAGGGCGGCGCTCCGGTAGGCGTAGAAGCCGAGGTGCTTGTAGTAGCGGCCGAGCGTGCCGTCGCGGTCAAAGGGAATGGCGGCACGCGAAAAATACAGGGCGCGGCCGGAAGATTCGGTGACCACCTTGACGGCGTTGGGGTTGTAGACGTCGTGCTCGATGGCCGGCGTTTTCAGCGTGCCGACCTGGACCGCGGGATCGCGCATCAGCTCCAGCAAAGCGGCAATGTGCTCGGCGCGGGTGAGCGGTTCGTCACCCTGGATGTTGAGATAGACATCGGCGGCGATGGACTGTGCGACCTCGTGCACGCGCTCGGTGCCGCTGCGGTGGGCTTCGGAGGTGAGGCGCACATTCCAGCCGTGAGCGCGCCCCAGGTCCACGATCTCGGCGGAATCGGTGGCCACCACCACATCTTCCGGCCGCAACAGTGCGCAGGAGCGCACGCCTTCGACCACATGCGCCAGCATGGGACGACCCGCGAGCTCGCGTAAGGGCTTGCGGGGCAGGCGAGTAGACGCCAGCCGCGAAGGAATAACGGCCAGGACTTTCATTGAGTTCCCAGTTTCCAGTTTCCGGATAGCGGTTGCAAGAGGAAAGGGGTTAGAGATGCAATCAACCTTTGAAGCCGTCTAGCTGGCGGCGGCGCGGCGGCGGCGGCCGATGATGTTGCCGATTTGAGCAAGCAGATGCTCGGGGCCGCGGAGGCCGTCAATCAGGACATTGGCGGCGGAGCGGCTTGGCTGGGTAAGGCCGCCGACGTGCACCAGCGCGATGGGAGCATGGCGGTTGTTTCGACGAAATTCCTGGATAGAGACTTCCAGGTCCTCAACCGAGTGGCAAATCAGGATCAAATCCACCTGCCGGGTACGCAGATGGCGCAGTGCGACCGGCAAGGAGCGGGCTACAAGTACTTCATATCCGGCATTTTCCAGTACGGTGGCGCGTGCGTCGCTCAGCAGCGCATCGGAGCCGAGCTGGAGAATGGTGCGGCCCTGACCCATAAAGGTACCGGTCACATGGGGTGTTTGCACATCGGTTAAGATGCGATACGATATTGCACACACGCCAGCAGAGCAGCGTCAACATGCGCCAGCCAATGGATAGCACGCCGCGGATTCCCGTCTTGAATTCATGGAAGGAAATTGCGGCCTATCTGAACCGGGGTGTGCGCACGGTGCAGCGCTGGGAGTGCGACCTGCACATGCCGGTGCACCGGCCCAAGGGCAAAGACCGCAGCGCGGTAATTGCCTTTCCCGAAGAATTGGACAGCTGGCTGCATGCCGCGCCGATGCGCTTCGGGCAGTCCGTGAATTCGCTGGCGGCGGTGACCAAGTCGCTCGACACGGTAGCCAAATCAAAAGTCCTGGGTGCGAACGCCAACGGGTTGCTTCTCCGGGTTACCGAAATCGCGCGGGAGCAATCCCAACGCGCGCGAAGTATCCGCGAGCAGGTACAGGCGTTGCGCGACAAGTGCGTCCAGAGGCGCAATCAAAATGGGGAGCCCAAGGATGGCTCCAAGAAATTGGGCGTAACTGCCAGAGGGTGAGGCAAGCGCTCCGAAAGAGCACGACCATTCAGTTCTGCAAGTGAAAGGCCGGCTGGGCGCCGGCCTTTTGCATTTTCCGATCAGCGTTTCTTGCGAGCCGCGGGTTTCGGTTTCGCCAAGGTCTTCTTCTTACCGTGACGGCGCGCGCTATTGGCAGGAGAAGAAGTGGATTTCCGTGCGGCGCCCGGACTCTCGTAGAAGGGCCCAAACATTACCAGCGTGCCTTCCAGGCCGGACTCGTTGCGGGTGAGGAAGGTCAGGCTGATGTCATAGTTCTCGCCGGGCCGCTTGGGAAACTGGAGCCCGGTAATGGTGGCGGGCTGCTGGCGCTGAACCACACTGCCGACGCGGCGCACCAGCGTCTTGCGGAGTGTCTCGTCCAGGGGCAGCTTGTCCAGGCTCACTCCGACCACCGAGGTGGAGCCGACGCCGAACAGCCTTTGCGCCGCGCCATTCCACAACTGAATCTTCAGGTCGTGATCGAGCAGCATGACCGGCCAGGGCATCTGCTGGAGAGTCTGCGCATAGCGCTGGCTCAGATCATTCAGTTCGCGGGTGCGCGATTCCAGTTCCTCATTAATGTTTTCCAGTTCCTCGTTCAGCGACTGAAGCTCTTCGTTGGTGGTCTCCAATTCCTCGTTGGTGGACTGGAGCTCTTCATTGGTTGTTTCCAGCTCTTCATTGGTGGACTGAAGCTCCTCGTTGGCGGTTTCCAGTTCCTCATTGGTCGACTGGAGCTCTTCGCTGGTGGATTCCAGTTGCTCGATGGTGGTTTCGAGCTTGCCTTGCGTGGTGACGTCCTCGCAGTGAATCAAGGTCGCGATGCGCTCGCCGGGCTCGTTGACAATGGGCCGGAGGGAAACGGCAATGGTGCGTTCCTCGTCGCCTACGGTGATGGAGCAGTTGAAATTGAGAGGTTCGCGGCGGCCGCGGGTGGCGTCGAGTTTGGCGGACATCTCCGGGCAGCGCTGGGCGACCGCGGTGCTCTGCAATTGGCGGCCGGTAATCTGGCTGACGGGCAGTCCCCAGATGGCGAGAGCGGATTCATTGTGGCTGGTGACGGTGTCGGAATTGTCGAGCACCATGATGCCGGACTTCAGCGCTTCCATGATGTAGCGCTGGTGCAGGCGGAAGCTGCGCAACTCGCGTTCGACAGCGGAATCGGTGCCGGTATCGGGCATATTGGTCTCCATGGCCGGACGGTCTTCCCAATCGGATTCGCCGGAAAACTTCTGAAATATACGCCAGCGCGGATGCAGGGAACGCAACTTCTGCCATCCGCTGAGCTTGGATTCGGCCTTCCCCAGAAAGAGAATGCCGCCGGGCTCAAGAGCATAGTGCAGGTGTTCGAGAATGACTTTCTGCGAATCGGTATCGAAATAAATCAGCACATTGCGGCAAAGAATCATGTTGCAGCGTGAAATGGGCGCGTCGCTCAGAACATTGCTGCGGCCGAAAATGCACAGCCGGCGGACGTCGCGCGCGATGCGCAAGGCGGCGCCGCGCGGATAGAAGTAGCGCTCGCGCCATTCGGGACGCAGGCGGCGCAGCCGCTCGCGGGAGAAGTCGCCGCGGCGAGCCACGTTGAGCGCCTCCTCGTCCACATCGGTGCCGTAAATCTTGATATTGAACTCCGGCAGGCGGTCGCCGAGCGTATCGGCCATCAGGATGGCAAGAGAGTAGGCCTCTTCGCCGGTGGCGCAACCCGCGCTCCAGGCGCGGAAGGTGTCGCCCGGCTTCAGTTTGCGCAGCATGCTGGGGATGATCTGCGCGCGCAGGAAGTCCCAGGCTGGGGCATCACGGAAAAATTCGGTGACATTGATGAGGACGGTGTTGAGCAGCAGGTTGATCTCGTCGCCGTCGTCGCGAATCTTGTTCAGATAATCGGTGTATGTGCCGGCACCGACCTCGAACATGCGCTTGCGGACCCGGCGCTCCAGCGTGGTGTGCTTGTAGCCGCGCAGATCGAGCCCGCGCAGCGAGGCAAGCTCGTCAACCAGCTGCGAGAGAGAGAGCTGTTCGCGCTCCTGGGCCGTTTCAGGCATGTCAGAGAACTATCTACACAAATCTATTAAGCACGGCGCCAGCTTGGCGAGCGGCAGCACGTAATCCACGCAGCCGGTGGCGACAGCGGCATACGGCATGGCGCTGAACTCGGCCTTGCTGGGATCTTCCGCGATGGTGATTCCACCGGCCCGCTTGATAGCCTGGATGCCGGCGGCCCCATCGCGTCCCGAGCCGCTGAGCATGATGCCGATGGCGTGCTCGCCGAAGTTGACGGCGACCGATTCGAACAACAGATCAATGGACGGTCGCGAGTGATGCACCTTGGGCGTCTGCAACAGACGCACCCGGGAAGGCTCGGCCAACAAGTGAAAATCGGGAGGCGCCACGTACACCGTGCCGGGGGCCATGTCGTCGCCATCCACCGGCGGCACCAGGGGCAACTGCAGCTTGCGCCCCAGCAGGTCGGCGAGGTGGCTGGGATACTCCGGGCTGAGGTGTTGCACCACCAGCACGCTCGGCGTGAAGGACCGAGGCAAGGGCGTGAGCACGGCGAACAGGGATTGCAGGCCGCCGGCGGAGGCCCCAATGGCAACCACCTGGATTTTTTGCGCCGCAGAAGTATCTTCAGCCGGAGCGTGCATCGCGATACTGCGTCGCTGTGGCATTGAGCCGCCCTCCTTCCGAGAGGGGACCGTCCCGAGTTGTCCTTAGTTTTCCAACGTATATGTTAGTCCCGTTTGGATAAAGATCAAAACCTCAATGGGCGCGCGGGTATTCACCGGCAAGCGGATGGCTGCGCACGGATCGCTGCGGGCGTTTTGCGGCCCGTGTCCAGCCCCGCCAAAATGGTCCCGATGAAGTCAGATGCGGCCGGCATCCGGCAGGCGGGGCGAACAGCGAAGCTGCTGGAGCGGGCCAGCATGGCGGAAATTGACGCGAAGCCGAATTCTGTGCCGTGCATCAGATTGCGTGTCGATGGAAGCGCGATGTTTCGATGGCTTCCGGCGACGTTCGTCCTAAACCAGAGCAGGGTCCGGAATTTTTTCGGAGCGCTGCCTGATACCAGAGCAAAGTCACCTCTCTCCCTCGACAGCGGTAACGGAGACCGGCCGTTGCCGCTGTCGAGCATTTCTTAAGTTCTCCCGCTTAACCCACCGCCGCCGTTAGGCGCGTCGTAGCACTATTGCGCCGCCTCTAAGACTCCTCCGTAATACTTTAAGGCCATATTCCTGTTGACTCTCACGTGAACCGGGATAACATTCAGGGCCTCCCCCCAGTAGTTGCAAACGAGGGATTTGGCCGACGCGCACTGGTGCGTGTGCGTGGTCCGAAGAGTCTTGTCTATTCATACTGAAGTCCGGGAGCTCGGCATGCGCAGGTTCATGTCATACGTCTTAGTGTGCTTCGTCACAGTCTCAGGTTTATTGGCTACGGCGCAAACCCCCGCCTCTTCACCGCAGGGCATGCGAGGTGAGGCTTCGGCGGCGGAGCGGCAGCGCGCCGGTGTCGCCTATGGGCGATTGCCGTTGAGCTTCGAGCCCAACCGCGGACAGACGCAGGGCACGGCGGACTTCGTGTCGCGCGGCAGCGGCTATGCCATGTTCCTGAATTCCACCGAGACTGTGCTGTCGCTGCGCGGAGCTGCGCGGCCGCGCAGGAAATCGGCGGAAGATGCCGGCCCCCAGATGATTCCCTCGGGTGGCGTGCTGCGCATGCGCCTGCTGGGAGCGAACAAAAAGGCGGAGTTCTCCGGAGAAGATCTTCAAACGGGCAAGAGCAATTACTTCATCGGCAACGATCCCAAACAGTGGCGGACCGATATCCCGAACTACGGCCGCGTGCGCTATCACGGAATTTATAAAGGCATTGATCTCGTTTATTACGGCAATCATCGTCGGTTGGAGCACGATTTTGAAGTAGCGCCCGGCGCCGATCCGCGGCGCATTCGGCTGGCCTTCGAGGGCGCGTCGGCCTTGGAGCTGGAGAAATCGGGCGACGTGGTGCTGCGCATGAGCGGCGGTGACGTGCATCTGCGCAAGCCGGTGATCTACCAGCAGGACAACGGCGCGCGGCGCGAAATCGCCGGCGGCTACGTGCTGCGCGGCAAGCAGGTCGGCATTGAAGTTGGCGAATACGACCGCAACCAGACGCTGGTGATTGATCCCATCCTGGCGTACTCCACCTACATCGGCGGCACGGGCGAGGACTTTGGGAGCAGCGTTGCGGTGGACGGCAACGGGAATATCTACCTCGCGGGCTATTCCGCCTCGAATAGCGGATTTCCGCCCGCCGGCGTTCCGGCCGGAGTCAGCACCACCTGCGGCGGCGTACCGAACGGTTGCAGCACTGCCGTCGGCGCCGATGACGCCTTCATCATCAAGCTGAACTCTTCGTTCGTGCCGCAATACGGCACGTTCATCGGCGGCAACAACGATGACGAGGCGTACAGCATCGCCGTGGACGGCAGCGGCAATGCCTACATTACCGGTTTCACGAATTCGAATAATTTTCCGGGCGCACTCAATAGCCCGCTGCAAAGCTTCATGGGGAACGCATTCGTCACCGAGGTCAATGCGGCAGGGAACAGCATCGCTTTCTCCACGTTGATCGGTGGGACCGCGCGCGACTTCGGCCAGGCCATTGCGGTTGATAATTCGGGGAACATCTACCTGAACGGCATCAGCCTCTCCAGCGATTTCCCGGCGATAGGCCCGGCCATCACTACGCCGCCGCCGGTGATCAACATCAGCACGAACGGCGGGACTTCCTGGACCGCGCCGACCACCGGTCCGACCGCGCTGGACATCAAGGCTGTCGTGGTTGATCGTCTGTCCAACGGAACCGGGGGAAATCCAGGGACGTTGTACGCCGGCGCCATCGGTGGCGTTTATAAGAGCATTGACTCCGGCGCCACCTGGAGCCGGCTGCCCATCAGCGCCGAGCTCAGCTTCAATACGACACAGGTGCCGGGGGATTTCGTCCAGGCGCTGGCGATTGTGCCCAGCATCTCCCAGGGCCTGCCGGCCACCTTGTACGCCGGCAGCCGGTTTTTCGGCGTGCAACGCAGCACCGACGGCGGCTCGACTTGGACGCAGATTACCAGCGGACTGGCCAACACCGACGTTCTCTCGCTGGCGGTCAACCCGAACAATACTTCGCAGGTGTTTGCCGGGACCAGCGGTGGCGGCGTGTTCATGTCGAGCAACGCCGATACAACCGGCACCTGGACACAACTGACGACCTCAGGCTTGAGCAACAACTCTTCCCGGACGGTGAACTCGCTGGTCTACGACAAGACCACGAACACGCTCTATGCCGGCACGAATAACGGGGTGTTCCAGAACGTTGCCCCCGGTGTCGCCTCCACTTGGAATTCCTTCAGCACGGGTCTGACGAATACGCGCGTGATTGCGCTGGCCGACGACCAGACCGGCAGCCCGAATCTCTACGCGGCTACCTTCGGCGGCGGACTCTTCAAGACGCCCATCAGCCCCTTCACCACGTGGACATCGGCGAACGGCAGCGGCGGCACCGCCATCGGCACGCTGCTGCTGCGCACCGTGGCGGTAGATCCGTCCAACTCTGCCATTATTTACGCGGGCGGCCGCAATGGCCTTTTTAAGAGCACAAACAGCGGCGGCGCCTGGTCAAACCTGAATACCACGGGCATGACTTCCAAGGCTCCGTACTCCATCGCCGTGGATCCTGCCAATGGCTCCAACCTTTACGTCGGCATGGGCAACCACATGTCTTTCCTCGCCATTCTGGCGCAGGGCGGATCGGTGACCTATGCGGCCCAGTTCGGCGGCACCAGCGGAGTGGTGGAAGCATATGGCCTCGCGGTGGATGGTGCGGGCAACATCTACCACGCCGGCGCTACCGTCGCGCAGTCCATGCCGGGACCCTTCCCGGCGGGTGCTCCCACCACCATCGCCGGGCCGAACTTCGATGGTTTCGTGGCCAAGATCAATCTCTCCAATTCTCCGACGCCGGTGGTCTGGGACCGCCTGCTGGGCAGCCCCGAGTCGGATGATTTCATCACCGGCGTCGCCGTCGACGGCAGCGGCAAGGTGTACGTAACCGGTTACACCGCCGGCACATTTCCCGTCACCGGCACTGCTTATCAAACGACGCTGAGCGGGCCGGTCGGCGTGGCCGACGATGTCTTTCTCACCAAGCTCGATTCCACCGGCGCGAACCTGCTGTATTCGACGTATTTCGGCGGAACCGGCGACGATCTGGCCTACAGCCTGGCCTTGATGCCGACCACGGGCCAAGTGGCGGTTGCCGGCGAGTCCACCTCATTCGACATCCCGGGCGGCAATGGCCAGTCGTTGAACCAGGATGGCGACACCGGGTTGCTGGCGGCGTTCGATACCACAAAGAGCGGGGCGGCTTCGCTGATCAATTGGAGCTTCCTCGGCGGCAGGACGAGTAACGAGTACATCAATTCGGTGGCAGTGGACGGCAGCGGCAACCTGTACATGACTGGCACGACTTGGTCCACGGACTTCCCAACCACCACTGGCGCCTTGCAGACGGTGGCCAGCACGGCGCCGGATGCGTTCTTCTCCAAGCTCAGCAGCAACGGCAATACCTCCGACCTGCAGCTCTCGATGACCAAGAATGTGGGCGGAGTGGTGTTCGCGGGCCAGCCGTACACGTACACGATAACCGTCCACAACCTGAATTCCTCGCCGACTCCCTCGGCGGCGAACGTGGCGGTGGAGGACTTGCTGCCGTCGGTCGAGACCTTCTCCAGCGTGACTTCATCTCAGGGGAGCTGTTTCAACAACCAGCTCGGTGTCGGAATGAAGGTCAAATGCAGCCTGGGCGCCCTCGCCTCGGGGGCCTCGGCCACGGTAACGCTGACCGTCTCGGCCAACCCGAGCGCGGGACAGGTCACGACCACCTTCACCAACATCGCCTATGCGTCTACCGACGACGACGATCCCGATCCGACGAACAACTCGATCGCGATCGGCACGACGGTGCTAACGCAGGCGGATTTGCAAATCAGCTCGTTCATGTTCTCGCAGAGCCCGGCCGGCACGGTCACGCCCAATACGCTGGTCACTTACAACGTCACCGTTTACAACGCCGGTCCGAACAGCATTTCCGGCAGCCCGGCGCTTACGTTGACCGATGTGCTTCCGAGCGGATTCACCTTCGTCACCGGGGCAAATTGCAGCGGAAGCACCACCGTTACCTGCACGCTCCCCAACCTGGGCGCCAACACGTCATTCACCTTCAGCTACCAGGTGAACGTGGGAAGCTCAACGGGGACGTTCCCGCACAACCTGAGCGTGTCCACCTCCGCGGCATCTGATCCGGTGTCGAGCAACAATTCCATGACCGTGGCCACCACCGTGGCTAACGGCAACTCCGACCTGCAACTGACCGGGCCGTTTTCCGTGTCGGGAATCGTGGGTGGGACGGTGCCGCTGGTATTTACCGTCAAGAATAACGGCCCGAACGCGGCCAGCGGATTTACTCTTACGATGACGCTGCCGAGCGGCCTCTCGCTGGTGAACTCCTCCTCGTCGGGACCCATCACCGCAACCTGCAGCGCCGGCAATGGCATTGTCACGTGCTCGACGCCGACCGTCGCCAGTTCCTTCCCCGCCACCCAGAACGTAACCGTTCGCCTGGCGGTGACGACGAACCTGCAGGGAGCGTTCTCATCTCAGGCCACGGTTTCCGGCGCCGATTTCGATCCGAACACCGGGAACAACGGTGCCTCCACGACGATCACGTTTGCCGCGACAACCACGAACAACCTGAATCAGAATGTGGCGCTGGGCGACAACAACAGCGGCGTCCTTCTGAGCCTGAGTGACCTTAATCTTTCGTCGGGCCCATCGGGTCCCCCGCTGTTGGGCGGCGCGCAACCCTTCTCGATCCGGGTAGCGCCGAACGGGCGGCTGGCCTACATCGGCTATAACAACAGCTCCTACATTTCTGTCTTCGATATGACGGTCACAGGGGAGGTACGGCGCATTCCGCTGCCGGGGAACAGCCTGGGGGTGGGGCACGCGCGGGGCCTGGCACTGTCGCCGGACGGCAGCAAGCTGATCGCTGTCGGCCGCGACATGGGCGACGAAATCTTCATCATTGATACCACCACGTTCGCGGTCACGCCGGTGAGCCTGGACGGGCAACTCGGGGACTCGGCCGGCGTGCACGACATTTCCATCGAGTCTGCGGTCGTGGTGGGGACGCGTGCTTACCTGAATCCGACCAACGGCAATCAGCCGATCGTGGTAGTGGACTTTTCTTCCACGCCGGTGGTCTCGACGGTGGCGGGTACGACCGGATTCGGCAATGCGCCGAACAATGATCACTCCATGGCCATTGCCCACGGGAACACGGTGCTGGCTGCCCGAGGGGCGAATGTCTTGTCGATTTCCACCGCCACCAATACGCTGAGCCACTCGGTGACCATACCGAATGGCCCGGCGCGCGGAATCGCGGTGGGTAATGTCTCCGGGAGCGGGACGTATGCTTTTGTCGCGGACGACAACAATGGCAACGAACTGATTTCGGTGATTGACCTGGTCGTCGGATCGTCTACCTTCGGGCAAATCCGTTCCACCACGTCCACCGGGGTGGGCTTTGCCGTCCGGAATATGTCTCTGTCGCCGGACAACAACACCCTCGTGGTGGTCAGTGCCAACGGGAGCATCGCCTCCTTGAGTACTCCTTTGCTCGTGGGCAATTCTCCCGGGTATATCCAGTCCAGCACGACCCTCACAGGCGTGAGCCTGCGGTCGATGGACATTTCGTACACCCCCGTTTCAGCGCCACCGGGCGCGCCGGTGATTGACGACGTGAATCCGCGGACGTGGGCGAACGACAGCGCGCAGTTCCTTCGCATCACCGGCAGCAACTTCCAGAATGGCGCGCTGGTGCGCATCGGCAGCATGGACCCGCTGCCCGCGACCTTTGTCTCGGCGAACGAGATCCAGGTGACGGTGCCGAAGGGCGCGCCCGCGCAAACGGCCAACATCATTGTCACCAATCCCAACAGCTCTGATGTGCTGCCGGCGCGCTATGTGAGCAGTAAGGGCAACAGCGTGCGAATCACCACGCCGGCGGGGTTTTCGCCGGCGCACGCGGTGGTCAGCTCGAATTTCTATAACCTGTCCACCATCTTCAAGGACGCAACCAACATTCCCACGGGACCGCTGCCGGAACCGCTGACGCTGGCGCCTGACGGCAGCTCCGCATACTACACGGCACAGTTCATCGACGCGTCGCTGCTCAACATCACTAGCCTGGACAGCCTGAGCGCACCGCTCGGCGGTATCCAGTTGACCGGGGTAGGCGTGACGTTTAACACGTCCGACGGGCCCACCGCGACCGATCCCGTCACGGGCAAAAAAGTCGCGTACTACATTTCGCTGTTGACCACCGGCGGCGGTCTCACCGGTACCGACGCTCTGCTGACCATGGTAGATATCGATCCGGCTTCAGGAACACGCAATACCGTGCTGAACAGCATCTCGGCCAACATGAACGATGCGAACTTCGGTGAGGGCCTTGCGGTTACGCCGAACGGAAATTTCGTGTACGCGGTCGTCAACGCGTGCAACACCTTCGTGGTCAACCAGATCTGCACTTCCCCGGTGACGCACCTGCTGATCTTCAACACGCAGGCGGGTACGGTGACCAACATCTCGGACATCACCGCGATCGGGGCGAACGCTAGCCAGCAACACCTGCTCATCACCACGGACGGCAGCACCACATCGCTGCTGATGAACGACCCCAACGGCAACGTGGTGGTGTATGACATCACGGGCGGACCGCTGACGGGGAGCTCGTCGCCGATGGCCACGCTTCAGGCTTCGCTCGCCAGCGCGGTTTCGCTGTCGGCCTTCCAGGTGGCGGGCCAGCACATGTACGCGATTGGAACGGACCCGAATGGCAACGCCTCGCTGCAGGCGTTTAACTTCGTGCGCTCGCCGAGTCCCATCTTCGGGCATGCCGGGTCCATCGCGGTAGCGCCGGACGCCGATGACCTCCGCGTAGACGGCAACCTGCTTTACGTCACCTTCACCAACCAGGATCTGGTGGGGGTGTTCGACGCCAGCCAGGTCGCGGCGAGCAATTCCAGCGCCCTGATTACGAACATCGCAACGGGAATTGCACCTCAATTCCTGGCGGTCAGCTCGCGTGGCAGCACCACGGCGGACGTGGCCGTCTGCGCGGCCAGCGCCAGCACCTCAACGAGCTGTGTTAGCTCCGGTCCGGCGTTCATGTTCAACGGGCAGGCGTTCGCCCCGTTCACGGTGAAGAACCTCGGTCCGTCCACGGCGACGGGGCTGACCTTCACAACGACGCTACCGGCCGGGGTTACGCTTACCACGGCTTATTCCATCACCGACGGCGCTCAGACCGATCTCCCAATTCTCTGCACGGGCACGACCACCGTTACCTGCGCTCTGCCTAATTTGGGCGTTTATGATTCCAATTTCCAGAGCCCGCAAGCCAACATTTTCCTGGGAGTCACTCCGACCACGTCCAGCCCGCTCACCATCACGGGAACAATAGCAACCGCCAGCTTCGATCCCGTCGCAGGCAACAACGCGGCCAACATCTCGCTGAATACCGGCGCGGACCTGCAAGTCACGGTGGATCCATTCACCGATCCGGTTGCGGTCGGCGGCCAGGTCACCTATGTCATCAGGGTGACGAACAACGGACCGCAGAACGCGACCAATGTGACGGCGGGATTCTTCAGCGCGCTGCAACCGTCCTCCGCGGTGGCGAGCCAGGGAAGCTGCTCATTCGGAAGCTGCTCGCTGGGAGCGATCAACTCCGGAGCGACGGCGACCATCACGGTGACGGCCACCATCACCAATCAGGCGGCTTCCTCGGCCACCAACGGCTCGATCTCCAGCACGGTGTTTGTCTCCGATGCGACTGCGGCGGATCCGAACCCGGGGAACAACACCTTGGATATCGTGAGCCACCTGGTGGCGGGCGCCAGCCCGTCCGAGTTCTGGTTCGCCGGCGACTTCACCGGGCACACCATGAGCCTGTTCAGGACCAGCGACAACTCGCAGGTGATGAACGGCACCAGTATGCTGGCCATTCCCACCGGTCCGCGGCCGACGCGGATCGTGATGGCGCCGAACCGCCACCTGGCGTTCTCGCCGCACGTCTCGGAAGGCGCGAACTATGTCTCGGTGGTGGATACCACCATTCAGCAGGAAATCCAGCGCATCTACATTGATACCAAGTCGCAGCAGTGGAATGTGGCAATCACGCCAGCCGGCGACAAACTGCTGGTGGCAGCCAGCGGCGCCGACACGGTGGATATCGTTGACCTGACCCACTTCCCGTACACCATCAGCCAGAGGGTGAACCTGAACGGCCTGGTCGGGGATAACGCTTCGATGACCAACGACATTCAGTTCCGCGACGTCGTGATCGCGGGCAACAAGGCTTACATTTCGGCTTTTGTCAGCCCCGGCAACGCCGGGCTCAATGTCATCGTTGTTGACCTGGGCACCTTGGCCGTCTCGACCGTCGCAAACACCAGCAAGATAGGCTTCCTCGGTTCGCAATCCGGATTGGCCGTGCTGCCGGACGGCTCGGCGGTGGTGGGCGTCGGGGCCGACGACGTGAACCCAGACCAGCTCTTCCTGATCAACACCAGCACGAGTGCCGTCTCAACGTTGAACCTGCCGGTAACTGACAGCTTGACGTCGGGCACCCTGGGCGTAGTGGCATCTCCCGTGATTTCCAATCCGGCGCTCGGTTACGTGGCGTATTTCGACAACAGCGGGGTGCACCTGGAGCAGGTGAACCTCACGTCGCTGCTCCTCGGCAACACCGTGACCGCGATCAACAGTGCGCCGTTGTTCGGCATGGCTATCAATTCGGCGGGCACTCGCGTCTTAGTTGGGTCCGACAATGCCAGCATATTCAGCGGACAGAGCTATGTGGTGGACACCGGCCTGCTGGCGAGCAATCCGAACTCGTCCGTGATTGCGACGCTGATAACGGGCTTCAACAACACCGCTATTTCCGCCGGCTCTGCCGACCTGGTGCCCGAGCCGGGCGCGCCCACGGTCAGCGACATTGAGCCGCGGTTGATCTTCAACAACGTGGCGAACACCGTCACGGTGACCGGTTCCGGCTTCCAGAGCGGCGCCACGGTGAAGATTGGACCGCTGGATCCGATAGTGGCCAACGTGGTCTCCCCCACGCAGCTCACGGTGACCATCCCGGCGGGCGTGCAGACCCATGGCGACGACCTCGTAATCATCGTCACCAATCCCAACTTTGGCGGCGCGCTGCAATCGCAAGTGGTAAGCGGTGCGCTCGACTTCAACACCATCGCCAGCAAGGCCGCCAGCTTCCAGATTCTTTCGCCGTTCACCTTCCAGCCGCGGTATGAAGTGGCGGTCTCGACCGCCGGCGACGATAACATCAGCATCCTGCATTGGGAGCGGCGCCAGAAAGGCGTGCAATTCCTGCAGCCTGGCCTCTTCCGGCCGCAGGGCGGCGCCTACAGCTTCGACGGCTCCATCCTGTACGTGCCGACGGCGGATGCGCAAGGCACCGGAATTAACGCTGCCCTAGCGCTGGTCTCGACCACGTCTTTCAACAACAACCCGACATTCCTCCCCATCGGGATCAGCAGTTCGCCGGTGAATCTGAATGTAGGGACTGCGGATGTAGTCCGAGTGGCGAATTATCCTCCGACCGGAAGACCGGCGGCGTATCTGGCCAATGGGCTACGCACCAATACCAACCCGAACAAGAATTCGTTGCTCCTCCACATCGTGGACGCGGACCAGTCGGCGCCGACGGCCAACACCTACATTGACGGCATCGACTTCCCGACCACGAATCTTGTGGCGGCGTCCACCTTGGGTGTCAGCAGCGACGGCCGCTACGTTTACGTCTTCGATGGGAACGATCAACAGCTCGTGATCTTTGACGTGACCACGCGGACCACGGCGTCGGCGACAACGGCGAGCCTCGGGGTTGGCAGCGCACAGAAACATGTGGTGGTCACACCCGACAACAAGTCGTTGCTGTTGCAGGGGCCGGCGGGCCAGATCATGGTGTTCGACATCAGCGGCGGCAACGTTATGTCGCCCACTCTGATTCCGACCACCGGCACGATCGCCGGCTCGACACCGGCAGGCATGAACGCGCCGTTCTTCGGCAACTTCGTGGTTACCGGAAACTTCCTCTACGGCTTCGACGCCTCCCAGAACCTGGTGGAGGTGTTCAGCTACAACCGGTCCAACAACACCTTCGGCTTCCTCAACTACTTTGTCATTTCGGGACACACCGGGGTGCCGGGTCGCGCCGGCATGGTGGTCACGCCGGATGGCAAGATGCTCTACGTAGCGATGGAGAGCGAAGACGCGGTGGCCGTTCTGGATGCCAACAAGCTGGCGACTTCCGGCACGCAGAACGATCCCACCGTGTACCTGACCAAGATGGGAACCGGCTTGGCGCCGGGATCGATGGCGATCAATCCAGTGCCGCTCGATAACATTGGAATTGACCAGCAGGCGATCATCAGCCATGCGCCGACGTCGGTGACGGCCGGCAGCGACATTACCTACACCATCACTGTGAAGAACAACTCGCCCTACCAGTCCAACGGCGGCGGCATGGTGATCACGCTCGATCCGCACCTGATCTTCAAGTCTTCGACGCTTTACGACCCGAACAACGAGTTCGCGCAGTTCATCAACTGCAGCGGGACGCAGCAGATCCTGTGCGACTTCGGCGGCCAGAAGAGCTCGCAGAACTGCAACGGTAGCAACTGCGGGGACGGGCTGCCCGCAAACTTCACCAACAGCATCCAGCTTGTTGCAACTACGACCACGACGGGCCCAGTCACGACCTCGGTGGGCGTCGCGGGCGAGGACTTCGACCCAATCCCGGCGAACAACACGGCTGCCGATACCACGACGGTGGCGCCGAACGCGAGCACGGAAGCCGACCTGCAAGTAATCGCGACGGCCGTCGCCGGGTCGCCCAATACTTACACGGCGACGGTGACGAACCTGGGACCGGCAATCGCCACCAATGTCGTGATCACGGACTTGCTCGACGGCTATGGGCTGGGCGGGGCCAGCAGCCCGGCCGGCATATGCACCTTCACGGCGCCGACGGTGAGCTGCGGCACGCTGAGTTCGCTCGGGGTGAATGCGACGGTGACGATGACAGTGTCGGTGACGCCGCCAACGTCCGGATGGGCGGCGAACGTGTTCCACGCGACCGCAACCGAACTGGATCCGAACCCCACCAACAATGCCGTGCGCATCAGTACCGGCGGCAGCGTGAACACCCAGCCGGGAACTAACATCATGGTGACAGGCTCGGATGCCACCGCCGGAATCGGCGGCAACGTGGTGTTCGATACGGTCACCGGCGCCGGACAGACGACCATCGGCGCCATGGTGGCGCCGCTGCCTCCGCCTCCGGGTTACCGCAACGGCCTGGCGCCGCTGGTGTTCGACATCAGCACCACGGCGACCTATGCGGGCGGAATCAACATCAACCTGCAATATCCAACCGCCAACTTCCATCATCCGGCGAAGGTGCGGCTGTTCCACTTCGAGGGCAGCACCTGGGTGGATCGCACTTCAATGGTGAATGTAGCCAGCGGGATCATCTCCGGCCGCGTGACCTCGCTCTCGCCGTTCACGCTGGTGGAGCCGCTGAACAATCCTCCGGTGGCGAACGCGGGCGCCGGATACAACGTCAACGGCGTGGCCGCCGGGACCGCGGTCTCGCTGGACGGCAGCGGCTCAAGCGATGCTGATGCCGACCCGCTCAGCTACCGCTGGTCGGGGCCGTTCGCCGAAGGCAAGGGTGTGGTGTTCGGCATCAAGCCGACAGTCACATTGCCGGTGGGCGTGAATACGGTCTCGCTGGTGGTCAACGACGGGGAAGCGGATTCGCCGGCGGTGAGCGTCAACGTGGCGGTGAGCGACTTCACGCTGAAGACGGCATCGTCGTCGGTCGTGCTGCAGCGCGGCCAGTCGGCGAGCTACACACTCAGCGTTGGCTCGCTCTATGGAACGTTCGGCGCGCCGGTGAACCTGGCCTGCTCGTCGCCGTCGGCGGACGTGAGCTGCTCAATCTCGACGAACTCGGTGACCCCCGGCTCCGGCGGGGCGACGGCCACGCTGACCATCACGGCGAACAATAAGACAGCCATGCTGCATCGCCGCGGCGGAAGCTTCCTGGCGCTGTGGCTGGGCACGCTGCCGCTGTTCGGCATCGTGCTGGTCGGCGCCAAGCGGCGTCGCGGTTATCTGCTGGGAGTGCTGCTGGTCATCGCGCTGCTGATGGTGCACGTCGGCTGCGGCGGCGGGGGAACGCAGTCTTCAACGCAGACTACGTCGTCGGCTTCCGCCAGCACGGTCGTGCTGACCGTCAGCGGGACGTCGCAGTCGCTGACCCACTCCACCACGCTCACGGTGACCATGCCGTAAGCGCTCAAGTTGGAAGGTACTCTCGGGGGAGGGTACCGGCCGGAAAGGAGCATGGCGCGAGCCATGCTCCTTTCTTTTTGAGAGATGTAATAATGTCCGATCACGGCCATGACCAAGAAACCTGCTGCCAAGACCAAGAACGTGAACAAGGACCCGCGCTCGGGGGCGAGCGCGCTCCAGCACAACGACGGCTCGGACCAGCGCACGTATTCCATTCCCGATTGGCGGCTGGAGCGGCCGGATTTCAAGATTGAGCAGGTACGCGAAGGCGAGGACGTCCGCTACGTCGTGCACGGCGATCTCACCGCCCAGGCGCCGCCCATTCGCGACTCGAAGTACCTGACGCGCGAGCAGCACATCGAAATCTACCGCTGGATGCTGCTCAACCGCCGCATGGAAGCGGCGCTGGAAAATCTCTATAAGCAGGGCAAAGTCGTGGGCGGTGTGTACTTCGGCCTGGGGCAGGAGGCGTGCTCGTGCGCCTCGGCCTACGCGCTGAAGAAAGATGAGTGGATGGGCCCGATGATCCGCAACCAGGGCTCGCTGCTGGTCAAAGGCTTTTCCGCGCGCGACATCATGATGCAGTACATGGCGAAGGCCGGCTCGCCGACGTTCGGCAAAGATGCCAGCTCGCACTTTGGCGACATCCGCGAACGCAACGTAGTTTCGCCGATCTCGACGCTGGGCGACCTTATTCCTGTGCTCACCGGCGTGGCGCTGGGCGCGCGTTTGCAAGGGCGCAACATCGCTGTCATGACCTACATCGGTGACGGCGGGCAGAGTACAGGCGTCACTTACGAAGGCCTGAATTTCGCCGCCGTGCAGAAGCTTGGGCTGGTGCTGTTCGTCGAGAACAACATCTGGGCGTACTCCACGCCGACAGACGAGCAGTTCCGCTGCAAAGACCTGGCCGAGCGCGCCATTGCGTACGGAATTCCGGGGATGATCGTGGACGGCACCGACGCTTGCCAGGTGTACGACGCGGCGCACGAGGCGTGCGAGCGAGCCCGCCGCGGCGAGGGCCCGACTCTGATCGAAGCGAAGATGATGCGCATGAAAGGCCACGCCATCCACGACGCGGCGCAGTATGTACCGCGACCGCTGTTCGAGTACTGGACGCGGCGCGACCCGATCGCGCGCTTCGAGAATTATCTGGTCAAGGTGAAGAAGTGGCTCACGGCTTCGGAAAACGAAAAACTGATTGCTGACGTTGAGCGCCAGTTGGATGGAGATCGCGAGGCGGCGGTGAATTCGCCCATGCCGGACGCGGCGTCCACGCCGCTCGACGTGTGGTGCGAGGGCTGTCACGAGGTCAAGTTGAAGTACGCGGTGCCGAAGTATCCGAAAGAAAAGAAGAGCGCGGGTCGCAAGCAGGTGGAGGCAGCGGGACATTTGAAATGAGCGCGACCACAAAGGAACAGATCAAAGCGGAGCTCAATGCGGTGTTAGATCAAGGGTCTAAGCTGGTCCCTTTGGTTAGGAAAGGTGCGCTCGAATTCGGTGCAGAGTACCAAGAATGGTATACAAAGGCGCTCCCCTTGGTACGGACGTTGGCTCCTGATCGCCTAGACGAATTTCGTGCCTTTTACGAACCAGCGAAGAACCGGAAGACGATAGACATCGGCACCTACAAGTTGCAAGACTACATTGTCGGACTAGCTCCAACTTCCAGTGCATATCGTGGTCCAGCGTTCAATCACGTCGAGCTCGCCCTCTCTTATGTCTTCTCGCAACAGATGATTCTCAAGTCACTCGCCTCGAGAATTGACGGCGTGCTCGCAGATTTAGAAGCGGCCGTAGCAGTGGACATAGAAGACGCCGAACTTGCTACTGCGGAATCACTGAGGGGTTCATCGTTGCGTGCCGCAGGTGCGCTGACCGGGGTAATTCTCGAACGTCACCTTAGAAGGGTTGTAACAGGACGTGGTATCAGTGTCGGCAAGAAAAATCCTACACTCGCCGACCTAAATGACGCTCTGAAGAAGAGCTCGGTTTACGACCTTGCAACATTTAGGAAGGTTCAATTCTTGGCGGATATAAGGAACATGTGTGCACATGCTGGCGGAAGCGAACCGAGCGCACAGCAGATCGACGAGTTGATTGCTGGTGTTAAGTTTGCGGTGAAGAATATTTCTTGAGTTTCGGAAACGAATGCCTGTAGCGACTTATCTCGAAGCCATCCGCCAGGGGATCTGGGAGGAGATGGAGCGCGATCCCAGCGTCTTCTGCCTGGGCGAGGACATCGGCATCTACGGGGGCGCGTTCAAGGTCACCGAGGGGTTCGTGGACCGCTTCGGGCCGGAGCGCATCCTGGACACGCCCATCGCGGAGTCGGCCATCGTGGGCGCGGCGTTCGGCGCGTCGCTCACCGGCATGCGTCCGGTGGCCGAGTTCCAGTTCATGGACTTCATCGGCTGCGCCTTCAACCAGATCGTCAACATGGTGGCCAAAGCGCA
This sequence comes from Terriglobales bacterium, assembly GCA_051006995.1. GTDB lineage: Bacteria > Acidobacteriota > Terriglobia > Terriglobales > Acidobacteriaceae > JAIQGF01. Next base: position 153,121 of record JBPCSQ010000001.1, read on the forward strand.
TTTTCGCTGGGGAGCGCCGGCGCCGCTGGTGTTGCGCGGGCCCTCGGGTGGCGGCGTCCATGGCGGGCCGTTCCACTCGCAGAATCCGGAGGCATACTTCGTGCACACGCCGGGGCTGAAGGTGGTCTGCCCGGCGACCGCGTACGACGCCAAGGGGCTGATCAAGTCGGCGATCCGCGACAACAACCCGGTCATATTTTTCGAGCACAAATTCCTCTACCGGCGAATCAAAGAAGAGCTGCCGGACGGCGATTACACGGTGCCGCTCGGCAAGGCGCGGGTGGCGCGCCAAGGCCGTCACGTGTCGGTGATCACCTACGCCGCCATGGTGCACACGGCGCTGGAAGCCGCGGAAACACTGGCGAAAGATGGTATAGAAGTGGAAGTGGTGGACCTGCGCACGCTGCTGCCGCTGGACCGCGAGGCGATTGCGGCGACGGTAAAGAAAACCAATCGCGTGATCCTGCTGCACGAAGATGTGCGCACCGGCGGCATCGCGGGCGAGGTGGCAGCCATCATTAATGAAGAGGCGTTCGACTGGCTGGACGCGCCCATCGTGCGCATCACGTCCAAAGACACGCCGGTACCGTTCTCGCCGCCGCTGGAGGAATGGTTCCTGCCGAAAGCAGACGACGTGGTGCGCGAGGCGAAGCGGCTGGTGGCGTGGTAGACGTCTGTCTTCGGTCGGCAGTTTTCAGGAACTAGCGGGATTCCTGGAGACTGAAGACCGACGACTGAAGACTTATAATGACCAATTGCGGATGGGGTGTCCGCGCGTTCTGTACTGATCTTCACCGATATTGAAAGAAGGACGACGATGCCGACTGACGTGGTCATGCCCCAGATGGGGGAATCGATTTTTGAAGGCACCATCACCAAGTGGCTGAAGAAGCCGGGCGAAAAGGTCAATCGCGACGAGCCGCTGTTCGAAATCTCCACCGACAAGGTGGACGCCGAGATTCCTTCGCCGGCGGCCGGCGTGCTCAAGGAGATCAAGGTTCCCGAGGGCACGACGGTGCAGGTGAACACGGTGGTGGGGACCATCGCGGCCGAAGGTGAAGCCGCCGGAGCTCCCGCACCGCAGACGCAGCAGGCGGCGACCGAGAAGACAGCGCCCGCGGTGCCTCCGCCAGAAGCGGCGAAGCCGGCGGCGCCTCCTGCCCGCGCGGCCGAACCGGCGAAACCGGCGGCGACGACCAAGGGCGGCGCGGTGTCCACCGAGGGTCCAGCAAAAACCCCCGGCCCGGCCAAAGGCGGGCCGGACCGGGGTACCCAAGCAGACCGGGGCACCCAGCCAGCCGGTGGCGCCCCAGCGCAGCCGGCGGCGAAACACGAGGTGGTCGAGTTCCCGCACGCGGCGGAGGAGGGCGAGCGGGTGCGCTCGTCGCCGCTGGTGCGGCGCATCGCGCGCGAGAACAATGTGGACCTGGGCCAGGTGAGCGGCAGCGGGCTCGGCGGCCGCATCACCAAGGAAGATATTTTCCAGTTCCTGGAGCGCGGGCCGGCGCAGCGGCCGGCGGCGTCGGCAGCGCAGCAACCGGCAGCGCAGCGGGCTGCGTATCAAACCGGCGCAGCGGCGCCGGCGATGCCGCAGCCCATCGCGATTCCCGGCGAAGTGGTTCCGATGACGCCGATGCGCAAGAAGATTGCCGAGCGCATGGTGGAGTCGAAGCGCACCAGCGCGCACGTGCACAGCGTGTTCGAGGTGGACATGTCGCGGGTGATGGCGATCCGCTCGCGCGAGAAGGCCGACTTCGAAAAACGGACCGGCACGCGGCTGACGCCGATGCCGTTCTTCTGCCGCGCCGCCATCGAGGCAATGCGCAACTGGCCGATCATCAACGCTTCGGTCGAGGGCGACAACATCCATTACCACCGCAACATCAATCTCGGCATCGCGGTGGCGCTGGATTGGGGCCTGATCGTGCCGGTGATCAAGAATGCCGAAGAGCTGAACTTCCTCGGGCTACAGCGCGCCATCCTCGATTTGGCGGAGCGGGCGCGCAACAAGAAGCTGCTCCCGGACGAAGTCGCGGGCGGGACGTTCAGCATCACCAACCCGGGCAGCTACGGGCAGATGTTCGGCTTGCCGATCATCATGCAGCCGCAGGTCGCGATCCTGGGCATCGGCTCGATCAAGAAGCAGCCGGTGGTTACGACCGATGAAAACGGCGGCGATTCTATCGCCATACGGTCCATCTGCCACATCATCCTGGGCTACGATCACCGCGTGGTTGATGGCGCCGTCGCCGACCAGTACCTGCGCGAGGTGGCGAAGTTCCTGGAGGGCTGGAACGAGGCTCTGGGGTAAATCGGCCGTTAGCTCTCAGCCCACCGAATGGTCGGTGGGCTTTTTGCGGCAGCTAAGAGCCGAGAGCTAAAGGCTAAGAGCTACTTCTTCGCCCAGGCGCTGGCGTTCAGGCATTGGACGGTGCCGTCAATGATCTTGCCGAGGCCGTCGCGAAACTGGTCGGCGTTCACGATGTCCTTCTGCGTAACGGCCTCGTCGAGCTTGACCACGACTTTGTAGTACGTCCCGGCGGGCGTAGCGCCTTGCGTCGGCACCAGCGGAATATTCACCTGGCCATTGGGGCCGATGCGCACGTTGATGGAACCGGCAGCAACCGGCTTGGCATCGGCGGTGACGAACGCGGGCCAGGAGATCAGCAGCGTGCCGGCGGCGGGAGAGCCGTCGGCGCGGTAGAGGATGTCCTGGACGACAGTTCTCGCGGGATCGGCGGCTAAGGCGAGCTGCGCGAGCAGCAGCAGGCAAGAAAAAAGCCGCCCGAGGCGGCAGAGTGTCGAGCTCATAGGCATTTTGGATGAATCGTGTCGGCAATTGGCTCTTGGCTTTTGGCGGTGCGAAAAAGTCAGCGGTTGAAGTCACGTTGCGGCAGCCGAGGGCGGCCACCGCTGCGGAATTTTGCTATCGCGAGAATCCTGGTGGCGCTTACAGCAGGTCCCTCGCTGCGCTCGGGATGACAAACTTTCTAATTATTTAGCGGCAGTGGCGGTGAATTCGCGGACGAAGTTCTCGACCGAGCGGACGTAGACGGCGGCGAAGTCCACCACCGGGCGGCGGCTCTCGATCATCTCCATGGCGTCGGGCAGCGAGAAGCCGAGCACGCGCAGGATGGCCAAAGTCACCATGGGCGCGCGGTGCACGCCGGCGGCGCAGTGGATGAACAGCTTGTTGCCGTTGCCCTCGTCGAGGGCGCGCAGGGCGAACTCGACGGCCGGGCGGAAGACCTCGGGCGGCTTAGGCTGAAAGTCGTCGTCGGTGGGGTTCCACAGCACCTCGATGCCGTGGGGCTCGGCGAGCGGGGTGTCGTCGAACTCCAGTTGCATGTCAATGATGTGGGTGACGCCGGCGCGAGCGACGTCGTGCATTTTGGAGGCGTTCCAGATGCCGCCCCCGACAGCTACACGGTCCGTGATCCAGGTGAGGTCCATTCCAACTCAGTTTCAGTTTCCGTTTCCGTTTCTGTCAAGGGCCGATGCGGAAGCGAAGGTGCAACCGCACGCGCGCCCCAGGGACAGATAGATTCAGCGACCGGCGGCTTCGTTGATGGATTTTTGCATTGCCACCGGGTCGTCGGGATCCGCAAGACGTAACTGTTTCACAAAGAACTCGGCGAGAGATTCCTCGGTGACATCGTCCTCGTCGGGGCCGGCGTCGCTGATGCCGGCGAACTCGAAGAGAAACTTGGCGTGCTGGTAGCTGCCACCCTTGGCCTCGGCGATGAGGGCGGCGACGATGTCGTTCTTGGCGTCGCGGATGGCGGCGAGCGCGTCCTGCGCCGGCGGAGAGGGCGGAATTTTCGATTTGCGAGTCGCCATAAAAGGAAACGGGCGCGCTGATCGGCGCGCCCTGTTCTTTCACCTTACATAACCAGCATAGCAGATTGGAGGGGGTAAATGTCGCATGGCGAGATGATTTATTTCTGCGTTGCTTTCATGCGATTGCGGAGAAAGTGACACAAATGGGGTATTGACAAGCTCGGCTTGCGCGAAAATCTGAGGGACCACCGAGGACACATTCGGTTCCAATTCGGAACGGGTGCCGCCCCGCTGGGGCTCAGAAGCATTTTCGCTGCCGGTCCCGCCGCTTCCGCGGTGCGCTAACGAATAGCGCCGCTCTGCGGCTGGGCTGCGCGGGATTGCGCCAAGGGGTAACGAATCCCTCCCCTCTGCGGCTGGATCAGTCGTTGGCGCGATGTCGTCGTCAATGGCGCCATTGCGGGAGAGATCGTCCTGGGGCAGGCGGGCGGGACGCACGCGATGCGTGATGTCGAGGAGGCGACGCTGCAAGAACATCTCCGTCAGGCAATCGAGCGCTTCGGGAAGTCGGCGAATCACAGTTTGACGGTGCACATGCAGCAGCTTGGCCGCCTCCTCCTGCGTGTAGTCTTGCAGGATGATACGGGCGATGAGCTGCTTGTCGAGGGGTTGAAGGCAGTCGAGGCAGCGCTCGACGTCGTGGACGAAGATGACGGTGTCCTCGAAGCTGCAGCAGTGGTAGGTCTGGGCGCGGACGTCGAAGATTTCGCGGCCGAGCAGCGCGGGCAGGCGGCCGACATCAATGGACATGGCGCAGTAGCGGCGCAGCAGGGCGATGCAGTGGTCGCGATAGATGGAGAGCTCGGGGGCAGGGGAGTTCATGCGGTCACCGCTTCCACTTCGCTGCGCTCGGTGTCGCCGCTGTTGGCGTTTGGCCATTGGGTGTTGGCAAAGCGGTCGTCGGTCGTCGGCCGTTCGTCGTTGGCAAAACAGGCCGAATTTTCGGATTGAAATGCCTCTGGGCTGCAATCAGGCTGCCGGCACTCTGGGGGTCCCTCGACTCGGACTGCGTCCTCGCTCGGGATGACAGGCGTTGGTTGTTGCGGCTCGCTCGGGATGACAGTTGATGATGGTTGCGGATCGCGCGCGGGCAGTTCGGCGATCTTGCGGGTGCAGGCGGGGCAATAGATAACGTCGGCGCCGCAGGGGCGCAGCCAAAGGCTGCCGCAGCGCTCGCAATACTTCAGTTCGAAATGAGTCCAAACAGCGGGCATGAATCCTCCAAAAAATGAAAAGCCCTCCGCCGGCGGCGGAGGCCGCGCGGCGCAGGGCTGGTTGTGTGACCGAGGCCTGCCTGTTCTTTTTAGTTGTTAGCCCGGAGGCGCCAGCCGCGAAGCAGGATCCCGGCAACTCGAGGCTGGCGGCTAGAGGGTGCTCTTACAGCGGAAATATCCCTCCTCGTATCCGGATTTCAGGATGTGCCCATCATGGATGATGACGGTGAGGCGGCCGTGGAAGCGGACGCGCGCCAACAGTCGCTGGACCGAGGCGGAGAGCAGCTCCGAGTCCCGGACCTTGCGGCGCAATTCGAGGAAGCCGGCTTCATCGGCGTGGGGGTCGTGCTCGCCGGGTATTCGAAGGTGCGGCTCATTGGCTGGAGCAAGGAGAACGGCGGACATGGCGGTAAAAATCCTCGTATTTCTATAAGTTATACAAAGTAAGTACCCTATAACGTCTTGCTGTCCCACACAATATGCCGCCGCTTCCGAAGCTGTCAAGAAGTCTATTTCTTTTCGAGTAATAGACTTGCAAGGTTATATCCGGGCGCTATAATGCCGGGCATGACCTTCCAGGCGCTTCATGAACGTTTACGGCAAGCGGTGGCACAACGCATCGAGGCAGGGGAGATGACCGGGTTGAAGCTAGCGCACCTGGTCGGCTTCCAGCAGGCGCACATCTCAAACTTCATCAACCACAAGCGCCAGCTCAGCATGGAGGGGCAGGACCGGGTGCTGAAGGTGCTGAAGATTTCCGTGCTCGACCTGCTGGATCCGGCCGACGTCAACAAGCGGGCCACCATCCTGCCGCCAAGCGAGGATGAGTTCGAGAACGTGTTGCTGGTGGAGGCCGCGGTGGCCGCCACCGAGCCGGCCATCCGGGAAGAGCAGGTGAAGGAGATCCTGAAATTCAAGAAGGCATTCCTGCGGCGGCTGAAGCCGGAGGCGGCGAGCGGGCGCGAGGGCTGGCTGCGTTTCGCGCTGATCAAGATTGACGCGCACGAGGGCATGAGCATGTACCCGCGGACGCTGCCCGGCGCGACCCTGCTCCTCGACCGGCATTACAATTCGCTGAAACCGTACCGCAAGAGCGAGCCGAACATCTACGCCGTGCGCAACGACGGTGGGCTCACCATCAAGTACGTGGAGCTGGCGGGCGAGAATCTAGTGCTGCGGCCGCACAACCAGTCGTACCCAGTGGCGGTGCAGCCGATCGAGGAAGGGAAGACGTACGGCGACTACATCGTGGGCCGGGTGTGCCACGTGGCGATTGAGACGTAAACAGTTGTGAGTTGTTGGTTGTGAGTTGTGAGCGTGAATCGGCGATCGGCTGGGGCAAGCAAACGCACTGCAACCATTGATCGGGCTGGTGTGTCAAAGCTTGTGACCTCGCGTTATTGATATCCTTAGTGATCATCCGTGAGCAGCCGGCAACAATTCGAAGACGATTTTCTCTCCAACGCACCGATTGTCCCTTCAGGAGGGAGTTTCATGGAAGACGTGCACGGCACAGGCGCGGGAGCGCGAAGGAATGAAGACATCGCGCTCGACATGATGAAGTTCATCGCCATGACCACCGGTTACGGCAAGACGGGGTCGGGCGGCACCGGATTCCAGGGCGGCGCGCCGGCCAAGCCGTCGGAGTACGCCGATCATCTGCTGGATCTGTACGGGCGATGCCTGTCGGCGGTGCAGGGGAAAGTCCCGAGTCGCTAGTTCCTGGTCGCCAGTCTGGAGCAGACAAGCAAAAGCCGCGGGCGAGCCGCGGCTTTCTCAGCAATTCACTTTCTGCGATGTTCGGCAGGGCTGGAGCGACGCCGATCCGAAAGCAGCACACGCGAGGGCGCGTGCCACAAGATTAATGTTTAGCGCCGACGACCGCCTTTGCGGGCCTTCTTCTTCGCGCCGCCTTTTTTGCGGGCGCCACCCTTCTTCCGGCCGCCTTTCTTGGCGGCCTTTTTACGCGCGCCGCCACGTTTCGCGGCGGTCTTGCGGCCGGCACGCTTGCGGGCAGCTTTGCGAGCAGGCTTGCGGGCGGCCTTCTTGCGGGCGGCCTTCTTGCGGGCAGCCTTCTTGGGGGCCGCTTTCTTGCGCGCGCCGCCACCGGTCTTGCGCGCACCGCCACCGCCTTCCCCGCCGCCTCCGGAGGGAACGGCTGCGCCGCCTCCAGCGGCCGGAGCGCCGACGCCATGCGGAGCCGCTGCCGGTTCCTCTTCTTCCTCTTCTTCTTCCTCGAAATCTTCTTCCAGGTTCTCGCCGTAGGAGCCCGCTTCGCCGAACTCATCCATTTCGTCATCGCGTGCGTAGAAGGTCCAGTTGTCGAACATTTTTCCTCCTGGCAGCGAGCGCAGCGCCAAGGCAGCTCGCTTGGCCGGACATCACACAGCAGAGCCGATGAATGCTGGACAAAAAACCGCGCGGATTATAGCACAGCGATTTTTGTGTCAAGCAAGGGATGCCTAGCTGCTGGAGCGGAGATGCACGGTAGGGGAAAAGGTTATTGCGCGCGAATGACGAGGACGTCGCCCGCCTTCAGGCTGGAAACCTTGTTGTCGCGGCGCAGGGCGGCCACGCTGGTGTTGTATCGGCTGGCGATGCTGAAGAAGGTCTCACCCCGGCGCACCTTATGGTGCACCACACCGCTCTTGGCGGATGCCCGTAAGCTGCTGGAGTGCTTGGACTTGCCGGATTTCCGCGCGACCGTCCTGGTTTCCTGCCGGGCCTCGCCGGTGACCGGCCGGTAGATGCGCAGCGTGCGTCCCCGGGTGAGGGCATTGCCGCGCAGCCGGTTCCATTTGCGAATCTTTTCGGCGGGAACGCCGAAATCGTCGGCGACCGATAGCACCGTATCGCCCTTGCGGACTTTGTACATTGTGGGACGCTTGGCGTAGGCGACGTCGGTGCTCTCCACCAATCGCTTGCCCGGGGTCGCCGGAATCACCAGCTTGGAATCGGCGGAGAGTTCACCGTCGGGCAAGCTGTTGACGGCGGCGATGGCGCTTTGCGTGGTGTGGTACTGGCGCGCGATGTCGGCCAGCGTTTCGCCCGCTGCGACTTTGTGATAACGCCACCACACGCGCATGTCGGGTGGAATGGCGGCGATGGCCTGCTGATACTTGTCGCCGGTCCCTGCAGGCAACACCAGGCGGAAGGAGCCTTCCTTGGGCGTGGTCATGCGCAGGAGGCTGGGATTGAGGTCCTGCAGGGTGGCCACGCTGGTATCCACACATTCGGCAACCAGGCGCAGGTCCACCGGGTAGTTGATCTCGACGGAATCGGTCTTGAGCGGCGTTTCCGGCTGCAGATGATCGAGCCCATACTGCGCCGGGTTCTTGGCCATGATGGTGACGGCCACAATGATAGGGACGTAGTTGCGCGTCTCCTTGGGCAGAACGCCGCGGCGGTAAAGCTGCCAGAAGTCGGCATAGCCGGTGCGCTGCACCGCCGATTGCACCGTGCCGGGACCGGAGTTATAGGCGGCCATGGCCAGATACCAGTCGCCGAACTGGTTGTAGAGATCCTTCAAATGGCGAGCGGCGGCGCGGGTGGCCTTTTCCGGATCCTGGCGATCGTCCACCCACCAGTTGCGCTCCAGGCCGTAACCGCTAGCGCGTCCCGCCATGAATTGCCACATGCCGCGGGCGCCGGCGCGCGACAGAGCCAGCGGATGGAAGCCGGACTCCGCCTGCGCCAGGTAAATCAGGTCCTGCGGTACGCCTTCTTCCTTGAAGATGCGCTGGATCATGTCGCGATACTTGCCGCTGCGGGTGAGCGCATGCTCGAGCGTGCCGCGTCCACGACTGGAAAAATAGCTGATGTAACGCGCGACCTCGTCGTTCATCACGAGCGGGAGATCGGAGTGAATGTCCTTCATCTCCGCTTCGGCACGGAAGCGAAGGTTGGGATCGACCGGGAAGGTAGCTTCGTTGGCCTCGTCAATCGGCGCCGGCTCGGATTTCTGCTCGGTGAACCCGTCGCCCGCCTGCAGGGCGACCATCTCCAGGTTGTGCACGCCTTCGATCAGCTTGTCGAATTCCTGCTCAAGACGATCATTGGCGCGGATGTCGAGCCCGGACTGGAGCAGCACATCGAAGGCGCGGTCAAAGTTATCTTTGGCGGCGTCCAGATGGCCGGCGGTGTAGTTCGCCAGGCCCGCCTGGTATTCCTTCTCCACCTCGGCAACGACGGCATCTGCCGGATCAACTTTGGGCTGGAGTTGTTCCTGGATCCTGGGCGCGGCAGCGGGTGCGGCGGGGCTGATGGTGGGAGCGGTGGCGTGCACCGGCGGCAGCGCCGACTCGTGGGTTTCCGTGGTCTTGCAGGAAACCAGCGCCAGCGCCAGCGACCCCGCGATCATCAGAGACCAATACTGACGCATAGACCTCGTAAAAAACGCGGTGCCCTTTTTTCTAAGGGCTCCGCAACCGCTTCGACTACGCTCAGCGTGCTTCGCCCTCACCTCAGCGCTACGCGATTCCGGCTCGCGCTTCGGTTCGCCCAGATACGACTTCGACCGGCAGCAGCGCCGGCCGACGCCTCAAATCGTACCCTGCTATTTATAGACGGGTCAATCAAGCGAAAGTCTTACGCCTTCTGGAGCGCCTGCTCGAGGTCGGCTACCAGATCGGCTGAATCTTCGATGCCAATCGAGAGTCTCACCGTTGCCGCCGAGACGTCGAGCAACCGCAGTTGTTTCTCGCTAAGTCCAACATGGGACGAGAGTAGCGGGTAGGAGACGGTGGACTCGACGCCCCCCAGGCTGGTCGCCAAGTACCACAACTGTAGTGAATCGATGAATCGTTCGGCGGCGGCGCCGCCCCCCTTGATATCGAAGGAAACCATCATGCCGAAATCGCTCATCTGCCGCTGGGCGACCGGGTGCGAGGGATCGTCCTCCAGCCCGGGATACATGACGCGCTCGACCTTGGGATTTCGGCGCAGCGCTTCGGCAATGATGCGGGCGTTGCGGCAGCCACGCTCCGTACGGATGCCCAGCGTCTTGAGGCCGCGGATCAGCAAGTAGGAAGCGAACGGGTCGAGGCAGCCGCCGGTGAACTTGACCATCTCGCGGATCGTGTCCAGCCAGGTCCGCGCTCCCACGACGGCGCCGGCGGTGAGGTCATTGTGCCCGCCGAGATACTTGGTGGCGGAATGAATGATGACATCGGCGCCGAGGGCGAGTGGCTTCTGCAGCAGCGGCGTGGCGAAAGTATTGTCCACTACAACGCGCGCGTTGTGACCGTGCGCGACGGAGGCGAGGGCGGCGATATCGGCGCAGCGCAGGGTTGGATTGGTCGGAGTTTCCAGAAACAGCAGCCGGGTCTTGGGCGTGAAGTACTTCTCGATGGCGCTGAGCTCGTGAAAGGGAACCAGGCGCGTGCGAATGCCGAAGCGTGGCAACACCACGTCGAACAGCTTGGTGGTGCCGCCATAAATGTCGAGCATGGAGACAATCTCGTCACCTGACTCGCACAGCGCCATGAAGGTGGCGATCTCGGCGGCCATGCCGCTGGCCGTGACCACGCAGGCCTCCGCGCCTTCCAGCGCCGCGATTTTCTGCTCCGCCGCCGCGGTGGTGGGATTGCCGTAGCGGGTGTACATGTAAGCGTCGGAGCGCCCCTCGGCAAAGCGGCGCAGTTCCTCGATTCCAGGCATGACGAAAACCGAAGTCTGCGCGATTGCAGTGGTCAGCGGGACTTTCTTGCCGTGGCGCTCTTCGCCGGCGTGGACGCAGTGGGTGGCGTCGGCGCGGCCATGCTTTTTCTTCTCAGCCATAAGTGGATGGTAAACGCGGAGAAGCGGCGGCGGAAGTCTCACCTGGCACAAAACAAATCAGGCTCCAGGTTTTGCCTGGAGCCTGCAGCCGAAAGCCTTCTTCGTTACCAGGTCAGCTTCAGCGCGAACTGGAACTGACGCGGATCGAAAGCCGCAGTCGGACGCCCCGCCTCGGTGTAGAGCGGGTTGACGTCGGCCACGTTGAATTTGTTGATCAGGTTGAACACATCCATGATCGCGTCGAGTCCCACACGCTCGGTCAGGTTAATGCGACGCGCGACGCGGAAATCGGTGAACAACGTGTACGGCTTGGTGAAATGGTTACGCGGCGAGTTGCCGTCGAAGCTGCCATCGGCCGGGCAGGGCAGCTGGAAGGCAATGCCTGAAATGAACGGCGAGGTTACGACCGGGTCACCGCAGGAATCCACCGGGGCGTTGAGGGCTACGATGTTTGGCCTTGCCGAGTTCGCCGCGAACTGGAAGTTGCGCGTCGAAGTGGCCGAGAACACCGTGTACGGCCGTCCCGACGCCGCTTCGATGATCGGAGAAAACGTCCAGTTGCTGCCGAACTTGCTCCAGAAGCCCTCACCGGCGACCTTGCCGGTCTGATAGACGCCGCTGAAGACGAAGCGGTGACGCTGGTCGAAGGTGGAGTTCGAGCGCTCGGCGCGCAAATTGTACGCATCTTGCGGAGCGAGCGGCGACTCCAGGTCCGTCGAATCGTCAATGGCGTGCGACCAGGTGTACGACGCCAGGAATTCGTAGTGCGTGCTGAAACGCTTCTTCAGGTTCATGGTGAGGCCGTGATAGACCGAGCTGCCATTCGACCTCTGGGCCGACATGTCGCTGAAGGGAATCACGGGCAGCGGTTGGCCATTGGCGTCCACGCCCAATCCATGCGCCGCCAGGAAAGACTTCGTAAACGCCACACAGGCGGCTCCTGCCGGTGTGAGAGAAACCCAGGATGCCAAGGTGGGGTTCATGCCCGAGGGCCGGAAGAAATTCGCTAGCGCCGCGGGTACCACCGGCTTGCCGCCAACCAGGCCGCAGTCCTGGACCTGCAGCGCGTTGGACGGGTTCAACGGGGAATAGATCGTTGAGTTCGCATAATTCTGCCAAAGCAGATCGCCGTGCGACGTGTTCGCGTTTATCGGACGGTTCAGATGCCGGCCGCCGTTAAAGTTGTAGTCCACACTGAGTGCATACCCCTTGCCCAGGTCGCGCTCAATAGACAGATTGGCCTGATTGGAATAGGCATACTGGAAATCCGCCGATACTGGGAACCCGAACGGCAGCGCCGGCAGCGGCGTCGGCAAGTTCACGCCGGGCGCCACGGGAATCGAAGGCGCCAGATAGTTCTGGTTGATCCACAGGGAATTCGGCAGGGCACTGTTAAACCGCTGCTGGCTGGAAATGTAGCCAAACGCGTCCGACAATCCTCCTAACCCGAATCCGCCCAGGCCCAGGCAATTCTTCAGCGTTCCCTGGAACGCGCTGGTCGCGGTCAATCCATTGGCCATCGTGCTCACCGGACTGGTGGGCGCCGGCAGGCTGTCGCAGGTGCTCGCGCCGCCCAGCAGAATCTGCGGCGTTCCTACGGCGTCGGTAGCTTGCGCCAGGAACTGAATGCCGAGCAGCGGGTGATCGTAGAAGAGTCCATAGGAGCCGCGGATTACGGTCTTCCCGTCGTTCCATGGGTCCCAGGCAATGCCGATGCGAGGCGCAATGTTGTTCTTGTCGGTTGGGATGGTGTTCGCAATTCCGAGCGCGGCGTAAGCGGGCGTTGAAATGGCGTTCAACGGCGGGGCACTGGGGAGAAATTCCACGTCGTAGCGCACGCCGTAGTTCAGCGTCAGGTTTGGCTTGAGCCGCCAGGAGTCCTGCAGGAAAAATCCGAGCGGAGTGTTAGCGAACTGCGCGTGCGGATTACCCACGCCCTGAATAAAGTACTGCGGGACGCCGATACCGTAAGCCTGAACTGCATTCAGATCGGGGAAGACCAATCCGGGCAGAACATTCTGCAGACCGGAAGGCGCCGAGATGCCGGCGAAGTTGTACACGCCGCCGAAATTCACCGCAAAATCGGCATTCACCGGCAGGCGGTTCAAGTCGCCGCCGAATTTGATGGCATGCTTGCCCAAGGACCAGGAAAAGTTGTCGGTGAACTGGTAGCGCTTTTCGGTGCGTCGAATGGCGGAAAACGGCTCGCGTCCAATGAAGGCAAAGCCCTGGATATTGACCGCCACGTCGGGTCCGGTTGGGGTCGCTTCATTGAAATCGAACAGCAATCCGCGCCGTGCGCCCTGGAAGCGGAACTCGTTCACTTTGTTGGTGCCGATCGTCGCCGCTTCCTGCACCGTGATGGCGAAATCGCGGAATTGCTGGGTAGCGGTGCGGGAGTAACCATTCTGTCCGAAGTTCTGGTTCTGGCCCTGGACCTGAATTCCATTGGCGGTGCTGGGGCTGACATTGCCACGCACCATCAACTGATGATTCGCAGTGAGCCGGTGATCCAGGCGCAGCGAATAGACGGTCGTCCCTTCAAACACCGGATAGTTACCCGTTTGCCCCGAAAGAGGCATGAAAGAAGCAGGCAACACCGCCGGAACGGCGACCGACGAAGTCGGGAACATATTGGCGACCGGGAAACCGCCCGCCAACTGGACTCCCAGCGGAAGCGCGCCGTTGATGGCGATGCCGGCGCCGCCGCCAGCCAGCGCCAGGTACTTGCCGACCAGCGTATTCGCGGTCGCGCGAGCCAGCGCGCTGGGACTGGTGAGATATCCCACCAGGGTCGGGCTTTGCAGGAAGGCCGCCTGTTGTGGGGTCAGTTGCAAAGTGCCCAGCGGCGTGGGAACGCCAAGAAGGCCGTACTGGTCCTGGCCGATGGTCGAGAACCCAGTCTCGTGTCGCCGCGTGGTCTCAAATGAGAAGAAATAAAAAGTCTGGTCTTTCTTCAGCGCGCCGCCCATGGTCGCGCCGGCCTGCACACGCGTGTATGCCGGGTCGGGAACGTTGCTGAACGGGTTCACCGCCTGAATCTTGCGGTTTCGCAGATATCCGTAGGCGCTGCCGTGGAAATCGTTGGTGCCGGACTTGGTGATGATGTTCACCACGCCGCCGGAGGCGCGGCCGTACTCCGCCGCGTAGCCATTGGTCATGACCTGGAATTCCTGTACCGCTTCCTGCGAAACCGTGGAACGAACGCCGTTGGTGGAGTTGTCCACGGCGTCGGTGCCATCCACGTTTACCAGGTTGGAGCGCGCGCGCTGTCCGCCAAAGTTCAAACCCGAGGTGGGCGCGGCCCCGATGCTGGGCGCGGTATCCCGCGCCAGCTTGGAATCGGTGAGCGCGAAATTGATGTAGTTGCGCCCATTGATGGGCAGGTTCTCGATGCGCTCCTGCTCGATGGTGGTGGTGGAAACGGTGCGCTGCGTTTCAATCAGCTCCGGCTCGGTGCTGACGTTGACCACCGACTCGACGGAGGCTACCTGCAGGTTCACCGGCACCTCGGCGGTCTGGCCGACGGTGATGCTCACCGCCCGAGCTACCAGGGTCGCAAATCCCGGCGCCTTCACGTTGATGGTGTACCGCCCCGGCGGGAGCGACAGGAACTGGTACGCACCGTCGGTATTCTGCGTGACGGCGCGCTCCGTGCCGAGCGCCTCGTTGCGTACCGTCACGGTGGCATTCTTCACCACCGCGCCTTTGGGGTCCTTGACGGTAACGTGGAGTTCGGCGGTTGCCGCCGATTGCGCTGCCGCGCTGCCAACCATCGCCAACGTGACGAAGATCACGATGCACAGCGTCATCACTCGTTTCATGATTGCTCTACCTTTCGTCCGCCGGGCCGGGCAGAACGCACGAACGGATAGGAATCCGTGCATGGCACCGGGGGGCGGAGGCGCCTCTTGAAGGGCAATGTGTGGCGAGGTTTTTACATCAGAAACTACTCGGAAGGCAAGCTGCAGGGCGAGGGGGCCCATTTTTGGCAGTGGCGCAGTTTGTCGCACGGCGCGCCTTAGGAGCGCTGAATTCCTTGTTCCTGGCGTCCCGCGGCGCGTACGGCCCACGCCATGCGCGGCGTATTGTGGGCGATGCCGAACCGGCCGGTGGCATCGAGGAGGATCATGCCGCCATGACCGTGCAGGCGCCGGTGCAGATAATGAATAGCCTCCGCCGCGACCTTCGGCGGCTCATCGCCCGCCAGAACCTGGTCGGCGGCCCACTTCGCCAGCACCAGTTTCATCATCGGCTCGCCCCAGCCGGTCGTCGAGCACGCCGCGCTTTCGTTATCGGCATAGCAGCCACAGCCAATCAGCGAAGAATCGCCAACCCGTCCCGGCGTCTTGTTCAATGTTCCGCCGGTGGACGTGGCGGCGGCGATATTGCCCGATTTGTCAAGGGCGACCGCCCCCACCGTGTCATGCGAGTTCGTCGGAGCGGCGAAAATCTCGTGCGTTTCGCCCGCGGACTGTTTTTGCTGCGCCTCGCGCAGGTGCTCGATTTCGCGGGGCACCACCAGCTCTTCATTCGCACAGAGCGAGATCCCGTGTTCCTGCGCAAAGGCTTCAGCGCCGTTTCCCACCAAATACACGTGCGGGCTTTCGTCCAGGACTTTGCGCGCCGCGTGGATGGGATTGCGAATGTGCTCGACGCATCCGACGCCGCCGGCGCGCAGCGTCTGGCCATCCATCATGAGAGCATCAAGCTGTACTCGGCCATCCGCATTCAGAAAGCTGCCGCGCCCGGCGTCGAAGGTCTCATCGTCTTCCATCACCAGCACCGCGGCCTCGATTGCGTCCAGCGCCGAGCCGCCGCGCTCCAGCGCACGCCACCCCGCCTCAGCGGCATTTCGGACGCCGTTTACGTGCGCTTCCACCATGTCATCGGGAATGGCCCAGGCGCCGCCGTGGACCACCAGAACGGGGTTAGTAGGCAAAGAGGAGGACCTCGCCGCGGAATCGGGTGCGCGAGTGCACCGGCCATCATAGCGCAGCGGATTCCAAATTGGGACGGTGTTGTCCGGATGGCTGCAGCCAGGATTATCCGACGATGTTCGCGTCGGTGACGATCTCGTGGTGTTCGGCCTCGGAAAGCGTGGCCAGGTCGCGGTCGCGCGTCTGCCGGTAGGTGTACAGGATCCGGTGCACCACGGTGATGTTGCCGATCACGGCGATCACCCACAGCACGGGCGCCATGGTGTTGAACAGGCCGCCGATGATCACCAGCACGATGCGCTCCGGCCGCTCCATGAATCCGACCTTGCATTTGCCGATGAGCGACTCGGCCCGCGCGCGGGCGTAGCTGATCATGACCGAGGTCACCATCACCAGCGCGGTTAGCACCACGTAAAAGAAGCGATTGGCGCGGGCGTAGTAAACCAGCAGGCCGAAATAGAGGACCACGTCACTATAGCGATCGACGACCGAATCGAAGAAGCCGCCGAACTCGGTCACCTGACCGGTGGCTCGGGCGACGCGGCCGTCCACCATGTCGAAGATGCCGGCGCCGATGATGACCAGCGCCGCCCACCGGAACAGCCGTGCCTGATTTTCGGCATCGCCGTAGCCGAACAGCACCGCCGCCGCGATGTTGATCACCAGCCCAAAGAAGGTGAGATAGTTCGGGTTGATCCTGGTGAGCGCCAGTCCATGGACGATTTTGTAAAGAAGCGCTTTGCAGCCGCGGCCGACTGCGCTAGTCCAGGTCATGACTCTTTCTGCTGCTCCGCTTCGTCGTGAATGGTGAGAAGCGAGAGCACCTCCAACTCGCGCTTGCCGTTGGGCGTGACCACCTCGACCGTGTCACCGACTTTTTTGCCCAGCAGCGCGCGCCCGATCGGCGATGTGGTGGATATCAGCCCCTTGGTAACGTCGCTCTCCTCGCTCGTGACCAGTTTGTACTGGATCTTTTCATCCTTGGTGGAATCGTAAACTTTCAGCGTCGATCCCAGCGCCGCCTTGTCGCGTGGAATGTTTGCCATGTTCACCAGCGACAGGTCTGCCATCCGCTTTTTCAGTTGTCCCAGGCGGGCGCGCACGTACTCCTGCCGCTGCTTGGCCATGTGGTACTCGGCATTCTCGCTGAGATCCCCCATGGCGACGGCTTTCTTCAGTTCCTTGGGTAGTTCGTGTTGCAGTTCGTGCTCCAAGGATTCGATTTCTTCCGCCAGCTTCTTCTTGATGTGTTCTGGCATGGGAAAGAGAGCTTTCGTGGTTCCGGACGGTCCCGCGGAATACTCGCCCGCGGTTCCTTTTGGGAAACCCGCAGGGAACTTCCCGAATTATAAATGTTGCCGCCCTTCAGAGCAGCCTCACTTGCAATCGCGCGTCATTTTGCGACAACCCGTCCGCCCCCCTTGTTATGTTGTGGATAGGATTAAAGCTTCGCTCGACGCAAACGTGGTAAGCCCTTGTCCAGCTTGACGTTTCAGGCTACTTTGCGGTATATTTGTGATGTTCTCCCACAGCCCGAACCCTTCCACATCTCGCAGGTGCCCTTCATGAGTAGCAACGCGAATCTGACCTTTGACATTGGTGACAAAGTCGTTTATCCCAACCATGGGGTGGGCATAATCGAGCAGATCAGCAGCCGCACCATCGGACCCAACGTCGAACGCTTTTACCTCCTGAAGATTAAGTCCAGCAGCCTCAAGGTGATGGTTCCGTTCAATAATGTGGCCAGCGTCGGGCTGCGCCGGGTCATTCGCAACGGCGAGATCCAGAAGATCATGGATTTCCTGACCGATGGCAAGTGCTGCAATCACACCGATTGGAAGTACCGGTTCAAGGAAAATTCGGAGAAAATGCGCACCGGCTCTCTGCTGGAAGTGGCCGCCGTGCTGAAAGGTTTGTTGCTGCTGGCTCAGAGCAAGCCGCTCTCCTTCCGCGAAAAGAAGATGCTGGAGCGCGCCCGCTACCTGCTGGTCAGTGAGCTGGCCATGGCCAAGAACTGCGACGAAGGGGTGATTGAGCAACTGCTCTCCAAGACGCTGGCGAAATCTAAGCTGCGCTTCCCTGAAACCATCGCGGAAGCTTAAGAACTCTACCTCCCAACGCGCGGCCGTCTGGCCGCGCTTTTTTATTGTCCGGCATCGAACCAGGTATGCCCGGTTACGTGCACATCTTCCGGCTGGGGAGCGAACCCCACAATGGCGGACAGGCGCCGCGCTATCAACTGAACTACACCGTCGGCGGCAATTCCTATGTTCGCGTCTTCGACCCCGGCGGCTTGGACGAGTTCTTGCGTAGCAACGTCGGCGTCACGGCCGAGGCCAGCGATTCCGTCCTCCAACAGCTCCAGCGAGACGGCCGCGCCACCATTGCCGAGGTTGAGATTCGGGAAAGTGAAGCTCCGGCTATGGGCCTGGAGCAGCTCCCCTCGGATTCGTAGGAGTTATTCGCCCAGCCACGCGCCGTAACCGCGCAGCGGCTCGACGTGGTCGAACACAATCTTGATGGCCGCCGTTACCGGAATGGCCAGTACCAGCCCCATCGCCCCCCACAGCCAGCCCCAGAACAGCAGCGAGACCGTCACCGCCAGCGGGTTGAGTTGCAGCCGGCTTCCCAGAAATTTCGGGTACAGCACATTCAGGGCGAACAAGTGCAGCCCCAGCACCGTCGCCACAATCGCGATGACCCCCCCGGAGTGGATTTGCCCGATCCCGGCAATGATCGGCGGCAAGAAGGCCAGCAGCACGCCCAGGTAGGGAATCAGGCTGAGGAATCCGCTGATAAATCCCACGAAATAAAAGTACGGGATTCCGAGGATGCCGAACACCACCGTGCTCAGCGCTCCCATGAACAGTCCCACCAGCACATTGCCGACAATGAAGCTGCGGATCATCCCGGAAATCAGGCCGAGCGTGACGTAGGCAGTGTTGCGGTTCTTCATTTTGAACAGCATCACCGAGGCCGATCGCACGTGGTCCTGCCAGCTCAACATGAAAAACGCAAGGAAGGGAATGAACGACGCCATGAAAACAATTTCAATCGTCGGCCCCAGCCCGGCGGTCAGCACGTCGCCCCAGCCCTTCTGCTGTTGCACCGTGACGGTCGGCGCATTCTGCTTTTCCTGCTGCTCCTCGGGAAGCACTTGAGAGGTGGTCTTCTGAAACTCGTGCGCCTGGCGGGTTACTTTGCTGATCACCTGCCGGATTCGCCCTGAATACTTGGGAAGCTCGCGGCTGAACGCCACCGCGCGGTAGTAGGACACCTGCCCGATGCCCCACAGCACTCCCAGGAACAAAAGGATCGCCAGCAGCGCCGACAACCCGCGCGGGATTCGGATCCGCTGCAACAGGTCCACGATGGGCGCCAGGATGAAGGCCAGCAGCACCGAAACCAGCACCACGATGATGGGAAGCTTGGCGACGTAGCAGACCGTCAGCACCGCGACAATGGCCAGCACGGTAGTCGCCGTCGAGCTGCCGCGCAGGTGCCGTTGCACCTCCGTCGCCTGCTCCTCGGTCTGTGCCGGCAAGGGAACCGCGCGCGGCGCTTCCTCGACGCCGCCGTTCAACTCCTCCGCCCGTTCCGCATCGCTGCGTTTGGCTGTCATCGCTTATCCGGTCACCAGGATGTGTGACGCCTATAATACCGCTGTGCCGGGGGAACCGAACCAACACTCTTCTGCGCCGCTGCACCAGCCTGCGCAACCCCGCCGCCGCATTCTTGCCCTCGACGTCGGCTCTCGCACCATCGGCATGGCCATTTCCGACGAGCTTGGGATCCTGGCGCGAGGATTGCCGACACTCCGGCGCAAGAGTAAACGGGTGGACATTGAAACCATCGGCGCGATCCTTCACCAATACGACATTGGTGAAATCGTCGTCGGACACCCACTGAGGCTGGGCGGCGAATCCAGTGCGCAGACCGGCAGGATTGCCGCACTTGCCGCGGAGCTACGCGCCCGCCTGGGCGTACCGGTGCAACTCTGGGACGAGCGGCTTACGTCGGTAGCCGCCGAGGAGGCACTTGGGCTCAAGCGCTCGGTGAAGCAGCGCATCGCCGACCGCAAGTCGGGCGCAGTGGATCGCATCGCGGCGGTGATCATTCTGCAGAATTACCTCGACACGCGGCGCTAGTCGTCAGTGTATGACGACCTGCTGCCCTCCTCGATCATCTAAACTACCCACGTGCTTCGCTCGTTCCTCATCCTGGTCCTGCTTGCCATCATCGGGGCCGGCCTGTGGCTCGCCTGGGCGCTCTACCTTCCCGCCCAGCCCCACGGCGCGCAGTTCGTTCTCCTGCGCCCGGGATGGACCAGCCGCCACATCGCGCAGGAACTCCAATCCGCCGGCGTCATTCACAGCGCGAGCGCTTTTCTGCTGCTGCATTACGTGACTGGCCGCACGCTCAAAGCCGGCGAATATAAATTTGACCAGCCCGCCACCGCCCGCCAGGTGCACGCCCGCATCGCTCGCGGCGACATCTACGTGCACACCGTCACCATTCCCGAAGGCTTCAATCTTTACGACATCGGCGCCTTGATCGAGCAGGCGGGACTCGGGTCACGACAGGATTTCATTCAGGCCGCACGTGGCGACGTGGCCTTCATCCGCGATCTCGATCCGGCGGCGCAGTCGCTCGAAGGCTATCTTTTTCCTGATACTTACGGTTTTACCCGCACTCAGACCGTGCACGACATGATTGGCGCCATGGTGCACCGCTTCCGCCGCGAGGCTGAACAACTCGGCCTGATCTGCGCCGTTCCAACCCAGCCGCAGGCTGCCGGCGCTGCCGGATGCACCGATCTGCACAAGATCGTCACCATGGCCTCGATCGTGGAAAAAGAAACTGCGGTGGCGGACGAGCGCCCGGTGGTCGCCGCCGTTTACTACAATCGGTTGCAGCGCGGCATTGCGCTCGCCGCCGATCCGACCGTCATTTACGCCGCTCTGGTCGCAGGGCGGTATAGCGGAGCCATCCACCAGTCCGATCTGGAGTTCGATTCGCCCTACAACACCTATCACCGCGCCGGGCTGCCGCCGGGACCGATCGCCAACCCCGGACGCGCGGCCCTGCAGGCGGCGCTGCATCCGGCCAACTCCGAGATGCTGTATTTCGTCAGCGACGGCAGTGGGCATCACCGCTTCGCCCGCACTTTGGAAGAGCACTCGCGAAATGTCGCCCTCTATCGCCGCGCCATGTCCGCGTCGCGGTGACGAGCCGTTTTGCTCGAATTTCATTCTCGTATACTGTTTCTTTCATCTAAGGCTTTTGGGATGCCTTCCCGTATGACTGCAAGCCTCCGGATTCGCGCCGTCGCCCTGCTACTGCTCGTGCTGCCGCTCGGCGGCTGCCTGTTCCGCTCGCGCCCGGCGCAAGTTTCCATGTCCACTGTGCCTTTGAAGATGGCCAAGCTTCCGGACCTGATTGCCATCATCAACGGCGAAGCGGAGAAAATTCATACCGTCAACGCCACCGTGGACATCGCCGCTTCCACTGGCGGCTCCGTCAAAGGCAAGATCACCGAATACCAGGAGGTGAAGGGCTACATCCTGGTCCGCCAGCCCGAGATGCTGCGCATGATCGGGCTGTTCCCCATTGTGCGCAACCGCGCCTTCGACATGGTGAGCAACGGCTCGAGCTTCAGGCTGTCCATCCCGGCGAAGAACAAATTCATTGTCGGTAGCAACAACGTCATCAACCCCTCCCAGAAGCCGCTGGAAAATCTCCGCCCGCAACACATTTATGACGCGCTGCTGCTGCACCCCGTGGACGCGCACAATGAAATCGCTGTGCTGGAGCAGAGCAACCAGCGCATCACCGATCCCAAGTCCCACAAAGTGACTCTGCAACCCGATTACGTCGTGGACGTCGTTCGTCGCATCGATGGCACCTGGTATCTTTCGCGGCGAATCACTTTCAGTCGTGTGGATCTTCAGCCGGTTCGCCAGCGCGTGTACGACCGCAACGGCTACATCGCCACCGACGCCACTTACAGTGACTACAAGGATTATTCAGGCGTGAACTTTCCGTCCGTGATTCACATCTGGCGTCCGCAGGAGGAATATTCGGTCACGCTGACCATCGAGAAGCTCACCATCAACCAGCCGCTGACCGACGACCAATTCGTTCTCAACCAGCCACCCGGCTCCCAACTGGTGCGCTTGGATAGCGCCAATCCCGCTCCGCCCGCCGGCGGCAACGGAGGCGAAGCCAGCCGCCCGCAGTAAAGGGCAACCGCTGCAGTGAAAGGTAGCCGCCCGCAGAGAAATATTTCGGGAAGGGCACGGCTTCAGCCGTGCTGACAAGCTCTTAATAGATTTGTCATTCCGAACTGGGCTTCAGCCCGCGAGGAATCTGGGGTTTCGAAATTCGATGGATGCATCTCGCCTGGCCGAGCCGCCGCATCCGATACAATTCGGTAGTTCGTTCTGACCACTGGCCACAGATCACTGCTTATGAACCGGATGATCCTCGCCAATCTCGTGCACCGTCCCATTCGCACCGCCATCAGCGTCGTCGCTATTGCGGTCGAAGTGACGCTCATCCTGATCATCGTCGGTTTCTCGCTGGGTATGCTCAACGATTCCAAGCAGCGGCAGGCGGGCATAGGCGCCGACGTCATGGTGCAGCCGCCCGGCGCTTCGGCGCTGATGGGCGTCAGCAGCGCCCCTGTTTCCATCAAGGTTGCCGACGTGCTCCGCAAGTTGCCGCACGTCGCCGTTGTTTCGCCGGTCATCATGCAGCTCAGCACCACCGGAACCGTGGAGGTGCTTTCAGGAATTGATCTCCATACGTATGACGAGCTGGGCGCGCCCTTTCGCTATCTGGAAGGAGGTCCGTTTACCGGCCCCTACGACGTGCTGGTGGACGACTACGCTGCTTCGCAGCAGAAGCTTCATGTCGGCAGCACGATTAACGCGCTGAATCACGAGTTCCACGTCTGCGGCATCGTCGAGCATGGCAAAGGCTCGCGCAAGTTCTTCCCCATCCAGACGCTGCAAGACCTGCTCGGCGCGCAAGGCAAGGCCTCGATTTTCTACGTCAAAGCCGACGACACGGCCAACGCCAATGCCATCGTGAAGGCAATCAAGTCAGTCCCCGGCATGGAGCAGTACACCGTGCGCTCGATGCGCGAGTACCTCTCCATGCTCACGCCCGAAAGCCTGCCTGGGCTCAACAAGTTCATTGACGTTGTGGTGGGTGTATCCATGGTGATCGGCTTCATCGTGATTTTTCAGTCCATGTACACCGCCGTCATGGAACGCACCCGCGAGATCGGCATCCTGAAATCGCTCGGCGCCTCCAAGCTCTACATCGTCAATACCATCCTGCGCGAGACCGTGCTGCTGGCGATCGGCGGCACCATTCTCGGCATTGTTGTCAGCTACCTCGCCAGCCACGCCATCCAGGCACGGTTCAAGACCCTGCCCGTCGTTATCCAAGCCAACTGGGTGGTGTACGCCATCGCGATTGCGATCGTCGGCGCTATCCTCGGCGCCCTCTATCCGGCTTTCAAGGCCGCGCAGAAGGATCCGATTGACGCCCTGGCGTACGAGTGAACCTCGTTGGCGCGTTAGCGATAAAGACGGAAATTGACCTCGACGTGGAGACCGACATTCACCGGTTGGCCATCGCGGGTCGCCGGCTGGAAGCGCCAGTCACGCACCGTCTGTGCCGCGCGATCGTCGAGGCCGAAGCCCAGCGATCTCATGATTCTTATGTTTTGCGGTTTTCCTTCCGGATCAACCACCAGCCATAGCACGATCGTTCCCTGTATCTTCGCGTCTCGTGCAGCGGGCTCATATTCGGGCTCTGGGTCGTGGAGCAGTTTTGGTTTAGTGATTCGCCCGCCGACTTTGTAAATTATCGGAAAATTTGCCTCACTTACGTCAGGTTGCAGGATGAATATGGTGTCGCCCTCCACTGTGTACTGCTCTTTCGGCTCATGACCCCTCGCGGCGAAATACCCACGCCAGTACGGCGGCAGATCGGTAACAATCTCTGCCGTGTCTTTGTAGAAAACTCTCGCGACAATAGCGCGAACATCTTGCTCCGTTCGCGCGGGCGGCAGCTCAACCGTGATGTGCACATCTTGGCCCGGTACCACGATGATTTTTGCAGGAAAATATGGTTCGTGTTCCGGCAACTCCCCTGCTCGCCTGCCGTCAATCCGCAGTTGGTCCTGCTCGATTTTCACCTTATCGATCGCCACCCGCGCAAGTGTCCAGGGCCCCACGGTAGTCGTTCCAAGCAGTTCTCCTTGAGCGTTGTAATGTAAATCGCTGCCGCTATAGAAATGCCGTAACAGGGGTGTCTTGTCGTGGTACTCCGCCTTAATCTGCTGCGCGATGTCCCTGTCATTGGCGTGGAGGGAAACAGCAACAACGCACACGGCCACGCACACCAAAAAGAGTCGTTGCATGCGGGAATTGTAGGCGAGAAATTCAGATTCTGTGCGGACCAGCTAATGGCTAATCGCTAACAGCTGAAAGCTGTTTTGCGGGGGCCGGGGGTCCTCCGAGAGGAGAAACAGGCGAACCCAGATCCCGTCGTTCGCCGTCTTCCGCGTCCGGCCCCACAATGAATGCAAGCGAAGCCTACGCTGGTCATTGTACAGGTCAAGCTTTCTGCCTGAAAAACGCCAGCCGACTTGCGCCATTGGCTTCCCATATTGGCCGCCGTTTCTCAGGGAAACGCGCCGTCCACGCGTTGACGTTCCTCGCAAGCTTCTCTATACTCTAAGTTTGGTTGTCCTGCGGTTGCCCGCCCCGGGAGTTCCCTATCTAAAGGGGGAAAGTCTCAGCGGTCTTCTTCGCGTTTTTTCATATCTGGGAGATTTGGAATGTCTACGTATTTCCCCAAAGAGGGGGAAATTGCGCGCAAGTGGCTCGTCGTCGATGCGACTGGGCAGACTCTCGGCCGCCTCGCCACCCGCGTGGCCAGCATCCTGGCCGGCAAAGAGAACCCGCGCTATACCCCATTCATTGACACCGGCGATCACGTGGTCGTGATCAATGCCGACAAAGTTCGCCTCAGTGGCTTGAAGTCCGAGAAGAAGGTCTACCGCCACTACACCGGATACCCGGGCGGCCTGCGCGAAGAGGACTTCCGCAAGCGCTTCGCGCGCAAGCCGGAGTCGGTGGTGCAGGAAGCCGTCGTAGGCATGCTGCCCAAGACCAAGATGGGCCGGGCGATGGCGAAGAAACTCAAGGTTTACCGCGGCGACAAGCACCCGCATCAGGCGCAGAAGCCGGAAGCGTTGTCGCTGGCCAGGCAAGCTTAATTTCGAAGCGTGGCATGCGCTTAGTCGAGGAAGGGAATTGAAAGCAACGAGTCACTAGCGAACAGCTAATGGCTAACAGCTAAAAGCTATCATGGCAGACACAGTCGAGTATTACGGTACGGGGCGGCGCAAATCCAGCATCGCCCGCGTGTTTCTTCGTCCGGGATCCGGTTCGTTCCAGGTGAACGACCAGCCCTTTGACAAGTATTTTGTCACCGACACGCAGCGCATTCTGGCGCGCCAGCCGCTGGTCACTACTGAAACGGCCGCCACGTTCGATGTGCTCGCTTCCGTGAGTGGCGGCGGTGTCAATGGTCAGGCCGGCGCCGTCAAGATGGGCATTGCACGCGCCCTGCTGGTGTTCAATCCCGAGTTGCGCGGCAAATTGAAGGCGGAAGGCTTCCTGACCCGCGATCCGCGCGCCAAGGAGCGCAAGAAGTACGGGCAGAAGGGCGCCCGCAAGCGCTTCCAGTTCAGCAAGCGCTAGAGAAGTTTCGGTTTCGAGTTTCAGTTTCTCGTTCTGGAGCTCGAACGATGCGAGTCGACGTCAAGGTTTCACCTCGAGTTCCGGATGCTGAAACTCGAAACTGAAACTGAAACTGTTTTTCAAATCCCCGCCTCGCATTTTGGGCGGGACGGGAGTAATTCCGGCCTCGCGCCGGGATGCAATCCAATAAGGAGGTTGATTGGCTACCATCACCATGAAGGAGTTGCTCGAAGCGGGCGTCCACTTCGGGCACCAGACCAAGCGCTGGAACCCCAAGATGAAGGAGTTCATCTTCGGCGAGCGCAACGGCATTTACATCATTGACCTGCAGAAGACGCTGAAGATGTTCAAGGAAGCGTCCAAGTTCGTGCAGGAACTGGCCACCGACGGCAAGCTCTTGCTCTTCGTCGGCACCAAGCGCCAGGCCCAGGACGCCATCGCCGAAGAGGCGCAGCGCTGCGGCATGTTCTACGTCAACCAGCGCTGGCTGGGCGGACTGCTCACCAACTGGGTCACCGTGCAGAAGTCGGTGAAGCGGCTCAAAGAACTCGACGAAATGGCCACCGATGGCCGTTACGAGCTGCTCCCCAAGAAAGAGGTTGTCAAGCTGGAGCGCGAGCGCAAGCACCTCCAGGCCAATCTGGCCGGCATCAAGGAATTGAACCGCCTCCCCGACGCCGTTTTTGTCATCGACTCCAACAAGGAGCAGATCGCGGTGCGTGAGGCGCGCAAGCTGGGCATCCCCGTGGTCGCCGTGGTGGACACCAATTGCGATCCCAGCGAAGTGGATTATGTGATCCCCGGCAACGATGACGCGCTGCGCGCCATCCGGCTGTTCGCCTCCAAGGTGGCGGATTCGGTCGTCGAGGGATCGCAGGTGGCGACCGACAAGCAGGCCGCCGAGGTTCATGCCGCGCAGCAGGCCGAAGCCGAAGCTGCCGCCGCTGCCGAACCTGCTGCCGACGCCGTGCCCGCTGAGACCGAGGACGTCAGCATGGAAGAAGTGTTGGGTGGAGGCGTTCGCAAGCAGCCCGCGCCTGCCGACGTTGAGACGGAATCTGCCGCCGCCGAGGCGCACACCAAGTAGGTGGGAGCGCCGGGCTTCAGCCCGGCGAAGCGAGGTTTTGTTAAGGGTTGTCTTCCGAGCGGGTTTAACCCGCGAGGAATCTGCTGTTGAATGACGGCAATGATTACGACCCGCGAGCCCTGCTGCCGCGGGTCTCAATTTGTTCGAAGCTGTAGTGGCGACCATGCCCGAGGATCCGGGCCGCGAGCGTTGCAAGAAGACCCCGGATTGTGCGCTGGTTGCCGGTCATGAAGGCCCGTGCCAGCCCAGCTGCAAAGAGAAATCTGACTGCGCATTGCCGGCGGGCCACGAAGGGCCATGTGAGACAGGAGAAGAAATGAGCACTACTACCGTAAATATTTCCGCCACCCAGGTTCGCGAGCTTCGCGACAAGACCGGCGCCCCCATGATGGACTGCAAGAACGCCCTCGTGGAAGCCAAGGGCGATTTGGACCAGGCCATCATCGTGCTGCGCAAGCGCGGCATGGCCGTCGCCGCCAAGAAGGCCACTCGCACCACCAGCGAGGGCGCGGTCGCGCAATACATTCATGCCGGCGGCAAGATCGGCGTGCTGGTCGAGGTCAACTGCGAAAGCGATTTCGTGGCCCGCACCGACGACTTCAAGGAGCTGGTGCACGACATTGCCATGCACATTGCCGCCAGCGATCCCAAGTTCATCCGCAAGGAAGACGTCACGCCCGAGGCGCTGGAAAAAGAGAAGGACATCTACCGCGAGCAGGCCGCCAAGACCGGCAAGCCTGCCAATGTGGTGGAGAAGATCGTCGAGGGCAAGATGGGCAAGTTCTACGAGGAGGTCTGCCTCTACGAGCAGCCCTTCATCAAGGAACAGACCATGTCGGTGGGACAGTTGATCGCCAGCAAGATCGGGAAGTTGGGGGAGAACATCGCCGTCCGGCGCTTCGCCCGCTTCAAGGTCGGCGACCCGGGCGCGACCGTGGCGTCCACCAAGCCTTCCGAACCCGCGCCGGAGAATCCGGCGAAATAGCCAGGGCGGCTTCGGCCGCCCTTCTTTGTTGACCGAATTATGTTGGGAAGGGCACGACTTCAGTCGTGCCGCAACACGATCCCGTTATGACTGTCATTCCGAGCGGGGCTTCAGCCCCGCGAGGAATCTAGGTCAACTCGAACAAAGACAACATTCCGTTTCCCACCGCATCCTCAAAGATGCGAAACTAACAGCTAGGAACTATCAACCAACAACTCATGTCCACACCCGTTTTCAAGCGCGTCCTCCTCAAGCTCAGCGGCGAGGCCCTCGCCGCCGGACAGGGTTTCGGCGTTGACCCGATCCGCGTTCACGAAATCGCCGCCGAGATCCAGGATGTCCACTCGCTCGGCCTGCAAATCGCCATCGTGATCGGCGGCGGCAACTTTTTCCGCGGCGTGGCCGAGCAGGCGCGTGAGATGGACCGCGTTACCGCCGACCACATGGGCATGCTCGCCACTATGATCAATGCCCTCGCCCTCCAGGACGCCCTGGAAAAGCGCGGCGTGTATAGCCGCGTCATGTCCGCCATCGAGATGCACGAGGTCGCCGAGCCCTTCATCCGCCGGCGCGCCATCCGCCACTTGGAAAAAGATCGTGTCGTCATTTTTGGCGCCGGTACCGGCAATCCATATTTCTCCACCGATACGGCTGCCTCGCTGCGCGCCATGGAAATAAAGGCGGACGTCATTCTCAAGGCGACCAAGGTGGACGGTATCTACGACGCCGATCCGGTCATCGTCAAGGAAGCCAAGATGTTCGACCGGATCAGCTACATGGAAGTCCTGAAGAAGGGCCTCAAGGTGATGGACGCCACCGCCATCAGCCTCTGTAAGGACAATAATCTTCCCATCATCATCTTCAACCTGAACCGCCACGGGAACATCCGCCGTGTCGTGACCGGCGACAAAATCGGCTCTCTGGTCAGCGCCTGACCTGCGCATCTTCGCCGCAGAGGACACCGAGGAGTTCGGGACGGGAAGGAAAAGAATTCCCCCGTGTCCTCTGTGGCTGATCCCTTCGTTTATAATTCCGGCTTTCTAACGGAGAAAAACATGGCTCAGCCCAGCATGGCAGCGAATCCTGCTCTCAAGGAAACTTTCGTCCAGCTCAAAACGCGGATGGACAAAGCGGTCGACGACTTCCGCAAGGAAATGGCCGCCGTCCGCACCGGCCGCGCCTCCGTCCACATGCTCGATGGTGTTCAGGTCGAGTACTACGGCTCGGCGATGCCGCTGAACCAGATCGCGCAGGTGCACGCGCCGGAAGCGCAACTGATTACCGTGCAGCCCTTCGATCCTTCATCGCTCGGCGCCATTGAGAAATCCATCCGCTCCGCCGATCTCGGTCTGAATCCGATGAATGACGGCAAGATGATCCGCGTCCCCGTGCCCTCCCTCACCGAGGAGCGCCGCCGCGACATGGTCAAGCACCTCCACAAAATCCTGGAGGAGCACCGTACCGCCGTGCGCAACATCCGCCGCGACGGCAACGATGCCATCAAGAAAACTATGAAAGACAAGAAAATCACCGAAGACGACGAGCGTCGCGCGCTCGACGAAATCCAGAAGCTCACCGACGACGAAATCAAGAAGATGGAAGAACTCAGCAAAGGCAAGGAAAAAGAGGTCATGACCGTCTAAGCGGCGGGCTTGTGTGGCCGCCGGAACAGCCATCAACACCCCTCTCCCAAAACGAACCCCGACTCGAAAAAAACTAAGGTCCTGGCTACCGCCGCGTGCCCGGCAGGCGCACAATGTCCCCAACGAGGTGCCCCATGCCTCATTACGGCGTTTCCGGCTTTGCCCTTGCCACCCGCGACTTCGAAGTGGACGAAGAAATCGACCTCCTGGCCGATGCCGACGAGGAGGTGTGCCCGGCTTGCGGCACCGCACTGACCGAACTGCTTGAATCGGACATGCTGGCGCTGCATTGTCCTCTTTGCGACCGCATGTACCATTAATCAGCGGCTGTCAACGGCGGGGACAAACCCGATTCGCGTTAGTTACGAATTCAGAACACGGTGATGGACACTGCTTGACACTCGGCAGCACAATGTATTGTGTTCTCCATGGTCCGGACCGGCAGGGCAGCCCTCTACACCAGCGGCGTAATTGCCTCGATCGCCGTGCTCTACGGCCTGCCCACGGTCATCGAACACTACTGCCTTCCTCGCTTCGGCCCCATCGCTGCTTGCGTGTTCATCGGAAACCTGCTGGGTTGTGTCGTACTCGCGGCGATTAGCTGGAAGCGCGCCTTGGCTCTCTACCTTTCGCTCGGCGCGTTGGAATTCCTTCTGCTTCGCTTCGGCATCATCAGCGCGCAATCCATGGTCTGGCTTACCGACATTGTGCCGACCTTCCTGGTGGCGCGCATGGCGGTGGCTCTTCTCGACGTCGTTTCCACTCCCCCGGCAGAATGACTCTCGCTTTATAATCACAGCGGAACATGATGAAATCCGTTGTCCACGCCGCCTGTCCCCATGATTGCCCCGACGCCTGCGGTGTCCTCATCACCGTCGAGAATAGGCGCGCCACCCGCATTCAGGGCGATCCCGATCATCCCGTCACTCGCGGCTTTCTCTGTGCCAAGGTATCCAAGTACCTGGACCGCGTGTACGCTCCCGACCGCGTCCTTTATCCCTATCGCCGGATTGCTCCCAAAGGCGCTCGCGCCTGCAATCAGTCCGATTTTCGCCGCGTCTCCTGGGACGAAGCGCTCGACGAAATTGCCACCCGCTACCGTGACATTGTCCGCCAGCACGGTGGCGAGGCCATCCTTCCCTATTCCTACGGCGGCACCCTTGGCGTGCTGAATGGCGGCTCGATGGACCGCCGCTTCTTCCATCGTTTGGGCGCATCGCAACTGGACCGCACCATCTGCTCGATTGCCGGGGAAGTCGGCATCCGCTCCCTCTATGGACTAAAGCTCGGCACCGAGCCCGAGCAGTTCGCCCGCTCGCGCTACATCATCGCCTGGGGCGCTAATATCCACGGCAACAACGTCCATCTCTGGCCGTTCATCGAGGAAGCTCGCCGCGGCGGCGCCAAACTCGTGGTCATTGATCCCTACCGCACGCGCACCGCCCGCTGTGCCGATTGGTATCTGCCTGTCAATCCCGGGACCGATGCCGCCCTCGCGCTCGCCATGATGCACGTCATCATCAACGAGCGCCTCTACGACGCGGAGTACGTCTCCCAACACACCACCGGCTTCGACCAGCTCCGCGCGCGCGTTCAGGACTATCCTCCCGATCGCGTTGCGCGCTGGACCGGGATTGATGCCGCCGATATTCAGAAATTGGCGCGCGAATATGCCACCACGCGTCCCGCTGCCATTCGACTGAATTACGGCATCCAGCGCAGCGAGTTCGGCGGCACCGCCGTGCGCGCCGTCTGCATGCTGCCGTGTCTCGTTGGAGCGTGGAAAGAGGTGGGCGGCGGCCTCCAGCTTTCCACCGGCGACGCCAACGGGGTGAACAAGGACGCGCTGCGCGGCGAAGAGCTGATGCCGAAACCCACGCGCGTCGTCAACATGGTCGAGCTTGGCCGCGCCCTCACCGAACTCGACAACCCGCCTGTCCAGTCGCTCTTCGTGTACAACTCCAACCCCGCGGTGGTCGCGCCCGATCATAACCGCGTCATTCGTGGCCTGCTCCGTCCCGATTTGTTTACCGTCGTGCACGAGCAGTTTTTCACCGACACCACCGACTACGCCGACATCATTCTGCCGGCCACCACGTTTTTCGAGCACAAGGATTTGCAGACCGGCTACGGCCATTACTTCGTTCAAATCTCGAACCAGGCGATTGAGCCGCTGGGCGAGTGCCGCTCCAACGTCGAACTTTTCCGCGCGCTCGCGCTCCGCATGGGCTTCGACGATGCCTGCTTCAGCCAGTCGGTGGATGAGATGATCGATCTTGCGCTCTCCTCCGGCCATCCGCACCTCGCCGGCATCACCCGCGAGCGACTCGAGCGCGAAAATTTCCTTCGCCTTAACCTCGATGGGAATCACAATTTCAGCGGAGGTCATAACGTCAACGGGAGTCATCCCGAGGAGCACAGCGACGAGCGACCTGCTGTTGGGAATCACAATTTCAGCGGAAGTCATAGCTTCAACGGGAGTCATCCCGAGGAGCGCAGCGACGAGGGACCTGCTGTTGGGAATCGCAATTTCAGCGGAGGTCATAGCTTCAACGGGAGTCATCCCGAGGAGCGCAGCGACGAGGGACCTGCTGTTGGG
>JBPCSQ010000002.1:0-7077 GCA_051006995.1 Terriglobales bacterium
GCAACGGGCTGTACTGGTCCTGCTTGAGAATCTCCACCAGCCGCTGGCCGCGGTTGAGCTGCGCCTGCGTGGCTTTGTCCAGGTCGCTGCCGAATTGCGCGAATGCCGCCAGTTCGCGGAACTGCGCCAGCTCCAGCTTCAGGGTGCCGGCCACCTGGCGCATGGCCTTAATTTGCGCGCTGCCGCCGACGCGGCTGACTGACAGGCCGACATTCACCGCCGGCCGGATGCCGGAGTTGAACAGGTCGCTCTCCAGGTAAATCTG
Organism: Terriglobales bacterium; assembly: GCA_051006995.1. Taxonomy (GTDB): domain Bacteria; phylum Acidobacteriota; class Terriglobia; order Terriglobales; family Acidobacteriaceae; genus JAIQGF01. The sequence goes on from JBPCSQ010000002.1 coordinate 266, forward strand.
GCCGTCGGTAATGGAAATCACGTTGGTCGGAATGTAGGCGGAAACGTCGCCTGCCTGCGTCTCAATCACCGGCAAGGAAGTCAGCGAGCCACCGCCGTTTTTGTCGCTCAGCTTGGCGGCGCGTTCCAGCAGCCGCGAATGCAGATAGAACACGTCGCCCGGATACGCTTCCCGGCCCGGCGGACGCCGCAGCAGCAGCGAAATCTCGCGATAGGAAGCCGCGTGCTTCGACAAGTCATCGTAAAACGTGATCGCGTGCTTGCCTTTGTCGCGGAAATACTCGCCGATGGCGCAAGCAGCGTAGGGCGCGATGTACTGCATGGGCGCGGGCTCGGAGGCCGAGGCGGCCACGACAATGGTGTAATCCATCGCGCCGTTGTCTTCCAGAATCTTGACCACCTGCGCGATCGAGGATCGCTTTTGTCCGATGGCGCAGTAGATGCAGATCAGGTCGCCGCCCTTGTTGTTCAGGATCGTGTCCAGAACGATGGCGGTCTTGCCGGTCTGCCGGTCGCCGATGATCAACTCGCGCTGACCGCGGCCAATCGGAATCATGGCATCAATCGCCTTCAGGCCGGTGGCCATGGGCTCGCGCACCGGCTGGCGGTCAATCACGCCGGGAGCAATGCGCTCCACCGGGTTGTTGGCTTCGGCGGCGATGGGGCCCTTGTCGTCAATGGGCTGGCCGAGGGCGTTCACCACGCGTCCAATCAGCGCCTCGCCCACGGGCACGCTGGCAATCTTGCCCGTGCGCTTGACCTCGTCACCTTCCTTGAGCTCGGTGTACTCGCCCAGCACCACCACGCCCACCTGGTCTTCTTCCAGGTTCATGGCGATTCCCGCCACATTGTGCGGGAAGGCAAGCAGTTCGCCGGCCATGACTTTGTCGAGGCCGTGCACGCGCGCGATGCCGTCGCCGAGCGAGATGATGGTGCCGACTTCATCCACCGCGATGCGCGATTCGTAGTTCTCGATCTGCTCGCGAATGAGTTTCGTGATTTCGTCTGCTTTAATTTGTGCCATAAAAAAAGCTCTTAGCTCTTAGCCGTTAGCTCTTACCTATTCAGCGAGAGCCCAAATCATTCTCCAGCCAATTGTCAGGGGCCACTTCGCCGCGTCACATGTGCAGTAGCTAAGAGCTAAAAGCCAAGAGCTAATAGCTAGTCCGCAGCAAGTTGCTCCTTCATCCTTCGCAGTTGCCCCCGCACGGAGCCGTCGTAAATGGTGCTGCCCACCTTCACCACCGCCCCGCCCAACAGGCTGCGGTCGGTAGCGTAACGGGCCCGGACTTTCCTGCCGGTCAGCTTCTGCACCTGCGATTCCACCGCCTGTCGCTCCGAGGGCGAAAGCTCGCGCGCGCTGGTTACGTCGGCTTCGGCCATGCCCAGGCGGGAGTTCAACTCGGTCTCCACCTGGCGCGCGATTTCGGGTAGCTGGAAAATCCGCCGGTGATCAATCAGCACCGCCAGGAAGTTCCGCACCGGCTTGAGGATGTTTTCGCGCCCCACAATTGCATCCAGCAAACTGCGTTTCTGATCGGCCGGGATGGCCGGGTTTTCCCAGACTCGCCGCAAATCCTCGCTCGCGTTCAGCAATTCCTGCACGCTGTGCAATTGCTGAAGCACGACCGTAGAGTCCAGCTTTTTGTCGAAAACCACGTCGGCGAAGGCACGCGCGTAGCGGCTGGTAACGGCGGCCATTATCGGTTCTCCTTGGCGCCGTTCGACTGCCCAAGTTGCCCGACGAAATTCTGCACCAGCGCCTCGTCGGTCGCCGCATCCACCTGGATCCGCTTTTCGGCCAGCGAAACCGCCAGCTCCGCCGCGTACGCCTTCAGATCGCGCTGCGCCAGGCGCGCCGCCGATTGAATTTCAGCGTCGGCCGACGCGATGATCTTGCGCGCGTCCTCTTCCGCGGACGCGTGAATGCGCTGCTCTTCCGCCGCGGCGTCCGCCTCGGCCGAGACGCGCATGGCGGCGATTTCGGAATCCAGTTTCGCCAGCTGGACCTCAATCTCGGTGAGCCTCCGCGTAGCATCGGCGCTGGCCTTTTGCGCCTCGTCCATCGTCTTGCGGATGGACTGCGTGCGGGCGCGGAATGCCGCCGGGATATTCGACTTCCAAACCCATCCGATGGCCAGCGCGATGATCAGAAAATCCAGCGAGTACAGCAGCCAGTAGGCACCGTGCGGGCTCAGGCCGGTGTGCGTCGCCACCCAGCGCACCGAGGGCGACAGTTTGAATTCGGCGTTCTCTTCTTCCTCGCCCGCCGCTTCGCGCGATGCCTCGGCCAGTTCGGCGCTCGGACCTTCCTGGCTCTCCGCCTTCTCCGCCTTGCCTTCCGCGCCGTGTTTCGGCGCCGGATTGGCTCCCTGCGCTTGTTCCGATGGCTGTTGCCCCGCCCTTGTCTCGGCCGATTTTGGCGGGGCAGGGTTGGGATTTTCCTTCCCCTTCTCCTGGGCGACTGAGACAACAGCAATCAAGACTGCGACGGAAAGGATGGCGATAACGCGGGTGCGAATTTTCATTGCGCACCGCCCATCGGCCGCTGCGCAGCGGCTGCGGGACGAAGCAGGATGCGGATCACCTCGCCGGCCAAGCGTTCGCTTTCCGGCTGTAACTGCTTCTTGGCGGCCTCCAGTTCCTGATTGATGCGGTCACGAGCCTGCGACACCTGTGCTCCGGCACGATCGCGCGCGGCGTGGATGGCAGCTTGCCGGGTTTGCAGAATCTGCTGGCGGCGCGTTTCCTGTGATTTGAAAATTGCCATCTTGGCTTCGCGCAGCCGCTGCTCGTATTCGGCGGTTTTGGCCTCCGCGGCGGCAACATCGGCACGGGCCCTTTCGATCGCGCCTTCGGTCCTTGTGTAGCGTTCCTGCAGCACCCGCTCCAGCGGGCCGTGCACAATGTAGCGGTACAGAAGAAACGTAGTAACAAAGAGGATGACCGTGGGGATTGCCCCAAGCAGTAATTCGCCTAATTGTCTGAGCGTCTCTTCCATGTCCGGACGGGTAACCAGGCTAGCCGATGATGGCTTTTAAACCTTAGAAATTAACATCGGTCAGAACGGCTGTCAACGCGCCATTTGCTTGATTTGCCGCGACTTCCGCCGCTGGAGCCAAGCGGCCAGGCGAATGCTGCCGAGCGGCTCCAACGTGCCGCGACTCGGGTGCGCAGAAACTTGCGTATGTCCTTGACAGGGGGTCGAAGAGGGGTACCATATAGGTATCACCTCCGATCCGATTCAGGATCGAATGGGCCAGTGGTCAAGGAATCGTCACCGCTCTTTGACCGCCGGCCCATTTAATGTTTGATCACGAATTTTCCCACCTTCCGCACCACGCTCTCCGGCGCCTGCGCTTCCATTTCCACCATGCCGTTGCGATAGCGTCGGGAGTAAATCCGCGCTCCCGCCTCCAACGCTGCCAAGGCTCTCCCCTCCGACTGCGGCACGCGCAGCTGGATTCGCTGCAACGGATCTTCCTGCAAGGCTTGATCAATGCGATCGAGAAGCGTCTCCAGGTTCTCGTTCCGCAGCGCCGAAACATGAACGGCTTGCGCGTCGTCGCGCAAGTGCCCGCGTTCTCTCTCCGGCAACACGTCAATTTTGTTGATCACCTTCAGGCGAGGTTTCTTTTCCGATTCCAGCTCGCGCAGCACTTTTTCCACCTGCGCTTCCTGCTCGGCGCGAATGGGGCTGCTTGCGTCCGACACCTGCAGAATCAGCGCCGCCCGCTGCACTTCTTCCAGCGTCGCGCGAAACGCCGAAACCAGCGTGTGCGGCAGGTTTCGGATGAACCCTACCGTATCGCTCAGCAGCACCTTTCGCTTCGAGGGCAGCGTGGCCGCACGAATCGTTGGGTCGAGCGTGGCAAACATCTTCGCCGATTCCAGCACGCCCGCCCGCGTGAGCGCATTGAACAATGTGGATTTCCCCGCGTTGGTGTATCCCACCAGGGCAATTGTCGCCACTGGCACGGATTGCCGCCGCTGCCGCTGCTGGGCGCGAATCTTGCGCACGTTCTCCAGTTGCTCCTGGATGTGCCGGATACGGCGAAAGATTTTTCTGCGGTCGGTCTCGAGTTGCGTTTCGCCCGGACCACGGGTGCCAATGCCACCGCCGAGCTGCGACATTTCGACGCCGCGTCCGCCCAGCCGGGGCAGCAGATACTGGAGTTGCGCCAGTTCCACCTGCAACTGGCCCTCCCGCGTGCGCGCGTGCCGCGCAAAAATGTCGAGAATGAGCTGGGTTCGGTCAATCACCCGCGGCTTGACTTCCCTTTCTATATTGCGCTGCTGCGATGCCGTGAGGTCGTGATCGAAAATGATCAGGTCGGCTTCCGACATGGCAGCCGCCCCGGCAATTTCTTCCAGCTTGCCGCGGCCGATCAGGGTCGCCGGATCAGGCTTGTCCTTGTGCTGGAGAAATTCTCCCACCACGCGCGCGCCCGCGCTGGTGGCCAGTTCCCGCAGCTCGGCCATGGACTCCTCGGCGCTGAACTGGGGCTGCTTCGATTGCTTGGCATTGGCGGCAGCCGACTGCGCTGCATCGCGCGCCGCACGCGCCGATGGCGGCACGCTGCCGTCCTCTCGCGAAGATGCAGGCTGAGTCCGCGCGCGGTAATCGAGTCCGACCAGGAACGCACGTTCGCCGTCCTCGCCTCTGCCGGTGGAAACACCACGGCTGCGAGCCCGCCGGAAACTGCGATTGGGATCGGGACCCCGCAAGCGAAGTAATTACCCTTCGGTACCGGAAGCGGGAACGTGCTCGCCGCCCGGAGGCTGCGCCGGCGATGGCGCCGGGGCGGGCGGCCGCGGCTCATGCCGCACTTCCGAATGCATTCCCTTGGCCATCACCACCGTCGAGATCGCGTGCTTGAAGATGAGCTGCTCCTGGTTGTTGGTCTCCAGCACGACCGAGTACTTGTCGAAGGAGCGGATCCGCCCCGTCAGCTTGACTCCGCTCAGCAGGTAGATGGTGATGGTGGCTTTGTCCTTGCGCGCGGTATTGAGAAACGAATCCTGGATGTTCTGCGCCGGCTTATCCATGCTGCCGATCTCCTTTTTGAAAGAACACCGGTTCCACTGCCATGCCGGCGCACCGCACCGGCAATCCGGATGACCCGGTAAGGCAAAGAGCCCAAAGAGCCCCCTACGATACGGCGTTGTCCACCGCTTTTCAACCTCCGGGTAGGAATTTCTGCTCTGCTACAATCGCGCCGGTTCCGGATCAGGACACGAGCTTGCGGATCGCATCTGTTCCTGAAGCCCGAAGCCTGTAGCCTGCAGCCTTCCCGGAGGACACCGTGCACTTCGCCAGCCTCGCCGCTTTCCAGGTCCACATCGCGCTGCCCCAGGGCGGCGCATTGCTCATGCTGCTCCGCTGGACCCACTTCCTGGCCGGCATCACTTGGATCGGTCTGCTCTTTTTCTTCAACCTCGTCAATGTGCCGTTCATGAAAGAATTGGACGGCCCCACCCGCGGGCGCGTCGTTTCCGGCTTGATGCCGCGGGCGCTGTGGTGGTTCCGCTGGTCGTCGGTGGTCACGGTGCTCGCCGGCATTTCCTACTGGATGAACATTGTCACCAGCGATGCCCACAACGCCGGCGTTTCTCCCGGCCGTCCGATGTGGACCTTCTTCGTAATCTGGACGATCGCTTTCGCGCTTGAGATGGGCGCCGTGATGTCACCGGCGCAGGCGCTGCATGGTGGCCCCGCGCTGGGGCTGATCACCGGCATCGCGGTGGTGGCAGCCGGCTACGTATTTCTCGCCGCCAATAATACGGGCTGGGAGAGCAGCCGGTTGCTCTCGATCGGCATCGGCGGCGGCATTGGCTGGTTCATGTTCTTCAACGTTTGGGGCATCGTCTGGCGCATGCAGAAGAAACTGATCCGCTTTGTGAGCGACAACCCCGGCGCCGCCATGCCGCCGGAATTGCAGCGCATGAGTGCCCTCGCCCTGGTGGTGACGCGCGTCAACTTCGTCCTCTCGTTCCCAATGCTGTTCTTCATGGGAGCGGCCAGCCATTACCCGATGTTCGGCAACCTCGCCCGCTAGACACAGCGAATTTCCACAACAAAAAAGGGGAGGCGCAAAGCGCCTCCCTGAAAGTGAAACCAGCTGTGAATTAGAAGCTGAACTTCACAGCAAACTGCATGATGCGCGGACGGTTCGCCGTGTTCAGGATGCTGGTCATACGAGTGTGATCACTCGATGGCAGCGTATCGCCCGTCACGCTTACGAATCCGTAGTTGCCGTTGGTCGAGCCCGCTCCACCTGCACCAGGACCGGCGAAGGCCGGGTGGTTGAGCAGGTTGAACACCTCCCAACGGAACTGCAGCGCCGTCTTCTCGGTGACCTTGGTGGTTTTGGACAAGGAGAAGTCGATGTTGGACTGCCGCGGTCCGCGGTAGATGTTGCGTGGAACGTTGCCTTCGTAGAACAGGCCGCCGGCGCAGGTCGGATCCGGTGCCAGTTGCGAGTCCGCGCAAAGCGGGCTCGAAACCGACGTCGCCGTACCAGCAAAGGCCGCCGGGTTGATCCAGCAATCGACCGAACCAACCTGGCAATCCGGCGTGGACACGAACGCGGTCGCCCGGTTCGCACCCGTATCGAAGGTGGCGAAGTTGGCGCCGTTGTTGCCGTTCACATCCGTGACCGTGTTGGATCCGCTGTCAAATACCATGAACGGCAGACCCGACTGCCAGGTCAGCAGGCCGTTGATCGCCCAGCCGTTGACCGCCTTGCCCAAGCCATGGTTCGAAATATTGAACCAGCGGCCGATGGGCAGCTCGTAGTTCCAGCTCAAGCT
>JBPCSQ010000003.1:0-82500 GCA_051006995.1 Terriglobales bacterium
TCCCTTCGGCCTCGGCTCTCTCGTCACGTCATCTTGCCTGGGTCGGGGCACTGGGGCCGGTCGTCCGGCCGGGCCGGCGTCGCCGTCAGGCCCAGTCGAACTCCGCGGTGAAGTGGCGGAGGTGCCTGGCCTGCCTGGCGATGCGCACCCCCCGCACCGTCGAGGCCCTGGCCTTCAGCTCGCAGATCACCTCGGCGGCGTAGTCGAAGTGGCTCTGCGTGTAGACGCGCCGCGGGAAGGCCAGCCGCACCAGGTCCACGTGGTGGAGGGTCTCGGTGCCGTCGTCGAGCCGCTTGCCGAACATCACCGAGCCGATCTCCACGCCGCGCAGCCCGCCCTCGAGGTAGAGCGCCGCGCACAGCGCCCAGCCCGGGTAGCGCTCCGCCGGCAGGTGCGGGAGGAAGGCGCGGGCGTCGATGTAGACGGCGTGGCCGCCGGTCGGCTCGACGATCTGGACGCCGCCCGCCAGCAGCTTCTCGCCGAGGTACTCGGCGGTGCGCAGGCGGTAGCGCAGGTAGTCCTCGTCGAGCACCTCCTCCAGGCCGGCGGCCATGGCCTCGAGATCGCGCCCCGCCAGCCCGCCGTAGGTGGGAAAGCCCTCGGTGAGGATCAGCAGGTTGCGGGCCGCCTCGACCCAGCGCTCGTCGCGCAGGGCGATGAAGCCGCCGATGTTGACCATGCCGTCCTTCTTGCCGCTCATGGTGCAGGCGTCACCGAGCGAGAAGAGCTCCTGGGCGATCGACTTGACGTCCCGCTGCTGCTGCCCGGGCTCGCGCAGCTTGACGAACATGGCGTTCTCGGCGAAGCGGCAGGCGTCGATCACCAGCGGCTTGCCGAAGCGGCCCAGCAGGGCGCGGTAGGCGCGCAGGTTCTCCAGCGACACCGGCTGGCCGCCGCCGGAGTTGTTGGTGACGGTGAGCATTACCAAAGGAACGCGCTCGCGCCCCACGCGCTCGATCAACTGCTTCAGCGCGGCCACGTCCATGTTGCCCTTGAAGGGATGCTGCAGCGCCGGCTGCTTGCCTTCGGGGATCGGCAAGTCCGCGGCCTCGGCGCCGACAAACTCGACGTTGGCGCGCGTGGTGTCGAAATGCGTGTTGTTGGGAACTACGTCGCCCTTCTTGCACATCACGCCGAACAGGATGCGCTCTGCGGCCCGTCCCTGGTGGGTAGGAATCACGTGGCGGAAGCCAAAGATGTCCTGCACCGAGTCGCGGAATCGGTCGAAGCTGCGGCTGCCGGCGTAGCTCTCGTCGCCTTGCATTACCGCCGCCCACTGGTTGGTGGACATGGCGCCGGTGCCAGAATCGGTCAGCAGATCAATGAGCACGTCATCGGCGGGAAGCAGAAAGAGGTTGTAATGCGCGGCCTTGAGCAGCTCTTCGCGCTGCGCGCGCGTCGTCCAGCGGATGGGCTCGACGCTCTTGATGCGGAACGGTTCGATGATGGTGCGGATAGGCATAAAAATACCGGGTGAGGATTATAGGTCAGGGGATTATCGGCGGCGATAACGGATAACCCTGTCCCATGGGGGTTTCCATTATAGTCAGCAACTTACGCGAGGGATCCTGGCTTTGAGGTGTAAGCTTTTCATATGGCTTCCTTGATCGAAGATTTGCAACGAGACGCACTCAACTGGGATATTCCAGTAACTCAGTTGCTTCAGAAATCTCTAGTCGTTGCGACAAAGCTAAACGTCAAGGAACTTGCGGATTGGGTAAAGCTGGAGCTGGACGGGTATCCCACTGCCGATACTCTGCCAAATTACAGACATCTCTCCGGGATGCCACAAGTCTGGAATCCGTATCACGGATACCAGGGCATCAACTTCGCACAAGCGGAAGTACAAGAGATGGTTTCCACGATGCATTTTGGCCATCCGCTCAGCCAGATAGAACATGATTTGCAGCAATCAGAGAAGTCGGGGGACAGCGGACTCCACTATGGCTACCCTCCGCAACAAGAGATATTACTTCGCGGGATGATAAGGGGGCCGAAACTCCAGCCCTCCATCTACCTCAATGCCTCTCAATTAAAGGCAATACTTGAGGCCGTTCGACGGCGGGTTCTTCAATGGGCACTTGATCTGGAGTCGGCAGGAATAAGAGGAAACGGGGTCAGCTTCACTGTCGAAGAGAAGGAAAAGGCTCAGTCTACGTATAATGTGACGCGTTACGAGAGCTTCCTGCCCAACAAATGAGACTTGATTTCTCGTCAAAGGATTCGGAGCCAACGTAGAACCTGCCACAAACCCAACAGGATGAACCCCGCGGAAGCAATGTGCAGTAGAGCAAACCACGGCGGTGCTGCAGGCGACTTAAGGTTTGTTTTGAATTCTTGTATTGCATTTCTCGCGGTTCGGAACGCTTTATACAGACAGTATTCGTCCGCAGAATCTTCCCCTCCAATCAGTTCAACATGGATTCGCAGGTTCATTCCAAAGATGATGTTGGCGTAAACCTGCTCCTCCGGCGTGAAATGAACTGGGCGAGATGCGAGTTTTCTCTCAACGTTTCCGTACAGTTCAGGATGTGCGTGAGCAAATTCGCGCAGTTCGCTGTGCAAGTCGAAAATCCGCCGGACGGAGTGATTAAGCATCACCAATGGTCGGACTAAAGGGGCCAAACGACTCAACTCCGAAAACGATGTAAAGCTCTGCAGTAAGGGCAGATTCACGGTGAAGATCTGACGGCTCGGGTTGAACCAGTCCTTTTGGAGGCGCGTGTATTGCTCTTTCGGTATGCTCGCAAGATATCCGCAGTCGCCCTGAGGGGCGCGAGCCCATAGGCTAAGCAAGTCAAGCTCCGCTTCAATTCCAGAGATCCAATTCAAGACCCGATCGTGCGTTTGGGCTTGCGATTCGGTTCTGGCTCGATAGTAGGTAAACCATGCACCGGGGGCAGCCAGAATTGCTGCAATGGATGCCCAATACTGGACAGAAGTCAGGACGTCAGGTAAACGCTTCACTTTAGGAAGAACCTTTCAAGAAGCGAATTTCTCTGTTGAAACTTGGTGTTCCGGCCGGACACCAAGGCTCTAAATTTCAGGACTCACGACCGGCAGAACTGTGCATACCCTGCCAGCAAATCCCGAGCCCTAAGGGACGGCAGAAGTCTGACCGTATTCTAAAAGAAATATATCTATAACATACACATTCTATTCGCAATAGAATTCTTGACTTTCCACAGCACTGAGACGGATGATGATCCTGCTCAATTCGAGCGGGCGCCGGGTCGCGGCCACCACCGCGGCCCGCGGTGTCTGACCGCAATCACTTGTGGTCTGTTCTTTGAAAATTCGGAAATCGCGCTATATCTTCGGTTTTCCAGAAAACACCGAGGCTAACCTCCTGATCCCACACGCCACCCCTCCCGACGCTACGGTATATCGTGCGTAAGCTGCTGATTTCATTAGAGCAGGGGGGGGAGGGGGTGGACTGCCCATTGTCCCGGAAGGCAACACGCCGGGGTCCCTCGACTCGGTCGCCGCGGCGACTCCGCTCGGCATGACACCATTAAGGAGGGATTGAACCTTGCGGCTTGAGCCTTGCGCCTACAGGTTCACCCGCCTCATCGCCTGCTCCGGGTACCGCTCGCCGGCGGCGGTGCCGCGCGGCAGCGCCTGGTTGATGCGCGCCAGGTCGTCGGGCGTGAGGTTCAGATTTACGGCCTGCGCGTTCTGCTCCAGATATTTCTGGCGCTTGGTGCCGGGGATGGGAACGATGAACTCGCCCTGGGCCAGCAGCCACGCGAGCGCAAGTTGCGCCGCCGTGCAGCTCTTCTCTTTCGCCAGCTGCTCGACGCGTTCCGCGAGCTCGAGGTTCTTGCGCAGATTTTCTTCCTGAAGCCGCGGCATGTTGCGGCGATAGTCCTTCGGGATGTCCTGCGGGCGCTTGATCTGTCCGGTGAGGAACCCGCGCCCGAGCGGACTGTACGCGACAAACGTGATGCCCAGTTCGCGACAGGTGGGGAGAATTTCGGCTTCGGGGTCGCGCGTCCACAGCGAGTACTCGGTCTGCAGCGCCGCGATCGGATGAACCTTCTGCGCGCGGCGGATCGTCCCCGCGGCCGCTTCGGACAATCCGATGTGGCGCACTTTGCCCTGCTTCACCAGCTCGGCCATGGCGCCGACGGTCTCTTCAATCGGAACTCCAGCATCGACACGGTGCTGGTAATAGAGATCGATGTGGTCCACGCCGAGGCGCTTGAGGCTGGCGTCGCAGGAGTGGCGGATGTAATCCGGACGGCCATTAACGCCGATCCAGTCGCCGCTTGCATTCCGCACATTCCCGAACTTCGTGGCCAGGAACACCTCATCGCGGCGTTGCTTGATAGCGCGCCCGACCAGCTCCTCGTTGTGGCCGAGGCCGTAGACGTCGGCGGTGTCGAGAAAAGTGACGCCGAGGTCGAGCGCGCGATGAATGGTAGCGATGCTCTGGTCGTCGTTGCGCTCGCCGTAGAACTCGGACATGCCCATGCAGCCCAAGCCGATGGCGGAAATTTGTTCGGTGGTGTGGTCGAGGCGGCGGGTTTGCATGGCGGGAGCGTTAGGAGAGCGGCGGTCTTGCGTCATTTTGGTTCTCACCTCTTCGCAGATAAGAAAAGGATGGGCGGCGTTGGGATCAAGATGCATGAAATGGAGAACTGCAGATTTGCGTGGCGATCACAACAGCTCCCTCGCTGCGCTCGCTCCGGGTCGGGATGACACCAGTCAAGGTCCTTCAGTGCATCGCCGTCGGTCCGGCCTGATGTTGCGGCTTCTTCATCAGCAGGATCAGCGGAATCACGCACAGAAACATGATGCCCAGCAGGCGGAAGGCGCTGACGAATGAAACCATGGCGGCCTGCTGCGAAACCATGCCGAAGAGTGCAGCGTAGGCCTGCTGCGTCGCGGTGTAGTAATCCATGCCCTTGGCCATCAGCGCCGCGCGTGCTGCGTTGAGCATTTGCTGGGTCGGCAGGTTGTAGAGTGAAATGTGCGCGCCCAGAATGTTGGTGTTGGTCTGGGTGTGGCGCGCCACGATGGTGGTGACCATGGCAATGCCGACGCTGCCGCCGATGTTGCGCATCAGGTTGAACACGCTGGTGGCGTTTCCCATGCGCTCCTTGGCAATGGGATCATGGGTAATGGTGGTAAGAGGCACGAACAAGAAACCCATGGCGATTCCCTGGATGAACTGCGGCCAGAACACATCCCAGTACCCGGCGTTCAGGTTGATGTTCCCCAGGTCCCACATGGAGTAGGCTGCGACCAGGAACCCGAGAAACAGCAGCTTGCGCGGCTCCACCTTGGACATCAGAACGCCAACAAACGGCATGGCAATAAAAGCGCCGAGCCCGCGCGGCAGCATGGCCCAGCCCGCCTGCAGAGCCGGATATCCGAGCAGCGATTGCAGCAGGATGGGGAGCAGGACGATGCTGCCGTAGAGCACGAAGCCGAGCACCGTCATCATGAACACACCGGTGGCGTAGGTGCGGACTTTGAAGACGCGCAAGTCCACCACCGGGTGGGCCGCTCTCAGCTCGCGAATCACGAAGAACACCAGGCCGAAGAACATCAGGGCGGCAAGAACGCGGATGAAGTCAGAAGAGAACCAATCCTCTTCCTGTCCTTTGTCGAGCATGATCTGGAGGGCGCCGATGCCGAGGGCCAGCAGCCCGATTCCCCACCAGTCCACCTTGGTCTTGCGGCCGATGTAGCCGGGATCAAAGATGAAGAGCTGCGACATGATGACCGCCGCGACGCCGACGGGTAGGTTCAAATAAAAAATCCAGCGCCAGCTGTAGTTGTCGGTAATCCAGCCGCCGAGCACCGGCCCGAGCATGGGCGCGACCACGATGCCCAGGCCCCAGAACGCCATCGCTTTCCCGCGCTCATGGGGAGGAAAGGCTTCCAGCATGATGGCTTGCGAGAGCGGCTGCAGTCCGCCGCCGGTGGCGCCTTGAACCACGCGGAAAATAATGAGGAAGGGCAGGTTGGGGGCCATGCCGCAGAGGAAGGAAGAGATGGTGAAACCGATGATCGAGGTCAGCAGGATGCGCTTGCGCCCAAACTGGTTCGAAAGCCAGCCGGTCATGGGGAGCACGATGGCATTGGCGACCAGATAGGAGGTCAACGCCCAGGTGGCTTCGTCCACGGTTGCCGACAGGCTGCCGGCAATGTGGCGCAGCGACACGTTGACCACCGTGGTGTCCAGCACCTCCATGAAGGTGCCCAGCATCACCGCGATGGCGATGATCCACGGGTTGACGGCAATGTCCTGGCGGCGCGGCATTGCTCCCTCAGCGGCTCAGGCCGCCGAACTGACTACTTGACGCGGACGGTGGTCACCACCGACATGCCAGGACGAAGCTGGCGAACATCCTGTCCCGGCTCGAATACGATCTTTACCGGGACGCGCTGCACCACCTTCACGTAGTTGCCGGTGGCGTTCTCCGGCGGCAGAAGGCTGAAGCGGGCGCCGGTGCCGCCGCCAATCGAATCCACGTGTCCGTTGAAATCGCGATTGTAGGCGTCCACGTGCACGGTGGCGCGCTGGCCGACCTTCATGTGCTCCAGTTGCGTCTCCTTGTAATTCGCCGTGACCCAGATGTCTTCCAGGTTGACGATGGCCAGCAGCGGCTGTCCGGGCTGCACCACCTGTCCGGGTTCGACGTTGCGCTTGCTGACGATGCCGCTCACCGGCGCCTTCACCGTCGTGTAGTCGAGATTGAGTTGCGCTTGCGAAACCAGGGCCCGCTGCTTTTCCACCGAGGCTCCGGCAGCGCCGGCGCGCGCTTCCGTGACCGCGACCTGCTGGGGAGCGGTCTGCGCGGCGCGTACCTGCGCCTCCGCCTGGATGACGTGGCTCTGGGCGCCGGCAACCGCGGCCTGAGTGGCGTCCACGGTGGCGCGCGCTGCCTGTTCGGCGGCCACCGCGCTGTCGTACTGCTGGCGCGAGACTTCGTCCTTGGCCACCAGTTGCCGCATGCGCTCCAGATCCTGCGCCGCCTTGGTGTGGTTGGCCTGCGCCTCGCGCTGGCGCGCCTGGGCGGCGTTCACTTCCTTCTGCGCAGCATTGAGATTGGCGCGCGCGGTCTCGAGCGCGCTGGCGGTGCTGGTATGGGTAATGGGAACGCTGGTCTGCGCGGCGCGATGGCCGGCAAGCGCGTCCGCCAGGTTGGCCTTGGCCTGGTCGAGGGCAAGCTGGTAATCGCGCGGGTCGAGCTGCACCAGCACGTCACCCGCCTTCACGTACTGGTTGTCATCCACGTTGACTTTGACGACGGTGCCGCTCACGCGCGCGCTGACCGGAGCGATGTGCGCGTCTAGCTGCGCGTCGTCAGTGCTCTCGCGGGCCCCATAATAGCGCCAGAGAAGAACGGCGGTGACAATGACGGCGAGCACCACGAACAGCAGAAACCATCTCGCCCTCGGGTGCTGCTGGAAATACGTTCGGGCGCGCGCCCCGCGCTGGGCTTCCTCCTCGGGAAACGGTTCCCGCGCCTGCTGCACTTCCGGCTCTGCGATCCTCGACTCCGCTTGCGAGTCCGCCACTAGCGCTTCCCTCCCAAAAAATCTTTCACTGCACGCTCGGCGGTGCCCAGCGAGCGCGCCAATTCCAGTTTCGCGACGTTATACGCGAAGGTGCTGTTGATGTAGTTCTCGTTGGTGGCCGCCATCGCCTCCTGCGCCTGCACTACTTCCACCGTGTTGGCGACGCCGGCGCGGAAGCGGTCGCGGGATTGCGTGAGCGCCTGCTCCGCCAGCGAGACCGAACTTTGCGCCACCTGCACCTGGTCAGCAGCCGAGGCGAGATCGAGGAAGGCAGTGCGAATTTCGAATTCGATGCGGCCGCGCAGGTCGTCGAGTGCGGCCTGCCGTTGCCGCAGAAGCGCGTCGGCCTGCATCACGTCGCCGCGCACCTTGCCGCCCTGGAAGATGGGCACCTGAAGGGCAGCGGCGGCGGTGAAGACGCCATGCGATTGCGTCGGACGGCGGCCTTCAAGACCGTAATCGCCGCTCACGTGAAGGCTCGGCAGCGCCTCGCCAATCATGGCCTTGCGGTTTAATTCGGCCGAGCGCACCTGCGCTTGCGCGCTGCGGTAATCGGAGCGGTCCTGGTAGGCGCGCCGCAACGCGATCTCCAGCGTGAGCGGCGGTGGCGGCGTGACTGGAATCTTTTCGGTGAGCGTGAAATCCTGCGCCACCGGCAGGCCGATGATGCGCGCCAGGGTCAGCTTCTGTTTTGCGAAATCGTTGCGCGCGGCCAGCAGGCGCTGCTGCTGCACCTGCATTTCGACCTGCGAGCGCAGGACGTCAATGCCGGGGGCCATACCGGCGTTCTTCATATCTTGCGCCTGGCGAAATAGGGCCTGCGCGGTATTGAACTCCGCCTCGATGGTGACGATGCGCGCCTGCCCCGCCAGTGCCTGCAGGTAGGTTCCGCCCACCACCAGCACGATGATGTCGCGGGCGTTCTGGTAATTCAGCTGCGCCGATTGCACGTCCTCGGTACGGGCGCGGATCAGGTTCAGGGCGTGGAAGTCCAACGGCACGGCGGTCAGCAGCGCGCGCGATTCGAAGACGCTGAACGGTCCCACAATGCTGGGAATGCCGGGGACGGAAAGACCGAACGCCGCCAAGTTGAGCTGCTGCACGGTTTCGGAGGTGCGCGTGGTGAGGTTAGGCAGCATGTCCGACAGCGCTTTCCAGCGCGCGCCGCGGGCCGCCTGCGTGGCCTGCTCGGAGAACAACAGCGACAGGTTGTATTTCAGGCCGCGGTCAATCGCCTCCAGCGCCCCCAGCGGAATGACCTCGGCACTCGCCTGGCCGGTAGGAACGCTGCCCAACACCGGGTTCTGCGCCTGCTGCAAAGCGCCTCCGATATCCATGCTGGAGGACGATGGCGCCATCGGAACCGCAGCGTTCGCTGGGAAAGCTTGCGCCGCCGCATAGCCAGCGGGCAGACACAGCAGCAGGAATAAAGCGCCCACGATGGGGAGGCTGCTATGCCGAATCGCGGATAGGATCGGATGCCACAGATCGCCCATGAACAGTCTTCCTCTTCTCTTCCGGTTGTGCCGGAATGCTCCTGGGTGGATCGGCTGCGCTCATCACCAGCGCTGCAGTCCGGCCGCGACGAAGGCCCCAGGCTGCGCATTCGTGAAGCGACAGACGCGCCCGATGCCCGCCAGGGGACCTACTAGGGTAAATGGTGCGCGGCGGAAGCGCATCAATCTTCAGATGCATGCAGGTGGGAGGCCGAATGGCGGCGAGAGGAAGGCGGACTTGCTCTGTTATAATGATGCCTGCGGCGGATCGCGCCCGCGATTCTGCAGGCCGCGCATCAACGGATTTCGTGGTTGTCGGGGAGTGGCTCAGCCTGGTAGAGCACCTGGTTCGGGACCAGGGGGTCGGAGGTTCAAATCCTCTCTCCCCGACCATTCTTTCGTCCTCAAATCAAATACCGAAGCGCAGAGGCACCCGTTGGCTGCAGTGACCAGTCCGTCGCCCCATTCATGAAGACACCGTATCGCAGATGGCATCGTGGCGCGTGTACTTCAGAATCCAGGCCATCGACAGCGCGAATATCGATAGGAAAACGAAGACGATAAACCCTATCTGGTAGCCGCGTTTACCCAGATCCGACACGGCAAAGCCCATGATCGGCGGCAGCACGAAGCCGCCGAGCGCGCCGAGTCCGCCGACCCATCCCGCGGCGCCACCAACCGCGTGTGGGACCGCCTGCGGTACCAGTTTGAAGACGGCCGCGTTGCATACGCCCATGCCGATGGCCAGCAGGATCTCACCTGGTAACGCGAGTTCAAATTGCGTGGAACCGGTCATGACCAGCGCGCCGACCATCATGACCAGCAGCGCGAGGATGGCCGTGTTCTCGCCGCCTTCCCGCAGATGGTCGGAGATCACGCCGCCGAGAATGCGGACCAGCGAAGTCAGGATCGAATAGAGCGCGGTGAGCATGCCCGCGGTCACGGCGCTCACGCCGAAATAAGATTTCCAGTAGGTCGGCAGCCAAGCGGTCAGCGCGATGAATCCGCCGAAGGTGGTGAAGTACACCCACACCAGCGCCCACGTCTTCCACACACGAGCCGAAATCCTGAGGCTGTCTCTCAAGCTGCCGACCGGAAACAGCGACTGGCCGTAACCCGCGGCCAATGCGCGGGCCTCCGCCTGCGCGATTCCACGTGCACGCAACTGAAAGTACGGAGAGTTCTTCCCGAGGACGAAGTACAGCACCGTGCCGACGGCAAGGAACGCTAGCCATGCGAGGTACGCGCGCGAAAGTTGCAGCCGTAGCAAAGCGATCGGCAGCAGAATCGAGAAGATCCCGGGCGCGAGATTGCCGACGCCAGCGTAAATGGCCAGCGCCTTGCCTTGGTTTGCCTGTGGGAACCAGTACGACACCTGGCTGATGCCGACGGAGAATGTAGCAATGCCACACCCGCAGAGAACGCCGAGCGCAAGCAATATCGGGTACATCCCGCGCGAAAGGTGGTCCGGATACATAGTCCAGACCACCAGCAGCAACCCGGCCATGCCGATGACCGAGAGCGTCAGCAGCACCAGGAACGGTTTGCGCCCGCCGGTGGTGTCCACCCATGCGGAAAAGGGAATGCGCAGCAGCGATCCGGAAAGCGCCGGCATGGCCACCAGGAATGCAACCATCATGGGCGAGAGGTGCATGACCTCCTGAAACCGTCCGGCCGTTGGCCCAAACAGCGCGACCCCGGCGAAGCCGAAGAAGAATCCCAAGGTGGCGGCGAGCAGCGCGCGACCGGGCGTTCCGCTGAGCTGCGGTGCGGTTGCCAATTTTTCGGTTGTCAGGGCGTCAGTTTCCGTCGCGACACTCATGACTTCTCCTAAGCGTGGTAGTGCAGGCTCTCCTGCAAGTAGGGATCACGCGCCGGTACGAGCGGCCGCCGCCGCACGACTCGAAGGAATGAGAAGACAAACACTCCACTGCCGGCGATCAGTAACCCGATTTCAATCGCGCCGATGGGCCATTTCATGCCGACGAACTGGGGCATGATCATCAGGTAGAGGTCCAGCCAACGTCCGGCCAGTAGGACAACGCAGACCTTCGCCAGCACTGCGGGATTCTGCTTGTTGCGGCGAGGAAGGAGCGCGAAGAAAGGGCCGACCCAGTTCAACACCATATCGAGGATGAACAGCGATCCCCAGTAGCCGTGCAGGCGTGAGACAAAGTACGTGGTCTCTTCCGGAATGTTGGCGTACCAGATGAGCATGTACTGGCTGAACCACAGGTACATCCAAAACGTGCTGAAGGCGAACAGGAGCTTGCCGACGTCGTGAAGGTGGTCGGAGGTAATCACCGCTGAGAGGCCGCTGTTGTTACGCAGCCACAGCAGAAGCAGCGTCAGCGCCGCAAGCCCGCCGACAAACAGGCCGGCAAAGTTGTAACTGGCGAAGATGGTGCTGTACCACTGCGGCTCCAGCGACATGATCCAGTCGTAGGTTGCGAGCCAGAAGGAAAAACCGAACAGCACGACGAACACCGCGGAGATTCGCGCCGCGTTGCGTGTGTGCCGAGCACTGCCGTCCTCATCCTGGCGCGCCGAGGCGCGCAGCAGCAGCATGATCAATCCGGACCAGAGCAGCAGGAAGAAAATTGCGCGGCCACGGAAGAACGTCAGGCTGAGCCACCAGTGGCGGAACGCAGGAACGTGCTCGCCACCTACCGACGTCCACGGATACAGAGAAGGGTGAAGGAATAAAACCACGAGAAGGCCAGCGCCGCCGATGGGCAGCAGCTTCGCCATGGCTTCGGGAACGCGTCGAAAGGCAATCGCCCAGTGAGCGCCGACGACGTGCTGCATGGCAATGAACACAGCTCCGGCTAATGAGAGGCTGAGCAAGAAGAAACTCACCAGCAGCAGGTTGGGCCAGAAGCGATTCGGCTGCGCGACAACGCCGGCCGATGCGATAGCGGCACCGACGACGATTAACACCCTGAGCCGCAGCGCCACCCGGCGAGTGCCTTTGAGCTTCAACTCTGAAATATTCATGGCTGGCCCCCGGCAATAGTCGCCCGCTTAGCCGCGGCTTTCGCGGCGGTCGCCTGCAGATCTCTCACATAGGCGATCACGTTCCATCGATCCAAGCGCGAAAGCTGGCTTGCGTAAGACGGCATGTTGTTCTGTCCGTAGGTGAGGACGTGGAACAGTTGCCCGTCTTTCATTTGGGCTGCGTGCGGCGCGGTGAGCGGCGGAGGCGGAGGCACGCCGCGCTGCGTCACCGGTCCATTTCCCGCGCCGGCAGCGCCATGGCAAACGGCGCAGTAATTGGCAAAGACCATCGCGCCGCGGCTGGTGGCCTGTTGCGAACCGGAGGGAATCGGAGTGCTTAGTTCCCGCCCGGCGCGCAGCGCGTCCTCAGGCGTGGAAGAGTAGTGCAGCGGCATGTACCCACGAGCGATGCCGCCGTCCGGCGGTTTCTGCAAAGTGGAGCGGTTGGTGAAGTTCGGATTCTGAGAAAAAGCGTTGTAGCGTTCACCATGCGCCATTTGCGGCAGGAATTCGTAATTCGGTCGCCCGGCGTCGTTGCGGACGATCCAGTTCGCGCCGATCAAACTGACTACGGCGAGCAGCAGCACGATGTTGACGGCAATCCGCATTACCGCTCCTCCGTGATTTGCTCTTCGACGGCAACCGCATTATGACCACGGAACATGCGCTCGACTTCGTCGACATCGAAGGTGGAATCGCTTTGCTCCAGCACGACGGCGAAGCGGTCGTCAGTAACACCGGGCATGGGGAGAACGGCGCGTTTGCCGGGCCGCAAGCGGCAGACGATGAGGAACGCCAGCACCGCCGTAACACCGGCGCCCAAGACCATGACTTCGAACGTCACTGGCACAAAAGCAGGTAAAGAGTTGAACGGCTTGCCGCCTACATTGATCGGCCAGTCGACGGCAGTGGTCCAGAACTCGAACCAGACCTTCAGAGCGGCGAAAGCCAACCCCATGGCAAACACGATCCACGGCAGCCGCGATGGAGCCAGTCCCATCGCGTCCTCAATACCGTGAACAGCGTACGGGCCGTAAACATCCACGATCTTCAACCCGCCGCGGCGGGACGCGCGAATGGCGTCGATCGTGTCGTGCTCGTTGTCGAACACGCCGATGATTACGCGGCGGCTCATGCGTGCACCTCCTCGGGATTCTCGGCAGGCTCTTCGAGCGCAAAGTGGTGCATCAGCGTGTTGACCACCCGGGAGCGGCGCTGTGGCCGATAGTGCAGTGTCCCTTTCACCTCGGCCACGGCGATCACCGGCAGGAATCGGCAGAACAGCAGGAAACAGGTGAAGAACAGCCCGAAAGTGCCGATGAAAGTTGCGATCTCGATCGAGGTTGGCCGGTAGCTCGACCAATTCGAGGGCAGAAAATCACGAGAGAGCGAGGTCACGATGATGATGAAGCGCTCAAACCACATGCCGACGTTGACCAGCAACGAGATGACGAATACGGCCGGAATGCTGCGGCGGACCCGCGAGAACCAGAGCAACTGCGGCACCAGCACATTGCACGAAACCATCGTCCAGTACGCCCAGAACAGCGGGCCCATGGCACGGTTCAGGAATACGAACTGTTCATACGGGTTGCCGGAGTAGAGCGCGGTGAAGAATTCGGTCGCGTACGCCCACCCGACAATGCCACTGGTGGCGATCACCAGCTTGCACATTACGTCGATGTGCCGCTTCGTTATGTACTGCTCCAGGTGCATCATCCGGCGCGCGATGATCATGAGCGTCAGCACCATCGCCATGCCGCTGAAGATTGCGCCGGCAACGAAGTACGGCGGGAAGATCGTGGTGTGCCAGCCCGGAATAACCGAGGTGGCAAAGTCCCAGCTCACGATGGTGTGCACGGATATGACAAGCGGCGTGCCAAGCCCGGCGAGCATGAGGTAAACGACTTCGTATCTCTGCCACGCGCGATACGACCCATTCCATCCAAGCGCCAGCACGCCCGCGATCTTGCGTCGCCATCCGGCAGTGTCGCGGTCGCGGATGGTCGCCATGTCGGGCAGCAGGCCGATGTACCAGAACATCGCGGAAATTGTGAAGTACGTGGAAATGGCGAAGAAGTCCCAAACCAGTGGTGAGCGGAAGTTCACCCACAGCGAGCCGCGTGTGTTCGGATACGGTATGAGCCAGTACGCGAACCATGGGCGTCCGGTATGAATGATGGGAAAGATACCGGCGCACATGACAGCGAAGATCGTCATCGCTTCCGCGGCGCGGTTCACCGATGTACGCCAACGCTGCCGTAATAGAAAGAGGATGGCGGAGATCAGCGTGCCCGCGTGGCCTATACCGATCCAGAAAACAAAGTTGGTAATGTCGAAACCCCAGCCGATGGTGCGATTCAACCCCCAGGTGCCGACGCCGGTGGCAATCTGGTAGACGATTGCGGCGCCGCCAACGCCCAGTAATACGGCTGAAATTCCCAGTGCAGCCCACCACAGCCGGCCGGGCCGCGCCTCCATCGGGGCGCAGACGTCAGAGGTGACGTCGGTGAGCGACTTGTCGCCCTCAATCGATGGTGCACGGAGCAGCACCGCGTCAGCCATTGTGTTTGTCCTCCGTGTCGCCGTTAGTGTTCCGGACCACCGTCAGGTATCCGACGGCGGGCTTGACGTTTGTTTCCGAAAGTACGCGGTAGCGCCGCGGGTTTTTCATCATCCGCGTGACTTTGCTCGCCGGATCGTTCAGGTTTCCGAAATAGATCGCTTTCGCGGAGCAAGACTGCTGACACGCGGTCTGCGCGTTGCCGTCGGCTACCTGGGTGCCTCGGCGTTTGGCGTCAATCTTCGCTTCCTGTAAACGCTGAACGCAGAAGGTGCACTTCTCCATGACGCCGCGCGAGCGAACCGTGACGTCCGGATTCAGCACCAGGTTTTGCAAATGATCTTCACGGAAATAGTTGAACCAGTTGAAGCGCCGGCCTTTATACGGGCAGTTGTTCGCGCAGTAACGCGTACCGACACAGCGGTTGTACACCTGTGAGTTGAGTCCATCTTCGCTGTGCACCGTCGCAAGTACAGGACAGACGGTCTCGCAGGGAGCGTTCTCACACTGCTGGCACATCATCGGCTGGTATGCCGTGGCGACTTCTCCGTTGGGGAGATCGCTGTAGTAGCGGTCGACGCGAAGCCAGTGCATCTCGCGATTGCGACGGATCTCATCCTTGCCGACCACCGGGATGTTGTTCTCCGCCTGGCATGCGATCACACATGCCGAGCAGCCGGTGCAGGCAGCGAGATCGACAACCATTCCCCAGCGAATACCGGTGTAAGAATGGTCGGCGGGCCAGAGGTCTTCCTTCTCTTCGTGATCTTCCACGCCGGAATGAGGGTCTTTGAGGAAGGCGGCCAGCGTAGTTTCCTGCACGATTTGGCGCATACCGCCGTCGGGCGGAGCAAGCTTTACTGGAACGGCGAGCGAGTGGTGCGTTTGCGTGGTCGCCAGATCGTCGCGGCGGCCGGTGCGCGAGATGCTTGCTGCGCGCGTGTACCTCAGCGATCCGCGGGTGAGTGTCAGCGCAGGCGCAGCATTCGTACCAACCAGGCCGTCAGCGCCGACCGTGGACCTACCCTCGATCCATTGCGGGCCGACGTTGGCGAACCGCGCGCTCAGCCGGCTGCCATGACCGAGCGCAATCGCAATGACGGCGTCATGCTGCCCGGGCTGGACATAAGCGGGCAATTCGAGCGGCGGAGCGCCGTCTGTGGCGACGTGAACCACGTCGCCTTCAACGATGCCGAGTTTCTGCGCGGTCGCAGGCGAAAGCGAGACGCAGTTTCCCCAAGTGACTTTGTTGATGGGATCTGGAAGCTCGTGTAGCCAAGGGTTGTAGGCGTGGCGGCCGTCGTACATGGCGGCCGTCGGATACAACACCGCTTCGAAATTCTCGCCTGATGGCTCGGCCGCGATCGGCTGCACGGCGGCGACGTTGAACTTGCCCGCGATTGCTTTCGCAGGCGTAACTTCGACAGAACCATCGTGAACGGCGGCATCCCAGAACTCGTCGAACGAAGCTTGCTTCAGCCGCCGGGAATAAACGTGCGATTGCCACGAGTCACGGATCAGCTCGTAAGCGGGACGCGGACTGCTGCACCACGCCGCCAGCGACTCGATCAACTGCCGGGTCTTGCCGAGCGGCCGGATCACCGGTTGCGTGACACTGATGTAACCGGCGACGGGCTCGGCGTCGGCCCACGACTCGAGATAGTTCCGGTCGGGACAAACGTAATGCGCGAGCGCCGCCGTTTCGTCGGGCCGCTCCGCGAAGCTGACTACGAGCGGGACTTTCTTGATGGCCTTTGCGATGTTCCCGGGCAGATCGAACGCTGGATTTACCCCAGAGATAAACAGCGCACGCACTTCACCGCGGTCGAGTTCCTGAAGCAGCGATTCAAGTTCCGCGTCGCTTCCTTGCGCCTGGTACGACGGCCTCTCGACATCCAACGTGTGACCGTAATTGCCGAGCAGGTGGTTAATAAAATTGACCAGCAGTTGCTCGGCGACATCGTTGCTGCCGCTGACCACCAGCGATTTGCCACGCGCCGCCCATAGACGCGCAGCCGCGTCGTCGAGAACGGCGTCGAGGTGCTGTCCGGCGGATTGTCCCTCGGCGAAGCGAACTCCCGCACGTTTTGCAATACGAGCAGCCAGCGCAGTAAGCAGCGCGCCTGCTTGCGAAGGTGCGATCGCAACCCGCCGATCGGCTTTGCTGCCGGTCAGGCTCATGCGCGGTTCAAGCTGCAGGTGGTAACTGGATCGTGGAGGACTCGCCTCCAGATCGCGCGCCGCCCGGTATCCGGTCGTGAACTGAACCGGAGAAATCCAAGTGGCGAGAAAATCGGCATCGAAGCTGACCACGACCTCCGCGCGATCGAAACGATAGGCCGGCAACACGCGCGCGCCGTGCGTTTGCCGGTGCGCGTCGAGAATCGCCGAATGCGATAGCGGGTCGTAAGCCACCTGGCGTGCGCCCGGAAAGCTGGCCAGGAACGTGTCAACCGATGCTTTGATTGTCGGGCTGTTAATCGTGCCGGTCAGGAAGAGAACTTTGCCCCGCTGCGAACGGATTGCTGCGAGTTGCTCGACAATGTCACGGTCTACGGTCGTCCAATCCGATTCCTTGCCGGATTTCAGCGGCGCCTTGAATCGCTGGGAATCGTAAAGGCCAAGAATTGATGCTTGCCCTGCAGCGCACAACCCGCCGCGTGACAACGCGTGCTGCGGGTTTCCTTCGAGTTTCACGGGCCGGCCGTCTCGGACCTTCGCAATGACTCCGCACCCGGCGGTGCATCCGCCACAGGTGCTGGCGTAGTAGAACGAATCGCCGGGAACGATTTCCTCCGGCTGGTTAAGCAGCGGGATGGCTTTCTGGAGGGGAGCTCGGTTGCAGCCGACCGCTCCCGCAACGGCGAAGGTGAATCCCGCAGCCTTGAGAAAATCGCGGCGGGAAGAAGCGGTCGATGGACGATGCTCGATGGTCGGCGGCCGCGACCCCTTAAGTGCTGGCTGGCCATTGCGCGCCTCAGCTGCCGGGAGTATCCGTGTAATGAAATTCGCCAGACCCCGGCGAGTCGCCTGTAATGCCGGGATCGGCAACTCGCCCGTGAACTCGTCGCCTGCGGCGCGGAGAAACCCGGGATCGCCATCACGCTCCTGCAAGCTCTTCCAATATTTCGTCTCGCTCCCCACAGCTCTCCCCTTCAGTAGTGGCACGTCTGGCAATCGGTGGACGCATACACGCGTCGGATTACTGGCTTCATACCAACGGCCGCTGGCGCCGGCGCCGACGTGAAATCTCCTTTGCCATCCAGGCCGGCGCGATCGACGCCGCGGTGGCAATTGACGCACCATCCCATGCTGAGGTCCTGTACCTGTCGCACGCGCTCCATCGTCTCAACTGGTCCATGACAGCTCTGGCATGCAACTCCGGCATTCACGTGGGGACGATGGTCGAAGTAGACAAAATCAGGAACGTTGTGGATCTTGACCCAGGCAATGGGAGTTGACGGTTGATGATCGCTGGTCGAAGGTATTGCCGATTGTCGATTGCCGGTTGGCGATTTCGCCGCGGGATCGAAGCCGACGGCCGTATACAGCTTTTGAATTTCGGTGGAGACAATGAGGCGGGAGGCGCGGCTTTCTTTCTTTGCCTGCTCGTCTTCGGCGCGCACCGCACCCATGGGAGCGCTCACGAAACGGTGACAGTTCATGCATACGTTGGCGGCCGGTATGCCTGCGTGGCGGCTGCGTTCCGCGCCCGAATGGCAGTACAGGCATTGCACCTGGAGCTCGCCCGCGTGCAGCCGGTGCGAAAATGCGATGGGCTGGGTGGGCTCGTAGCCAATCTGGTTTCCGGGTAGGTGCGTCGAGCCGAGCTTCGGCGCCAGCGCCAACAGTCCAAAGCCGACCGCTACCAACAACACAATGGTGATGGCGGGGCTGCCGGCCAGCCGCGCCAGCGGACAATTCGCCCGATGCTGTTCAAACCACGCCATGGTTATCTAGCTCTCGTCGCCGCAACTCGGCCGCGCATGAACGCAGGAATTTTCCGAATGCCGTACCAGCGCACGACTTCCGGCTTTCGCCACAAATAAGGGAAAGGAGCCACCAGCACATGGACCAGGCGTGTGAACGGGAACAACAGTACGATCAGCCAACCGTTTACCAGGTGCAGCTTGATCATCCATGGCACGGTTGTGATGTAAGCGACATCGGGACTGAAACGGAAAATTGAACGGATGTACGGCGATGCCGACGCCGCATACCACGAAGTACCCCAGGGGTGAAACACGGCTACGTAAATTCCCGCTATCACCTGCACCAGCAGGAGAATTTCGATCAACCAGTCTGCGATGCTGGTCACACGGCGCGTGCGCGAGAAATGTGCGCGGCGCTCCATGGTTCCGAGCAGTCCGACCAGCGTCATCAGCGCGAACGCGAGCGCGGAAATTTCCAGGACATAGAGCCGCAGCGGCACCGAGTTCCATAGCAGGATGTATTTGGGGATGAGCAGTCCGACGAGGTGGCCGAACAGAATCATGATGATGCCGTAGTGAAACGCCACCACGCCCCAGAAGTGCCGCTCATTTTCCATGAATTGCGACGACAGACTGGAGTACGTAAATGGCGCCTTGCGGTAGCGCATGATGGTGCCGAGGAAAAAAATCAGTAGCGCCATATAGGGCAGCACCGCGAACAGCAGCAAATTCAGAATGGTGACGTTCATTGCATTCTCCGTCAGGCCAAAACACGCAGTTCGGCGCCAGCCGCGGCAGTTGAAAACTGAATTCCGGAAAAATCCGCAGCCAGCGTGTTTCGCACCGCGTCGAGGACGTGCTCGTAAGGATTCTTCTTGCCTTCGAACGCCGAGAGCATCTTTGCTATCGCCGGAAGCACGATGGCTTCGACAAAGTACTCCGCTTCCGCGGCCTCCATGCGGGGCACGAGCCGCAGCGCGTACGTGAGGTGATCGGGAAGTTCGGTACTTTCCGCGATGGCGTGCTTCCGCAGCAGCGCGCGAATCTTCACCAGCAGCAGGCCGCGGTCGTAGTTCTCGCCGAACAGGTGCCAGCCCATTTCCAGCGAGCACACGGGGCTGAGATCGAATGTGCCTATAAATAGTTCCTGTACCTGGCGCAGGTCGAGCGAGCGAACGCTTTCGTGAAACAGCGCGACTTCGGCACCGGCAGGTCCCTCGCCGCATTCGGGGTGACAAGTACGAAATGTTCGCCCGTCAGGGTACGAGAGCAGCGTTGCCAGCGAGTTGTAGATTTCGGCGTTCATCACATTCCCCGCTGCGGGCCGGCAACGAATCCGAATCCCGCGCTCGCTTTGTGCTCCATCGGGTCTTCCATCATTTCCAGGGCTTCCTCGCGGTGCATCGGCGGGATGACAAAGCGGTCGTCGAAGGTGCACAGCGACGTGAGCTTGTAGATCTCTTCGGCTTCTTCGACCGAGCAATCGGCCTCCGCGAGCATGCGCTGTGCGGTCTCCATGGTGACGTCGCCGACTGTGACCGCGCGCCGGTACCAGCGCACCGCCTTCTGCTTGCGAAGCGCATAACGAACTTTGCTTTCCTGGCCCGCGCCGAGCAGTTTAGCTAGATATGCCACCGGCACACGCGAGGACTCGATGTCGTGGAACAAGTCAGTTGTGTTGTGATCGATCACGTCGTCGATCTTGCTGGACATCACCGGAGACATCGGCGGCACGTAGAACAGCATCGGCAGCGTGCGGAATTCCAGGTGTGGCGGCAGCGCCAGCTTCCATTCCTTGACGAACTTGTAGATGGGAGATTTTTGTGCGGACTCGATGACCGACGGGTGCACGCCGTTTTCTTCCGCAGCGGCGATTACGAGCGGATCCCAGGGATCCAGGATCAACGAACGTTGTCCTTCGATGAGCTGGTCGTCCGGAAGACTGGCGACTTCTTCGATCCGCGACGCGTCGTAGAGCAGCACGCCCAGGTAACGAATCCGCCCGACGCACGAGTGAAAACAGGCCGGCGCCTGCCCAGTTTCCAAGCGAGGGAAGCACAGGATGCACTTTTCGCTCTTGCCGGTGGACCAGTTGAAGAACGTTTTCTTATAAGGACACGCGGCCACACATGCACGCCACCCGCGGCAGCGCTTCTGGTCGATGAGCACGATCCCATCTTCTCCGCGTTTGTAGAGCGCACCCGACGGGCACGCCGCGACGCACGACGGGTTCAGGCAGTGGTTGCAGATTCGCGGGAAGTAGAAGAAGACCAGGCGTTCGGTGGCGAACAACTGCTGTCTTTGCTCCTCGGTCAGGCCGGTGAGATTCGGATCGTTCTGCGCATACACCGGCGAGCCGCCGAGGTCATCATCCCAATTCGGCCCGGCCTCGATGTTGATGTACTCGCCCGTGACCATGGAGATGGGTCGGGCGGTCGGCTGGTCCGCACCCTCCGGAGCATTGAATAGGTTCTGGTAGTCGTAGGTCCATGGCTCGTAATAATCGTCCATGGTCGGCTGGCTGGGGTTGTGGAAGATGTTGAACAGCGCCTTCGACTTGTCGGGACTCGACTTGAGCCGAATGCCGCCGTTATGTTTCTCCCACCCGCCGCGATACTTCTCCTGGTCTTCCCACGTGGTCGGATAGCCTGTCCCGGGCTTCGTTTCTACGTTGTTCCACCACATGTATTCCGTGCCCTTGCGATCGGTCCAGATGT
The DNA here is from genome assembly GCA_051006995.1 of Terriglobales bacterium. Taxonomy (GTDB): domain Bacteria; phylum Acidobacteriota; class Terriglobia; order Terriglobales; family Acidobacteriaceae; genus JAIQGF01. Next base: position 21,242 of record JBPCSQ010000003.1, read on the forward strand.
TCTTGCAGGCGATCGAGCAGGTGTGGCAGCCAATGCACTTGTCGAGGTGGAAAACCATCGAAATTTGAGAGCGAACATTCATCGGATGAATCCTCAGTCGCTTACCATTTCAGTTCCGGTAACTTACGTACCAGCACGTGCGTATCGCGGTTGCAGCCGATGGGGCCCCAGTAGTTGAAGTGATAGGTGAATTGTCCGTAGCCTCCGGCCATCAGGTTCGGCTTCAGCCTCGTGCGCGTCAGGGAGTTATGCCCGCCGGCACGGCGGTGCCCCCGCAGCGGTGAGGTTGGTACCGAGTAGGTCCGTTCGGGCGAGTGGTACTGAATGCAAATGCCCCGCGGGATGCGAGCGCTGACGGCGGCGCGCGTCACCACGACACCGTTGTCATTGTGGATCTCTACCCAGTCGTTGTCCTCAATTTGAATCTCCGCCGCATCTTTGTCGTTGATCCAGAATGGCTCTACACCGCGTGACAACGTGGTCATCCGCTGGTTGTCGCCGTAGGTCGAGTGAATGTGCCATTTGCCGTGCGGCGTGAGGTAGTTCAGCATCTTGGTGGGCCCCACTTCCTTGCTGAACTTCAAATCGGCGTACTGCACGGGCAGCGGGCGCGGCTTGTAGGTTGGCAGGTGCTCGCCGAAGTCGATGTACAGCGGATGATCGAGGTAGAAATGCTGGCGACCCGTCAACGTGCGCCATGGCATATTCGCCTCAACGTTGTACGTGAAGGGCGAGTACGCGCGCCCGTTTTCCGTAAGACCTGACCACATCGGCGAGTTCAACAGGCGATGCGGGTGAGCCTGGAGATCTTTGTAGCTGAGGCGGACGCCTCTGTTCTTCTCGGCCAAGTGCGCCAGCGGCACACCTGACTTTTCTTCCATTTCTTTGTACGAGCGATATGCCAGCTCGCCGTTCGTGACCGTGGCGAAGCAAAGGATGAGATTGCAGGCGTTCTCGTCTTCGCGAATGGACGGATACTTCTTGCCGCCCCATGAATATGTGGGCAGCGTCTGCACTGCGGATTCGTATTCATCCGCGCACGAGTAATGCGTGCCGTGCGCACCCAGTCCGTTCTGTGCCACCAGCGGTCCGAACGAGCAGAACTGGTTGTAGAGATTCTTGTAATCCCGCGTGACCACTTTCAGTGCGGGCATGGTTTTGCCGGGCACAGCTTCTATTTCGCCGGCCAGCCAGTCCTTGATTGCGGGCTGCGCGATCTCCGCCGCACTGTCGTGCGCCAGGGGCGACGCCACGAGGTCCTTCACCGGCTCCGGAAAGTGCTTGGCCGCAATTTCCGAGAACTTCTGGGCGATGGAGCGAAAGATTTGCCAATCGCTCTTCGACTCCCACGACGGCGGCACCGCCTGCGACAGCGGGTGAATGAAGCTGTGCATGTCGGTGGAGTTCAGGTCGGCCTTCTCGTACCAAGTAGCGGCGGGCAGGACGATGTCGGAATAAAGTGCCGAGGTGTCCATGCGGAAGTTCAGGTCCACCACCAGGTCCATTTTTCCCTGCGGCGCCTGCTTGTGCCACTCGACTGTTTTCGCCGAACCTTCGGCGATGTCGTCGGGCATGATGGTGTTGGTGTGCGTGCCGAGATAATGCTTCAGGAAGTACTCGTGTCCCTTAGCACTGGCCATCAGCGCGTTGCCGCGCCAGATGAACCACACGCGAGGCCAGTTTTCCGCCGCATCCGGATCTTCGACAGAAAACTGAAGTTTGCGGTTCTTTAGCTGCGCGATCGTGTAATCGGCGACATCGGCGTCGGACTTTGCGCCGCTGGCTTCCGCTTCTTTCACGACTTCGAGGGGGTTGCGATTGAATTGGGGATAGAACGGAAGCCAGCCAGAACGAACCGCGCGAACCTGCAGGTCCATCGTGTGTCCATGCGCGAGTGAGCCATTGCCGTTCGCCTCGGGAACTTTGTGGTACTCGGTGAATTCGCGTTCATACCGCCACTGGTCGGTGTGGACGTAGTGCCAGCTCGGAGCGTTTTGCAGGCGCACCGCAGGCATCCAGTCGCGGGCAAACGCGATCGCCGCCCACGACTCGCCCGGCGCCAACTTTTCCTGACCCACGTAATGGGCGAGCCCGCCGCCGTTCACGCCGATGCAGCCACCGAACATCAGCGCGTGAATCGCCGCGCGATACATCAGGTTCGCGTGATACCAGTGGTTGATTCCTGCGCCGATGATGACCGTGCACTTGCCTTTGGTGCGCTCGGCCGTTTCGCCCCATTCGCGCGCGAAGCGCAGCAGCACGTTGCGGCTCAGGCCCGTGTATTTCTCCGACCACGCTGGCGTGTAGGCCTGTGTTTCATCGTCGTAATCGCGTGGGTAATCGCCGGCGAGGCCGCGCGAGACGCCGTACTGCGCCATCAGCAGGTCGTAAACCGTCGCAACGAGTACGGTTTCGCCTTCTGCGGTTTCAATGCGGCGCACCGGCACGTTTCTGTGCACGGTATGGTTGTCGCCGAAATCGTGAAACTCGACTGAGACAGACTGCTCGCCCAGAAACGTTAGCGTGGGATCGATCGGACTGCCGTCCACGCCATCTTTCAGCAGAAGGTTCCACTTGCCTTTGTCTTTGCCCCAACGGTGGCCGACACTGCCCAGCGGCATCTTGGGCCGGTTCTCGGTCGCATCCCACATCAAGAATTTCCAGTCGCCGTTTTCGACGTCCTTGTATCCGGCCACGCGATTCGCACGCAGCAATTGGCCGGCGGTATAGACATCGCCGTGCGGCTTCAGTTCCACTACATAGGGTGCGTCGGTGTATTTCTTCGTGTAGTCGAGGAAGTACGGAACTTGCTTCTCGTGGTGGAATTCCTTGAGCAGGACGTGGTTCACGGCCATCCACCAGGCGCCGTCCTGACCAGCGTTAATCTGCACCCACTCATCGGCGTACTTCGACACCTGCGCGAAGTCCGGCGTAAACACCCACATCTTGCTGCCATTGTGGCGCGCCTCGGCCGCGAAGTGGCAATCGGGCGTGCGGGTCATATTGAGGTTCGAGCCCACCACCGCCAGCAGCTTGGCGTTGTACCAGTCCGCGGACTCCTGCACGTCGGTTTGTTCGCCCCATGTTTCGGGCGAGGCAGGCGGCAGGTCGCTGTACCAGTCGTAGAACGAGAGCGAAATCCCGCCCATCAGCTGCAGCAGGCGCGCGCCACTGGCGTAGCTGATCATCGACATCGCCGGAATCGGCGAAAATCCGGCGATGCGGTCCGGGCCGTGCTTTTTGATCGTGTGGATTGAAGCCGCCGAGATCAGCTCCAGCATCGTGGTCCAGTCGGCCCGCCGGAAGCCCCCTTTACCGCGCGCGCGCTGCCAGCGCTTCCGTTTTTCAGGGTCTTCGACCAACGAACGCCATGCGTCAACTGGATCATCATGCTGTTCGCGCGCTTCCTTCCACAGATCGAGCAGCGCGCCGCGGCAGTACGGGTACTTCACCCGCAGAGGGCTATACAGGTACCAGGAATAGGAGATTCCGCGCTGGCATCCGCGCGGCTCATACGGCGGAAGCCCATTCTCGAGCATCGGGTAGTCGAGGCCCTGCATCTCCCACGTAACGATCCCGTCCTTGACGTGGATCTGCCATGTGCAGCCGCCGGTACAGTTCACGCCATGCGTTGAGCGCACGATTTTGTCGTGCTGCCAACGGTTGCGGTAGAACTCCTCCCAGCCGCGCAGCTTGGGATCGATTTCGTCCTTGATCCAGGAAATCGCGTCGCGCGTTTTCATCGGGCTTCCTCGTCTTCTGTCCGGGACCGGCGGCGACCTACGAGCTGGCGGCGCACGCCATGAATGCGTTTCTTCCAGATGGAATCGAGCGATACCAACCCGACCACCATCACGCCCATGCCGATCAGGAAAAAGTTCAACAGCCCGGTGGAGTCATCCTGACCGCCCTTTTTCGCGGCGTCCTCGAAGAAAGCGACCAACGGAAGTATTTCGTCGGGCTGCAACTGCGAGTTGCGGAATACCGGCGCCATCGTCGGACTGGCGGGGTTTCCGAGCCAGGCGCTCAGGCCTTTGCGGCCCTGTAGTCGTTCGTACACCAGCGTCAGGTCGGGGCCGAGCCGCCCGCCACCAAGGCCTCCCAATCCGCGCACCGTGTGGCACGAAACGCAAGCGGGTCCGGCGCCCGCTAATCTGCGGGTGCCGGTGAAAATCTGCCGGCCGACTGCAACGTCCTTCGCCGTGAACGGCCGATCGCTGATCTGCGATCCGGCAAACTTCGAGCGCGGCAACTTCGATTCACTGTCAATCAGATCGAGCAGTTCGCCCGCGCGGCCGGCATTCATTCCCGGGATTGCCGGCATGACGACGCCGCGAGAGTCCTGTAAAAGCTTTTGTCCGTACGGATCACCGCTGTCGATGACGGCCTTTGGATCTTGAAGCCATCGGGTCAGCCACGCGCGGTCTTTGCGTTGGCTCACATCCTTCAAATCCGGGCCGGTCAGACGACCTCCTCCGATGCTGTGGCAGGTGGCGCAGTTCTGTTTGAAATCGTCCATCGGGGCTTGCTGGGCCTTTGCTTCGTAAGCGATGAGGCCGAGTACAGCCACCGCCAGGGCGAACCGCACGGCGGTGCGGACGGTTGCGCGAGAGATCACTGTGAGCTTCACGCGTGCGCTCCTCCCTCAGGTTGAGACCCTGGAGCCGGTAAGCGGTCGCTCTGCGCGGATATATCGGCGACGGTCACGCGTTCCAGGAAGTTGAAATAGGCATCTCGAACTGCCCGCCAGTCGCGGTGAGCCGTACACGGGTGAGACTCCGAGCACTCGCGGCCGGGCCATAACAGGCACTCGCGCTTCATGGTTGCCGCGTCGAACAGCGCGACTACCTTGCGGATACGAATGGAGTGGGCAGGCCGGGAAAGCCAGTAGCCGCCGTTATTGCCTCGGGCCGCGCCCACAATGCCGGCGTGGTGGCAGATGGTCAGGATCCTCGACAGGTAGCGAGCGGGAATGTTGGTGTGACGCGCCAGGTCGCGGCCGAGGATCGAGGCACCCACCGGCAGACTTGCCATGACCGTAAGGGCCCGAAGCGCGTATTCGGCCGTGGTGGAGAGCATTGTCTACCTCTCGATGGACAAGTGTTCTATGCCTGTTCCACGAGCGCCCCTATGACTTTTGTCACGGCGGCGAGCGCAAATCTGAATATTCCTTAATGGGCCTGCGCCGCGACGCCCTGGGTGCGACCATGGGAGCTGCCCGAGCCGGCAGCGTGCAGCCGCTCCACGTAGTGCGTGAACTCGACATAAGCGGCAACGAAATCGCGGCCGGCGACGACGCTGTCGGTCGCATGCTTCTTCGCCTCAATGACTCTGGCGAACCGCCCCCGGACACCTGCGGCAACGGCTTCCTGCAACTCGACGACTACTGAGTCGGCAGTTCCGGACTGAAGAGCCTTGTCGGCGTGCAACGTAATCGGCTCGACGTCTTCTGCCGGTTTCAATCCTTCGAAAGGCGCTCCTTCACCTAGGCGATGCAGGCGCACCACGGTCTCGAAGAAATACTGGTCGGCTAGTTCTTGCGCTTGCGCCCCTTCGGAGCGGACCTGCATAGCCCTGGCAAACGATTCGCGCACTTCCTGCTCGTGCTCGGCTTTGATCCACTTCAGTACCGGGGTTATGTCGCCGGATGCGAGCGCCGTCTTGGCGTCCAAGACCACCGGACCCGCCATGGTGTCGCAGTGGGCAGACGCCCAAAGTGGAAGCACGAGCGCGAACGTCAGTGCAGCTACCCAGGTGAAAGACTTGGTGTTCATGGTTATCCCCCAGAGGTGTGGCACAGCCCATTAAGTACGAGTCGCGGAAAATTGGCGAAAGATGCCGGTATGTGACGTTCTCGTGCGATTTTCTATTCCCACAATGGGCGCGGCTGGATGAGGGAAATTCCTCGATGCTCAATCCACGGCGGAATCTGAAGCCCTGCGTTTGGGTTGGTACGCGCAGCACGGCTCCTCGGCCATGGGATCACCGGTCAAGGCGTAGGCTCGGGCGCGGGATCCGCCACAAACGTCTTTGAACTCGCACGCGCCGCACTTGCCTTTCAATTGTGAGGTGTCGCGCAGCCGGCGGAACAGCGGCGAATTGCAATAAGTCTCGGCAAGCGATTGGCGTCGGATATTGCCGCCGGAGAGAAGAAGAAAGCCGCTGGGGTAAACCTCGCCCACATCGTCAACGACCAGCCCGCAACAGGTTCAATAGCAATCAGCTAAGAACCGCAGAATTCAACAAGTTTCAATAAGCCTTGAAATCTGGTTCGGCACTAGGGGGTCGGAGGTTCAAATCCTCTCTCCCCGACCAATTCGTTCTTTTCGGAAATCAATCCCAAGCCATCCAGGTACAGCTTGCGCTGGTGTTTACATACGTACGCAGTTCTCCGGCGGAGCGTTCCTGGATAAATTGTCCATCAAGCCAATCATTCGGCCTGCCCGGTCCTCGATGAGCTCAGCTTTCTCCTGACCCTGACGGGGCAGAAATCCTCCGTACACGTCAATCAAGCTGTTGGCATGCTCCTGCATCTGTTCCACCAGCGAGCGGAACTGGTGGAACATGGTGGAGGTCAACTGTCCGAGTTGTAGGCTCATGGCGCGGAGCTCTTGAGCCTGCCGCGCATGATCGACTTCCAGGCGCTTGCGAAAACGGTTGAGAGTAAGGAAAGTGAAGACTGTCACCAGCAGCAGGATGAAGCTGGCGAGAGTTGATGCCGTGACCGCTCCGGCCACGCTCGCGCTCATTTCACGATCGTAGCCGGCAAGGTTGCTAGTTTGCGCTGAAGACAAGGCCTCGAGAGCCGACTTGGCTTCCTGCATCAAGTCCCTGCCGCGGTTGGAGCCTACGATCAGAAACGCGCGGTGACGATAACCCTGCTGGCGCAGGCGAATGGTCTCCTTCATCTCCGCAATCTTCGACTGCGCCACCGACTCGAGACGAATCTCGAGCGAGTGGTCCTTGCCGGTCAGTTTGGAGCGCAGGACGCCGAAGTGGACCGCCAATCTTCGGTCTGCCTCGTTGTAGGGATTCAGGTACGAAGGATCTCCGGTGAGCAAGTAGCCCCGTTGACTCGTCTCCATCGTCTGGAGGTCGAGCGCAACATCGGAAATGGCCGTCCTTCTCTCCGAGGCTTCCACGCGCTGGCCGGCAGTCTTCTCGATCCGCCTCAAGTTCTTCGAGACCAGGTACGCGTTCAGCACGATCAGCCCGCATAACACCGGAAGAATCGTTTGTAGCGCAAGCTTCCGCAGAGTGGTTGCCATCGGCGCCCCGCTGTTTACGCAGCTTTCACGGCATTGCGCAGCCAGGCGCCAAGCTCGTGAAGAACTTTTTGGTAGTCGGCCGTTGTGGCCCGTTCCACCTGGATGCGAGCGCCCCTAAGGCCCGCTTCTTGCACCAGCCGTTTGAACTCGGATTGGAAAAATTCTTCTACTTCCTGTGGGGTCATGAAAGCGATCGGAACAGTGGTGGATAGTCCTGTCGAGGTCTCGATCTTCAGAAAGTACGGGTACTCAACCTCGTGCTTTTCCACGGACATGCGGTGCCTCCATCGGTGGTCACGAACCATGCGCGAGAAGCCGCGAGCGTGCTCGCCGACTGTCGAATGCCATCCAGCGTCAAAATAGCGCGGCTGCTTTCTGCAGTGGCCGCAGAGTTGCGATGTTTCATCACGCTCTTGCAATTGTCGGACCTATCTCGGGGGCGAAGCGGAGCCGCTGAATGTGCGCCTCGCACACTCCAAGCCTCTTCATTCACGACCACGGATGAATGTAAGAAATGCTGGCGGAGGGGAGTTTCTGCCAATGCTTCCAAGCGTGGTAACGCACACGCCTCGACTTCCGTTTAGTCACTAACGGAGATAACGACTTTGGCGCGAGCATGCCCGGTTTCCAGATACCGAAGCGCTTCAGCAACCTGGCTCAATGGATAGCGCCGGTCGATGATCGGCGTGACTGTCCCCGCAGCCATCAACTCGCCGAGGATGCCCAGGTCCTCACTCTTGATTCTGGCAATAAAGAAGATGAACTTCCGGCTTCCGAGCCATGACACGACCGGCGCCTGGAGCATGCGAGCCAGGATGATCCAGAATTCCTTCGGCGCACCGGCCATGACGCAAATGCCATTCGGTTTCATCACTCGCCGGCATGCCGACAACGAACGGTTTCCCACGTTGTCGAGAATCACGTCGTAGCGTTGGGCGTCCTGGGTGAAATCCTCGCGGGTGTAATCAATCACCCGATCCGCGCCGAGCGACCGAACCATCTCCACGTTCCCTGTGCTGCACACACCGGTTACTTGCGCACCGAGCGACTTGGCAATCTGCACCGAGAAGGTGCCCACGCCACCCGCCGCGCCGTTAATCAGCACGTTTTGCCCGGGCTGGAGATGTGCGTGGTCGCGCAGGCCCTGCAATGCGGTCACCGCCGCGATGGGCACGGAGGCTGCCTGCTCAAACGTCACGCCGGGAGGCTTGATGGCTAACTTCGTCTCGGCAGTACAGGCGTACTCGGCGAAAGCGCCGTGGCAGACGCCGAAAACCTCGTCGCCCGGCTTGAGCCTCGTCACGTTGGCGCCGACCGCTTCGACCTGGCCGGCCACATCGTACCCGGGCCGTTTCACCTTTGCTTTACCTATTCGGAACATGACGCGGCGGATTGCCGGCGGGGCAGTCAGGACACGCCAGTCCGCTGGATTGACGGAAGCCGCGCGAACTTTGATCAAGACTTCGCCGTCGCCGGGGGTTGGCTTTTGAATCTCTTCGCACCGAACCGCGTCGGGCGAACCAGCGCTGGCATAGACGATGGCTTTCATGGAGCACACTTCATCCTGAAGAGACGTACGCGGGCGCGAGGCGGAGAGTTCCATCCTTCTTGAGGCATCCGGGGTGGAGTGCTCTTATCGCCCGCCGGGACCCCGCCAATCCATTCTCAGGTGGTCTTCATCGAAAAGAATCCGCTCACGTTCTCCCACAGCAATTGCGGGAACGTCTTATCTAAATAGGAGCGTATGGAGACGTAGCACTCGTCGCAAGGGTTCGTCGGCGTAAATTCAGCGGCCATGCGGGCATACTCTTCCAGGCGGTAGCGTTGGAAGACCATCGAGCAGGGCTGCAGCCATCCGTCGCTTGTTACCACCAGGAAACGATGCCCAGCCTTGCAGCCCGGCATGCCACCATGTTCGAAAAAGCGCCGAGTGGAGGTGAGGGTGGTGGGCGAATTGACGATCCAGTTGGTGCGATCACGCCGCGACTCGACGGCGTCTAGCTCGCGATTGAGAAGCGCGAGTTGCTCGTCGCTGGTGAGCGAATAGTCGCGGCAGCCGGTGCGGCGCGCCGAGTACGAACTGTAGCAGACGTTCACGCCCCAAGCCTGCGCCTTATCGGCGAGCCGGCCGATCTCACCAACATTTTCGCTGGTGATGCAGGAGTTCAGCACAATGTCGTCATAGCCGTGCCGCGCCAGCCGCGGCACGATGTCGCTGAGGTGCCGATACAGCCCGGGATAGCCGCGGAAATCGTCGTGCCGCTCGTCGGGAAAATCCAGGCTGACGGAGAACTGGTCCACCCCGGCCTCGTGCAGCGCCAGATACTTGGCCTCGGTCATCTCCGACCAGTTGGACACCAGGATGGTGTACGGAACCCCCGAGCCCGCCTTGATGTTGCGCACGATCTCCACCACATCGGAACGCATTAGCGGCTCGCCGCCCGACACCTGCACCACGCACGGCCGCAGCGCCTGCATGTAGCGGCGGTAGTCGGCGGGCTTGAGCTGGCGGGACTCGTCGCGCGGGCCGCCGTGGTCACAATGCTTGCAAAAGCAGGTGCACGAATCGGTCACTTCGAAGGAGACGACGATGGGACGCCCCGCCGGCCAGTTGGCCGAACCGCGGGCGATGATGTGCAGCGAATCGAGAAAGGAAACCTTGCGCATGCGGCGCGATCACCTCGTTTTTAACCGAACGATCATGCTAGACCGGTTGCGCGGCCCGGCGCAACGCAAGCCCGCCGTTTACGTCACCGAGCTGCGTGATGTGCGTCACAGCGGGGCCGGCCGCTTGGCGGTATTGATAGAGAGTGGATGGTGTAGAACGAACGTTCGATAAGTGCCTCGACCTCCTCCAGGACCTCTCTTTCCCCAATGTTCGCCGGTGGAAGAGCGGCGGCGGCAAGGCGGTCGGCTACTTCCCCGTCTATGCGCCCGTGGAACTGGTGCACGCCGCCGGCATGCTGCCGGTGGCGCTGGCCGGCGCCGGCGACCGGCTCGACATCCAGCATGCCGATGCGCGCTTTGGCTCCTTCATCTGCTCTATCGTGAAGACCACGGCGGAGATGGCGCTGACCGGCGGCCTGGACTGCTTCGAGGGCCTGCTGTTCTCGACCATTTGCGACTCGGCGCGAAACTTGTGCTTCGTGCTGAAGCGCAATCTTCCGCAAGCCTGCATCGAGTTCATTCACCTGCCGCAGAACTGCAACTCGACGGCTACGGTGGATTTCCTGACCGAGGAGTACCGTCGCGTGCTCGCGCGTTTGGAGGAAATCACCGGCGCGGGCTGTTCGCAGGATGCGATCCGCGCCTCCATCGCGGTTTACAACGAAAACCGCCGCCTGATCCGCGAGCTCTGCGACTTGCGGCGGCATAGCCCGCACTTGCTCGCCGCGTGGGAATCCTATGTCCTGATCCGGGCCGGAGGCGTAATGCCGGTCGAGGATCACAGTCGACTGCTGCGCGAAGCGATTCCGCAGATCCAGGGCCGGACCAACAAGAAACGCGATTCGGTCCGCGTGATCATTGAGGGCGCATTCTGCGAGCAGCCTCCCCTGCAATTGATTCGACTGCTTGAGGACGCGGGATGCTACATCGTGGCCGACGACCTCACGCTCGGGCAAAACTGGTTTGCGGGCGAGATCAGCAGCGAGGGCGATCCAGTGCGCGCGTTGGCGGACGCCTATGTCAACGCGTCGCGATATTCCTCAGTGCGGCACGACTTCCGACAGCCGCGCTGGGATGGGTTGGCGGAGAAAGTACGTTCGCACGACGCCGCTGCCGTAGTCTTCCTGATCGCGAAGTTCTGCGAGCCTGCATATTTCGATTACGTGCCCTTCCGCCAGAAGCTGGACGAGCTCGGAATTCCTCACCTGCTGGTGGAATTCGAAGAGAAGCTTTTCACCTTCGACCGGCTGCGCACCGAGGCTGAGACTTTTGTCGAGGCGCTGGTCTTCGACTGACGTAAGGAGCCGCAAACACGCCATGGCAGTGAAAACGGAATACCGCGGCAACATCCACCAGCGCCAGAAAGAGCTCATGCTCGACTGGTACCGGCGGCTAGACGAAGCCGCCACCAGCGGCGAGCCGGCGAGCGTATCCATGATGATTTCCGGCAACTGCGTGGAATTGCTGGAGGGATTCGGCGCCGAGCCGATCTATCCCGAAATCAACGCGCTGCAACTGGCAATCCGGCACCAGTCGCTGGAGCCGATCCTGGCGGCCGAAGACCTGGGGTACGCCGCCGACAATTGCGCCTACGTAAAAGCCGACATCGGGTGCTACCTGAAGGGAATCACGCCCACTGGCGGCAAGCTGCCCAAGCCCACGCTGGTGCTGTGCAACTTCGTCGGCTGTAACACCTACCTGAAATGGTTTGAGCACGTCGCCAAGATGACCGGCTCACCGCTGGCCGTGGTGGACGTGCCATTCATGCGCGGCGAAGAGCCCAGCCAAGCGGATGTCGCCTACGTGGTGCGGCAACTCGAGGAAGTCATCGCCAAGCTGGAAACGCTGACCGGCCGCCGCTTCGATCAGGACCGCTTCCGCCAGGCAGTGCGCTGCGCCGCCGAGGTGGAGGATCTCTGGTCGAAGATCAAGCATCTTTCGCGGAGCTCGCCCTCGCCCTTCGATGCCTATTTCGACGCCATCACCCTGATGGGTCCGCTGTACGTTTACCGCGGACGCCAGGAAGGCGTGGACTTTTTCCGCGCGGCATTGGATGAGCTGAGCACGAAGCGCGATTCCCTGGTGGGATTGCAGGAGCTGGAAAAGTTTCGGCTGGTGTTCGAAGGCCCGCCGCCGTATCCGTATTTCCGCTCGTTCCGCGACATGTTCGCCAAGTGGAAAGCGTGCGCGGTGGCCTCCACCTACTCCACTGTCGGCGGGCTATGGGAGTTCGGCTTCCGCCACGACCCCGACCATCCCTTCGAGTCGGTGGCACGCCACATGATTGCGGAAAACGTAACCAACCGGAACCTGCTGCAGCGCTACCAGCAAGTTCGCCGCTACGTCGAGGAGTGGAACGCCGACGGCGTCATTATTCATTTCGTCAAAAGCTGCCGCCTGTTTTCCTGCGGCCAGGGGGACATGCGCGATTACTTCAGCAAGCAGCTACACGTCCCCACGCTCTACATCGAATCGGACCTGGAAGATCCCCGGTATTTCGCCGAAGCGCAGATGAAGAACCGAGTGGATGCGTTCTTTGAGGCGCTGGAGCGCGCCAAGCGAATGGCCGGCAAAGCAGCGGCCAACGATTAGGAGAATGGATGAGGACTGCCGCAGGAGTTGACGTGGGCTCCACCCAGACCAAGGCGGTGCTGCTCTCCGAGCAAGGAGGCACGCCGCAGTTGGTGGCGAAGATCGTCGTGGACACTGGCGCCAACGTGCGCAAGGCCGCCGAAGGCGCCTTCGATCAATGTTGCCGCGCCGCCGGGATCCTGCCGAGCGAAGTCGGCTTCGTGGTCGGCACCGGCTACGGCCGCTACAACATTTCGTTTGGTCAGGCGCAGATGACGGAGATCACCTGCCATGCCCGCGGCGCGCACTTTCTTTGCCCGGGAACCCGCACCGTGATTGACATGGGGGGCCAGGATTCCAAGGCCATCAGCGTGGGAGAAAGCGGCGAGGTGCTGGACTTCGTCATGAACGACAAGTGCGCGGCCGGCACCGGGCGTTTTCTGGCCAACGCCGCCGAAGTGATGGGCGTCGGGCTGGACGAAATCGGGCCGCTGTCGCTGCGTGGCACTCGCCCGGTGAAGATGGCGACGGTGTGCACCGTCTTCGTCGAAGCCGACATTCTTTCCTACCTGGGGCAAGGCAAGAAGCCGGAAGACATCCTGGCCGGCGTTCATCTGGCGATCGCAAAACGTACGGTGTCGCTCGCCCGACGCCTGAATATCGAGCCGGAAGTCACCATGACGGGCGGAGTCGCACAGAATCCCGGCATGGTCCAGGCTCTCGAGGAAGTGCTCGGCCGCCGCATGCAGGTCAGCGGCGACGCCCAGTTCATCGGCGCCCTGGGCGCGGCCCTGTTCGCGCTGGAACGCATGGGCGAAAGCTTCGAATCCGCAGTATGGAGAACGCAGCATGCCGCTGGTAGCAGGAATTGATTGCGGTACCGGATTTACCAAGGCCGTGCTGGTCTCGCAGGAGAACGGCGGCCCCGCGCGCGTTCTGGGCAAGGGACGCAGCCGTAGCGGCATCCATGTGGACCAGGCTGCCGAGGCTGCCCTCGCTGCCGCCCTGGCCGAAGCCAAGTTGGCGCGTGATGATGTTGACTACGTGACGGCAACGGGATTTGGCCGCTACAACCTGAGCTCGCGCGACATCCAGGTCACCGAAATCACCAGCGCGGCGCGCGCGGCGCACCTGTTGTTTGCCTCCGCCACTACGGTGCTCGATATCGGCAGCCAATCCACGCGCGCCATCGCCGTCGGCGAACGCGGCAAAGTCCGCACCTTCAAGAGCAACGACAAGTGCGCCGCGGGCTCCGGCATGTTCATCGCCCGCGCCGCCAAGTACCTGGAAATTCCGCTGGAGAGCGTGGGAGAACTTTCCCTCCGCGCCAGTCACCCGCAGCCGATCAGCAGCGTGTGCGCGGTGCTGGCGGAAAGCGAAATCATCAACCACGTCAGCGCCGGGGTGACCATCGAAGACATCCTGCGCGGGATTCACGACTCGCTCGCCGACCGCGCCGGCGCGTTGTTGAAGCGCGTGGGCATGACCGATGAGATCACTTTTATCGGCGGCGTTGCCCGGCAACAAGGGCTGGTGGCCGCGCTCGAGCAGCGCCTCGGGGTGAAGGTGAATGTTCCCGAGGACTGCGATTACGTGTGCGCCGTCGGGGCCGCGCTGCTGGGACTTCGACGCATGGCCGCGCGCGCGCCGGTTGCGTCCGGCGTGCTGACGGTCCAGGCCCATGGCTATCGTCTGGTTGCTCCGGGACAGCCGCTGCAAGCTTGCGAATTGTCGCTGAGCCCGGCGGCCGACGAGGTGGTCGTGCAGGTGATCGGGTGCGGCGTCTGCCACACCGATGTTGGATTCGCCGACGGCAGCGTACCCACGCGCCACCCTCTACCGATTGTCCTGGGACACGAGATCGTCGGCCGCGTGACCGCGGCGGGAAAACAGGCGCATGGCATGGACGGCAAACTCGTCATCGTGCCCGCGGTGATTCCTTGCGGCGAGTGCCCTGCCTGCCAGGCGGGCCGGGCGACAGTTTGCCGCAAACAATTTATGCCGGGCAACGACGGCGATGGGGGTTTCGCCACCCATGTACGAGTCCCGGCGCGCGGGCTGTGCGTGGTGCCGGAGCCGCTGCCGGCGCAAGTGCGCGCCGAACATCTGTCGGTCGTTGCCGACGCTGTGACCACGCCGTTTGAAGCCATCCGCCGGGCGGGCGTCAGTGCGCAGGATGTGGTGGTGATCGTGGGCGCGGGCGGCATCGGCGGGTTTGGAGTTCAGATCGCCGCATCGTTCCAAGCTGCCGTGGTCGCGGTGGACGTGGACGACGAGCGCCTGGCATTGGCGGCAGCACACGGCGCCGCGCTCACGCTGAATCCTTCTGCCCTGGACGATAAGTCGCTGAAGTCGGCGGTGCGAGCCTTTGCTAAAGAAAAACGGCCGCAGTCGGTCGGGCTGAAGATTTTAGAAATGAGCGGCACGCCGGCAGGCCAGGCGACGGCCTTCAACCTGCTCGATTTCGGCGCTTATCTGGCCGTAGTCGGTTTTACGCCCAAGAAAATTGATATCAGGCTTTCCAACCTGATGGCGTTTGACGCTACGGTCCGGGGGAATTGGGGCTGTCCGCCCGAGCAGTATCCGGCAGCGCTGCAAATGGTGCTCGACGGCAAAATCGAAATCGCGCCCTACGTTGAGGAGCACTGGCTGGACGAAGCTCCTGAGGTATTCGAGGCGGTCGCGCAGCACCGCATCCGCCGCCGCGTAATTCTGAAGCCAAGACAAAACAATCTGGTGTAGGTGCATTCATGATGGATCACAACCTGGCGCCGGAACACACGCCGGCCAACATCCTGGTCGAGCACAGACCGTGTCGCGGACGCGACCGTGCGGAAATCGCCGGCCTCCACAACGTCTGGATCACGCTCAACAATCCGCGCGAGATGAACAGCTACACCACCGAGATGACCAAGGAAATCATCCTGGCCGTTCGCGCCGCCGCCAATGACCGCGCCGCGGTCTGCGTGGTGCTCACCGGCGCGGGGACTCAGGCCTTCTGCAGCGGCGGAAATACGCGCGAGTACGCGGAAATCTACGCCGGCGCGCCCGCCGAGTACCGCCAGTACATGCGCCTGTTCAACGACATGGTGACCGCCATCCTGCACTGCGACAAGCCGGTCATCTGCCGCGCCAACGGCATGCGCGTGGGCGGCGGGCAGGAAATCGGAATGGCCTGCGACTTCTCGATTGCCTCGGATTTGGCGATCTTCAGCCAGGCAGGGCCGAAGCACGGCTCGGCGCCCGATGGCGGGAGCACGGACTTTCTGCCGCTCATGGTCGGCATCGAGCGCGCCATGACCAGCGGAACCCTCTGCGAGCCGTGGAGCGCACATCGCTTCTATTACTGGGGAGGCCTGACGCAAATAGTTCCGGCGGCGCGCGTGGATGGCGCGTGGGTCGCAAATCCGCTGGTGGTCACCGACCGCATGCTGGATGAGTTCGGGCGCGTCGTTCTCGGCGACTTCCGAAGCGGCGCCGAACGGGAAAAGGGCAAAAGCATTCTGGCAGGCGCGCAGATTGATCTCTCGCTTCTCGACGCGGCGATCGAGGAGCTGTGCACGCGCCTGCTGTACACCATGCCCGATTGCCTGACGAAGACGATCGAAAGCTTGCGCAAGCACAAGCTGGAGCACTGGGACCGAAATCGCGAGAGCAACCGCGCCTGGCTTTCCTTGAACATGATGACCGAGGCGAATGCCGGCTTTCGCGCCTTTCATTATGGTGACAAGAAGCAGCGGGAGGTGGATTTCGTCCGCCTGCGGCAGCGGCTTGCCGAAGGAGCGCGTTGGGATGAAGACCTGATCGCGGAGGTCGCGCCGTGGGCGGCAAAGAAAGCGGCGGCCCTGCCATGACCTTCAACAAAATCCGTTGCGATTCCCTGTTCGATGGACGCGTCGCGAAAATCTCGCTGGCGGCGCCCAAGGCCAATATTGTTGACCAGACAATGATCGTGGAACTCGAGCGCGCATTCTCCGGCTGCAAAGGCCGCCGCCTGCATGCAATTGTGTTGACCGCCGAAGGCCCCAATTTCAGTTACGGCGCCAGCGTGCAGGAGCATTTGCCCGAGCACATTCAAACCACGTTGCAAGTGCTCCACCGGCTTTTGCGCACGATTGCCGGCGCAGAAGCCCCCGTCATCGCGGCCGTACGAGGGCAATGCCTCGGGGGCGGCTTCGAACTCGTTCTGGCGTGCGACTTGATCATCGCCGAAGCAGACGCAGTGTTTGCGTCCCCTGAGATCAAGCTCGGCGTCTTTCCACCGGCGGCTTGTGCGCTGTTGCCCGTGCGCATCGGCGCTGCGTCCGCCAGCGCGGTCGTGCTCACCGGCGCCTCTCTCTGTGCGGAACACGCGCGTAGCTTCGGCCTAGTGTCGCAACTCGTCGCGTCGGGAGAGCTGGAACGCGAGTTGCTGCGCTGGCTGGAATCGGACTTCGCGCCTCGCTCCCGTGACAGTTTGCGCCTGGCAGCGCAGGCCACGCGCCGACCGGTATTGCGTGCGCTGGAACAAGACCTGCCAGTGCTGGAACGGCTGTATCTGGATGAGCTGATGAAATGCGATGACGCCGTCGAGGGCATCCGCGCTTTTCTTGAAAAGCGAGCGCCGCGATTTGCGGCGGTGGCGAGGTGAGCGTGGCGCAGGGCGAACTGCACGGCAAGGTAGCGGTGGTGACTGGCGGTTCGGGCGCGATTGGAACCGCCATCTGTTCGGCGCTGGCCGCCGCCGGGGCAACTGCCGTGTCTTTCGATGTCACTGCGCCCCCGCACGGCGCCGCCTGGATCGCGTGTGACGTTCGCAGCGATGAATCCGTGTCTCACGCAGTCCAATCGGCGCAGGAACAATATGGACGGCTGGACATTGCCGTTCACGCGGCCGGCGTTTCGCGCGACGCCGTCGTGTGGAAGCTGTCGGTTGACGACTGGGACCTGGTCCACCAGGTCAACCTGCGCGGCGCGTTCCTTCTGTTGCGGCACTGCCTTCCCCTCCTGCGCAAGCAGAACGCAGGCCGCGTCGTGCTCATCGGCTCGATCAACGGCTCGCGGGGCAAGTTCGGCACCGCCGCCTACTCTTCCAGCAAGGCGGGATTGCTCGGGCTGGCCAAGAGCGTCGCCCGCGAAACCGGACGCTTCGGTGTGATGGTCAACGTGATCGAACCGGGCTGGGTACGTACTCCCATGACCGAATCCGTGCCACAGCAGGTACGCGATGCCGCCCTGGCGGAAAGCCTGGTCGGCAGCTTGCTGGATCCCTCGGATGTTGCCGCCGCAACCGTTTTCCTCTGCGGCAATGGCGCGAAGCGGATCACCGGGCAGGTGCTCCGTGTGGATGGCGGGCAGTTTCTCGGCCCGATCTGACGCACCGCACGCTACTTGCCGATGCAGAAGGTGCTGAAGATGAGGCTCAGGATGTCATCCGTGGTCGTGGCCCCCGTGATCTCGTCGAGCGGGCGAAGCGCGTTGTAGAGATCGAGCAGTAGCATTTCGTGGGGTACTTTATTCTCCACCGCGCGGCCCGCATCGGCCAGTGACGCCAGTGAACCCTCAACCAGCTTTTGCTGGCGCAGGTTAGTCAGAAAGGCGGTCTCCTGCTGCGGCGCTGCGGCCACGCTTGCGACAATGTTTTTCCGCAGCGCATCGATTCCTTCCCCGGTCACAGCTGAAGTGGAAAGCGTGCCATTGGGCGTTGGCCGTGGGCCTTTGGCCAAGTCAATTTTGTTTCCGACAACAATCGAATTGCGCGAGGAAACCTGCTCGATCAACTCTTCGTCCTCCCGACTGAGCGGCTGAGAGGCATCGGTCACCACCAGCACCAGGTCGGCATCCGCCACCGCTTCCAGCGACTTGCGAATGCCGATGGACTCAGCCTCGTCCAGCGCCTGGCGAATACCCGCGGTGTCCACCAGGTGTACGGGAATGCCGCCCAGCGCGACCGTTTCAGTGACCAGGTCGCGCGTGGTCCCGGGTGCGGCGGTCACGATGGCGCGCTCGCGTTCCACCAGTCGATTGAATAGCGAAGACTTCCCTACGTTAGGCCGCCCGACAATCGCCAGCGTCAGCCCTTCATGCACCAGCTTGCCGTAAGCAAAGGACCGGCAGAGTTCGCGCAGGGGCGCGGCCACGCGCTCGACGCGTCCCAGGATCTGCGCTCCGGGGAGAACTGCCACGTCGTCTTCGGCGAAGTCCACGCCGGCCTCCAGCGTGGCGATCAGCTCTACCAATGTTTGCTTGATCGGCGCCAGCTTGTGCGACAGTGCGCCGCCGAGCTGCTGGGCGGCGACGCGCGCCTGGTACAGCGTTTGCGAATCAATCAGGTCGCGCACCGCTTCCGCCTGCGTGAGGTCGAGCCGCCCATTGAGAAAAGCGCGCAGTGTGAATTCCCCCGGCTCGGCCAGCCGCGCGCCGCGAGCCAGCGCGAGTTCCACGATGTGCCGCAGCACGACGGGCGAGCCGTGGGCTGAGATTTCCACGATGTCGTCGGTCGTGTAGGAGTGCGGCTTGGCAAAAAAGGTAGCGACGATCTCGTCAATGCGCTCGCCGGTCTCGGGTTCGATGAGTTCCCCGAACACGGCGCGATTCGCCTCCAGTTCGTGCTTGAGGCGGAGCATGGGCGCGGTGATCGAGCGCGACTCCGGTCCGGCGAGACGCACAATCCCCAGGCCGCCGCGCCCCGGCGGCGTGGAGATGGCGACGATGGTGTCGTCCAGGTGCAAGTTTCCAGTTTCCGGTTTCTGGTTCCCAGTTGCAAGCGAGTACCGCGTACCGGGAAATCTTGCAGAGCAACAAAGCGGCCCCGGCGAGTGGACCGGGGCCGTCGGATTGAAGCAAATGGGGATGCTCCCTAGTATCCGCCGCCGTTGTAGCCGCGTTCGTAACCGGCCATGTAGCCTTGGCGGTAAATGCGTTTGTACTGTTCCTTGTCGCCCCAGGAGGCGACATAGCCATCATCGCCGTGGTTGTAGCTGCCATTTTTCATGGCGTGATAGTCCTTGTGCTTGTCGCGATCCTTCATGCCATCCTTCACGCCATCGCGATAACCGTTCTGGAAGGCGACATTGTTGACCGGAGGCGCCATGGCCGCCACCGGGGCAGTGGTTGCCGGCTGCCCATAGCCGGGAACTGCGGCAGCGCTGCCGCCGCTGAACGCCTGCTGATAGCCGGCAGCGTAGCCTTGGCGGTACATCGCCTTGTACTGGTCTTTGTCGCCGAGGGAGCTATTATAACCCGAATCGGCATCCTCGTAGCGGTCCGTGTTGGTGGCGCGGAAGCTGTGGCCCGATTGCAGGTCGCGCGTGCCATCGTTGATTCCGTCCTGGAATCCGTTCTGGTAGGCGGCGCCGGTGTTCACGGCTGGAGCTTGCGGGGCGGCTGCTACCGTGCCGTTGTAACCCTGCTGGTATCCCGCCAGGTAACCCTGGCGATACGCGGCCTTGTACTGGTCCTTGTCGCCCATGACGTCGGTGTAACCGTTGTCCCCGTGCTTGAACTTGGCGGTGTCGTTAGCGCGAAAGCTCTGGTTGGCCTGGTGATCGAACTGACCATCACTGACGCCATCCTGAAATCCGATTTGATAACCCTGGCTGTTTACGCCGGCTTGTGCGGCGATCCCCTGGTCCTGATACACCGGAGTCTGGGCGACACCGAACACGCTCAGGCCGAGAAACAGGGCGCTGGATATGGCAACTTTGCGCAGAGACATAAAACCTCCCCTAAAAACCCATGCAATCGAGCGGCTAATAATTGGAAGATTGGGACAAGCGGTATGTTGTCCGTAAACCGGTGCTGCTACGGGCGGGGAGAATCGCAGTTGCAAGTTGCGCGTGCCGAGTTCCGGCTGCTCGGCCAGGCGCCCGCGCCGGAGCCTACTTCGCTGCCGGGCCCGCTGGTTTGGCCTTTGCAGCAGAGCCGGCAAGGGCAGCAACTTGGGAAAGGTCGGTGGAGCGGATAAGGGCCGCCTCCAGGTCGCGGATGCGGCGCGACATCTTGCGAATGATGTTGAGGGCGAACGACGCGTCTTCATGGATGCGGCTCAAAAACGCGCGCCCATCCACGCTCAATACCACCGTCTCTCCCACCGCACGCGCGGTAAACGGGCGGAGTTCCAGCTCCAGCAGCGCGGCTTCACCAAACGAGTCGCCGGTTCCAACCACGCCCAGGCAGAACTCGTTTTCGTTGTCGCGCCGGATCAGTTCGACGGCGCCGAACTGCACGATGTACATGCAACTGCCGAGTTCACCCTGGTGGCAGACCATCTCGCCGTCGCGATACTGTTTTCCGAGAAGAGCGGCTTTCATGCAAGCTCCTAGCGAGTCGCCTCGCCGTGACGCAGCGACTCGTACAAATTCCAGGAAAGTTTCGCCAGGAACGACGGGTGCAGAGTCCGCAGCAGCACCGCCTTGTATGGCGCACTGCCGGTGAAAGTGTCCCAAAGCACCTGGCTCATGCGCTGGGATTTTCCATCAAGCTGCTCGTGGGCAACCATGCGCCACAGCGCACGGCGGGCATAGGTGCGGCTCTGGATTTGACGGGTGACGGCGAACACCAGCTTGCCGAGCAGGTTGTCGCGCTCGATCTTGCGGCACACCGGATCGTAATGGCGCCGGAAATCCCTGGCTGCGATGCCGTGGAACACGCACGTGCGCGCCGCCGCTTTGGCGGTGCGGTAGGCGGCGCCGATGCCGTCCTTGTAAAGGCGCGTCGTGCCGCAATCCCCAACGAAAACAATCCGGTCGCCAAACTCGCGGAAGGCGCTGCCCACGCTGATTTTCGGCGAGCAATGGCAGAAGTCCGGCGGCGGTTGCCAGTTGGCCGGCAGGCACTCCTTCACCGCGCGCGTTTGCAGAAACTCGCGCACCAGATCCTTGTCAATGTCCTTGCCTAGCAGGCACAGGGTCACGTAATCGCCCTTGGGAACGAGGGCGGCGAATTCCAGGCGCGGGATATTGAGCAAAAATACGTGCATCGAAGTGCCGAGCTCGCGAGTGATCATCTCCCGGCCGAAACAGAACTCGCAGATGTAAGTCTTCGTGGCCGGAGGCGCCTTGTACGGGATGCCCGCGGCCTCGAACAGCTTCAACACCGAGCTGTTCACGCCGGCGGCGACGCACGCCACGTCGTAAGTTTGCTCGTTCCCCGTTTGCGGCTTGATCCGGGGGCGGCGTTCCTCATCCCAGGAGAATGAGTCCACGCGCTCGCGTATATGGCGCGCCCCTTTTTTCACCGCCAGGTCGAGCAGGTATCCGTCGAGCCCTCCGCCCTCGATGCGCAGCCCGCCGCGCGGGCCGCCGCCGCGATGCACCGAGGCAATGCGGTGCTCGCTTTGCGGGGTGCGGATGCGCACGTTGCCGACGTCCATGTGCAGGAAGTAGGAATCAATGCTGCGCTGGACCGTGTCGCTGAGCTGAATGCCCTCGGTGGCGAGGTTCTGCACCAGCGATTCCGACACAATACCTCCGCACATGTTGCAGCCGCCTGGGCCCTGGGTGCGGAAGTCGCGCGGCTCGTAGATGTCAACCTGTAGTTCCAGGCCCATGGTGCGGGCCATGTCGAGCAGGAAGTAACTGAAGAACGAACCGGCGGGGCCGCCGCCGATCACGGCGACACGGGAGCCTGGTGCGAGTTTCAGGGCGTCTCCGTTGGCGTGCATTAGCACCTCCCGGGACGCGAACACGGCGACTTCTCGCCGCGGGTCGGCTCTGGGTTCCGGCAGAGATACACCCGGGTTCGCGGTCTTGATGTGACATGGGTCACCACATTCGGTGATTCTGCCGGACTGGGCGCGCGCCGGCTTGTGCTTTGATAGGCAAGGAGAGGGAGGAATGCGCGTCCTCATTGCCGATGAGGGAGGTTACATCGGCCGCAAGCTGGCGGTGCGGCTCGCCGAACGCGGCGACGAGGTGACCTGCCTTGTGCCGCATCTGCACGATTCCCCGGCTTCTTGCCCGCATGTGCGCTTTCTTCCCTGGCAGGTGCTGACATCAAGTTCTTGGCATGCCGCACGGGCTGAAGCCGGCTACTACATTGCCTCGCCCAACGGGGTACCGGCCGAGAGCGAATGCGACTCGGTGCGGCAGTTCGCCCACGCCGCCCGCGATGTCGGGGTGCGGCGCCTGGTTGGGGTCACGCCATGGACCGCACAGGAAACGAATGACCCCTGTCATGCGCTACTCACGAATGCAGGTGTGCCCGCGAGCGAGGTTCGCGTCAGCGCGGTCATTGGGCACGGCAGCCCGGCGTTCGAGATGATCCGAGCCGTCGTGGAGCGAGCACCGGTGATCCTGTGTCCGCCGTGGACTATGGCGCCTCTCCAGCCCGTAGCGATTGCCGACCTGGTCACGTTTCTGGCGGAAGCCACTGTGCAACCGGGTGAGCTGCGCTTGTTGGCCGGCAGCTCCGTGGAAACATTTTCGACGATGATGGCGGAATACGCGCGCGCGCGGCGGCTGCCGCGATGGATGCTGCCGGTTCGCATTCCGCACGCATTGTGGCTGCGCCTTGCCGAGGCGGCCTCCGGATTATCGCGGCGGCAACTGGAAGCAATTGTCGCAACCGCCGGTACCGCAACCGGGCGCGCCGGCGGCCACATTGAGACTCTCCCGACTCCAGTGGACGCGGCCATTCGTCAGGCGCTGGAGGTTGCCCAATTGCCGCAGATCGGGGCTCGGCTGGTGCCGGAGGCGCAACGCACACGCCATGTCATCGTGCGCCGGCATGGATTCATCGTAGGCCAGTGGCAAACGGTCATTGCGGCGCCGGCACGAGACACGTTTGCTGTCATCGAGGCCATGGGCGGGGAGCGTGGCTGGCTCTTCGCCGACGAGTTGTGGCAGCTACGCGGCGCCTTGGACCGCGCCATGGGAGGTCCGGGGTTGTCGCGCACACGCCGTGATCCGGCGTTTGTGGAAACCGGCGACAGAGTAGATTTCTGGCTCGTGGAAGCCATCGAGCGCGGGAAGCTGCTGCGCTATCGCGCCGGGATGAAGATGCCTGGCGAAGCATGGCTGCAGTTTGAATGTGACGACTACCACGGCGCGACCCTGCTGCGGCAGACGATATATTTCCAGCCGCACGGCCTCGGCGGCGAGCTCTATTGGACGGCCATGTACCCGTTTCACCTGCTGCTTTTTGAGGGCATGCACCAGGCAATTGCGGCAGAGGCAAGAAGAAGGTCGCGGGCGCAAGAAGATCGGCTGCTTGACGCTCGTCTTTCAGAGTTTCCCACGGGCCAATTCGCCCAGCCGCCTCGGCCACAGGTAATTCAGGACAGAATCGGCGAACTCACCCGATGAACTGGAGAGGAATTAGACTTTAGCGGCGGAACGCTGGGTTTCGAGTTTGGCCAGATTGGGCTCGAAGCAGCGCCGGCAGCGCGCTTCGTAGGTTCCCGCCGCGCCCACCACGATCAGATCTTCACTCGCCACCAGGCGCTGCGTGTGCTTGGCGGGATTGCCGCACTGCATGCAGATGGCCAGCGTCTTGGTGATCTCGTCGGCGATGGCGAGCAGCTCCGGCATGGGGTGGAACGGACGGCCCAGATAGTCGGTGTCGAGCCCCGCAATCAGGATGCGCTTGCCAAGGTCGGCAAGCCGTACCACCACATCCACGATCTCCGGCCCGAGGAATTGCGCTTCGTCAATGCCGATGACCTCCGTGCGGCGGTCGAGGCGCGATTCGAACTCGGCGGCATTCTTCACGTTATCGGAGGCTATCTTGAGTTCGCTGTGGGACACGATGTGGTTCTCGGAGTAGCGATCGTCGAGGGCCGGCTTGAAAATCTGTACCCGCTGGCGCGCGATTTCCGCGCGGCGCAGCCGCCGAATGAGCTCCTCACTTTTGCCGCTGAACATGGGCCCGCAAATGACTTCGATCCAGCCGAGACTGCCTTTGGCAAAATTCATAACACCGTGTCCAGTGGCCGGTGGTCGGTGGCCAGAGAGGATTGAGGTACAGCGCCGAACTGGGCCCTTAAGTGGGATCGCAGATCGTCGAAATTCTCGAATACCGCGGTCGCACACCCCAATATCCAGCCGCTGATGTCGCCTACCGGCATGCCGGCGACCAGATACACCGGAATCCCGGCGCGATGGGCAAAGGTCAGCTCGCCCTGTGTGCCGGCGCCGCGGGCGGCGGCCGCGTCCCAATAACACACCAGGTAGTCGCTGCGCCCGATGTAATTCAGGTCCCAGGCGATGATCTTGCGGATGGTCTCCTGAAACCGCGGCAGGTCGGCAACCTTCCAGGACCGAAAATCGCGCACCTCCTCATCGCTGAGGTTTTTCTGTTCGTCAGCGGCGGGATCGTACACCTGGTGGCCGAGGTCGCGTAAAAACGGGGTGATCTCGGCGCGCCAGCTCTTGCCGAAGTCGGGCGAGTATTCGATGGAACCGGAAAGGTAGGCGAGCATCGCGGGAACGCCCATTGTGTGTCTTGCGCCGGCAATCGTCAATTGTGAACCTCGGTGGAAAACAAGGGCTTTACTGCCGCTTGATGGAGTACCCGCCCACACGCCAGGCGCCGTCCTTTTCCAGCGCCAACGCGATCATCTCCGTCGCCGAGCCGTTCTGGAACTTGGTGTTGTATTCAATGAGTACGTATTGGCCGTCGGGCGCGTGCGCCCATTTGGTCTGATAGCCGACGGCGGTGGCGTTCCGGGCTCCCGCCTTGCCCATCGGTGCTCGCAGCCCGACGATGGATTTGTTCCACTCCTCGCGCTTGACCTGCGCCTTGAAGATTTGCGACGAGGCGTCCCAGGCCTGGTTGTACTTGCCGAAGTCGAGCAGGCTCAACCATCCGGCTGCGGCCTTCGACGCCGCCGTGATGGCCTCTTGCTGCTTCTTTTCCGTGGCGGCGGGAACCGGCTTCGTTTGGGCGAACGCGGTGGTAAGCAAGAGGAGAATCGCGAAATACGGTTTCATGGTGGTTTTGCCCATTGTCGCATGGGCTGACCTCGCCGGGCGCCCAGAGCCTAAGCCTTGGGCCTTGATTTACACTGCCCTCGGTGTCTCTTCCCGACCAACTCGGGTTCACCTTCCAGGCGCCGGCACGGCGAATTTGGACGGTCAAGGCGCTGATGTCGGCGGTACGCACCGCCGTCGAGCGCGAATACACCGACGTTTTCGTGGAAGGCGAAATCTCAAACTACCGCCCCGCCGAGTCGAGACATCTCTATTTCACCCTGAAAGAAGACGGCGCGCAGATGCGGGTGGTGATGTTTCGCTCGCAGGCGCGGCTGCTGAAGTTCAAGCCCACTGACGGCATGGCGGTGATCGCGCGCGGTCGAGTAACGGTCTATGAGTCGCGCGGCGAACTGCAACTGGCCGCCGAGTACCTGGAGCCCAAAGGCGCAGGCGCGCTGCAGATCGCCTTTGAGCAACTGAAGCAGAAACTCGCGGCGGAAGGACTGTTCGATCCAGCGCGAAAAAAGCCCATCCCGGCTTTGCCGAGACGCGTCGGCGTCGTCACCTCTCCCCGAGGTGCAGCCATCCGCGACATCGTCAACATCGTGCGCCGCCGCCACCGGGCGCTCAACTTGCTGATTTATCCGGCGCAGGTGCAGGGAGACGCGGCGCCCGGCGAGGTCAGCGCCGGCATTCGTTATTTCAATCGTGCCAAGAACGTGGATGTGATCGTCGTCGCCCGCGGCGGCGGCTCCATGGAAGACCTGGCGGCATTCAACGACGAGGGGCTGGCCCGAGTCGCTGCAGCTTCCCGTGTGCCGCTCATCTCCGCCATCGGACACGAAACCGATTTCACCATCCTGGACTTTGTCGCTGATCTGCGCGCTCCCACGCCGTCCGCCGCAGCCGAGCTGGTCATCGAGTCGCAGCACCAGTTGGAGCAGCGCGTCGCGGGCTTGCGCCACCGGCTCGCGCAGGCGGCCCGGTACCACGTGGTTATCGGCAAGCAGCGGCTGACTGAGGTCGCGCAGCACCGGGCGTTCGCCCGCATGCAAGACCTGATTAACGCGCGCCAGCAGCGCGTGGACGAACTGCTTTACCGTCTCGCCGCGGCTGAGCGGAGGCGCTTACAGGACTTTGGCCGCCGGCTGGCCACGGTGTCGGCACGGCTGCACGCGCGCGACCTGCGACGGATCGTCGAACTCATGCGCCGCGATATCGAAACTCGCACCGTAGCGCTGACCTCATCCGCGCGCGCTACTCTCCAGCGGAAGCGCGCGACGCTGGACGCCCTGCGTGGACGCCTGGAAGCGCTTTCACCGTTGAGCATCCTGGAGCGCGGCTACGCGCTCGTGTTTGACAACTCGGGGAAACTCATCAAGGACGCTAGGCAGGTTTCCCCCGGAGACGAAATTCGCGCGCGCCTGGCTCGGGGCGAGATTGACGCCACCGTCAAAAAAATCAGCCGGTGACTGGTTGGTGGCGCGCGCCATACATCCGAGAACTCGCATCTCAGAACTCCGTTACAATTAGACGCTCGGATTTTCTCGCGAAAGGGGCCGTAGGTGCCGCACGTTGCCTGGCTGCGCTGGTCGCAGGTGTCGCTGGTGTCGGTCATCGACATCGTGCTCGTGGCCGTGCTCATCTACGAGTTCCTCTCGCTCATCAAAGGCACGCGCGCCGTGCCGATCCTGATCGGCGTTGGCGGCCTGGCGCTCGCGTTTTATCTGGCGCACACCTTCGAACTGAAAACCGTGAACTGGCTGGTCGGCACCATGCTGCCGTACGCCATTTTCGCGCTCATCGTCGTCTTCCAGCAGGAGATCCGCTTCGCGCTCGCCAAGCTTGGCCGCAAGCTGACCTTCGCCCGCATGTCCTCGGCGGTAGCCGAGACCTATGACGATATCGTGCTCGCCGCCAACCTTTTTGCCCAGAACCAGACCGGCGCGCTGGTGGTGATTGAGCGCGAGATCGGCCTGCGCACCTATATCGAGAGCGGCGTCCCGCTGGATGCGCAAGTCTCCTACGACCTGCTGGCAACCATCTTTCGCCCCAGCGCGCCTCTGCATGACGGCGCCGTTATCGTTCAGCGCGACCGCATCGCTGCCGCTGCCTGTTTTCTCCCGCTGTCCATGAACCCAGTGCTCTCCACCCAGCTCGGAACGCGGCACCGCGCCGGCATTGGCATCACCGAGGAGACCGACGCCGTCGCCGTCATCGTGTCGGAGGAAACCGGGGCGATCAGCATCGCTGTTGCCGGTCACATCGAGCGCGACATCACGGTCGAGGCCTTGCGCGAGCGCCTCAGCGAACTTTTCCGGCGTTATGTGCCGCCAACTACGCTGCCCACGCCGGTGGCGGCCAGCGAAGCCGAGCGGCCGATGACCCCGCCCAAACTGGAGCGGGCGGACCACGACTGAGGGTTCTGGGGTTGAGTGATTTAGAAAATGAGTGATTTAGAAATTTACTGATTTAAGGATTTAGCGATTCGTGAATTTTGATTTGGTGACTGCCATCGCGGTCCGCCCGCAGCCGGACCGTAAATCACTAGGTCTCCAAATCACTAAATCACAAATGAGCCGATGAGTTTCTTCCGCCAACACGTGGTCCACAACTTCGGTCTGAAGCTGGTGTCGCTGATCATCGCCGCCTTGCTGTGGATGGCGGTGGCGCGTGAGCCGGTAGCGGAAGTTGCCATCAACGTGCCCATCGAGTTTCACAATGCGCCCGAGCACCTGGAAATCAGCTCCGAGGCCATTCCGTCGGTTCAGGTGCGGGTGCGAGGGCCGGTGCGCACGGTGCGCGAACTCGCGCCGGCGGATGTTCATGCCATCATTGACATGGCCAATGCCCAGCCCGGGGAACGCACCTACGATCTCGCGCCCGCGCGCATTCACGTGCCCGACACGGTGCAGGTGATGCAGGCGGTTCCCAGCCAGATCCGTGTCAGCTTTGACACCCGCCTCACCAAGGAAGTGGAGGTCAAGCCGCGGGTCATCGGCACCTTCGCCTCCGGCTACCGCATTGCCAGCGTGACTGCGGTGCCGGCCTCAGTCAGGATCGTGGGCCCGTCCACGCACGTCAGGAGCACCGATACGGCCATCACCGACCCGGTGGACGCCAGCGGCGTGGTCGGGACCGCCACCTTTACCACCCACGCCTACCTTTCCGATCCGCTGGTGCGCATGATGGATTCAGCCCCCATCAAGGTCACGGTCGTGACCGAGAAATCCAGAAATCGCTAGATTCAGACTTTGCGTCACAAAGTACTTGACATGACGCCGTGCCACGCGGTATTTCTTTCACCATGGCGATGGCAAGAAGAAGATGCCGCTCCCAGGTGAAGAGGGCCGTGCCGGCGCCGAGTGCCCTGGAGGATCTGCGGTTCATTCGCGAAACCATGGAGCGCTCGGCGTCGTTCACGGCCGTGCCCGGCTGGGGCATGGTGGGCATGGCCGCCACGGCCGTGGGGGCAGCCGTGCTGGCGTCCCGGCAGACGCGCTTTGGCCCCTGGATGGCCGTCTGGTTGGGAGAGGCCGTGGTGGCGCTCTCGGTGGCGCTCTGGACCATGCGCGTCAAGGCGCGGCGGGCTCTCGTGCCTCTGACCTCCGGGCCCGGACGCAGGTTTTTGCTGAATTTCTTCCCCGCACTGCTGGTGGGCGCGGTCCTGACCGCCGCCCTGTATCGCTTCGGGGCCTCGGCGGCCATTCCCGGCATGTGGCTCATGCTGTATGGAACCGGCGTGGTCAGCGGCGGAGCGTTCTCGGTGCCCATCGTGCCGGCCATGGGGACGTGCTTCATGGTTGCCGGTGCGCTGGCATTGCTCGCGCCTGCGGCTTGGGCCGATTGGTTCATGCTCGGCGGATTCGGGGGAATTCATCTGGTATTCGGGGTCTTGATTGCGAGGAAACATGGCGGGTAGGGACACACAACGCGCTAAACCGGAGCGGACGGCGCAACGAACCGTGAAGCAGCCGCGGCACGTGGAACCGGCAGCCGCGGAACTGGACCCGCTGATTCACGAGCGGATTCGGCTGGCGATCGCCAGCGCTCTGGCGGTCAACGACCGGCTGAGCTTCAACGAACTCAAGCGCCTGCTGAACACTACCGATGGAAATCTCAGCGTCCACGCCCGCAAGCTGGAGGACGCCGGCTATCTCGGCTGCGACAAGTATTTCGACGGCCGCGTCCCCAAGACCGAGTACTGGCTGACCGGCAGCGGACGGCGGGCCCTGGAGCGCTACCTGGACCGGATGGAAGAGATCATCCGCGCGGCACGCCGGTGATGCTCGCGCAAAGATCCGAAGCATGACCAGCCGAAGAATCAACCGCATCGCCGCCAGGATCCTCGTCGCGCTCTCTCTGCTGGCGCTGCTGACGGTACTCAGCGGTTACGCTCTGCCGCGCCACCCCGCGCCGGTGGACGAGAACGCCCAGGCGCACATCTTCCAGTTCGCCGTGCTGGCATTCCTGTCGGCGCTCTTGCTGTTCCTCGCCACCGCCGATTGGAGTCGCCCTTCGCGGAACGCGCGTCCGCTGGCCCTTCCAGCGGCCGCCCTCATGTCCGCGTTCGCCGCCCTGTATTGCCTGGAGCACTACTGGTTTTTCTGACAATTTTTTTTGTCGTTTTAAGCTTTGCTTTGCAAAGAGGTTTGCGAATGGATAGCCAGGGTTCGGAAATTCACGTGGGCATCATCATGGACGGCAATGGCCGCTGGGCGCGCGCCCGCGGGCTGCCCCGGGTGGCCGGCCATCGCCAGGGCGCCAAGGCCGTGCGCCGCGTGATCGAGGCCGCTCCCAACTTCGGCATCGGCACCCTGACGCTCTACGCCTTCTCCCGCGACAACTGGCGTCGTCCCCGCCCCGAAGTCGAGGCGCTGATGAAGCTCTTCCTGCGCTACTTGCGCTCGGAATGCGCCGAGTGCGTGGCTAAGGGCGTGCGCATCGAGGTAATCGGGCGCCGCGATCGCCTGCCGTTGCCGCTGCGCGAAGCGATTCGCGATACCGAATACGCGACGCGCCAAGGCCGTACCCTGCTGGTCCGACTTGCTGTGGATTACTCCGGGCGAGGCGTGATTCTGGAGGCGGCGCGCCGCATGGCGGAAGAAGCGGTGTTGCAGGAGCGCGACGGCGGCGAGCCCCTGCCCGTGCCGCCGGAGGAGTTCTCTGCCATGCTCGCCGAATCTATGCACGCCGAACATGCCGGCGACGTGGACCTGGTGATCCGCACCGGGGGAGAGCAGCGCATCAGCGACTTCCTTCTGTGGGAAGCCGCCTATGCCGAGCTGGTATTCACGCGCACCATGTGGCCGGACTTCAATGCCGACGACCTGGCCGCCGCCGTCCTCGAGTATCACAAGCGCGAGCGGCGATTCGGAGGGGTCGCGGAACCCTTGCCAGGCTCCGAACCGCTCGTCGCTCGCCAGACAGCGGCCTACCCGGCTGCGCTGCCAGAGTAGAAACGCGGATGAGTCCGCTGCCACATTTTGTAACGGCTTAAAGGCGTTTGTTCCCGCCGCGGATTCCAACCTGCTGCTCTGAATAGGCGTCCTACTACGGATGGAGACGAGACTCTCTCTGGCCGTGGCAGCCAATTTTCTCTTGATTGCCGGGCTGCTCTTCTACGGTTTCACCCTGTTTGCCGAGTACTACGCCAAGGGACGCTGGGCCAAGAACGTGACCGGGCTGCTGGCCGGGTTCGGTATGTTGGCGCTGGCCGCGGCCCTGCTGCTGGTGCCGCAGAACGCCGACGAACTGGCTCGGATCGCCTACACCACAGCCGCCAGCAACGTCTTCCTGGGGATCAGCAGCGGGCTGCTGCTCGCGGCCATTGCCGCCTTCGGGATCATCACCTACACCAAGCCGCTGCGCCTTTGGCACGAGCGCAAGATCGAGAGCGACTTGAGCCGTGGACTCCCGAAGATTCCGTAAAGGCCGCCCCGAAGACCGCGGAAAAATGCTGCCCTGGCCGCGTGGGCACGAACCGCCGCCGCCGCTGCAGGGGGCGTCAGGCTGGCGCCGTGGCCTGCACCGGCTGCTGCCCGGATTTGTTACCGGCGCCGCCAACGTGGACCCATCACTGGTGATCACGGCAACCGTGGCGGGCGCCGCCTTCGGCTACTCCCTCCTGTGGCTGGTGCTGCTCTGCGTGCCTTTCTTGATCGCCGTGTTTGCCGTATCTGGCAAGCTGGGCTATCAGACCCGCCGTGGCCTGGTGGACCTGCTCCGCGAAAACTACGGAACGAAGCTGGCAATCGCCTGCGCCGCCGTCATCATCGCCATCAACCTGGCCATGATTGTCGCCGACCTGATGGCCGTCTCTGACGCGCTCGGCATTATTCTCAGCATCCAGCGAACTTATTTCGTCGCCGCCGTGGCGTTCACCGTGTGGTACGTGCTCATCTTCCACGACTATCGCCGCATTACCCGCGTGCTGATCTGGCTGTCGCTGCCCTTATTCGTCTATGTCGTGGCCGCGATTTTCGCCGCGCCGTCGCCTTGGACGGTGCTGGCGGGAACGCTGGTGCCGCGCGTGCGTCCCTCGGCTGACTACGTTCAGGCGCTGGTCGGCATCATGGGTTCGTTGCTAACTCCCTACGTGCTGGTCTGGCAGACCAGTTCGCGCCGCGAGCATGCCCAGGCCGGCGGTGAGGCGCCGCACAGCGCCGAAGGTCACGCCGGGACGTTCGTCACAACTCTTCTGGCTTACTCCGTCATGGTGGCGGCAGCCTCGGTCCTGCACGTCGCCCATCCGCTGGATATGACCACCACGCAAGCCGCCGAGGCCCTGCGGCCTGCCGTCGGCGACTACGGCCCTGTAATCTTTGCCATCGGAATCCTCGGTGCCGGGATGGTCGCCCTCCCTGTGTTGGTGGCCTCCATGTGCTACAGCATCGCCGAGGCCATGGGCTGGGAAGCTGGGCTCAGCCGTCATCCGTGGGAAGCCAAGAGCTTCTACGTTCTGATATCGCTCGCCATGCTGGCCTCTGCCGTGCTTAATTTCGTGAACATCAACCCGGTCAAGGCGCTGTACTGGTCGCAGATTCTGGCCGGAGTACTCACCGTTCCGGTGTTGATTTTCATTCTGATCTTGTCCAACGACCGCCGCATCGTGCGCACCACCAACACGCGCGGACAGAATTTCTGGATTGGTGCGGCCATCGGCGGCATCGTGGCCGCCGGGCTGCTGACAGTCTGGTGGAAGATTTTCTAGGACCCAGCAACTCAGGCGGGAACCGTCATTTTGCCGGCGCCTGGTAACCACGTTTCGCGTACACCTGCAGTTCTGTGGTCTTGGCCGAGGGCGTCAGCCGCACCCTGAGCTTGCGCCATTTCCCATCGCGCGACCCGGCCTGGGGGTTGTATCCCAGCAAGTACCGGCTGCGCAGCTCGCGGCTGATTTCCGACGCCACGTCGGGCAGATTGCGCAGGTTGCTGACCGTCGCAGTCCGCCCGCCCGTAGCCCCGGTGATCTCGTTCAGCAGCTTCTTGCCCGCCCACTCTTCCGGCGTCCTGAAGACTTTATCGAACAGCCCGATGGCATAAATTTCGACATCGGCTTCCTGCACCAGTTCTTTGATCTCCCGCGCGCTGTAGCGGCTGTGGTTGTCACCGCCATCGGAGATGATCAGCAGCGCCCTGCGCTTGTATTGCGCCGAGCGCAGCTTGTGCACGCCCATGTAGATAGCGTCCAGCAGCGCCGTGTGCCCGGCCGGTTCGGCCGTCGCCAGTTGCGCCTGGATGTGGCCAATCGAGCGGCTGACGTCGGCCAGCACACTGGGGCGGTCCGCAAAGGTAATCACGAAGTAGTCGTCGGCGGGATTGCAGTTGTCGAAGAACTGGCCGAGCGCCTCTCGCGCCGCCTCGATCTTGTTGGTCATGCTCCGGCTAAGGTCGAGCAGCACCCCCACTGAGATTGGCTGGTCTTCGCTGGAAAAATACCGGATCTGCTGCGGCTGCCCCGCCTCCGTCAGCTCGAAATCTTCCTTGGTCAGGTCCAGGACCGGATGGTTCCTGACGTCGGTTACGGTAACTGGCACCTGCACCAGATCCACATCCACCCGTAGCGGCTTGACGTGGGCCTCCAGGATGTCCGCATCACCCGTGAACTCAGGAAACTTCGCCGGCGCAGGCGCGCTGCGCGGTGTCAGGTGCACCGCATCATCGGACTGGGATTGCGCAACTCCAAAGGTGGTGAATAGAACAACGATGGCGAGGAATACGGGGAACCGGGGCTTGGCCATGGGACAGGGGCGGGTTTTGCACCGCGCAGCCCGGAATGGTAGCACAGACGCCGGTTTGCGGGCAGCGGACAAAAATAAGGGGCGCCGTAGCGCCCCTTCCTGAACGCGAACTAACACGATGCTACCAGCGGAACGTCGGCCCCGCCATGACCTTCAGGTTGGAATGCGCGCCGTTCTCGAAGTAAATCTCATCTCCGACTTCAGCGCGGATGCCAAAGGTATGGCCCAGGAAGAACTCCACGCCGCCGCCCGGGTACACAGCGCCATGCGTGTTACCGCTCGGGACGTTGCCCACCTGGGTGGCAAAGCTCGAAGGGACCCCCTCGTTGTTGACCATGAAGTTCACGAATCCGCCCTTCACCGTACCGAAGAGCCGGACTGGACCCGCACCCGTCTGGAATTTCGGTCCAAACAAGCCATCGAGAATCCGGAAACGGGTGTTGGTGAAGTTGTTGCCGCCCACTACTCCGCCGACCGTGCCCGCCGGCCCGGTTGAAAAGTTACGCTCGAAGTCATACGCCATGCGGCCTTCAAGCTGCACGTAGTTGTTGAGGTTGATCCCGAGCTGCCCGCCCAGACCCCAGAAATTCTGGTTGTTGAGATTGTGGAATCGAGTGTAATCCGCGAAGACGCCGAACTCTCCGCGCTCCTCCTGCGCCAGCATTGACGGCGCAAGCAGTGACAGCGCCAGCACGACCAATAGGGCTCCTGCTAAACGTTTCATGTACCTTGTCCTCCCAACTGCTCTCTGTTGCCTCACCTCGACCGCAGAGGTCTACTCGACACCGGCGGAGCTGCACCAGGGGAAGCAGCAGAATAGTTCGGTGAGAGTCGCTACCTAGGATGTCCCCCAAAAGCGGCGGGTGGGCTGAAATCGAGAGTAGCCACTAGTCCTGAAACCCTAGTTCCCCGCCGAAAAATTGTCGTCGGCCCCCACCCGGGCTAGCCCCGTGCTCCAATTCGTAAACTCGCAACCCGGCACTCGCAAGAATTACCCGCCGCGCCCCTTTCCTACCCACCGGCCCACATGGACCAAAACGACACCTCGTTTCACATGAGTAGCTTACAGACGAAAAATCAGCATGAACTTTGGCAACTGGATTGATAACTACATCGCCGGAGCGTGATTGCGGCCCGCTCGTTTCAGGCCGTGAATTCCCCTCGGCGCATGCTGCCGGGATTCCCCGCTCACGATTTCTCGGAGGAACCTTGCAATGAAGAATCGTTTCTGGATCGCTCTGCCGCTGGCAGCCTCTCTCATCATCCCGGCTGCGGCGCAGACCTCCCCCAGTTCCAGCGATACCAACACCCCGGCAGCCCCGCAGTGGTCCACCAAGACCGTAGCGCAGCAGCAGGCCCAGCCCATGCCCAGCGACCAGCAACCGGCCGCGCAGCAGACTCCCGACCAGAAGGCGGCCGACCAGAATCTCCAGGCTCGCCAGCCCCTCACCTATGAACGTCACGAAGGCTTCTGGGGCAAGATCAACCCCTTCGCCCGCAAGAAGTATGTGCAGCGCCAGCTCGAGCCGATTCGCGGCCGCGTCAATGAGCTCGATGAATTGACCGCCTCGAATGCCAAGGCCATCAAGGACGTGGATGCCCGCGCGCAGCAGGGCATCACCCTGGCTTCCAACAAGGCGAATGAAGCCGACATGCACGCCGTGGACGCCGGCAATCGCGCCCAGCAGGCGCAGCAGACCGCCTCACAAACCAGCTCGCGGCTGCAGACCGTCGAGCAGGTCGTGGACAACATTGACCAGTACAAGCCGGTCACCCAGGCTGAGATCCGCTTCCGCCCGGGTCAGACCGTCCTCAGCAAGAAAGCCAAAGACGCGCTCGACGATATGGCCAAGAACGTGAAAGACCAGAAGGGCTTCATCGTCGAAGTCCAGGGCTTCAGCGCTGGCCGCGGTCAGTCCGCCATTGAAAGCTCGCAGCGTATGGCCGAGGCGGTTCGCCGCTACCTGGTCATCAACAACGAGATTCCGGTGTACCGCGTGCACGTGCTCGGTCTCGGCAGCGCCGCCATTCCCGACGAAACCGGCAAGGCCAAGCGCGTCCGCGGAGCCCGCGTTGAAGTCAGCTTGCTGAAGAACGATCTCGACCAGCTCAGCTCGGCCCAGCCGATCGCGACTCCGGCCGGCAACGCGTCCGGTTCCGCGGCCTCCACCCAGGGTGGAGTGAGCGGCGCCGCCACGCAGGCTCCGGCCAGCGCGCCCGCGGCGCAGCCGGCCACCAACGCCCCGGCGTCCAACATGAACGCCCCGGCTTCTCAGAATGCCCCCGCTGCTCAGTCGGTCCCGTCGAACGCGCCCAGCGCTTCCCCCAGCGCCGCGCCGCAGTCGTCGGTTCCGCCTAAGCAGTAACCCCGCAGCCCGGCACGTGCTACCCCGCGCGTGCCGGGTGCCCCCCAGCTTGAGTCGCGCGACGCAGGGGTCGCGCAGCCAAAAGCCTTCCGCGAAGAAGGCTTTTCTATTGCAGATTAACGATTGCAGATCGACGATTGACGATTGACGATTGCAGATTGATTTTCGCTGGAGCGCGCGCTCGCCCCCGAGCGCGATGTGGCGCGGCCGTGTGGCACACGCGCCCTCGCGTGTGCAAAACCTAAACCCTTGTCATCCTGAGCGAGGGCGCAGGCCCGAGTCGAAGGACCCCACGTATTCGCAACTAACCGAACTGCCTGCAGGCTTTTCAGTGCGTGCTCATTTCGCGATTCAGCGCGCGTAGCGCGCAAAAGAATGTAGCCCACGGCGTAAGCCGTGGGTGACCTGGTCCAGAGAAGACGAAGCCCGCTTCAGCGGGCGAAAGAAAAAAACACCGTGCTACGATTCGTTTTGTGGAAACGCTCTATTCCTCCTGCTGGCACTCCCCCATCGGTCCGCTGACCCTTGTCTCCTCCGAGCGCGGCCTGGTCCGGCTCGAATTTGGCGCCGCGCGCCAACCATCCTGGACCTGCTCGGATGAAGCCCTCACCCCCTACCGCCGCGAACTCGAGGACTATTTCGCCGGCCGCCTCCGCGATTTCACCATCCCTCTCGATCTGCGCGGCACCGAATTTCAAATGCTCTGTTGGAAAGCCCTTCTGCGCATTCCCTACGGCGAGACCCGTACCTATGCCCAGCAGGCGCGCACCGTGGGCAGCCCGAATGCCTTCCGGGCCGTCGGAGCAGCGAACGCATCCAACCCGATTGCCATCATCGTTCCGTGCCATCGCGTCATCAACACGGGGGGCAAACTCGGCGGCTACGGCGGCGGCCTCGATCTCAAACGCAGGCTCTTGGACTTGGAGCAAAAGGGCGTCAGCCTGTTCGCAACTGTCTGAGCGGATACAGCCCGGTGTCGGCAACACCCTCCGATCGCGAGTCAGTGCGGAATGTCCGTCGGAGCATTGCCCTCTTCGCCGCCACGTCTGCGCGGTCGTTCGCTTCGGCTGACTTACGCTAACACCTGCTTCCGTCTTTATGGTCTGCGAGAGCATAATTCCCCTCATGAAGGACCACGCTCCGACTCCTCATCCCGGCCCTTACCGAATCATGCGTATCAATTCGGAGAGCGCGGGAATCATCATCGCGATCGGCTTTGTGGTGATGGGAGTAGTCGGCATTCCAATCGCGAAATGGTTCCTCATTGCAGGTATTGTGCTCGGTATCGGTGTAGCCCTGTTGCTACGCTACTGGAGGAAGCGACCGCCGACCGAAGACCCCGACCCGCTGCGTAACTTACGATAACGGCTGTTATCAACAATTGGCCGCGATTATCATCTCGTTGTGTCCGAGATCACCAGATTCGCCCTAGCCGTCCTCTGCGCGATTGCGCTGTTGTTAGTCGGCCTCAAGTTCATTCTGCGGCTGGCCGCAATGTATGGCGTCGGTGTTGGCGTTGAGCTTCCGCTGCCGAAGAAGTTCGTAAGGTCGCACCCGAAGGCGGCGATTTGTGTTTTTACTTTCGGGGCACCGATAGCGTTCGTCGGTTTGCTGGCAGCTTTGTTTTGGCTGCTGCTCGGTCAGTCGGCGGCTAACTTACGATAAGGGCTGTTCACAACAATTATGGTTTGCTAACTCACGCAACGATGCAGAACCCGTCTGACATTGCCGTTTCAATCGCATTTCTCCTGCCGCCATGTGCTGCGCTTGTGTGGGCATGGTGGCATCGAGCAGTCCCTGCTCGTACTCTGCGGGAAAAGATGTGCATCTGCGCTCTCGCGGCACTGACAGCCGACGTTTTTTACGGTGCCGTGTTCTTGCTGTGGCCGAACTTTGGAGCGAGGCTTGGGAGCGGTGTTCAAATGTGGCAGCGCGTTCGCAATCTGGTCGGCTACGGTTTTTGGCTATCTGTTGTCGCCACAGTGTTGGCTATTACCGCCAATCCGGGCAGAGTTAGAAGATTGCTTCTGCTGCTATGCATTGCTGGCGTGGCGTTCTGGTTCTTCATGCAACTACCTGTCGGTGACTTCCTTGCTGTGGAACAGGCGCGACAAGCGGCTGATAACACCGTGGTTGTACGTGTGTTTCGAGACTCGAAAGCAGCATTTCGGCCAGAGTTCGACCGAAAGTTGTGGGAGTTCAACGACCAGAAACACCGCACCGCGTCAGGCAAGTACCTCTTGGCAGCGACGATGGAGACGCTGGACTATCGGAAAGACTTGCGCGAGAAGGCCGGCCAGGTTCAGCCACAGATTGTAGTGCTCGATTCACCTGCGGATGGTGCGCTAGTTCCAGAACTCGGTGGTAGCATCGCCAGCGCGAAGAACGCATGCAGTGCGCAGCAACAGTGCCTTGCCTTCATTCCTCATTGGGTTCATGGCGATGAGTTGACAGGCGCACGCACGCTGCTCGGTTCACTGTCGGCTCGATAACGAGTGATAAATCGCCTTCACGTAAGTTACGGGGCGGGGCGCAGGGGCTTGCGGGCGTAAGTTACGATAACGGCCGTTCACACTCGTTGACCGGGCTCACAACGTCGCGACTCGTATGACAATTAACTGGCAGCGCAAGCATTGGATTGTCTTTACGCTCTTGCTGGCTTCGCAGGCGTTCGGCCTGTGGGCGCTCGTGCGGAGAACTGGCTCGTATGAGGGTAGGCTGCGCGTGCCGCTCTTTATTGTCCCGGCGTAGATGGTTGGGTCTGTTTTCCTGACGACGGTCATCGTGGTCGAGGTATTCAGCGCGGTTCTTCCG
Organism: Terriglobales bacterium; assembly: GCA_051006995.1. GTDB lineage: Bacteria > Acidobacteriota > Terriglobia > Terriglobales > Acidobacteriaceae > JAIQGF01. Next base: position 60,064 of record JBPCSQ010000003.1, read on the forward strand.
AACGGTAGGAAATCTGCTGTCAGTTTCGTTATCTTTTGGATGGTATGTGTCGCTGCGGGAGTTCTGCTGTGGTGGCTCATCCGATAGCGGAAGGGTGTAATTGGCGTGAAATCGGCTTCACGTAAGTAACAGTGGATTCAGTCGTCATAACTTGGACGCGAATCGTCCGAACCACCGTCCCCAAATTCCCTCACCCCACATAGGCTTCCGCCTCAATCTCCACCAGCATCTCCGGCGAAATCAACGCCGAGACCTGCACCATGCTGGTCGCCGGGCGAATTGCGCCGAAGAACTCACCGTGCGCCCGCCCGACCTTTTCCCAGTCGGCGATGTTGGTGACGTACATCCGCGTGCGCACCACGTGTTCCAGGCCTGCGCCGGCCTGCCGCAGTGCTGATTCAATGTTGCGTAGCGCCTGCATTGCCTGGGCATAAGGGTCGCCCACGCCCACGATTCCGCCGCCTGGTCCGGTGGCGGTCGTGCCGGAGACATGAACGTAAGGCCCGACGCGTACCGCGCGCGAATATCCCACCACCGGTTCCCAGGGTGTTCCACTGGAGATGTTGACTCGTTGCATGGAACAATGGATATGCGGCCATGGTTTTTGGTTCCAAAAACCAGTTGCTTCGCCCTGCTCAGACCAAACTGAAACTGTTTGCTAGCCCGTTAAGCTACGGGCGCTCTAGTGCATCTTCAGTTACTCCAGTGCCCTGCCTATTGCCGCGCGGCGAACCGGCCTGTAAGCTAACGCGATTGCGGAGGCAGTCGTCAGCACAGCGACCCAACTTGCCGAGGCGAAGCCGTCAGAGCCGCTGCCACAGGGCAGGCTCAAAACTCGACCGTCACACGTGCGTAAACTGCTGAAAAACGTAAGCCGCGCCGTCGGCCGGGCCTTCTGGCACGACGCCTTCGGTGTCGCCAAGGGCGGCGCTTATTCCGCCATTCTCACCATGTTTCCGGCGCTCATGGTGGTGGCCTCCGTGCTCGCCACCGCCACCCACGGCGCCGAGTACATCCGCGAAATTTCCAACGCCGCCGCCAGCATTATGCCGCCGGGCGTGAACGCCACCGTGCAGGCGTACTTCCAGTCCACCCAGGAGCGGCCGATCGGCGTCCTCATCCTGGCCTCCATCATTACCCTGTGGACCGCCTCTGGCGTCATGATTTCCTGGATGGAAGGCTTCCGCAATGCTTACCAGCTTCCCAAGTCCTGGGGTGTGGTCAAGGAGCGCCTGATCGCCTTCGGCCTGGTGATCATGGCGGGCATTCCGCTCTCTTTTGCCACCATGCTGGTGGCCTTCGGCAATCAGATCGAAACCCGCATTACCGCCGACCTGGGACATGCATTGGGGCCGCTGGTACTGATCGTCTGGACCGGTCTCCGCTGGCTGATCGCCATCCTTACCAGCGTCGCCGTGATGCAGCTTATCTACCACAATGCCGTACCCCGGACCCTGCGCTGGCATACCGTTCTCCCGGGCGCGACCCTGGCCACCGCTATCTGGTTCCCCGCTACCATCGGCTTCGGGTGGTACGTGCGCCATTTCGCTGCCTACAGCTTGTTTTACGGCTCGCTGGCCACCGCCGTTGTGCTGCTGGTCTGGCTCTACATCATCTCGATCATTGTCCTGGTCGGAGCCGAGTTCAACGCCCTGCTGTTCCCGCGCATGGTGGCGCGACCCAATGAGAAGGCCGGCGTGCCCTCTCCGCCCGACATTGAGGCCAAAGCCAACTGATTGCCTGATTGTGTTTCGCGGAATTTGATACATTCAGTAGCCGTCAGGCCCATTACCCGATTCCGCAATTACCCGATTACCCGATCGAACATGTCCACGACCGAAACCCAACCGCAGCATCCCGGCTTCCACGGCCACGCGCACGACTCCCGGCTTCGCCGCGCCAAGATTGTGTGCACCATCGGCCCCGCCTGCAACACTGAGGCCATGGTCCGCGAGCTGATGCGCGCCGGCATGGACGTTGCCCGCCTGAACTTCTCCCACGGCACCCATGAAGATCACGCCCGCATGATCGAGCGCATCCGCCGCGCTGCCGACAAGGAGAACCGCACCATCTGCATCCTGCAGGATCTTCAGGGACCGAAGATTCGCACCGGTCGCCTGCGCGATCGCCGCCCGGTGGTGCTCAAGACCGGCTCGCATGTCATCATCACTCCGCGCAATGTGCTGGGCACGCCCGCGCTCATCCCCACCAGCTTCCATACCCTGGCGCAGGAGGTCACGCCCGGCGCGCGCATCCTGCTCTCCGATGGGCTCATCGAGCTCACCGTGCGCGCGCTGCATGGCGAAGAGGTTGAATGCGACGTCGTGAATGGCGGGATTTTGGCCGAACACCAGGGCATCAACCTCCCCGGCACGCCGCTGAGCGTGCCCTCCCTCACCGACAAGGACCGCAAAGACCTGGAGTTCGGCATCCGCCACCAGGTGGATATGATCGCGATTTCCTTCGTGCGCACCGCCGCCGACGTGCTTGAGACCAAGCGCCTCATCGGCGTTCGCCGCGATGACATTCCGGTCATCGCCAAGCTGGAGAAGCCCCAGGCCATCGAGCACCTGGAAGAAATCCTGGAAGTCTCCGACGGCGTGATGGTGGCGCGGGGCGACCTGGCGGTCGAGATGCCGCCCGAGCGCGTGCCCGTCATCCAGAAGCTCATCATTCGGCGTGCCGCCGAGTGGCGCAAGCCGGTGATTACCGCCACGCAAATGCTTCAGTCCATGGTGGACAACCCGCGCCCCACCCGCGCCGAGGCCAGCGACGTCGCCAATGCCGTCTTCGACGGCAGCGACGCTGTCATGCTCTCGGCCGAAACTGCCAGCGGCAGGTATCCCCGCGAGGCCGTCACCATGATGGTCCGCATCGTCGCCGAGGCGGAGGCGCACCAGCGCGAGTCGGTTGTCCAGCGCCGCCGCGAGCGCCGCAAGCTCTCCATCTCGGAAACCATCTGCGAATCGGTGGCCCACGCCGCCGAAGAACTGGACATTCGCGCCATCGCGGTGTACACGGAGACCGGCACTACCGCGCGCCTGGTTTCCAAGTACCGGCCGAAGGCGCAAATCTTCGCCTTCGCTCACCGGCCCCCGGTCTGCAACCGCCTGAATCTTTACTGGGGCGTGCGCCCGGTGGGTTGTGAGCACGTACGCACGGCCGAGGAAATGGTCCGCGCCGCCGAGCGGGAACTGGTGCACGCTGCCGTGGTCGAGCGCGGTGACGTGGTGGCGGTGATTTCCGGAACCCGCGGCTCCACCGGTTCCACCAATCTCATGCGCCTGCACGTGATCGGCGATGTCCTGGCACACTCGGAGCGCCGCCAGACTCGTGCCCGCGCCGGCGACGAACGCAAGAGGTAACCTCTATGGCTGAGCTGCTGTCCATCGCTTATGTCCGCCCTGACGAGGGCAAAGACCAGGAGACGCTCCAGGTCCTCTCCGAGCTCTACACCATCATGCGGCGCAAGGGTTACAGCCGCGATGAGCTATACCGCGATCTCAAGGACCAACACCGCCTGGTCAACCTGCGCTACTGGGCCTCCGAAGACGCCCGCGACCAGGCCCACGAGGATCCCGACGTTCACCGCTTGTGGCAGCGTCTGGCGGCGATTTCCAAGGTGGAGTCGGTCATCGAGCGCCTGGAAGAGCTTCCCGACACTTGGTCCGCCGGCGCTTAACCGCTTCCGCTCCGCGGCCATAGGGATGAAATCTCCCACCAACCGTAAGAATTACACTCCCCGCCGTGGCACCATCAACCTAAGTCTTTGGACCATAATGGGAATCCTTTGGCGGTTCCCGTGCACCTGGTGAGGGTCCCCCTTTGGGATGAGTTGGGCATAAGGCCATGGCTTCGAATCCGTGCGGCCCTATTTTCCATCGGCAGGTTTTAAGATTTATGGAGAAGCGCCGCCATGTCCGGCAAAAAGTCGAGGCCGCCCTCGCCGTTTGGGGGATTGCCTCCGGCACGCGCCGCGCCAGCCGCGGTCATTGTCTGAACCTGAGCGAGTCGGGTGCGGGAGCCATCGTTTCCGGCAAGTGGCTCCCCGGCCAGGTGGTCAGCATGGAGTTAATTTTGCCGGCCGATATGCGCCCCATGATGCTGCAGGCGCGCGTCTGCCACCGCCAGAACCTCTATTGTGGTTTTGAATTTCTCGGCACCGGCGAAGCCCTCATCAGCCAACTTCGCCAAGCCTGCGCCAGCACATAGCCGTCATCAATCCACAAAAAGCGATGTAGCCCGGCCGCGTCCTCTGCCCTGACGACTGACTGTCGTCCGAACACTGACGACTAATTCACCCACGGCGGCCGGCGGGATTCGCCATTGCCCTTGTCTTCGGGCGGACGGTAATTGCCGTATTCGTCGAAGAATTCCTTGCGGTCGTGCTTGCGCATATAGACCTCAAACTTCTTGGCTGCCCGCCGCCGCTTCCACCGGTAGTACGAGTTCCGTATTCCGTAAGCGCTTTCCGATCCCGCAAACATCAACCCCCGCCGCGGCAGGAATTTGATGTACAGAAAGCCGAACAGCAGCCCGCCGAGGTGCGCGAAGTAGGCCACGCCCCCGCCACCCTGCATCGCCCCCACCAGCGCAATGAAGATGATCCCGATCACCATGTACTTCGCCTTGATCAGGAACGGCAGCGGGAACAGCATCAGTTCGCGGTCGCCATACAGCATCCCGAAGGCCAGCAGGATGCCATACACCCCGCCCGACGATCCCACCGTCATCGTCATCGGCGAGACACCCATCACTCCCGTATAGGAGATTGCAATCGTGCACAGCGCCGCGCCGATCACGCAGAAAAAGTAGAACTCCAGAAACTGCCGCGTTCCCCAATCGCTTTCCAGGGTCGCGCCAAACATCCACAGCGCCAGCATGTTGAACAGCAGGTGGAACAGCCCGGCGTGCAAAAAGGAATAGGTCACCACCTGCCAGATCCAGCCATGCACCACCGCCGCCGGCACCAGCCCCCCGCCGCCATAGGCGTAGGCGTAAATCGTAGGCGCCGCCACGTGCGCCAGCGACATCAACAGGTAGACCACGCCATTGGCGATCACCAGCCACTTCACGGCAAAGGTGAACGGCGGGAATCCCAGCCCCATGCTGGAAAATCCGCGTCCGCCAGAGCCGCCACCACCGCTGCGATAACTGCGTACCGTCAAAACATGCTCCCGCAAATCTCACTTCTACCGTTTAGGCATGGGAAACGCCGCCAGGCCGCGATGCCCCTGCGCATCCACCGCGCGTACCGCAAAGATCACGTTGTCTTTCGACTGCTGCACGGTAAACTGCGTCACATTTCCCGCCGGGACTGCATACTCCCAATCCGGAGCCGTGGTCGCGCGCCACAGAATCTCGTAGCCGCTGACCTTCCCGTCCGGCGACGCGTCCCACATCAGCGTGGAATCGTTTTCCAGCTTTTCCGTTTCCAGTCGGACATTCTCCGGAGGCGCCGGCGCTGAGGCCAGCGACGCCAGCACTGCCGCATTCAATCGCGCCACATTCGCTGCGTAGTCAAAGTTGACGAACTTCGGCAAGTCCCCATATTCGATGCCATTGGCGGTGCGAACGTTCTGATGTTGATGGTTGTAATTTTCGCGGTATTCCGTAAACCGAACCGCGGCGAAGCCGAACTGGTTGAACGCCGTGTGGTCCCCGCCCCGCAGGTAGCGATCCGGCCGGAACACCAGCATCGGCGCCAACCGAGGTTCCCCCACGCTCACGCCCATCTTCACGTGCTTCTTATTCACGCCCACCCCGCGTTCCCTGAGGTACACGGGCGCAGTCGCTGCGATATATCGCGCCAGCTCGCGCGACGGCGAATCGCTCTCCGCACCCACCGCCCGGATCAGCGCCACCGCCACCGCATCCTTCAAATCCGGCTGCGGAATCCCCTCGCTGAAGACGCGAACCACGTCGGTCCGCTGTCCGGGGCTTCGGTCGCCGCCGACGATGTCGTTGTTCAGTGCTGCCTCGATGTTCCACCCTTGCTGCTTGGCCATTTGCGCAAAATGACGGCTGCCGTTCAGCCCCTGTTCTTCTCCCGCTACCGTCAAGAAAATGATCGTTGCCGGAAACTTGCGCTTGCTCAGCACGCGCGCGCACTCCAGCGACACCGCCGTGCCGCTGCCGTCATCGTTGGCGCCCGGCGCGTCACTCTGCACGTCCTGATCGTCGCTCGGCCGCGAATCGTAGTGTCCGGTCACCAGCACGATTCTCTTCGACGCCTGCTTATCGGTCCCGCGCAGCACCGCGTACACATTCACGATTTCGGTGGGTTTGGGAATCCGCCGCATCGGCTGCTCCACGAAGCTGTCGGTCTTCACCTCCAGGCAGCCGCTGCAGTCTTTCGAGTAGCGCTCGAATTCGCTCTTAATCCACTCCCGCGCCGCCACCACGCCGCGCCCGCTCTCCACGCTGCCGCCAGAGATCGTCAGCCGCGTTCCGAAGCTGACCAGCTTCTCGATCGTCGCCTGGATTCGCGCCGCCGAAATTTCCTTCAGCGCCGCCGCGATTTGCGCATCCATTGGAGATACTTTGGCGTTGGCATTCACTCGCGCCTTGGGGCTCGCGGCTTTTTGGGCAACCGCTGCCCCGCTGCTCATCATCAGAATGACACCCGCAATCAGGCCCATTCGGAACGTTGTGTGAACTTTCATGGTTTCCTCGGCGGTTCGGAATTCCCACCCTGGTCGCGCCTTGCCGCGCGAACCGGGGCGACCAAGAATCATTTGACGCTGCCCGGGAAATTCTCAATATTATCAGGATTGCCGAGTCTTCGGTCCCAGCGTCCTGGGGGAGGCGCAGTCATGGTTCTTTGTCCCGAATGTGAAAGTGATCTGGATATCACCGCTGACGAGGTCGATGAAGGCGAAATCGTCTCTTGTCCCGAGTGCGGTACCGACTTCGAGGTTATAACCACCGAGCCGCTCGAGTTGACCCGCGTTGCCGAAGATGAGGAGTCGGAGGAAGCAGAAAAAGAGGACAACGAAGACGGTGATTACGCCTGATCGCCCCCATCACGCCCTGCTGGCCGCTTTGCTGGCGCTGCTGATGGCGCCAGCTGCCGCAGGTGCACAAAAGAGCCCCTCGGCGGATCTCCGCAAAGACTATGCCTTGATCTACGGCACGGTGTGGAACAAAGCCAACCACCCCGTGTCTGGCGTTCATGTGCGCATTCGCCGCGCCGGCGACAAGAAGCTCCACTGGCAACTGATCAGCGACCGCAGCGGCGAGTTCGCCCAACGCGTTCCGCCCGGCAAGGCCGATTATGAGGTCTGTGTCGAAGATACCCGCGAGACCTCCGATCCCGCCGTCGCCCGCCGCAAGTACCGCCCCGGGCAGCTCCTGGTTTCGGTCCACATTGAAAACAATGAACGTGCCGACATCAGCTTGCATCTAACAGAGTAGAACCCGAACCCACGTTCAGCGTTCGTTTTGAGCCGCCCCAGGTGGAGGTGCGTACAATGATGTCTGGCGCCAGAACTGGAATCTATATGCCACGAAAGCTCCTCGTTACCTCTTCGCTTGCCCTCCTGCTGCTGTGCTCCGCCGCCTGGGCCCAGTCCTCCAGCGACTCGCAGGTACGCTCCTTGCAAGGCCAGGTCGTGAACGACGCGGAAGCGCCGCTCGCCCAGGCGATCGTCTATCTGAAGAACACCAAAACCCTGGCCGTGAAGAGCTACATAACCCAGAAAGACGGCATGTACCACTTTAATGCGCTCTCATCCAACGTGGATTATGAGATCCATGCCGAGTTTCAGGGCAAGAAGAGCGGCACGAAAACCTTGAGCTCGTTCGACTCGCGCCGCAATCCCACCATCAATTTGAAAATAAAATAGGACGAGGACGCGCGCGCCCGTGCCTCAGGGATAGGTACTGCTTTGCCTTACGCCGCCTCTCGCGGTCCCTTGTTTCGCGGCTGGTGCTGTCGCTTGCGATCGCCTTCCCAATTCTGCGGGAGCAGGTGGGCGCGGTCGAGTTCCATGTCGAGGTCGGAATTCTCCGGCTCCATCAGGTGGCGCTGGTACCCGAGCGACGACACCACCACCGTCGGGGTGATCCGTTTTCCGCTGTTCCACTCTTTGACCAGGCGGTCGGCCTCCGCATCCTCGTCCAGCTTTACATAGCGGAAATCCACTCCCAGTTCTCGCAGGTGCGCCAGCGTACCCTGCGTGTCCTCGCAGCTGTCCACTCCGTACACCGTGATTCCCGAGCTCATGATCCCTCCAGGTTTCCTCCGGAAAGATGCGGCTCCCATATCGGGAGGTTTTGTCCTTTGGTAACCTGCGCCGTCCCAGGGGGACCAGCGAAATCAGTAGCCGAAGTTCCACTTTTGTGACATAAAAGTCTTGCGGAGAGGAGCGAGGAGAGATATGCGGCCCACCGGCAAACCAGATCCCTACGGACGCGGACGCCAGCAACCCGGATACGGTCAAAATCGCTCCACCTACGGCGGTTACGGCCAGCAGACCGGCTATGGACAGCAGCAGCCCGGCTACGGGCAGCAGCGTCCCGGGTACGGCCAGCCGCCGCAGAAGCCGCCCGAGCAGAAGAAACCGGAGGCGCCCCTCAATATCCGCGCCGATGTGGTCTGGGCCCTGCGCGGGGCAGGCGGCGGACTCTCGGTTTTCGATATCAGCTCGAAACTGGCGGATGCTCGCAAGCCCCGTTACGCGGAAACCAAGATCGTTCACATCCTCGAGACCATGGTGCAGGACGGCAAAGTTACCAAGAGCGAAGAAACCGGCCGCGTCACCTACAAATGGGCCGTCGAAGCGGTGTAAACCCGCTGGCTGTTACCCCTTACTTGGAGTCATCCCGACCCTGAGCGAAGCCGAAGGGGAGGGATCTGTTTTAATCATCCACGCGAAGGATGGCGTTCACGCCGACCCTGAGACTTAAAATCACTAAATCACAAATCACTAAATCACCCAATGAAAAAGCCCGGCTTCTCAGCCGGGCTCCTGAACAACCCACTCCTACTGGTTATCGTTTCCCGCGCGCTTCCAGCTCATCAGCTCTTCCAGCGTCGTGGTGGCGCTGGACGCCGGGTGCTTGTAGGCCTCCACGTCGGCGCGCGTTGCTTCGTCGCCAATCGCTCGCAGGCTCAAGCCCACCTTCTTCTCGCCCGGGTTCATTTTGAGGATCTTGAAGTCAAACTCCTGGCCTGGCTCCAGCTTCAGCGCCGAGCCGTGCTCGTCAACCGCCTCGGAGTTGTGGCACAAGCCCTCTACGCCGTCCGCGATTTCGACGAACGCGCCGAACGTCGCCACCCGCAGCACTTTGCCGTGCAGGATGTCGCCAATGCGGTGCTCGTTGAAGAATGTCTCCCAAACGTCGGGTTGAAGCTGCTTGATGCCCAGCGACAGCCGCCGGTTCTCCGGTTCGATCGCTAGCACCGCCGCTTTGACCTTGTCGCCCTTCTTCAGCACTTCCGACGGGTGTTTCACCCGCTTGGTCCAGCTCAAATTGCTGACGTGCACCAGGCCGTCAATTCCGTCTTCGATCTCGATGAACGCGCCGAAGTCGGTCAGGTTCCTCACCCGGCCTTCCACCGTCGAGCCCACCGGGAATTTCTCGTGCAGCGTCTCCCAGGGATTCGATTCCAGCTGCTTCAGGCCCAACGAGATGCGGCGCTCGGTCGGGTTCACGTTGAGCACCACCGCCTCCACTTCCTGGCTGACGTTCACGATCTTGGACGGGTGCTTCATCCGCTTCGACCACGTCATCTCGCTGACGTGCACCAGCCCTTCGATTCCCTGCTCCAGTTCAATGAAGGCTCCGTAATCGGTGATGCTGATCACGCGTCCCTTCACGTGCGCCCCGATCGGATAGCGGTGCGCCGCGTCCAGCCACGGGTCGGGCGTGAGCTGCTTGAAGCCCAGCGACACGCGCTGCTTTTCTTTGTCGTACTTCAGCACCTTCACCTGGATCTGGTCGCCCACGTTCACCAGATCGCGCGGGTGCGTCAGCCGGCCCCAGCTCATGTCGGTGATGTGCAGCAGGCCGTCGATGCCGCCCATGTCCACGAACGCGCCGTAGTCGGTCAGGTTCTTGACCGTTCCGGTCATTACCGCGCCCTCTTCCAATTGCTCCAGCGTGTGGCCGCGCTTGACGTTCAGCTCTTCTTCCAGCAGTTCCTTGCGCGACACGACGATGTTGCCGCGCTTTTTGTTCAGCTTGATCACGCGCACGTCGAGGGTCTGGCCCTTCATCGCGTCCAGGTTGCGCACCGGCCGCACGTCCACCTGGGAGCCGGGCAGAAACGCCCTCGCGCCCATGATGTCCACTGTCAGCCCGCCTTTGATCCGCTCCACCACCTCGCCCTTGATCGCCTTCTTCTCGTTGTAGGCGGCCTCAATCTCGTCCCAGGCGCGCAGTCGCTGCGCCTTGCCGTGCGAGAGCTTGGTGTAGCCCTCCTCGGTCTCGCCCTTCTCGATCATCACGTCGATCTCGTCGCCGGGCTGGAACTTGGGATTGCCTGCGTGGTCTTGCACTTCGGCGATCGGTACCAGTCCCTCGGACTTGAAACCGACGTCCACGACGGCGTGGGTGGGGGTCAGCTTTAAGACCGTGCCCTTGATGACGCGGTCTTCATTGGCCGCCTGCTCGGCGGCTTGTTCGGCGGTAAAATTTTCCAGTGCGGTTGCGAAATCGTCAGTCATCTCTTTTGTGTGTGTCGGCGAACCGGCTGGGGTTCGCGGTGGATTGGCGGTGGAAGCCTCGGCCGTGCTTACAGCGTCAGGTTGTGGTTGAGAACTGCCGGCCTGCGTGTTTTCGGCCGGCTGCGTCGCGGAGGGGCTGGTGTCGGACTGGGGGATGTGTTCTTCGAAAACCATATTTCTTCCACCCAGAGCACACGTTGCCATGCGCCTGGGGACCACGATTTTTTACAGACTGCTGGCGTGGGTCGTCGGGGTGATTTGCCCGGAACGGCCGGGCTTGGACAATTTCCAGCGGTCGCTCCCTCGAGCGCGAACGGCAGCGCCAAAGGACCTTTCGACTATAACAACCGCTCGCAAAAGGTGTCAAACACCGGGCAGAAGTTTTCCACAACGCGGTGAAATTCGCCCCCGACCAGCCGCAGAATTTTTCTAGATTTCTCTTCCTGCCGGCAAGGTCGCCACGCACACGCTCGTGTGATGCGATTTCCGTGCGCCGCGCTTAGTGTGCGGTTCGCGGTACGCTCGCGCCCTCTCAGGACATGCGGTGCGGTACCCCTCGTTCTTCCCCGATCCAGCGCGACCCCGAAGGGGGAGCCCGGCAGCTTTTCTAGCCCAACGCGTGAGCGTTGGGTAAGCGCAACAGGAAATATTTCCAGCCCGAGCCGCAGGCGAGGCCTGCCCCGCCTTGCGCCTTGCGCCTTGTGCCTTGCGCCTTGTGCCTTGCGCCTTGAGCCTTGCGCCTTAAGCCTTGTACCCTTCCTGCATGGACTACCTCTTCACCCCCTGGCGCTACGCCTATCTCACCGCCGGACCCAAGGCCTCAGGCTGCATTTTTTGCGATCGCGTGAAGCTCGACGATCGCGAGGCGCTCATCATCCATCGCGGCCGGCACTGCTTCATCATCCTCAACGCCTTTCCCTATACCAGCGGTCACGTGATGATCGTGCCTTACCAGCACCTCGCCGAACTGCACCAGTTGCCGGCCGACGCCGCGCAGGAAATGATGCAATTGTCGCAACGCATGGAATCGGTGCTGCGCGCCGCCTACAAGCCCGACGGCATCAATCTCGGCATGAACATCGGCGCCGCCGCCGGCGCCGGCGTTGCCGGACACATCCACATGCACGTTCTCCCCCGCTGGATCGCCGACAGCAACTTCGTCACCGTCATCGGCGAAACCCGCATCCTGCCGGAAGATTTGTCCACCACGTGGGAAAAACTACGGAAGCAATTTGAAAATCTGGACTAGGATCTCTCGATTGCATGGGGGACCATCGTGAGTGAAGTGATGGACGACAAAACGGTCCTCTACTTCGGCGTGGTCATGAAGCAGCCGAGGCTCGTAGCTCCGCGGCTAAAAGCTAAGAGCTAACAGCTAAGAGCTGGCCTTCAGTGTCCCTGTTTCTCCGGCACCACCACGCACCCGTGCGCCACGTCGCACACCACGTGCTCGAACTGGATCGTCGTGTGATGGATGTGGAACTTCGCAGCCAGACGTTCCTGCACCTCGCGCAGGATCGCCTCGCTCGCCGAGGGAGGAATGTCGGCAATGCTGATGTGGCACGATAGCGCGTGCATTCCGCTGCCGATGCTCCACACGTGCAGATCGTGCACGTCGTTCACACCGCCAACCGCCGCGATATCCTCGCCCACCAGTTTCAGGTCCATCCCCTTCGGAATGCCCTCCAGCAGGATGTCCACCGTCTCCTTGATGATTCCGAACGACGACCACAGGATCATCGCGCCGATGCCGAACGACAGCGCCGGGTCAATCCAGTTGTGCCCGGTCAGCAGGATCGCCCAGCCGCCTGCGATCACTGCCGCTGTTGACAGCGTATCGCCCAGCATGTGCAGGAAGGCGCTGCGGATGTTCAGGTCGTCGCTGCTCCGCCACAGCAGGATCGCGATCACGCCGTTCAGCGCCACGCCCGCCACGGCAACCACGATCATCAACTGCGGATGCACCTGCTTGGGCGCATACAGCCGGTGTCCCGCTTCGTAGAAGATGTAAAACGCGATCGCCACCAGCGTCAGCGCGTTGACGAATGCCGCCAGCACCCCGGCTCGGCTGTAGCCATAAGTTTTCGTCTGGCTCGGAGGTCGCGTCTCCAGGTACACAGCGAATAACGAGAGCAGCAGCGCCAGAAAATCCGAGACGTTGTGCCCCGCCTCCGACAGCAGCGCCAGGCTGTGCGCCTTCATTCCGGCGACGATCAGCAGAACGATGTACGCCAGCGTGACCAGCAGCGACCAGCGCAGCACCCGCGACGTCTGGGCCGGCGTTGCGTGATGCGCGTGAGCGTGCATACCGCCAGTCTACTTTTGCCAGCCATCGCATTCAACGGTGCCGCTGGTAACCTCTACCTGGTCACTGAGAAAAATTTCCGCGAAGCAGCAGCTCGGACCGGCGGCTCCGGCCCGAGCCGTCCAGCAGCTCGGCTCGGCTCGCCATCCCACGTCCGTCTGCCTTCCCCAATGATGGTGCACGAACTGCGCTCAAGATGGGCACCGCGGTGCCATTCCTAGTCGGTAGCGGGTGTGCCCTCAAGGTGGCCTCCTGTTACCAAGCTACCCATTCGTAAGTTGCTGCTGAAAAGCAGCTTACGCCGCCCGGGACGAGTTTCCCCCGCCCTCCATTGGCGCAACACGTGCTCATATCGGGTGGAGCACAGGTCTGTTCTGGCCGGACGTGACCGGCGCGCTTTTGCAGTTCTGCGCCCCAGCACGCGCCGGTTTTGGCGCTGTGACCAGGGGTGCTCACGGCGGGCCGCAAGCTCGCATGGGAATCCGAAACCGAAACCTTTCGTAACTGGGAGAACCACGAATGAAGAAGAACCTGCTGTTTATCCTGCTGGCGCTGAGTCTGTCGGCGGCCGTCGCGCTCGCCCAGACAAGCGCGGCCCCCGACGCCAGTCAAAGTGGCACGGCGGCTCAGAGCCCGAAAACGGATACGACCGTATCACCTGACCAGCGGCAACAGCCGACGGCCAATCCTAACAACGACGTAATGAAGAAGTACCCGGATGCCGACGCCTCGAAGCAGAACCAGGGCGCGCCGAACGGCGAAAAGACCGGCAGCTCGATGGCGAACGTGGATGACGAAAGCCTCCACCGCCAGATCCACGAGCAGCTCGCTTCCAACCCCGACCTGCAGAACGTGCAGATCTCGGTGAAGGACGGCATGGTCACCCTCGACGGCTCGGTTCCGAAGAAGGCAGACCGCAAGGAAGCCAAGCGCCTGGCCAAGTCTGTCCCGGGCGTGAAGGGCGTTAAGGAACACCTCAACATCGCCAGCGCCGGTTCCGCCGGCATGGCCGCCGGCAGCACCGGTGGGGTCAGCGGCTCGGCCGCCCCGGCCGGCGCCGCTACCAGCGAGAGCAAGGCGGAGAGCAATCAGGGAATCTCGGCTTCGCAGAGCTCCGCTAATCCTCCGAGCAGCTCTTCCACGACCACCACTGCCCCGAGCAGCGCGACCAGCAATCCGCCGATGGCCAGCACCGCGCCTTCGACCACGGGCGAGCAGAGCGGCTCGACTTCACAATCCAGCGCGACCTCGTCCACCGGCGGCGTCAGCGGCTCGGCGGCCAGCACCGCGCCCAGCTCGCAGAATCCTCCGGAAGCCAGCAGCCAGGCCGGCGTAAGTGGCCAGGCGGGCGTTGGCTCCACCTCGTCCACCGGCGGCGTCAGCAGCTCGGCGGGCGCGACTTCGCCTTCCTCCGCGAATCCCGCGGGTGCGGGCGCTTCGGCGGGCGTCGGCGCGCAGGCTGGTGAGCCCGGCGCGCAGGCCGGCGCTCAGGCCGGCGCGGCTACGCCGGAATCCGGTGCGCAAGCCGGCGCCTCCGGCAGCATGAGCGGCCAGACCGGCGCCATGGCCGGCTCCGGCAGCGATCTTCAGAACCAGATTCAGACCGCTCTGAAGAACGAGCCCACTCTGTCCAACGACACCATCAACGTCAACGTTACCGACACCCAGATCGAACTCAGCGGCACCGCGGCGACTGGCAAAGAGAAGCAGACCGCGAAGCGCATTGCTGAGTCCTATGCTGGAAACCGCAAAGTCGTAAACCACATCACGGTCAGCGGCATGGGCCAGGGCGCCAACACGGGCAGCAACCCCCCGATGAGCGAGCAGCCACCGGCCGGCGCGGGCACCTCGAATCCTCCTGCGGGAAGCGAGTCGCCCTCCAAGCCTCCGCTGCAATAACTCAAACCGAAACCTCAACCCAGGGCGGCCTTCAGGCCGCCCTGGCTGTTTCATCTCCTCATTGTTTGCCTGATCTTGTCATCCCGACCGCTTGGGCCGAAGCGCGATGCGCTGGGCGTCGTCGATGCTAAAGATGGAGTCATCCCGAGCGCAGCGAGGGACCTGCTTTTCTCGGCGCCCGGCGCGCTCCTCACTAGTGACTAGGGACTGGCAGCTGGCGGCTCAGTTAGGGCACAATGCCGCCCCATGAAACCCGCCGTCAAAGCCGCTCGCACCACGCCCGATCCCGAAGCCCAACTGCAAAGCTTCATCAACAAATTCGACGCCAAACACCAGGCGCTGATCCGCTCGTTCCGTAAGACCTTGCGCAAGCATCTGCCCACCGCCAACGAACTGGTCTGGGACAATTACAACTTCTTCGTGCTGAGCTACGGGGCGACCGAGCGCCCCTCGCATTGCATCGTCAGCATCATTGGCGCCGCTAACGGCCTGGGGCTGTCATTTCCGCGCGGCGCCACGCTCGCCGACCCGCACCAACTCCTGCTCGGCTCCGGCACGCAGCATCGCTTCCTGCGCCTCGACTCCCCCGGCACGCTGGCGCGTCCCGAAGTGAAGGCACTCATCGCCGCCGCCATCGCGCAGGCGCCCATGCCCCTGCCCGCCAGCGGCCAACCGAAGCTGATCATCCGCTCCGTCTCGGCCAAGCAGCGCCCGCGCCGCCAAGCGAAGAATTGATGCCCGGTTCTCGGAACTCGGAACTTCCCCACCTGCTGCGCTTTTTCATTTCGGGAACATGCTTGTCAAGCCCCTCAAGCGTCACATTTCCTCGCACGTCCTTGAAACGGCGGCAGAAATAAACCTCGCGCCCATGCGACATTTACCCCCTCGAATTTGCTATGCTGGAATTAGAGGATAAGAAAAGGCCCTCCGCGCGCCGGAGGGCCTTTTTGTTTGCTCGTTAACCCCTTGTCATTCCGAGCCGCTCTTGGATTCTGTCATTCCGAGCCGCAGGCGAGGAACCTGCTTTTCGGGTGCCCCGGTCTAGCCCGGTGTTGGCTAGGCCGGGGTTTTTCCGCCCCAACAGTGAATCGTCAAACCTTCAATTCCGCACTTCCGCAGTTCTCCGATTCTGCAATTTATTAAGGACGTCAACAAAATGAAGAGAGTCCCCACCCACCCCAAACTCCGCGGCGAATGGGCAGAGATCCAGTTCCTCGCCCGCGCCTCCGAACTCGGCCTGCGCGTCTCCAAGCCCTACGGCGACTGCCTGCCCTACGACTTCATCGTCGAGCACGGCGGACGCATGCTCCGCGTCCAGGTCAAATCCACTTCGTACCAGAACCCCGGCTATACCGGATACAAATGCTTCGTCAAACCCAGCCCCAAGGGCAAACGCTACGCCGCCGGCGCCGTGGACTTCATCGCCGCCTACGTGGTCCCCGAGAACGTCTGGTACATCATCCCTTTCAGCGACATCGCCGGCACCGCCACCGTCTGCCTCGACCCCCGGAACCCGCGTAACCGCTACCGTCCCTACCGCGAAGCCTGGGACCTGCTGCTCACCCAGACTCCAATGGGACCCGCACCCCGAATACCGAAGAGACCTGCCGGCCCCGCGAAGCGCCGAAGCGAGCCTCAGCGGGCGGCCGAAACGGCACTGATACCGCCGGCGGTGATCGCATCTCCTGCAGCGATCCTGAACCCAGCGCCGCACCAGGACCGAGGTGTCGAAGATAACGACATCACTCATCGAGGGCTTTGAAGGTGTGCTTGCCGGCGTTCTTGCGCATCAGGTCCTTGAATTTCTTGAGCGCAACCACTTCGCGCAAGGCGACGTGCACCGCCGCGGTGCGCGACTTCACGCCGAGCACCTTGGCAGCCTCATCGGCCAGTTCCGTGTCCAGACGGATGGAAGTCATGCTCACAGCCTTGCAGTACCTCAACGTGTATATACATTCTCCTGTTGATGTATATACACGTCAAACGCGGAATTGAGTCATGCCCAACTTCGCCGACGTCCGGCGAAAGGGTGGGCCATCCGCCTGTTGTCTAACTCGATGCGGGTCACACGACATTCTTGATTGCCAAATCCGCGAGTTGTACCGTCCGAAGCGGATGAACGTACGCATCCTTCAACAGCCGTTCGATGTCAACGGTGCATTGTGTCGGTTGGGGACTGACATCACAGCGCGACTCGCATCCGGGCAGTTCAGAGATGTCCTTATCTTCTCTGCTTTCGTGACCAGCAGTGGAACACAACGGCTCGGACCAGCCCTGCATGCTATCACCCAGGCGGGAGGGACAGTTCGCGCCTTAATCGGCGTGCGTAATGGCCTCACGTCTGCGCAAGCGGTTGCAGATTTGCATGCAGCAGGTGTCGAAGTATGGGGCCTCGATACAGGCGGGTCGGTGCTATACCACCCGAAGGTGTACATCCTCCGCGGTGAAGGCGTTGGGTGGATTTCCGTAGGGAGTTCTAACCTGACTGGCGAGGGGCTGTTCCGCAACATCGAAACCAACACCATAATCGAACTCGATCTGGCCGAGGTAGCCGATAGCGCCGTTATCGATCAACTGATGCAGCTGTGGGATCGATTTCGCACAGCACATCACCAAAACACACGCCGCATTCGGCCGGATAACGTAGAGCAATTTGTCACAACCGGGGTTCTAGCGGATGAGCTGAGAGTCGCTAAACAAAATGCAGAGCAACGCAGCCGAATCCGGTCGGGAGGCCGACGTACCGCAACGCCGGATGTACCTCGGATGTCTGTACCTGCCTTACCAGCGGTTACTAATCAGCGCCCCGTACACCGCCCTGCTCGACATGGACACCCGGCACGCGAGGAGCCCTCCTCGGCTCGTCCAACACTGCAGACGCGCTATTTTGCAATGACATTGTCAGCGCATGATGCGTCAAAACGTACAGGAACCCGAGGCACGCCCGAATTGAGTCTCCCGCGTTCTGCCACTGAATTTTTTCCGGGTATGGCTCTTGCAGGGCACGAGTACCCAGATGCCTATTTCGACGTGCGCCTGAACAGCGGCCAGCAAGCAGAAACCGTACAGTACCGCATTTGGGAAAGGCCGGCTGGCGCTGCTGTAGGGCATGCAGATCTAAGAATCAACGTTAAGCACGCCACAATTGACCTGACCACACCCGGCGGAGGCGACATTATTTTGTTCGAATTAATGCCGGAAGGGAGCGGCCCTGTGTACGACGTGTGGATTATCGCACCTGGTGACGCGAACCATCCCACCTTACTCGAGCGCTGTACTCACGCGGTTGCAGCCCAAGGTGCAGCAGCCCAAAAACGGTACGGGTTCTTCTAGCACGGCATCATCGATATAAGGAACTCCTCGCGAATACCGTTCCTCTCGTGAAGTCCAAACCTCTGATACGTATCAAGAACGTCCAAATGAGTTGTAAACCCGACCTGTTCGGCCATTGCTGCGATCCACCTCGGAGTGTCCACCTGCAGCCATTCCCCGCTAACTTGGGTTCGGTTGGGCCCAACCAACCAATACGCGTGAGCCGCCCGATTCGAAACACGATACGTATGTTCAAGAACCTCGTGTATGTCGCAAAAGTACTGGACCAAGAGGGCAGGCATGTTCAGTTTACGGAATCCCGCTTCGCTACCCCTCAGCTTTCGCACCAACCCACGTATGAATGTCTGAAGCTCTTTTGGAAACGCCACCAGTTTGGATTCCATTGAATTTTCCGCTTGTTTCCGCTCGGACGCAGAAATTTCGCGGTTTCCAATCTGGCCCTTTTCGAGCCGCCGCAGATCAGAGGCCGAGCACAACCCTACCAGCACAAGAGACAAGCGACATGTGTCAATGTACGGCAGCGCGGTTGCATATGGAGGTGACGTGATGATCGCATCAAAGCGCTTTGCTCCGGCACTCGCCAGTGCTGAACTGAGCTTGCGACTGTCCCCAAGAAACTCTGCCGCGAAGGTCGGTGCACCTCCGAATAAATTACGGGCGGCGGCGGCACGAGCCAGCAGCGTGCTAACGGCCTTGTCGAGCAGCGCTGTCACGGGCGCTTCCTTCAGTGGAGCCTTTCGACGTCGAATTCGAAGGTCGGCTGGATCTTGGTGCGAGACTTCTCGGGCGATGGAACTCAATATCGCATCCGCCACTGGGGACCATTCCCTACTCAAACGACTCCTGCAAGACGCACGGAATTCGAGAAGCAGCGAAAGCACAGCAGGAGCAAACCAGCAGGCCAGATACTCCCGGCTCCGATCCCCGATCCCAAGCTCATTCGCAAGCTCATCAAGACCCCTCCGGCCGCGCAAAGAAGCTATGCAGTCGACGATGCTCTTTCGAAATCGTCTAAAATCGTCGTCTGTACAAGTGAGTAGTCGCAACTTCGCATTTGCGACCAAGACGGCGAGCGGATTCGCCTCGACGCCAATTGCATTGCAGCCGTAATGGACCGCTTCCACCAATACAGTGCCCGAACCAGCAAAAGGGTCGAGGACTAATGATTCTGTCGTGAGGCCTGCTTGTCCCATAAGGAACCGCGCGATCTGTGGATGAAACTTACCTTTGTAATCATGCAGACCGTGGGTCGAATACCTCGTCGACTGCCTCCCTGCGCTTACATTGCCGTTCGCAGTAGTCTCAAGCAAGAACTGCTGCGTCGGGATCAACGGCCCAGAGCCGATCGAAAAGTGGGAGAAGTATGTCAACCGATGCAGGCGGCTCAGAACGCGCTCCACACCGCTACCTGCGATAACTACATTCAGTTTGGAATCTGTCTTGTTGCGAACGGTGCCGATCGCTTCAGCTTCACTCAAGAGAAGCCGCTCTTCGTAAGGCAAATATCTATACCGGAATTTCCTGAGCGCTACGTCCATTGGCTGCGCCATCTCATGACCAAAAGCGTCTCGGACTCGATAGAACCTATATCCGGGTTGAACGCTTTACGCGTTCTTGGTATCGTCCGCGTCACTCGGGCTAAGGGTGCGTACCCTATCTCGACCAGGGCATTTTCGAGCATCGTCGGAACATCCAGGACCTCTCCGCGAATCTTGCATTGTGACGAGACAACAATTGCAACGACTGCGTCATTGATAAGATGTTTCGCAACGCCAACGAATGCGGCAGCCATTTCGGTAGCAAAATCGTGGAGGGTATCGCCATTCGGTGAAACGTAATGCGGACGCGCTCCTATTTCCGAACCGCGAACGCTGATAGGGTCGTAACCGAGCCAATACATCCGATATTTGTTGTACAGCCAGTACTCGAATGCGTTCGGATACGGAGGGCTGGTAATGACCACCGAAACCGGCGGAATAGTCAACTGGCCAATGTTTCGCGCATCAGCCTGTATGACAAGGCCCGCTCTTTTCGTCGGGGAAAATAAACCTGAGTACGACTTTGAAAGCTTCGATGCTATCGCGCAGCCGCTCCGCTCCAATAATCGAAAAACGTCCTCGCCTGAGACTCTTTTCTCAATGGCTGCATACCGGGTCTCGCTTTCTTGATTTGAAACACGAACTGTGATGGCCGACAAACTCAGTCGCATGAACTGCCTCAACGCGTCGGTGCACTTCGCGTCTCGAATGGCATCCACTAGACACGCCATAGCACTTGCAACATCCGGCCTAAACCAGTGACTCAAACGGGGAATGTCAGGGATAACATAGGCCCGCAGCTTGTACTGGTCTTGTGCTACTTCAACTGTGGACCGAAGGACATCCAGTGCGTCTGGTTGCAAACCATCTGTCTTCACGCGCGATATCAAGACGGCAATGGGATTCAGATCCACCCCTACAAACGAATGCCCTGCATTTTGCGCTTCTAACAGTGTGGTTCCGGAGCCACAGAAAGGGTCGAGTACAGCAGTGCCGGAACTAACGGATACGAGCTCGAGGACCTTACGTGGAATTTGTGCAATAAATTTCGCAGGAAAAGGATGGATGTTGTGTGCGTCGTTTTCTGTTGTGCTGTGGTGAAAATTCCAATCAGTAGAACGGAACGCTGAGACAAGTTCGGCGTCCGTTTGACAGCTAACATTTCGAACTAAACTTACTCCCGGCATTTGTTTCAGTTGTCCTGTCACGTTATTGCCGGGGCCCTGCCGGCCTAGCCCGAACTCGGCACACACCGACAGCTCCGCTCAGTTACGTAGGGTAACCAATTCAACTTTCGGCTGGAAGTGTTCAGCATTATGCCTCACGATACCGTCTCCCACAACGGAGAGTTTTTCAATGCGGGAAGAAGA
This sequence comes from Terriglobales bacterium, assembly GCA_051006995.1. Taxonomy (GTDB): domain Bacteria; phylum Acidobacteriota; class Terriglobia; order Terriglobales; family Acidobacteriaceae; genus JAIQGF01. Next base: position 81,182 of record JBPCSQ010000003.1, read on the forward strand.
TCGTGCCCCGCGCCACGTGCCTTACATTCAAAAACCTCGCGGGGCCTTTCGGCCCCGCGCTCACAACTCACAACTGAGAACCGGCGGCGCGGTTGAAACCGTGCCCTTTCAAAGCAGCTACGCCTGCTCGGTCAGCTCCTCGGCTTCGTTCTCGCCTTCGTGGCGCATGAGTTCCAGCGCTCGCTCGGCTTCTTCGTAGGCCTGCGAGACTTCCTCCTGGACCTTCTGTGCCGCTTCCTCCAGTTCCGGCGACAGGCGGACATTGCGGTAGTACTCCATGCCCGTGCCTGCCGGAATCAGACGGCCGACGATCACGTTTTCCTTCAGCCCGCGCAGGTGATCCACGCTGCCGTTAATGCTGGCCTCGGTGAGCACCCTGGTGGTCTCCGGGAACGACGCCGCCGAGATGAACGACTCGGTCGAGAGCGACGCCTTGGTGATGCCCAGCAGCAGCGGGCGTCCCGTCGCCGGGCGGCCGCCGTTCTGGATGACCCGTTCGTTTTCCTCGCGGAAGCGGAACTTGTCCACCTGCTGCTCCAGCAGGAACTGGGTGTCGCCCACGTCCTCGACTTTCACCCAGCGCATCATCTGGCGCACGATCACCTCGATGTGCTTGTCCGAGATGTTCACGCCCTGCAGCCGGTAGACTTCCTGGATTTCGTTCACCAGGTAGGCCTGCAGTTCTTTCTCGCCGAGTACGGCAAGGATGTCGTGCGGGTTCAGCGGGCCATCCATCAACGGCTCGCCCGCCCGGACGCGCTCCCCTTCCTGCACGTTGATGTGCACGCCGCGCGGCACCGAGTATTCCTTCTCGGTGCCATTGTCGGCGATCACATAGACCTTGCGCTGGCCCTTGGCGACTTCGCCGAACTTGACGGTGCCGTCAATTTCGCTGATCACGGCCGTCTCGCGCGGCTTGCGCGCCTCGAACAGCTCGACCACGCGCGGCAGACCACCCGTGATGTCCTTGGTCTTGGTGGTTTCGCGCGGGATCTTGGCCAGCACGTCGCCCGGGAACACGGTGTCGCCGTCCTGCACCATCAGGTGGGCGCGCGAGGGCATCAGATAGCGCTTGGTGCCCTTGCCGGTAGTGGACTTCATCACGATGGCCGGCTGCCGCTTCTCGTCCGGCGAGTCGGTCACCACCAGCCGCGACAGGCCGGTGACTTCGTCCACTTCCTCGTGCAGCGTCATGCCTTCCTGCAGGTCCTTGAACTGCACCGTGCCGCCGATTTCGGTCAGGATAGCGAAGGTGTACGGATCCCACTCCACCAGCACCTGTCCGAGCGTGACCGGCGTGTTGTCCTCCACCTTCACGC
>JBPCSQ010000003.1:87500-95307 GCA_051006995.1 Terriglobales bacterium
ATGACCTGGCCCTTGGTCACGCGCTGTCCCTTGCGGACGATGGGCTTCTGGTTGATGCAGGTGTTCTGGTTGGAGCGCTTGAACTTGGTGAGCTGATAGATGTCGCTGCCCACCTCGCGGGAGAGCTGCATGGGATGATGCTCGCCCTCGACGCGCACGATGATGCGCTCGGAATCGACCGAATCAATGATGCCGCTGCGGCGGGCCAGCACGACCGCGCCGGAATCGCGGGCGGTAACGCCTTCCATGCCGGTTCCGACCAGCGGCGCCTCGGCGCGGAGCAGAGGAACCGACTGGCGCTGCATGTTGGCGCCCATCAGCGCGCGGTTGGCGTCGTCGTGCTCGAGGAAGGGCACCAGCGAGGCGGCGACGGAGACCAACTGCTTGGGGCTGACGTCAACGTAGTCCACTTCATCGCGGCTGACGAGCACGAAGTTGCCAGCCTTGCGGGCATTGACCAGCTCGGCCACGATGCGGAGCTTGTCGTCGAGCTCGATGTTGGCCTGCGCGATGGTGTGCTTGTCCTCTTCCCAGGCGGACAAGTAGAACGAGTAGGGCTCGAAATCCACCAGCCGCTTGCGCCGCTCCTTGAGATCGGCGTTGGCCTTGAGCATCTCAGGCTTCTCGATGTGATCGCCGACGCGGTAATCGCTGTCGCCGGCATTGACCACGGTGACGTAGTCCATCACCTTGGCGCCCTTGACCTTGCGGTAGGGCGACTCGATGAAGCCGTAGTCGTTGATGCGGGCGTAGCAGCTGAGCGAGGAAATGAGTCCGATGTTGGGACCTTCCGGGGTTTCAATCGGGCAGATGCGGCCGTAGTGCGTCGGGTGAACGTCGCGAACTTCGAACCCGGCGCGCTCGCGCGACAGACCGCCCGGCCCGAGGGCCGAGAGACGCCGCTTGTGGGTGATTTCCGAAAGCGGGTTGGTCTGGTCCATGAACTGGGAGAGCTGCGAGCTTCCGAAAAATTCGCGGATGGCAGCCATGACCGGCTTGGCGTTGACCAAGTCGTGGGGCATGGCCGTTGACATTTCCTGGTACACGCTCATCTTTTCCTTGATGGCGCGTTCCATGCGGACCAGGCCGATGCGGAACTGGTTCTCGAGCAGCTCGCCAACGGCGCGGACGCGGCGATTGCCGAGGTGATCAATGTCGTCCACCGTACCGATGTTTTTGCGCAGCTTGAGCAGGTAGCGGATGGTGGCGTAGAAATCATCCGGCTCGAGGGTGCGGCTGTCGAGCGAGGTGGCGTCCCCCTTGTCGAACAGCTTGATGTTGAACTTCAGGCGGCCGACGCGCGAGAAGTCGTACTTGCGGGCGTCGAAGAACATGCCCTGGAAGAGCGCGGTGGCGGTGTCGAGGGTCGGCGGATCGCCGGGGCGCAGCTTGCGGTAAATCTCGATCAGGGCTTCCTGCGGGGTCTTGACCGAATCGCGGCGGAGCGTCTGGCTGATGACCATGCCCACATCGTCGCGCTCGGGAAAGAAGACGTTGATCTCGGCAACGCCAGCATCCATGAACTTGCTGAGCTTGTCGGTGGTGACTTCGCTGTTGGCCTCGAGCAGCACTTCGCCGGTGGCGGTGTCGACCACGTCGGAAGCGGTCCAGGCGCCTTCCAGGTCGCCCGCTTCCATCTCGATTTCGGTAACGCGCGCCTTCTGAATCTCACGCAACAGGGCGGCGTTGACCTTGCGACCGGCGTGCGCGACCTCCTCACCCTTGCTGTTGGTGACACGGTGAGAGAGCTTCATGCCGACCAGGTTGGTGGGGCGTTCGATGCCGGGCTCCAGCGTCCACTGCACTTTACGGTCCTTCAGCGAGACGCGGTCCACGGTGTAGAAGGTGCGCAGGATGTCCTCGTCGGAACGAAGGCCGAGGGCGCGCAGGAAGATGGTGCCGAGGAACTTGCGCTTGCGGTCGATGCGGACGTAGAGAAGGTTCTTCTGATCGTACTCGAACTCCACCCAGGAGCCGCGGTAGGGAATGATCTTGCCCAGGAAGTAGGTGCGGTTGTTGGCGGTTTCGAAGAAGACACCGGGGGAGCGGTGCAACTGGCTGACGATGACGCGCTCGGTGCCGTTGATGATGAAGGTGCCGTTCTGCGTCATCAGCGGAACATCGCCGAAGAAGACTTCCTGCTCCTTGATGTCGCGGATGGAACGATTGCCGGTCTCGGCGTCCTTCTCGAAGATGGTGAGCCGCATGGTGACTTTGAGCGGGGCGGAATAGGTCATGCCGCGCTCTTCGCACTCGCTGACGTCGTACTTCAGTTGCAGGCCGACGGGGTCGCCGCACTTGTTGCAGAAGTCGGGCGTATTGGCGTTGTAGGTGCCGCAACGCTGGCAGAGCACCTCGCCGGGATGGAACGGGTCGGTAATGACGGTGAATCCGCAGTTTTTGCAGGTGGTGCGCAGGTGGTGCAAACCCTTGAGGTGTCCGCACTTGCACTCCCAGTTGCCGATGGCGTAATCCACAAATTCCAACTGCGAGACGTTGCGGAAGTCGGTGATGGGAAAAACCGACTGGAACACAGCCTGCAAGCCGGCGTCGTCGCGCTCGCTGGGCAGGCGGTCCATCTGCAGGAAGCGGTCATAGCTGCGCTTCTGCACCTCGATCAGATTCGGAATCTGAATGGTTGCGGGAATTTTGGAGAAATCAAGACGCTTACGGAAAGCGTTGTGCTTTTTATTCGGCATTAGAACTCCTGTCGCTAATCGCTAGCCCCTGGTCGCTAGCGGTACGATCCCTGCGGCGCTGCCCTTCCGCGCCACCGGCTGAAGCCGGTGGTCTACCAGCGACGCCATTTCAAAAAACGCCCAGCACAGACGGCAGCGCCCGCGGGGACGGAATTCCCCGGGAGCGCCGCGTGCGGCACTTCGAGCCTCAAAATTGTGTGTTTCCGCGCCAGTACGTTGGCCTGTCCTCGATCCCGCATGGGCGAGACCGCCGCCGTTAAACTTGTTGCCTGTTTCAGGACACGGCCGGTATTACCTGGTTCGATGTCAACCGACCGGATCCTGATGCAGAAAGTCTGGTGACCCACCCCGGCAACACCGGCCAAGGTGGGGCACCCATGATTCTTGCCTTGCGCACGCCTCTCCGACGCACGCGATGGCAACCCACACCTGCCAACCGCGAGCAGAGGTGGGGCGCCTGCAAAACTACTTCACTTCTACAGAAGCGCCGGCGTCGGTGAACTTCTTCTTAATGGTCTCGGCCTCTTCCTTGCTGACGCCTTCCTTGATGTTCTTGGGCGCGCCGTCCACCAGGTCCTTGGCTTCCTTGAGGCCAAGGCTGGTGACTTCGCGCACCGCCTTGATAACATTAATCTTGTTGGCGCCCACTTCCTTGAGAACAACGGTGAATTCGGTCTTCTCTTCGGCCGGGGCCGCGCCGGCAGCGGCGCCAGCGCCGCCGCCGGCCATCATGACCGGGGCTGCCGCCGCCGCTGAAACGCCGAGGCGCTCTTCAAGCTTTTTGACAAGCTGCGCCGCGTCGAGCAGCGACAACCCTACGATTGACTCTTCCAACTGCTGCAAATCCGCCATTTCAGTCTCCACCTTTTGTTATCAGTTGTTTTCTTACCCTGTTATCCCTTGCCAGGTTTCCAGTGCGGCCGCGCCCGCCGTCACGCCAGACAACGCGACTACGAATTGCGCGCCACAACCCCTGACAACCGATAACCAAATCGGGTAATTGGGTAATTTCGTAATCGGGTAATTGAACCGGAATGTCTTCAATTACCCGATTCCGCAATTACACAATCCTGCTAGGCTCCGGCAGTTTCGCCGGCCTTAAACTTGTTCTCCTTCACGCCCTGGTTGACGACGACGGCCAGGTCACGGCCGACGGCGTTCATCACCGTCACCAGCCTTTGCGCGGGAGCATTGATGAGGAAGAGCAGCTTCGAGAAAATCTCTTCCTTGGAGGGCATGGTGGCCAGCGCCTCAATCTCCTTGATCTGAATGACGCGGCCTTCGACCACACCGACCTTGAACTTCAGTTCCGGATTGTCCTTGGCGTACTTCTGGAGCGCCTTGGCGAGGATGACCGGATCGCCGGTGGTGTAAGCGATGGAGGTGACGCCGGTGAGGTCCTTCATGACCGGTTCCAGCGCGGTGCCCTGCGCGGCGCGCTCGGCCAGAGTGTTCTTCACCACCTGGAACTTGGCGCCGGCGCTGCGAACCGTCTTGCGCAGGTCCTCGGTCTGTCCCGCCTTCAATCCGGAGAACGTGGCCAGGATGGCCGTCTTGGCCTGCTTGATGTCCTGGCTCAGCTCTTCGACTTGCTCGATCTTTTTTGCCTTGGTAACCGCCATGATTCGATCCCTTCTCCAATTCGCGCCGGGAGGTTCGCTCCACCGGCCGCGGAAACTTGATTACGCCTTGGCCGCTGCCTCGACCGCCGAGGTGTCAATCGGGATGCCCGGCCCCATGGTGGAACTGATGTAGCAGCCCTTCATGTACTTGCCTTTGGCCGCGGCAGGCTTGGCCTTGATGACCGCGGTGACGACGGTGGTGGCGTTCTCGACCAGCTTTTCCGGCGAAAACGAAATCTTGCCGACGGGCACGTGGACGAGTGCGGTCTTGTCGGTACGGAACTCGACCTTGCCGGCCTTCACTTCCTGGACGGCGCGGGCGATGTCCATGGTGACGGTGCCGGTCTTGGGATTGGGCATGAGGCCGCGCGGGCCGAGCACCTTGCCGAGACGGCCGACCGAACGCATCATGTCCGGAGTAGCGACGACGGCGTCGAAGTCAGTCCAGTTTTCCTTCTGGATCTTTTCGACCATGTCTTCGCCGCCGACGAAATCGGCGCCCGCGGCTTCCGCCTCACGAACCTTCTCGCCGCTGGCAATCACCAGGACCTTCTTGCTCCTGCCCAGTCCGTGCGGCAGAACTACGGTGCCGCGCACCATCTGATCGGCATGCTTGGGATCAACCCCCAAGCGCATGGTCAGGTCCACGGTTTCATCAAACTTAGCGAACTTGACCTTCTGCAGCAGAGGGACGGCCTCGGCGAGAGGATAGGGACGGCTCTCGACGGCGGCGCGCGCCTTCTGCACGTTTTTTCCAGGTTTGCGTGACATTGCTGTTTCCTTGTCTCCCACCGCGCGGCGTTCCATCGCCGGGCCGTGGTGTTTTCGACGGCCGCTTACGCGACTTCGATTCCCATGCTGCGCGCCGTGCCCTTGACACTCCTAATGGCCGCCTCGATCGAGGCAGCGTTGAGGTCAGGCATTTTCTGGCGCGCGATTTCTTCGACCTGCTTCTCGGTGACCTTGCCGACCTTGTCCTTGTTCGGCGTGCCCGAGCCCTTGGCGATGCCGGCGGCGCGCTTCAGCAGCACCGAAGCCGGCGGCGTCTTGGTAATGAAGGTGAAGCTGCGGTCGTTGTAAACCGAAACGACGACCGGGATGATGAGTCCCTCGAGTTCCTTGGCGCTGGTGCGCGCGTTGAACTGCTTGCAGAATTCCATGATGTTGATCTGCGCCTGGCCGAGGGCCGGGCCCACCGGGGGCGCAGGCGTCGCTTTGCCCGCCGCGATCTGCAACTTGACCGATCCTGTAACTTTTTTTGCCATTTCGCCTCTACCTGTTCGTTACGCCGGGTCTAGGATTTTCGGCCCGGCTTTACGCAGCTAAAGCCGCCTTCTGTTGACCGTCCTTACGGCACGGCTAAAGCCGTGCCCTTCCGAATCAAACTCCCAACCACCAACTAACCACCAACAACTGCTAGGCCACCTTCTCCACCTGGCGGAACTCCAACTCGACCGGGGTCGCGCGGCCGAAGATGGTGACCATGACCTTCAGGGTCTCGCGATCCTCGTTAACCTCGTCCACCACGCCGGTGAAGGTCGCAAACGGACCTTCACTGATGCGTACCTGCTCGTTCTTCTCGAACTTGACCTTGAGCCGAGGCTTGTCCTTGCTTTCGGCGACACGGAAGATGATGGTGTTGACTTCATCTTCCGACATGGGCGTGGGCTGGTTGCCGGCGCCCAGGAAGCCGGTGACGCGCGGCGTGGACTTGATGATGTGCCACACGTTGTCGTCCATAGCAGCTTCGACCAGCACGTAGCCGGGCAGGAAGGCGCGCTCGGTGGTGTACTTTTTGCCGCCACGGATTTCCGTGACCGGCTCGGTGGGAATCACCACGCGGCCGATCTTGTCGTTCAGGTTATAGGCGGCGACCCGCGATTCCAGCGACTCCCGGACCTTGCGCTCGAACCCGGAATAGGTGTGGATGATGTACCAGCGCATATTCGGGTTTGCGGGCGGCGGAATGGCGCCGGGCATGCCTTCGGTTGGCGCGGCGCTGCCATCGGGGGCTGTCTGCGGCGGAGCCTGTTCCTCAGCCGCTTCGTTTTTCTGTTCTTCTTCCGTCATGAATCTATGTGGCGCACGCGTTCGCGTGCTTCTCCTAATTTCCTTCTACCGGTGCGTAAAGTGACGCATCACGGCATCAATGACGCGGGCGATGGTGTTGTCCACGAGCCAGAAGTAAGCGCCAAAGAGGAACACCGTGACGATGACCACCACCGTAGTCGCCTGAACCTCCTTGCGAGTCGGGGTGGTGACCTTCTTCATTTCAACGCGCACGTCGGTGTAAAACGCCTTGACGCGCTGCGGCCAGGACTTCATCCGCTCGCCGAAACTGCCTTCGCTTGCCGCGGTTGCTGTCGCCATCTTCGCCATTTCCTAAACAACTTTCTCTGGTACTGCCGTGTTCGAAAACCTGGCAGGGGCGGAGGGATTCGAACCCCCAAGTCCGGTTTTGGAGACCGGCAGTTTAACCGTTGAGCTTACGCCCCTGTTCTTCTCCTGCCGTCTACTTCACCTCTTTGTGAGGCGTGTGCTTGCGGCACTTCCGGCAAAACTTGCTGAACTCCAGCCGGTCCGGCGTGGTCTTCCGGTTCTTGGTCGTGGAATAGTTCTTGTCCTTGCACTCGGTGCACTGCAATTGAACGATTTCCCTTGGCATCGACTTCTTCCTTCCAAACTGTGCCGTCCCTACGGGACTCCGGCTCTTTTCTGCTGGCTACCCAGCGCTTCCGCGCTGGGCTAACGAATACCGCCGCTCCGCGGCTGACGTCGTTGCGATTTCAGATCGCCCGATCACCCGATGTGCAGCACGCGCGAGGGCGCGTGTGCCACACGCTACTGAATGATCTCCGTCAGCGTGCCGGCGCCGACGGTGCGGCCGCCTTCGCGAATGGCGAAGCGCAAGCCTTTCTCCATGGCCACCGGCGTAATCAGCTCGATTTCCAGGCTCACGTTATCGCCCGGCATCACCATCTCCGTGCCGGAGGGCAGCGTCGCCACTCCCGTCACGTCGGTGGTGCGGAAGTAAAACTGCGGCCGGTAGCCCTTGAAGAACGGCGTATGCCGCCCACCTTCTTCTTTCGAGAGCACGTACACCTCGCCCTTGAACTTGGTATGCGGCGTAATCGAGCCCGGCTTGGCCAGCACCATGCCGCGCTCCACGTCTTCCTTCGGCGTGCCGCGCAGCAGCAGGCCGGCATTGTCGCCCGCCATGCCTTCATCCAACTGCTTCTTGAACATCTCGACGCCGGTGACCACCGTCTTGCGGGTCTCGCGGAAGCCGACAATCTCCACTTCCTCGCCCACCTTCACCTTGCCGCGCTCGATGCGGCCCGTCACCACCGTGCCGCGCCCTTGAATCGAGAAGATGTCTTCGATCGGCATCAGGAACGGCTTGTCCAGATCGCGCGCCGGCAGCGGCACGCTCTTGTCCACCGCCGCCATCAGCTCATCAATCTTGGCTTCCCACTTAGCTTCGCC
>JBPCSQ010000004.1:0-240790 GCA_051006995.1 Terriglobales bacterium
CGATCAAGCCGCCCAGGTACTCGCCTTTGGCGGAGACGGCGTCAAAGGTGGTGGCGGTGCCGAAATCGACCACAATGCACGGCCCGCCGTACCGCTCAAAGGCGGCGACGCCGTTGACGATGCGGTCGGCGCCGACTTCGGCGGGATTGTCGTAGAGCACCGGCATGCCGGTCTTGACGCCCGGCTCGATGAACAGCGGCTTGGTCTGGAAATACCGCTCGCAGACCTCGCGCAGCGTGCTGTCCATGGGTGGCACCACCGACGAGATCACGATGCCCTTGATGTCCTCCACTGCCAGCTTCGCCATGGCGAACAGGTTGCGGAAGAGCACGCCATATTCATCCACGGTTTGCGTTTTGATGGTGGCCACGCGCCAGTGCGCCAGCAGGCGCGGCGGCTGCGACTCGGTCTGCGATTCCGAGGCTGCCTCGAATACGCCGAGCACCGTGTTGGTGTTGCCGACATCGAGAACTAAAAGCAAGGCTTCAGGCTCCAGGCTACAGGCTACAGGCCTGAGCGTTTTTCATCCGCGTTGATCCGCGGCTAATCTTTTTCTCGTACACCGCCGGACAGCACGGTGCGCATTCCGGCGTCCGTTCTGACGCGCAGGAAGCCGCGCTCTTCCAGACCCTCGGTGACGCCGTCGTAGCCGCCGTCTTCCTCGACGCGCACCTGCCGGCCGCGAACCGACGACGAGCTCTCCTCAAACCGCCGCCGCGCCGCGTCTCGCCCCTCCGGCTTCAGCAGGGCGCGATATTCGCGGTCGAGGGATTTTAGCAAAGCGGCCGCCAGCTCTACCCGCGACCAGGAGCGCCCACCCTGGATGCGCAACGATGTCGCGAGCGCCTCGATGCTTGCGGGAAAGCTTTCATGATTCACGTTCATGCCAACGCCCACCACGGCATAGCGCACGCGCGTTGCCTCGGCGTTCATCTCGATCAGAATGCCGCAGAATTTCTTGCCGTCCAGAAGGAGATCATTGGGCCAGCGCAGGTCGGCCGTGAGACCGGTGACCTGCTGCACCGCCGCGCGCACCGCCAAACCTGCCGCCAGCGACAGCACCAAAACGTCGGCCGGTGGCACCGCCGGACGCAGTACCACCGAACAGTAAATTCCCGCGGAACGCGCCGAGTGCCAGCCATGACCGCCGCGGCCGCGGCCGGCTGTCTGCTCCTCGGCGACAAACACGCTGCCTTCCGGGGCGCCGTCGGATGCGGCCTGCATCGCCTCGGCGTTGGTGGAACCGATGCGGAAGTAATGGTGAATTCGCTCGCCGAAGATCGTGCCCTTCAGTGCAGGCCCAAGAAATTCCGGCAGCAGCAGGTCGGGAACATTTTCGATCTGGTAGCCGGTGGCGGGATGGCCGGCAATGCGCACACCGGAGGCGCGTAACTGCTGGATCAGCCGCCAGACCTCCGACCGGCTGCTACCGATCTCGTCGGCCAGCTTGGTGCCGCTCACCACCACCATGGCGTGGTCGGCCAGTAGCCGCACAATCTGACCCAGGCGAGCGTCGGTCAGGCCGGTACCACGCACGCGCAGCGCTTCCGCCACCGGTTTGCCGCGCTGCTTGCGACTTGAGCTTTTCAGGGCGATGCCGGAATTATGACGCACGCCTGCCCAGTTTCCAATGCATTCCCGCTCGCAGCCATTTCTGGGCGAAATCCAGGTTTGCTGAAACAGAAACGGAAAGCATCTAAGGTCTTTCGCCGCCACAATTGCCGCGAACGCCTGAGTGCCTCGCTGCCTCGGCCGCCCCACAATGTGCCTTCCCCAACAAATTAGGGAGGGACCTCATGGGTCAGGGAAGGCGATGCGTGGCCGCCGTTCTGCTCACGCTGTTCTCCTGGACGGCGACGGCCGCGGAATTGCCCAATGCTCCCTCCGCCGCGCGCGCGTCCGCCCCCAACGCACCGAGCGACGGGACCGGCGTGCCCGGACCTGACGCCGCCGAGTTCATCCTGAAGCCCGCGGTTCCCGAACTGCCGCCGCACCGGAAAGTATTCGACAAGAAGTTCGCGCTCATGGCCGGCTTCGCTGCCGGCCTCACCATCGCAGATTACGAAATGACGCAGCGCTGTCTCCAGCGCCGCACCTGCGCCGAAGCCGATCCCTTCCTCCCGCACTCGCGCGCCGGCATGTACGCCACCAACCTCCCTCTGAACGCCGCGCTTTTCTGGTGGAGCTACCGCCGCAAGGAAGACGGCAAGCGGCTGTGGTGGCTGGCGCCGATGATGGTCATCGGCTCCCACGCCGCCGGCGTGGTTACCAATTTGCGGTTCGTCGGAAAGTAAATCTCACCCTCGTCCGCGCCAGCGCAAAACCGAAATGGGAGTTATGCTATGTAAAGTTGGTAACTCATCCCAACCCCCACTTTCGTGGGGTATATAATCTGGGTGTAGTTATCCCAGGTCCCTATTTCATGGCGTTCACATTAAAGGATTATTGTCCTGGTTGTGGCTCCCACGAGATTTACAGGTCGCGGTACCGCGCTTTTGAAGTTCTCCTTCGTGCATGTTTGTTGCGGCCGGCTCGTTGCGGCAGCTGCATGAAGCGCCTTTACCGTCCCGCCTGGTATCCCGTGCTCCGGCCGACGAAATCCATTCGCCCGCCGCGCGGTGATAACCAGCAGCTGATCGCATAATTACCCGGCCCGCACCGGTTTGCGTTCCGCCGCGTAGTCTTCTGCGGCGCGGATCCTCCGCCAGATTGCCGGATGGGAGTGGAAAATCCACTCGACCCAGCCCGCCGGCTTGCGCTCCGCCAGGTTCTGCTGTGCCAGCTTGTCCATGGAACTGATGAACGGCGTAATCGCCGGGATCGACTGGAAGCAATAGCGGTCGGCTTGCCGCTCGTTGTACCGTGAGTACGCATTCAGCGCCGGCATCAGCAGGAACCCCATCACCGTCGCCACCAGCGCCAGCAGCGGAAGGTTGGCGAAATCATAAAGCGAGTCAAACATGCGGCGGTCTTCGACCGCGTAGCGCAGCACCGCCGCCGTCGCCCAGAACCCGAAAAACGTGATCACCATCTGGACGGCGATGCCTTTCACGATGTGCCGGTGCACGTGGTGGCCGAGTTCGTGCGCCAGAATCGCCTCGATCTCGTCGGGCGAATAGTTCTCCAGCAGCGTATCGGCCAGGATGATGCGCCGCGTCCGCCCCAGCCCGGTGAGCGCGGCATTGGCCTTCTTACTTTTCTCCGACAGCTTCCATTCGTAGACTCCGCGCACGCGTGTTCCCGCCCTCTCGCTCAGCCGGACGAGGCGCTCGCGCAGCTCCTCGTTCTCCAGCGGCTGGAATTTGTAAAACAGCGGGAACAACACCACCGGCGCAATCTGCGCGAAAAACACCGTGAGCACGATGAACACGGCCCAGGCGATCAGCCACCAGCGCTGCGGCGCCGTCCGGATGGTCCAGTACACCAGTTCGGTGATGACCGCGCCCAGCACCAGCCCGACCAGCCATCCCTTGAATTCGTCCCAGGCCCACGAGCGCAATTTCTGATTCGAGAGGTCATAGCGGTGCTCCAGCCGGAAGCTGTAATAATCCAGTCCCAGCCCGAGCACCTTTCCGGCCAGCAGCAGCATGATCAGATACAAGAAGACTGCCAGCGCATAATGCTGCCGCGAGCCGAAGTACGCCCAGTCGCGCAGCACCTCGCTCCAGCGCGCTCCATGTGAAGTGGCGAACAGCAGCACCACCAGGAACGCCACCCCAAGCAGGAAATCCGCAATGCTCAGCCTGCGCCGAATGCGGTTGTACATCCGCGCCTCGGGCGTGTCCTGCTTCTGCTCCGCGTTGGCTGCAAATGTCATAGGAACAATTCAGAATGAATTAAGAATGCAGAATGAAAGGCAACTGCGGGCCATTCTGCATTCTGCATTCTTTATTGGCTCGCGAGAGCGGCAGTCTGCTCCCCCACGAAGCTCACCGCCGAGTCAAGAATCTCCTTCACCAGCTCCGGATCAGCCGCTTCGCAATAGACCCGCATCAGCGGCTCGGTGCCCGACGCGCGCATCAGCACCCATGCCTCCGCGCCGTTACTATGGGTCGGCGCATTCAGAAAGAGCTTCACGCCGTCGAGATTTTCCTTGCGCTGGACCTTGTAACGCCCCAGCTCCTTCACTTCGCCGGAATCCGCGCGCTGGATTGCTGCCTGCTTGGTGTCATCGGAGATGTGTAAATCGCGCCGCCCGTAGTAATGCGCGCCGTATTCTTTTTGCAGGTGAGCCACGATTTCTCCCAGCGTCATGCGCGATTCCGCCATCGCATTCGCCAGCAGCAGCGCATTGAGTACGCCATCGCGCTCGGGAAGGTGCCGCGGAATACCGATGCCGCCGGATTCTTCGCCTCCGATCAGCACTTCCTTGCCGCTCAGCACCACATCGCAAACGTACTTGAACCCGATGCCGTGCTCGATCAGTTCCCGCCCGTGTTTCCTGGCGATCCGGTCCAGCATGCGCGTCGTATTAAAGGCGCGCGTGACGGCGCCCGTCCAGCTTTTGCGGTATTCCAGCAGCCACCACAGAAGGATGGCGTAGCACTTGTGCGCGTCCACGAAGCTGCCGTCTTCGGCGACCGCGCCGATGCGGTCGGCATCGCCGTCATTGGCGAACCCGGCGTGGCAGCGCTCCTTGACCGTCGTCTCTTGCAGCATGCGCACGTGCGGCTCGATCGGCTCCGGGTTGATGCCTGGGAACAACGGGTTCACCTCGCTGCGGATTTCCACCACGTTCGCCCCATGCTGGCGCAGGATGCCGCCCAGCACGTGCCGTCCCGCGCCGTACATGTAATCCACCGCCAGTTTGTACCCGGCGCGCCCGATCAGATCCAGGTCGGCGAATTTCGTGATGGCCTCGATGTACGAGGGCTTGAAATCCACCTCCTCAATTTTTGCCGGCGTTCCCTTCGGCATCGCACCGGCATGAATCTCGGCCTCGATTTGCTTGATGATCGCCGGCCGAGCCGAACCGCCGAACTTTTCCTTGAATTTGAAGCCGTTCCAGTTCCAAGGATTGTGGCTGGAGGTGATCATCACCCCGCCGGCCGTGTCCAGTTTTTTCGCCATGTACGAAATGGCCGGCGTGGGAATGTAATCGTTCGAGAGGCGCACCGGAATGCCCGCGCCGGCCAGGACCTCGGCGGCAGCGCGCGCAAAGCTGCGCGAGCCGAAACGGGTGTCGTATCCAACCACCACGCCCTTGCGCGGATTCTCGTTCTTCAAAATGTAGGAGGCGGTAGCGCCGGCCGCGCGGCGCACGTTTTCAAAGGTGTAGTCGTCGGCGATCACGCCGCGCCAGCCATCGGTTCCGAACTTGATATCGGCCATAAGAAAGTTTCAGTTTCCGTTTCAGTGCGACGAAGCCGGCTGAACCTATTGGAAGGACAAAGCGGCCAGCGGGTGGTCAGGCTCTCAGGCCACTGAAACCGAAATTCGAAACAGAAACTGTATCAGACCAGCTTCAACAGCTTGTTCTCGTCGAGGTATTTGACGATTTTCCCCACATCCTGCGAATGCTCGCGCGTGGTCACCAGCAGGGCGTCTTCCGTCTCGACGATGACCAGGTTTTTTACGCCTACCGCCGCGACGAATTTTTTTGGCGCGTGGATGTAATTGCCGGCCGCGTTCAGCGCGAAGCTGCGGTTCGACTGAATGACGTTGTCCCACTGCCCCTGTTGGTTGTGGTGCTCGTACAGCGCTGCCCACGAGCCCAAATCGTTCCACCCGAAGTCTGCGGGAATGCAATACAAGTTCGAACGGTGCTCGCCCTTGGCGGATCGCGGCTCCAACACCGCGTAGTCCACGCTGATGTTTTCGCATTTCGGATACAGGCGGCGAAATGTGCTTTCAAACTTCCTGGTGCCATAGGCCGCGGCAATATCCTGCAGATACGGCGCCGTCTCCGACAGATGCTCCAGCAATGCCTTGGCCAGAGTTTGCGCGCTCCACACGAACATGCCGCTGTTCCAGAAATAATTTCCCGCGCGCACGAACTCCTCTGCGCGCTCCAGATTCGGTTTCTCGGTAAAGCGCCGCACGCGCATCACGCCGTTTGTCGCCTTGTCGCCGACCTCGATGTAGCCATACCCCGTTTCCGGGCGCGTCGGCTTGATCCCCATGACCACCATGTTCTCGCCCGAGCCCGCAATGTCGGCAGCCTTGCGCATGTCACGAAGGAATTCTTTCCGGTTGGAAATCACGTGGTCGGAGGGAAACATTCCAAGCACTGCGTTGGGATCGTCGCGCAGCAGGATGAACGCCGCCAGCCCGATGGCAGCCGCCGTGTTGCGTCCTACCGGCTCGGCAAGGATTTGCGACTTTGGAATTTTTGGCAGTTGCCGCGCAATACCGTGGCGCAGATCGCCGTTGGTGATGACCCAGAAACTCGCATCGGGAGCCACCGGGCGCAGCCGCTCCACGGTCTGCTGGATCATCGAGCGCGCGCCGTCCAGCGCCAGCATCTGCTTGGCGCGTTTCTTGCGGCTCAGCGGCCAGAAGCGCGTCCCTCGCCCGCCGGCCAGAATCACGGGATAGAAGTTCGTCTTACTCACAGATATGTGACCGGTTCCGGCGCGCTTGCTCCCGGCAACCTCGCCCGCAACAGCTCAATATTCCATTGACCGCGAACCTCGTATTCTTTCACCTGCGCCGGCATGACCACAACGTCGCCGCGCCCCAGCACGACCGATTCCGCTCCACACTGCACGGTCGCGCAGCCGTCTAGCCCTACGAGTACTTCCGCCGAGCTGCCCCCGGGGTCGTCGGCCGCGCCCTTGCGGAGGCTCCTGCGATGGCTCAGCACGAGTTGTTGGACCCGGAAACTCGGCGACTCAACTAACGACGTCCACGTTCCCTTGGCGCTCTCCGCCTTCACCTTGCCTGCCCTCGTCTTCTCCTTCAGCGCCTGCAGTCCCTGCTCGACGTGCAGCTCTCGCGGACGCCCGTAATCATACAGGCGATAGGTGGTGTCGGAGTTCTGTTGTGTCTCTACCAGGATCGATCCCGGTCCGATGGCGTGCACCGTGCCGGCATCCACATAGATCAGTTCGCCGGGATGAATATCAATCCAGTTCAGCAACTGCTCTGCCCGGACCTCTTGAATGGAGCGCGCAAACTGCTCGCGCGTGGTGCCCGGCTTCAGCCCTAACCCGACCTGCGCGCCCGGTTCGGCCTTCAGCACGTACCAGCACTCGGTTTTGCCGCAGGGCTGCCCGACGCGCTTTGCTCCGTCATCGTCCGGGTGCACTTGCACCGACAGCTTCTCGCGGGGAAACAGAAACTTGATCAGCAGCGGAAAGCGGTCTGCCTCGCGTGCGGTCTCGCCTACAAGTTCGCGCCGGTACTTCTTGCACAATTCGCCGAGCGAGGCCCCTGCGAGAGGTCCGTTAGCTACCTTGCAGTCGTCGCCGGTCAGCCAGACTTCGCCAATCGGAGCCGTTCCCGGCGCCTCGCCGTAAATCGGCGTCAGATCGCGAGTCCCCCAGATGCGCTCGCGAAACTCCGGCTTCAACAGCAATGGATATAGATCGGACATGCGACGGGTGCCCCGGGCTGGCCCGATTGCCAGGCCGGGAGATAACTATAGCGAATCGTGGCTCGATTGCGCCCAGCCGGATCCGGCCGAGCAGCCGAAATGATTAGAAGGAAATACCTGGTGCAGCGTTGCTGCAGGATCAGTGCAACCACAGGATGGACACTTGCTCGCCGAGTTTTTCGAAATCCAGGCCGGAGGTAACCAGGGTTGCGCGCTCCCGGGAAAGTAAGACGAGTGTTACTGGAGCTCGCCGAAGAACTTCCTCATCCGCTCCAGCCCGCGATCGATCTCCTTGGGCGTGGTCGGGTACGACAGGCGGATGTGCTCGCGCGTCCCAAACGCCTCGCCGGGAACGGTGACCACCTGCGCATCACGCAACAGCCGGGACGACACGTCGGAGGAGGAGTTCACGCCTTTTCTTCCGAAGAACGCCGACACGTTGGGGTAGGCGTAAAACGCGCCCTGCGGCACATTGCATTGCACGCTCGGAATCGCGCGCAGCCCGTCCACCATGCGGTCGCGCAACTGGATATATTCAGCCCGCATGTCGGCAATGCATTGCTGCGGCCCGGTTAGGGCGCCGACCGCCGCCTTCTGCACGATCGAGGTTGGGTTCGACGTGCTCTGGCTTTGCAACTTTTGCATCGCGCTCACCACATCTTTGGGCCCGAGTACGTAGCCGAGACGCCACCCGGTCATCGCATAAGTCTTGGAGAGCGAGCCAACAATCACCAGCCGCTCTTTCGCTTCCGTCACCTTGCCCGCTGAAAAGCGCCGCCCGCTGTAGTCGAGATAGACGTAGCACTCGTCGCTGATGACCCAAATGCCGCGTTCTGCCGCCTTGCGCACGATGGCGGCGTAATCCTCCGGGGCCATGACCGCGCCGGTCGGATTGCACGGCGAGTTCAAGATGATGGCCTTCGTCCGCGGCGTAATGGCCCGCTCAACTATCTCGGGAGTCACCGCGAATCCCTTGCCCTCGTCGGTTTCGACGAACACCGGCTCACCGCCTGCATAGCGCACGATGTCTTTAAACGACACCCATGCCGGCACCGGAATGATGACCTCATCGCCGTGCTCCACCAGCACCTGGATGGCATTGAACAGCACGTGCTTGCCGCCGGTGGAGGCCATCGTCTCTTCGCGCTTGTAGGCTGTGCCGAAATCCTCGGTGTGGCGCTTCACAATGGCGTCGCGCAGTTCCGCCGTGCCGCCCACCGGCGTGTATTTAGTGAAGTTCGCCTCGATGGCAGCGATGGCAGCGTCTTTGATGTGTCGTGGCGTCTGGAAATGCGGCTCGCCTGCACCGAAATCCACCAGGTCGGCGCCCGCTTGCCGCATGCGCTCCGCCTCGTTCACCACCGCCAGCGTGGCGGAAATCTCGATGCGGTTGATCCGCTCCGTCAAGGTCGTTTTCATCTGGGTTGCCGCTGGCATTATCGTTTCCTCTCTTTGTTCTTGCCGCTCTTTACCGTCGTCCCCCGCCCATTGCCGCGAAGACTGGCGGCCGTCTGTATGCCATTGACTTTCTCCTGCAACTTTTCTTCCACCAGATCCGGAATCAGCCCGTGCACGGATCCGCCGAGTTGAACGATCTCCTTGACCAGACGGGAGCTGACATAAGAATAAGTTTCCGCCGGCATCATGAACACCGTTTCCAGTTTGGGATCGAGCTTCCGGTTCATGAGCGCCATTTGCAGTTCGTACTCGTAGTCGCTGATAGCGCGGATGCCGCGTAGCAGCGCGCTCGCGCCCACCCGCATGGCGTAATCCACCAAAAGGCCGCCGAAGGTGTCCACGCGCACGTTGTCGTACTGCTTGGTCAGGTGCTGCAGCATGGCGCGGCGCTCGGCGAGGGAAAACACCGCCGGCTCTTTGTCGGGATTGCGCAGGATGGCGACCACCAACTCGTCGAAAATCTTGCTGCCGCGCTGGATGAGATCGAGGTGCCCGTTGGTGGGTGGATCGAACGTTCCCGGATAAATGGCAATGACGTGCTTCAATTGGCCTCGGCGTGCCGATGAGCGTGCATGGAAATTCTATGCTCCACCGCATACCGCAGCAACATTTTCGCCGCGGGGCCCGGCTGGGCAGCCGGACCCCGCGACCATTTACGGACGAGCCTCGTACACGCGGTTGAAGGGCGTTTCGGCGGCGCGGCGGAAGCGGGTGAAGCCGGCCGCAGTCGCCAACTCGCGCAGTTTGCTCTCCGGCGCCTGCGCCCCCAGCGCTGCCCCGACTTCCTGGGCGCGCGAGGCAGGGGTGCAGATCATGGTCGAAGCAGCGTAGAACACGCGGCCGACGGGGTTCAGATTTTCCGTGAGCGTCTCGTTGGCGTACGGCTCGACGATCAGGACGGTTCCGTCGTCTTCAATCGTCTCGCGCACGTGCTTGAGCGCGCCAGTGGGATCGCCCATGTCGTGCAGGCAGTCGAAGAAGCAGACCAGGTCGTAGCGGCGATCGTCGAAGTCCTTTGCGGTCGCGACTTCAAATTTGGCGCGATGCTGCACGCCGGCCTTTTCCGCGCGCTGCCGCGCCTTCTCGATCGACGCCTGGTGATAATCAAAACCGTAGAACGAGGACTTCGGGAACGATTCCGCCATCAGTATGGTGGAGGCTCCGTGCCCGCACCCCACATCCGCCACCGCAGCCCCTTCCTGCAGTTTCTGCTCAACGCCATCCAGAGCGGGAATCCATGTGTCAATCAGGTTGTGCAGGTAGGTGGGCCGGAAGAATTTCTCCGTGCCTTCGAACAAGGATGCGTGATGCTCGTGCCAGCCCACGCCGTCGCCGGAGCGAAACGCTTCGCTGATCTTATGTTCATCGCGGAACAGCGACGCCATCACGTGAAACGCGCCCGGAATGTAGGCCGGGCCATCTTCATTCGCCAGCAGCAGGGCGTGCTCCTCGGGCAGACGGAAGCGTTTGGTCTTCGCGTCGAATTCCACGTAGCCGTTCGCCGCTTGTGCCGACAGCCACTCCTGCACATAACGCTCGTTCGTGCTGGTGCGTGCCGCCAACTCGGAGGCAGTCAGCGGGCCCGCGCCCGCCATAGCCGAGTACAGCCCGAGTTTTTCTCCTACCAAGGCAAGTGCGGCGCACATCCCGGCGCCCAGGTCGTTGACGAATTGAAACAGGAATTGTTCGACCTTCTTTTGGTCGAGCGCAGGCGCGACCGGTTTCGGTTGTGTAGCCATCGATCCTCCTTCGAACAGTTCAGACAGGATTTGAAGACGCAGGATTACTGGATGGCCGTGACCGGCACACCCCACAAGTGAGCAGAATTGTACCTCTGAGAGAGGAAAGGGGAAACTGGTGCGGCTGGGGAGGATCAATTAAGCGTGTCATCCCGAGCATGAGCGAGGGATCTAGGTTTTCTTCGAGCTTATTTCTTCCCGGGGCTGGCCATCGCCCGGCTCGCCGCCAGCACCGGCGGTACCGGCGCGCTCCGGCCGTCGGTAGGAGCAGGCACCACTGGAGATTTCTCAACCCCGACGCCCAGCGTCTTGCGCACCTCGGCCTCAATTTTCGCCGCAATGTCCTTGTTCTCTTTCAGAAACTGCTTGGCGTTCTCACGACCTTGTCCGATGCGCTCGCCCTTGTAGCTGAACCATGAGCCCGATTTTTCCACGATGTTGTGGTTCGCGGCCAAGTCGAGCATGTCGCCTTCGCGGGAAATGCCTTCGCCATACATGATGTCGAACTCGGCGTCGCGGAACGGCGCCGCCACCTTGTTCTTCACCACCTTCACCTTCGTCCGCGAGCCGACTACCACGTCGCCTTCCTTGATCGCCGCAATGCGTCGGATATCAATGCGCACCGACGAATAAAACTTCAGTGCCCGCCCGCCGGTTGTGGTCTCCGGGTTGCCGAACATCACGCCAATTTTTTCGCGGATCTGGTTGATGAAGATCAGGCAGGTACGAGACTTGGAAATGGTGCCGGTAAGCTTACGCATCGCCTGCGACATCAGCCGTGCCTGCAGCCCAACGTGGCTGTCGCCCATTTCGCCGTCCAACTCCGCCTTCGGCACCAGTGCCGCCACCGAATCCACCACCAGCACGTCAATGGCGCCCGAACGCACCAGCGCTTCCGTGATTTCCAGCGCCTGCTCGCCGTAATCCGGCTGCGACACCAGCAGGTTGTCCACGTCGACGCCCAGCTTCTTGGCATACTGCGGATCCAGCGCGTGCTCGGCGTCCACGAAGGCCGCCATGCCGCCCGCCTTCTGCGCCTCGGCCACCACTTGCAGCGCGATGGTCGTTTTGCCCGACGACTCCGGCCCGAAAACCTCCACCACGCGCCCGCGCGGGAACCCTCCCACACCGAGCGCGGCGTCAAAAGAAATCGCGCCCGTGGAAATTACCGAGATGGGGACAATCGCCTCCTTCGTCCCCAGCCGCATGATCGACCCCTTGCCAAACTGCTTCTCGATCTGCGACATCGCCAGGTCCAGTGCCCGTGCCTTTTCGTCCGCCATAAGTGCGCTCCTAGTGTGGTAAGGAAGGACTCGGCAGATTACCCCGAAGTCCTGAGGTTTTCTCACCCAATCTGCTGTTTTTCGCTGTCCTGATTCCCATTCTAAACGACGGTTGAGTATAGCGCGGCTTGCGGCTCTTGGCGAACAAAAAGCGAAGCTGTCACCTCTGGAGTAAATCCACCGGCACGCTGGGGTCGGTCACTCGGAAATAGCCCTCCAGCGTCGGGTATTTGCGGGTTACTTCCTGGTACATCTGGTATGCCACTCGGCGGTAAGAGATATGCCCGCCTACTCCGGTGCGCAGCTCGCTGATGTACACAGTCTCGGCAAAATCCATCTTGAACAGCGTGCGCTTGCGATATCCCAGCGGAATCACATACTCGCCATTCTCGCCGCCAATTTTCGTCGCCGCGTCAGCGGCCGTGTTCATGGTCTTCTCGTAGCGCTCCCGCACGCCGGCGGAGCGCACCTCCTCCGGCGTATCGAACCCGTGCGCGGTCGTGAATCCCTGCCCAATCTGCACGCAGCGGCGGTGCCGGTGCAGGTCGCGGAACCCTCCGATGTCCATCAGAATGTCGAAGCGGAACTTCTGCCCGGCGCACAGCGGCCGCAGCAACTCGTCGTGCTTGCCCCGGTGCGCCCTGCCCAGCGCGATGATCTCCGCGCGCCGTTGCTCCGTCATCCCTTCCACCTGCCGCCGAATCTGCCGGTAGGGATAATGGCAATGCTCATACAGCAGCGTCGCTGCCAACTCGATTTCCAGCGGCTCATCATCGAGTAGCTCCACTGGCCGGGCCTCTTCCACCGCCCCTCCCGCCATGATTTCCGCCGCCGCCTGCCTCAACGCGCGCCGCGTTTCCATCGCGTAGGGATTCGCCTCGGCATATTTCACCAGCGTCGGCGAGACCCGTACGTCCTTCAGCAGCAACTCCTCGGCTTTGCGCGCCAAGGCCTCATCGTCACCCGGGAATTCCTCGATCAGCGCCCGCACGCGATCGCCATTCACGTTGTACGCCGGCTCTTTCGCCGCCTGCTTCAGCCGCTCTCCCAGCCGCCGGACCTCGGCGTGCGTGTGCGACAGCAGCCGCGACACCTGGTTCTCCAACGTGCGAGCGTTCACAATCTGACCCAGCGACGTGTTCGTGGCCAACGGAAGCAGGTAGCGCGAGATGTCGAACGCCCGCGCCCGCAGCGTCCGTTCGTAAGCCTCCGGCTTCATTTCCGGCGGCTTCGGTGTCCGCTCCGCCAGGTAACGCCACATGCCCTCGGACAGGACCTCGTACTCGGTAAACAGGTTTCCTACGGTCTCGCGGTAGAACTGCTCCTGCGCGCGATCGGCGAACTCTGGCACGAAAAATCCGCCACGCTTAAAGTCCTGGTACCGGGTGGAGCGTTCCTGCCCGTCCCAGCGCTGCTCATCCACCACCGCAATCGCTGCCAGGATCGACAATTTCTCGATCGCCATCGCCAGGTGCGCCAGATCAGCGATCGAACGGTGCCCGTACTGGAAATAAAACGTGTTGAGAAATTTCTCCGCCTTCTGCTCGTTCAACTCGCGCAGCGACTCCTTCATTGAAAGCGCCGAGCGCGAGTATTTCGCCATCGCGTACGCCTGCACCTCCGGCTCCGCCCCAAACACCGCGTAGACGTCGGTTTCGGCGCGTGCGGCTGCATCCATGCCGGCAGCTTTTTCGTCGGGATTCTTCTCGCGCCTTGCGGCTTGCGACTCTGGACTTTCGTCAGCCATGCGCGGGCATCCTAACATCCCTCACTCCGGGATGTACTCGGGAAGCCGGCGTCTTGAGTTAAGTGGGACTAAGTGCGACGAATGACAATAGTAACTTTGCGCCTGGTTCCGACCTGGGGTAATCTAATTCGCTGTAAGTGGGGATCTCTTTTCAAATGGAACGACGGATCGCCAGCCTGGGAATTTTTGTTCTGCTTTTCGTGGCGGTGTCTTCGGCCCAGGTGCTTGCCCCGGCCTCGCAATTTCCCGTCCTGCTGAATTTTTCGGACGGCTCCGATACGCCGGACGCCGCGCCTCGCCTCGATCTTTCCGTCAATGCACCCCGGCCGCGCATGGCCCCGGAGTTGGCGCTGGCGACGTACTTCGATTTGGCCCGCCGGCAATTGGCGGAACTCGGCTCCTACTCTGACCAGACTACGGTGGACGCCGATCTCCCCGATTCTTCGCAGCACGGTAATTATCAGCTCCGCCGTACCTACCAGGCGCCAAGCACCTTGGCATTTGCCGCCATTCGCTTCGTCGGCGACGGCTTCGTCAAGACCAACGTCATTACCCGGTTGCTTCAATCGGAAGTGGACCACGTTGAGAAGGGCGAAGGCGCCCGTACCGCCATCACCAGCGAGAATTACAAGTTCAACTACAAGGGCGCCGATGTGCTTGCCGACGGCACCCAGGTTTACGTCTTCAACGTTAAGCCCCGTCAAAAGCGCGTCGGCCTGTTCAAGGGGCGGATTTGCATTGACGCGCTCAGCGGACACTTGCGCCGCGCGGAAGGCACGATGGTGAAATCGCCTTCGTTCTTTCTGAAGAAACTGGAGTTCTTCCAGGACTACACCGTGGTTGGCCAGTTCAGCCTGCCGGCCTACGTCTACTCCAAGGCCAATACGCGTCTTTTCGGGCGCGCCATCGTGACCATCTTCCACGATCGCTACGACGCCAAGTCGATGGCCGAACTTTACCGCCAGGCTACTGCGGCAGCTTCCGCCCCCGGTTCCGCCCCCGGTTCGAACTGATTTCCAGCTTTCTGCCTTGCGCCTCAGGCCTCGACCATTTACCATCCGCGATTGCTTTACAGCCTGAATACCCCCAATTAGACTAGTTGGTTCATTGACCGTATGGAGGTCTGCCCGATGGCGCAGGTAGAGGAAAAGGTTAAACAGATTATCGTCGAACAGCTCGGCGTGGACGAAGCCGAAGTCACTCCCAATGCGTCCTTCGTGGACGATCTCGGCGCCGATTCGCTCGACACCGTCGAGCTGGTCATGGCCTTTGAAGAGGCCTTCGACATCGAAATCCCCGACGAGGACGCCGAGAAAATCCGCACCGTCCAGGATGCCGTGGATTACATCAGCAAGAACGCCAAAGTCAGCAAGCAGTAGCGACCGCTCGGTAACGCCGGCGTTCTCCCGCAATCCAGACTCGATGCGAGGACTGCCGCGCGGCTGTTCTTTACATCATCATGGGGGGGGACCAGCTTTGGCTCGTCGGGTCGTAGTCACCGGCACCGGCTGCATCTGCGGATGCGGCAACACCACTGAGGAAGTCTGGCGCAACCTGCTCGCCGGCCACAGCGGCATTGCCCGCATCGCTTCCTTCGACGCTTCCCAGTTCGCCTCTCAAATTGCCGGTGAAGTCCGTAATTTCGACCCGCTCAACTTCATCGAGAAAAAAGAAGCCCGCAAGATGGGGCGCTTCATCCACCTGGCCCTGGCTGCCGCCGACGAGGCCATCAAGAATTCCGGCCTGGAGATCAACCACGAAAACGCCGACCGCGTCGGCGTTCACATCGGCAGCGGCATCGGCGGATTCGACATCATCGAGCGCGAGCACTCCAACCTTCTGAACGGCGGCCCCCGAAAAATCTCGCCCTTTTTCATTCCCGCCGCCATCGCCAACCTCGCCGCTGGCCACATCAGCATCCGCTTCAATGCCAAGGGCCCCAATGAGTGCACCGCGACCGCCTGTACCTCCAGCGCGCACTCCGTCGGTGACGCCTTCAAGATCATCTCCCGCTGCGACGCCGATGTCATGATCGCCGGCGGCACCGAGGCTGCCATTACTCCCATGGGTGTCGGCGGGTTTTCCGCCATGCGCGCCCTCTCCACCCGCAACGATGCCCCTGAGAAGGCCAGCCGTCCCTGGGACAAGGGCCGCGACGGCTTCGTCATCGGTGAAGGCGCCGGCATCCTCATCCTCGAGGACTTGGACCACGCTCGGAACCGCGGCGCCCGCATTCTGGCGGAGATCGTGGGCTACGGCATGAGCGCCGACGCCAACCACATCACGCAGCCTGCGCCCGAGGGCGAAGGCGGCTACCGCGTCATGATGAACGCTCTGCATGACGCCAAACTTCGCCCCGAACAAGTCGCCTACATCAATGCGCACGGCACCTCCACCGATATGGGCGACCGCCTCGAGACCCTCGCCATCAAGCGTGCCTTCGGCGAACACGCCTACAAGCTCGCCGTCAGTTCCACCAAGTCCATGACCGGGCACCTGTTGGGCGGCGCGGGCGGGCTCGAAGCCGCTGTCACCGTGCTCGCGCTCCGCGACCAGGTACTGCCGCCGACCGTCAACCTGGAACAGCCCGACGAGGGTTGCGATCTCGACTACGTTCCCAACCGCGCCCGCAAGGCGGAAGTCGAGTTTGCCGTTTCCAATTCCTTCGGTTTCGGCGGCACCAACGGCTGCCTCATCTTCCGCCGCTGGTCCGAATGATCTCCCCTGAAACTTCTGGCGTCATCCCGAGCGCTGCGAGGGACCTGCTGTAATTATCGAAGGTAGCGGCGCGCAAAAAAAATCGCGCAGCCCGCCTGGCTGCGCGACAGAATTCCGACTCTGGGACTACTGCTTCGGCGGGGTGGCGGTGTCCGTCTTCCCCTTGCTCGTGTCCTTCTTGCCCTTCTTCGTCATGCCTGCCGTGCCGCCGCCGGGCGCTTCCTTGCAGGTATCAGACAAGTGCTTCACGCTGGCGACATTGAACGTCTTCTTGTCGGCAGACCACTCGCCCTTCAACGCGACCTGGTGTCCGGCATGGTCCTTCACTTTGTCGGCGGGTCCGACAGCAACGCCTTCTTTGTGCTTCGCGTTGCTCAGCGTCGCGCCATCCGCGCTCAGGCACCCGGTTAGCGTCGCTTCTTTCTTCGCTTTGCCAGAGCTCTTGTCCGACGCCATCGCGCCGCTCTGGTCGGTTGTTCCGGCGCTCTTCTTGCCCTTCTTCGCTCCGGTGTCGGTCTGTCCCATCCCGCTGGATGAGGACTGCCCCATGGAGGAACTGCTCGTCTGCGCCACCGAGGTCAGCGTGAACGCCACCGTTACGGCCAATAGCCACAACACTTTCTTCATAACCTTCTCTCCTTGCGATTTTTACCCTTGGGAACAGGAATACCTCGGGCGAGTAGATGCCCCACCTTCCGGGATGGTTGGTTGCCAAGGCTCACCCCGCCGGAAATCGTGAAGTGGGCCTGGAACGCGTAGAATTTGCAATTGGTAATTTGTAATTTGCAATTGTCGTCGCGGCGCGCCCTTGGCCCGTTTCATGGGGCCCAGGCGTAAATTACAAACTACAAATGCCCGCCACTGCCGTCAGCACCGAGCTTTCCGAGCAGTTCACTCTCAAACAGCGGCTTGCGCTGGCCATCATCGCCGCCGCCGGCTCCCTGCTGGTTCGCCTCATCGGCCCGACTCTTCGCTATACCATTTCGTTGGAAGACGGCGCCCCAGCCAGCGAGTGGGTCTGTCCATCGGTGTACGTGTTCTGGCACCGCTGCGTGATTCCGGCGCTGTGGTGGTATCGCGGCAAGCAAATCGCCGTCATGACCAGCAGCAGTTTTGACGGCGAGTACATTGCGCGCATCATCGAAAAGTTCGGCTACCGCGCCGTACGTGGATCCTCGACTCGTGGTGGCGTGCGCGCCCTGCTCGGCATGCATACCGAGATCGAACAGGGCCGCGCCGTGGCCTTCACCATTGATGGCCCCACCGGCCCGCGATACATCGCCAAGCCCGGCCCGGTGCTGCTGGCGCGGAACGTGCAAAAGCCGCTGCTCGCCTTTCACTGCGCTGTCGAGCGCGCCTGGGTGCTCAACTCGTGGGACCGCTTCCTCATCCCGAAGCCATTCTCGCGCGTCCTGCTGCGCCTCAGCCGCACTATCACCGTCCCGCCGGATGCCGACGGGGACGCCCTCGACGCCTTCCATCAGCAAATGCAGCAGGCCCTGGACCGGGCCAGGGAATATTCCGAAAAAATGTTTGGCGATACGACGGTCTAGAAATCAGGCAGGCTTGGTCCGCAGGTTCATGTCCACCGCGACCGGCGAGTGCGTCAGCGAACCCACGGAAATGAACCTCACTCCCGTCTCGGCATAGGCGCGGACGGCCTCCAGGTTCACTCCGCCCGAGACCTCCAGCGGTACCCGGCGCGTGTGCCGCTCCACGCGTTCCACCGCGCGCTTCACATCCTCGACGCTCATGTTGTCCAGCAGCACCGCCTCCGCGCCGTGCTGCAGCGCGGTTTCCAGCTCCTCGAGGTTGCGCACTTCGATCTCGATCGGCTGCTCGCCGCGACGGTTGCGCAGCGCCCGCTCCAGCGCCGGCGCAATTCCGCCTGCCAGCGCGATGTGATTGTTCTTGATCAGCACGCCATCGCTCAAATCCAGCCGGTGGTTCTTGCCCCCGCCGCAGGTGACCGCATACTTGTCGAGCATCCGCAGCCCCGGCGCGGTCTTCCGCGTGTCCAGAATGTGCGCGCCCGTGCCTTCCACCGCGTCCACGAATTTACGCGTCAACGTGGCAATCCCGCTCAGCCGCTGCAGCACGTTCAGGATTACCCGTTCGCACGACAGGATGACACGTGCGTTATGGCGAATGACCGCGACAAAATCGCCCTTCTGCAGCCGCACGCCATCAAATATTTCCGGATGACTCTTCACGTCGGCATAGCTGGTTACCGTGCCGTCCAGATGGGCGAAGACTTCCAGAATGCGTTCCACCGCGCCCACCCCCGCGAGCACGCAGTCCTGCTTGGTCATGATGGTGGCCGTCGCCTGCTGCTGGGGCTCAATGCAGGCATAGGTGGTCGCATCGCGCGTGGCGCGGTCTTCCAGCAGCGCGTTTTGCAGGACCGCCGTGACCCGCCGGCTATTCCAATCCATGTCTTTCCTTCATCACAAAATAACACTTGATCCTAAGCGAGGATGAACACGCAGGATCATCCCAGCTCGCTCAAAGCTGCTTCCGTCTTCTCCCGCAACATCTTCGATTCCCCTAACTGCTTCCTCAATCCCTCTACCACCTTCGCCGGCGCTTTCGACAAAAACTGCTCGTTGCCCAACTGCCGCTCGGCGCTTTCGATCTGCTTGGTGATCTTGGCCAGTTCTTTGTTCAACCGCTCGCGTTCGGCGGCGGCGTCTACCTTCTTCTCGTAAACCACGCGCACATCGAAGCGTGCCGTGGACCTCGCTCCGCTTTCCTTGGCCAGCGACTGCTCGACAAACGCCATCTCCTGCACGTTCGCCAGCCGCTCCACCGCGCCGCGGTTCTCCTCGAAGATCCGCCGCACACCGTCCTGCGTGTGCACCTCGATGGGGATTCCCTGCCGCGGCTCCACCTTCAGCTCCGCCCGCAAATTCCGCACGCTGACAATCAAGTCTTGCAGGATCGCCATCTCCGTCTCGGCCGCCTCATCCATCTGCGACGCATCGGCCTGCGGATACGCCGCCAGCGCAATCGATTGCTGCGGCGGCTTGCCTTCGTAGATCGCCTGCCAGATTTCCTCGGTGATGAATGGCATGATCGGACTCAGCAGCCGCAACGCCGTCTCGAACAGCGCCACCAGGTTCTCGCACGCGCGCGCAACCGTCTGCTGGTCTTCACTGTTCAGCCGGGGCTTGATGAGCTCCAGATACCAGTCGCAGAACTCGCCCCAGAAGAACTGGTAAATCGTGTGGCACGCGTTGTCGAAACGATAGGTCGCAATCGCCTCATTCATCTCCTGCGCCACACGATTGACGCGCGACAGAATCCATCGATCCTCAAGCCCTGCGGCTTGGAACCCTTCCACCCCTGTCTTTCCTGAAGCCTTGAGCCTTGCGCCTTGAGCCTGCAACACGCCGCCGGAGGCGCGTTCCACGTTCATAAACATGAACCGCGCCGCATTCCAGATCTTGTTGGCGAACGCCCGATAGCCCTCGGTCCGCGCCGGGTTAAAAGCAATATCCGTCCCCGGCGCCGCCTGTGCTGCCAGCGTGAAGCGTGTCGCGTCGGTGCCGTACTGCTCGATCACCTCGATCGGGTCCATCACGTTGCCCTTGGTCTTCGACATTTTCTGCCGCTCGGCATCCCGTACCAGCGCGTGGATATGGACGTTGCGGAAGGGTACGCTCTCCGCCAAATCGTTGCCTTGCGCCTTGAGCCGTGCGCCTTGGGCCTGGGGTTTGTGCGGCCCCGACATGAAGTGCGTGCCCATCATCACCATGCGCGCGTCCCAAAAGAACAGGATGTCGAATCCGTTGAGGATGAGCGTCGTCGGATAGAACGTGCGCAGGTCCGGCGTATCGTCCGGCCACCCGAGCGTGGTGAACGGCAGCAGCGCCGACGAGAACCACGTGTCCAGCACGTCCGGGTCCTGCTCCAGATTGGCGCTGCCGCACTTCGGGCACTTGGTGGGCGCCTCGCGCGCCACCGTGATCTGCTTGCATTGTCCGCAGTGCCACGCCGGAATGCGGTGTCCCCACCACAGTTGCCGCGAGATGCACCAGTCGTGCAGGTTCGCGATCCACTGCAGGTAAATGGTGCCGTAATTTTCCGGGCTGAAGCGCAGCCCGCCTTCCTCCACCACCCGCCGCGCAGCTTCCGCCATGCTGAGACGCTCTTGGGTGGCCCACCCAACCTGGTTTTGGTCGGGTGGGGTTTCCGGAACCTTATTCACTGCCACAAACCATTGCGTCGAAAGCCGCGGCTCCACAATCGTGTGACAGCGCTGGCATTTCCCCAGCGGCACCACGTAATCCTTGGTTCCGGCCAGCAACCCCTGCGCCTCCAGATCGTGCACGATGCGCTCGCGCGCCTCGAAGCGGTCCAGCCCGGCATAAGCACCGGCGTTCTGGTTCATCCGTCCGAGTTCGTCCATCACGATGATCTGCGGCAGATCGTGCCGCAGCCCCGCCTCGTAATCATTGGGATCGTGCGCCGGCGTCACCTTCACCGCGCCGGTGCCGAACTCCGGGTTCGCCAGCGGATCCAGGATGATCGGGATTTCGCGCTGCATCAGCGGCAGCATCACCTTCCTGCCGTGCAGGTGCTGGTAGCGCGCGTCCGCCTCGTTCACCGCGACCGCCGTATCGCCCAGCATCGTCTCCGGCCGCGTCGTCGCCACCGTAATGAATTCTTGCGACGAACCGCTCACCGGATACCGGATCTGATACAGCTTGCCCGGCGTCTCCTCGTGCACCACTTCCAGATCGCTGATCGCCGTCATGCAGCGCGGGCACCAGTTGACGATGTAGTTCCCGCGGTAGATCAGCCCCTCGTCGTACAGCCGGACGAAGACTTCCCTCACCGCCCGCGACAGCCGCTGGTCCATGGTGAAGTACTCGCGGTCCCAGTCCACCGACGCGCCCAGCCGCTTCATCTGCCGCAGGATGGTGCCGCCGTAGTGCTCGCGCCACTGCCACACCCGCTCCAGGAATTTCTCACGGCCCATCTCGCGCCGGTTGATGCCCTCGCTCGCCAGTTGCCGCTCCACCAGCATCTGGGTGGCGATGCCGGCATGGTCGGTGCCGGGAATCCACAGCGTCCGATCGCCCCGCATGCGGTGCCAGCGCACCACGATGTCGCTTTCGGTGTGCTCCAACATGTGTCCCATGTGGAGCGCTCCAGTCACATTCGGCGGCGGCAGCAGGATGGTGAAAGCCTGTGTAGCCCGGCCGCCCTCGGCCGGGCCGCTCGGTACTGAGAACAGCTTCTCCCGCACCCAGTATTCGGCCCAGCGCGGCTCAATCGCGCTCGGATCGTACGTTTTGGGAAGCTCTTGCGGCATGATTCCGCTGGAATGCTGGAATAATGTAGCCCCGGCCAATGTGGCCCGGCCGTGTAGCACCGGCCGCCCTCGGGCGGGTCTCGCGACTACAAAGCGAATTTCGAGTTTACAGGCGGCGGGAAAAAGGGGTCAAACCCGGCTACGGGATAGTGTGTCTGGCATGCGCATGTGTACACACCCCCGATAGCCCCGCGCGCGCGCCTGCCGCGCAAACCAGCATAAACATTGACTGAAACCGATGCGACACGCGTCCGAGCCGCATCAAATACGGGGATGGTGTGCCTGTGCACGTTTTGTGGTAATCACCTTCATCTCTGATCCACCAAACTGAGTGATGCACTTGAGGAATCCGTACGGATCTCCGTCGTCGATCGCATACGCACCGGACATCCGGAGTTCTCTTCGTCCTTTCGGTGGTCCGTAGCCTGGATCGATCACCCGCTTTTCGCCCAGCACCGTCCAGCATATGCCCAGTCCTTTGTCCTTCAGATCACGTAAGAGGTCTTTTCTTAGCAACAGTGCGCTTGGGCCTGGTTCATAAGCAGTTGGGTCAAATGCTGCAAGGGTGCCTTGTGCATCAAGAAAGTCTGCATTCTTTCCACTCCAACGGAGACTCAGGGCGTCGACAATGTCCGCGACTGGAAGCCGAAGAGAAAAGCTATCGTCAACCGAACAGTCAAAGCCGCTAGATTCCTGCAGATACTTAAACGCCGTGCTGCGAACAGTTACCGGACATCCCTGCGTTGGTTGAGTCCACCCGGCGTCTCCGTAGTACGGCTGCGAGAAATACCTGAAGGCAGGAGACCATAGGTATTCACCGAGGAAAAGCCTGTATGCTTCAGGAGCATCCGGCATCCATCGATTCCAAAAATCAACTCCTTCAGCCCACTTTAAGAATGCCTCAATATCCTCACGGTGAACGAGATACCCTTCACAAGTCAACCAGAGATCCCTGCGTTCCACGTCTGAACTCTCTTTGTCCGCAGGGGGCTCTTGCCTCCAATTGAAGTAGCCATCTAAGTTAACCCATTTAGAGCCATCGCTTGGCCTTGTGACAGTTAAGAGTTCTTGAAATTCGGGCAGATCACGGTGTTCTGTGGCCCAGCGATCAGCATCATTGGGATCCCCCCAGCTGTGGTACTCAGTTGTGCCCCACCAACTAAGTGAGTGGCCGTTCCATGACGTTCCGCCCGGCGTGCCGCGAAGGGTAGAGGACGGATCGATGTCTCTCAAATAGTCCTGCCACGGGCCCTGATACTCTTTGTCTCCCCAATGTTCACGATATGCCTCACGGTACTGGTAGTGGTCTGCTATGAAAGCGAGGATTTCGTGAAAAGCGATCCACTGGTACTTCTTGCCGACGCGCTCTGCCTTCGAGGCCTCTCGCCCATAGTAGGCGGCAGAGAATCGGTCAAATCTTCCGAACCGCTCGATTGTCCATCCAAGATCGAACACCCGCCAGAGGATGTACCTCTGAATTTTGCGAAGATCGAACCGTGGCGGTTCGTCGCCTATTTTATTCTTACGTTCGAGTATTCGCTTGAGCTGACGAAAATGCGATGCTGTTAGGATGCTGCGCAGCTTCTTCCAGCTGGAATCCCTGAGTTTTGAAGTTCGCTCCAGGACATGATCGCGTTTCTCTTTCGTCTGAGATTTCCTAACGCCGTTCGATTCATGTCCAGTTTCTGGGCGGGCCTCAATTCGCATCATGAACCTCAGCATGGATAGTTCGCGATCAGCATTTTCGAACCGCTTCCAGGCTGACACTTCATTCGGCGAGAAGGAACTCATTAGGCGGGATAGTGACTCTGACGCTGGCACCCACTTCTTAGAATTAAGGGAGAGCGCAATCCAATTGGTTCGACTAGAGTTGGTGCCAATAACATACCGCGCGAAATCGTCCGACATGATGGAACTGCCGATTCGATTACGCGACCACTGTAGTTCTCCGCTATCATGCGATCCTGATGACCAATCAGGCAGGTACTTGCGAACGTCTTTCGCTGAAGGAATCACAGGAAATGTGCTTTTGTAGGGCGGACGAACCTTGTCTAGCGGTATGCCCATCTTTGAATTCAATGCTGCTGCGCGCTCGATAACGCCTCTCGCATAGTCTCGAAGCAATATGTGTGCAACAGGGGATTTATTGGCGAATACCTTGGAGTAAACGACTTGTGCAAGGGCTGAGATGCCGTTCACGTCACTGTTACGCATCGCGACTCCATAGCACACCGCATAAAGTCTTTCTTTAACGTAGAGGTCATCTACATCGGCAAACATCTCAAGCAGCCGAGTGCTAGCTTGGAGCCGGCCAGTTAAAAGGCTTATAAGGGCTTTCGTCGCACGGTCTCTCAGAAATCGATTTGAAGAGGTTTGCATCCAGGTCAGGACGATTGAACAGAGGTCAACTGTGTCGTCCTCCATCCTCCTCTCAGGCTTCACTTCGTGCGCCCAATCTATGATCCTATCTACAGAGCTATGTCCGCCAAAAGCACGGTGCAGGTAGGTACTCCACCAAGAATCACGATCTGCCATCGAGTGACGCCGCAGAAGCTTGTTCAGGTATTGTGCATTGAGCGGATGGCCTGGAATTGTAGCCACCGTAAGCAATGTATCGAGAGCATTACTAAACTCGTGGTCGCTGCGTATGAGTTTATTGAATGCCACTTTCGTGTTGGCTGTGAATGCCTGGGGGTCCCGCCAAACGATGCTCTCCCTGAATGCATCGCCTAGCGCATGCTGCTGCATAAGCGCAGTAGCCATGAGCGGTAGTTCAGCACGTGTGCGCTCCGGGAGTTGGATACACAAGGCTTCTAAGAGTCCTGGTGGTGTATACCGTGATTTGTCCCACAAAAAAGCGAAGGGTCCGTCACTGGCAAATGCACGTTTGGCGAATTCGGGTTCAATGTAGTTATCGAGGAGCGCCTTCGCGATAATGTGGTCTGCCAAACGATCGTAGGCTATGAATACAACCTCTTCCTGCTGTGCCGATCGACCGTCTGAAATAAGGTCCGTTATTAACAACCCTTCAGCTACCAAGCCATGATACAGAGATTGGGAAAAACTCCTGTTTGGCAGCAATGTATTTGCTATCTCGGCCGCTTTCTCGGCATTCATCCAGCGCTTATCAGTGCCAATAAGAGACTGCGCAAGCAGCGAGAGAGCCTGTTTGACCAGAGGCCTTCCGTGATCAAAATCCAGAACTTTGGCGAGTTTCCGATTGATAGCTGTCAAGTACAGGTCGAAAACGAAACTGATTCCGCTAAACCCACGAGGAAGCTGATGCTTGCCACTGTCTTGGAGACCCAAGCATAGAGTCTTTAGGAACAGCGGGTTGTGGAACTCAGGCGCAATGAGCGGCGTAGACGGAAGCTCAATGCCGTAATGCAGGAAGAACGTCTTGACCGCGTCGTATTCGTGGTCAGCAAACCCGTGGTGAGTGACAAGAGTCGCTCTCTTGCGTACGTCGTCCGGAATGATGACTTCCTCGTAGGAAGAACGCACAGCCAGTACTACTGCGACCCAGGGCGAGCGTTCGAGGTGCGCCAAAAAGGCGGACAAATTATCAGGCCAGAGATTTCGTCCATTTCCTTCGTTTATCGCATCGATGAAAATCAAGGCTCGACAATTTGCTGATTGCGCTGCAGCTTCAAGCGCCCCGGTAAATTCTTCTGCCGAAAGCACGGAGAGATCCAATTGTTGTAGAAATTGAGTCCAGGGGTTATCCGAACCGACGAATCGCTGGCCCATAACAAGAATCGTCGGCCGGCCCGAATTGACGCGCTGGATCGCGACATCACATAGAAGGTGTGTTTTGCCTGTTCCCGCTCGTCCGCGAAGAATCATCACCGACCTACCTGCAACACCAGCGGCATGCTCAAAGTGCTTCCGTGCAGCCTCAAGAGTTGACATCAAGTCGTAAAGTCGGAGTCGCTGATCACTGTAAGGATTTCGTAACGCGGAGGTTGCCCGTTCTGGTTCTTGCGCAACCTTCTCGGTAGCGTACAGACTCTCGGCTTCAGATACTGCCTTGCTCAGTTCGTCCGCAGAGGACCCAGCCGACGTTAGCAACTCCACGATGGTTCCGAGAGGGAGATCGCCAATTGGTTGAACCTGAAGAGCAGAAATCTGACCGAGCACTTTTTGAACGAGCGCCTCAAGGGCTGACGAAAGACCTTCGACCTTGGGATCGGGGGTCTCCTTTCTGTGGTAGCCGAACGTTTGCAGCTTCGAGCGTATAGATTTGGCGTGAGCTTTAAGGCGGTTAAACGATTCCGCGGTTCTTTCGAACGTTTGTAACTCTTGGGCAATCGGCAATTCGACGCGAGCCTCAGGCGTATACCTTGGACCTGCGGTCTGGATTGCCTCTTCTAACCTGGCTTGAAGCCAGCCAGGATCGAGAACCGTGGCGTCGAACCAGTATCGAACGAGTCCAGCATTTGCGGTTCGCAATAGCCGTTCAATTAATTCGTGGCTTCCCCACCAGACGAACTTGACGTCCATTGCGCGACTTCTGGCCCAGTCCCTCCACTTTGCTTTGTGTTCTTCCCAACGCTGCTTCGCCGAGCGCTGCTTGCCGACACGTGCGTCCGAACGATCGAGGGGGACGCACACGAAGTACTTGGTCAGATGCGGATGCTTTTCAAGGGCAGTCCGAATCGATTCATCGAGCTGTGACCATTGAGAATTGCCGAGCACGCCGAAGTACTTTGCTTGCCAACCCCATTCATCACCGCTCGGAAGAGTCGCATAACACTCAACCCCAGCATCTGGCGGCCCATTTCGCTCGAATTGCCATCCATCGGGAATCTCCCGCCTGGCTAATTGAGCGCACAGCTCCTCGAAGCCATTCGATTGAGAACCATTGAGAACACGTATGGACTTCCAATCGATACTCGCGGATGTGTTCATGACCGCAGCAGATCTGAAATTGGGAGAAATCGCATTATAGGACGTTGGATTGGACTGGAGTCCGAAAATACAATTTTCTCTACTGCGAAGCTACCCTGACCATCTCAGCCAGCGCCTGCCAATGCCTAGGGTGCGGCCGGTAGCCCTTCTTCATCTTCCCCACGTAAGCCCGCGATACCTCGATTCGTGATGCGATGACCGAGTTGGAGAACTTGGCGAGGCGCGGCTGAATCCGTCTGTCATAGAACTCCGTTGTCAACCATCCGGGCTGTTCTGCAGGCGACCAAGCCCCTTCCGCCAACCGATGTTGCCGCTGTGTCGTGCCGAGTTTCGCACGGGCTTCGGGTGTGTGGGACACGGCACGCCCGTTTTGAGCCGCGACCCTGAGGCGCTCGGTCGCGAGCGGGACTGCACACGTGGCGCAATGCGTACGGCCCTCCCGCAGCGCTTTTCCGCATCCACGGCAACGTCTCTGGGGAGCTGGAGAAGGAACGACTGTCGCCAGAGGTGCGCCCTTTGCCTGTCGCTTCCGATTCTGCGTTAAGCGGGTCGGCGGGACCGCCTCTCTGCTTGATGCGAATCTGCGCGACCACAACATTGACGCAATCCGCTCGGCATACGGAGCGACGAACCTGCCCCATGTTGGCGAAGTCTCGGACAGCTTCGATGCGAGTTCGCGCGTTAACCTGCAGTTGCCTGTTTCCGTCTCGATAAACCAACTGCGCAGCAACGGCTCGCGAGTAATCCAATCCAGCAGCCAACCGTCTACGCATGGGCGGACTGCTTCCATCAAGTCACAGGCCAAGCTGTCCCGAGCGGGAGTGTCGGCGTGCAACATGCCCAACCCTGGATCAAGACCGAGTGCCGCAAGTGCCAGCCGGGATTCACTCTCAAGCAACGCGTAGCAGTAATTGAGGATCGCTCCGGCAGGATTTACGGCAAGTCGGGGTGAACCTGTGAGCGGAGATTTGCGAGTTCCAAACGTGAGCCAATGCTGGGGCAGGCGCTTGACCTCCCGCTGGGGAAATGTGACCCGCACTGTATACCAGGCGGACCAATACGCGGCTGCTGCTTGTGCTTCGAACGAACGCACTGCGTCGATTGTCTCAGTAGAAACCAAGCGTTCTCGACAGCGCGCAATTGCATCGGCTATTGCTACTTCGTTCAGCTTCTCGCGCACGATCAGTTCCTGCCCTGCCAGTTTCGCGCCGATGAGTTCGCGGGAAATTTCGAGTGCCATTCCGTTCTGTGGCGCTACAGCTTGTGCGCGTCGCAATCGAGCATCGGAAGGGGCGGTCGGACCAGTCACGAACAATACCTTGCCCATGCGGTCCAGCATCACGAACGACGCGCCTGTGTCGGCCAGCCACTTCAGCGCTGACAGGGTGACGAATCCGTCGTCACAGATACAAACTAACCGCCGGAGGTTATGTGCAACGCGGGGCAGTCTGAACTTTCGGCGCTCAAGGCCGACGCCATCCTCTATTTCGAGGTGGCCGTTCTGCATGCGCACGCGCACGCCAAAGCCGGATAGCGTTAGGACACCACTTTTGCTGATTGGGGATTTGCCCGAGGATAGGGGTTGAGGTACGGTTTGTGCAGCTGCCATGGGAGCTAACCCTCCTGTGGTGGTTAGGGCTTGTCGTCCTGCTCGTAACAGGCGGCAGGCCCGCTTTTCCGTGCTCAATTATATGATGTAAGCTACTGATTTAACAGCAGCTTATGTGTTTTTCGCTAGCACCTAGGCTTTCTGCCAGACACGCGGATGGAATTGATGTACCTCTTGAAATCCTCTGGCGAACAACCGAAAACGTCCTGGACGATTTGATCCATCCTGAATTTGAAGTATTTCCTCGGATCCGGTCCGTTTTCTACGGCCAAATGGGCCCGGCGCGCCTTACTGATGCCCGCTGTCTTGGTTCTTAATCCTTTGTACTCGGGAAAATATTTGATCGCGACCTGCTGCCACGAACGGCCATCACGCTCCCGTGCAAGCCAAACCATCAGGCTGATCCTATCGGGGATTCCTGCCGCGTCCATATCGTAACCGCTCGCACCATGCTCTATGGCGCGGCGCTCCTGCAGCCGCTCTTCAACCCAGTTAATCCGGTTCTGTTTCGTAAAACCTGCTGGCCAACCCATTCCTGCAAGCCCCCTTGTCGAGATTTCGTGAAGCGAGCGACAACGACCCGAAAGCTTGCCGAATATTACGCTGTTACGCCGACAAGGGCTTCCACGAATCCTCGCAATTCGAAATTCTTGATCTGCAGGAAGGTGCGTCATGGCAGATCGAGCTAGCAAATCCCGCAAGACACGAGAGACAGAACGCAGGCGCTTGCCTGCGAGCAATAGGACCACACAGAATTCAGAGGCGCGCGAACGTGCCTTGCATGTGTTGGCAGACATGCGGCGCTATCCCTCCCTTACGCTCACCCAAGCCGCGCGCAGCCGGGAAGTCGATCCTCGTTCAGTACGCAAGCAGCTGCCGTCGGCTTTCATCAAGGATTCGTCAGGCCGGATTCGTCCGCGCGCAACTGACCGGTATCGCCAAACTCTTCACATTCCAACAAAGAAACCGGGAGTGTTGGCCCCTGTCGTAACGCGGAATTCGCGCCAAAGACGGCTGCTCGGTCAATGGATGGACGCAATCAATGCTGCTGGGCGTGGGGACTTCTCGAAGATGAAGAAATTCCCGCGCGGCCAAAGTGTCGGAGGCGTGCGCCTTGTGACCGGACCTCGCGCGATTCAGCGCATCCTCAATGCCCTTGCCGAGAAAGACGAGCCATTTGAAGGGCTGTATCGGAGTATGGCAAAGCCGTCGTGAAGCAATCGGAACAGGTCCGAAAGTGCGTGTTGTGCGAAAGCATTCGCGACGTCCAGCGGAACCACCAAGCCGGCCGCAATCACGTTGCCTGGTACACCGGGCCGTTGTGTCTGGAACATCACAACACCTTTCATCTTTTGCTGCGCCGAATGGGCGTGGATCTCGAAAGTACGCCCGACCCGGTCGAACGCATTCTTCGCGCGTGGGGCGCAGACCTAGCGTTCCAGTGGATGTTACGGGAAGCGCTAACTCACCAAATTAACAAGGGAAAGAGAAGACCGAAATGAGCAAACCGGAAGACATCTATCTCCGCGCACACACTATCGTACTAAACGATCCAAATCCACCAAAGCCACACAGCCGTCGCGTCCAAGTTCCTGCATGGCCGGAGATCGCCCTCGTGTTTGACTGCGAATCTCGGACAAACATCAGGCAAGAACTGACGTTCGGCTTCTACCGCGTGTTGAAGTTGTACGGCAACGCGTACGTCCTGGACGAAGAGGGTGCGTTTTTCGACGACGACCTTCCGGCAGACGAGCGCCAGCGCCTGGAAGAGTACATAAACAAGGGAGTCCCCGATGTCGCGTCATTCCCGCCAAGGTTCCCGCTGCATTCGCGGTCGGAGTTCGTAACGAACGTGTTCTACCACTACGCGCGTAAGGGTGCCCTCATCGTTGGTTTCAACATCGGCTATGACCTCGGAAGACTTGCCCGCAAGTGGCCCGAGGGCAATCGGAATGAGTGGTCCCTGGTTCTCTCCGAATATCCGGACGGGAACGAAAATCTCCACCATCCACGCGTGCTAATCGAGCCGATTGACGCCAAGAAATCGTTCATTCGCTTCCGAGGGGAGTGGCTTCCAAAGGGCGGGACCGCGAAACGCACCAAAATCCACGAGGCAAGGTTTCTCGATTTGCGAACGCTCTTGTGGGCTCTATTTCACCAAGCACTTACGTTAAGGACAGCCTGTGAACTTGAGTCGTTCAAGAAGTATGATCTGCCGAAGAAGAAGGAACACACGCCGACTGGGCAGGTCACAGTGCCCGAGATCGAGTACGCCCGCCAAGACGTGCGTTGTACGGCTGCCCTGCTGAATGCCGCAAAGCAGGAGTTCGACTGTCACCCAATATCCCTTACCCCCGACATGGCATTCTCACCGGCATCTATCGCAAAGGCTTACCTGGATGCATTAGGCATCGTGCCTCCAGCGCAGAAGTTCGATGTCCCGAACGAAATCTTGGGTATCGCAATGGAAAGCTATACCGGCGGTCGCTCCGAGACACGCATTCGTCATGCGGAAGTGCCGGTTGCTCCGCTCGACTTCACGTCGCAATATCCCACCGCTTGTGCCCTGCTGGAGCTGATGGAGATTCTCACAGCTGAGAGCCTTACGTTTGAAGACGCGACCGCCGAAGTCCGGGAATTGATCAGCGGCATTTCGTTGAAGAAGTGTTTTGACCGGAAGCTGTGGCGCGAGTTTCGGTTCTTCGCTTTAGTGAAACCAAATGACGACCTGCTCCCGGTCCGCAGCGTGCACAACGGACTGACGCAAGCAATTGCCACTGAATATCTGACTTCAGCCAAGCCGCTCTGGTTCGCCGGCCCGGACGTAATCAACTCATTCATTCAGACGGGAAGAGTTCCCCAGATCGAACGCGCCATCCGGGTCGTCCCGCACGGACAGCAGGCCGGGATGAAAATCGTGTATCTTCGAGACACGGTAAAGATCGACCCGTACCGTGACGATCTATTCCGCAACATTGTCGAGGAGCGGAAGCGCCACAAGGCCGATGAAGACCTCTGTCATGCCCTGAAGATTATCGCGAACGCCCTCTACGGCTGTTTCGTCGAGCTCAACCCTAAACCTACCAGCAAACCGGTGCGGCTCCGCGTGTACTCGGGTGAGGAGTCATTTGTGCCGAAAAAGCACTACCGCGTGGTCGAGCGCCCAGGGCCGTGGTACGCACCCTACTTGGGGTCGCTAATCACGGCGGCCGGAAGGCTACTCCTGGGCTTGGCTGAGAAGTGCGTTTCAGAAATGAACGGCGTGCACGCTTGGGCTGACACTGACGCCCTCGCTGTTGTCGCGTCTGATGACAACGTTTCGCTGTCAGACATCCCTGGGTGCACAGACGTGCGCGTGCTGACGCGTACGGAAGTTCAGAATGTCGTGAGTCGGTTTGAAAGTCTGAACCCCTATCGGTTCAATGGCTCGATCCTCAATTTCACGCCCACCAACTACATTGACGCTGACGCCAGCAAAGGCTTCCGGCGATTGCTGGGGTTCAGCATTGCCGCCAAGCGATACACCGAGTACGAACGCGATGGAAACAGGGTCGCGATCATCAACCCGAAGGCTCACGGACTCGGGTATCTGTATCCGCCCGCTGATTCCCCAGACGGGTGGGATGATGCGCACGATGCGCCGAAGTGGATTTATGACGCGTGGGTGTATCTGCTGAGGAGCGCTCTGCGCCTCGACCCGCGTGCTCCGTCCTGGCTCAAGCGTCCACAGATGATGCGGATCGCAATCACCACACAAAATGTACTGAAGCGGTTCAAGAACTGGCCGGGATGTCGCCCTTACAATTTTTATCTGCTGCCGCTTCTTGCGCCTTGCGGTTACCCGGCAGATGTTGACCCCTACTATTTCACTCTCGTAACCCGATTTGAACGGGACCA
Organism: Terriglobales bacterium; assembly: GCA_051006995.1. Taxonomy (GTDB): domain Bacteria; phylum Acidobacteriota; class Terriglobia; order Terriglobales; family Acidobacteriaceae; genus JAIQGF01. Next base: position 32,220 of record JBPCSQ010000004.1, read on the forward strand.
GCGGCAGTGGATGAATTCGGTCTGCATCAACATTGATGACCCGAACGATTTCGGGGAGTACCGGCTAACAGCCCAGTTCAACTCGCCCGAGTTCGGGCAATGTGCCGTGGTCGATACGCTCCAGAACCTGCTCCACTGGTATTTGCACCACCCCGAATCGAAGAGCCTTGCGCCAACTGGCGAGCGCTGCCGATACAACACGCGCGGGTTGCTGCAACGGGCGCACATCGTAGTTGGCAACGTTCATCGTATCGGCAAGGACACCGACCGGCGCTGGGAAGAGGGCGACGATTTGGAGTCCCAGCGGTTCCACCCAATTGAGTACGAGCGAGAGCTGCCAAAACGTACCCGCTACGCGACGGCCATTGCCAGCAAAGCGTTCGCGCGGAGCGTTAGAGAAATTGGCATTCGCAAGCTCATGCGCTTTGGGTGTGGACGCCGCACCTTGCAAAGAATCTCCCGCCGCCAACTGATTAGGGCGTCAACGCTTGCCGAATACGAAAGCAGGATTCAGTTGTACAGGCCCAGGACTGTCGGAGTAGGCCAGCAGATTCGAACGTTCAGGAGCGGAGACTGACGCAATAAAGAACCGGACGCAGCACTCATTAATGGAGCAACATCGTGCTCGGAGTGCTCCGGCCAAGTGGCGTCCGGCTCCATCAGAGTATAAGGCCAAGAGTCGGCGAGCCCGAGATGCTTGATCTCCCGTATTGGGACGTAGCCGAAATTGGCTCGCACGCCGAAGTGTTCGTGCTGATTGAACGTTCCCAGAACCGTATCGTCGTGGTACCCCCTTAATAGGCCATCAACGCAGTGTCCTCGGACTGCTTCTCCGAGCCATTTGTGACCCTACCCCTCTGAGTGCCAGCGAGCGCCAACCGCAGTCGCCCTTTCGACTGCTGGAGCGTTCGCGATGAAGGCAACTCTGGTTTTGGTAGTCTTCTGTGGCTTCTTAGTGGGCTGCGGCTCAGATCCTCCCGCTGCGACGACGGGCACCTGCGCGAAACCGGCGTTTATCAATGAAACCAGCACTCCGACGAGTACATTCGAGCTACTGTGGGCCACAGCTCGCCAAGATGTGGCAGCAGGGGGCGTTGCACTAAATGCGGTCTCGGTCACGTTATCGGATACCGCTCCGAGAGGTACTCCACCTGACCCACGCGCGTTGAACGTGAAGCCGTGCGGAGTACACCTGGTCAATCTTCCCGAAGTTTCCGCGGCAGAGCTGAATGCGCTCCCCCACTGTAATTACTGCCCATATTCCGACCCCACCGGGATTCTTAAGTGTTCGGCATCACCAACCGGGTACTGTAATTCGTTCACCGATTGTCAAACAGTGTATGTGCCCGCCAGCCGACCACAGAATGCCGAATGGGAATTCATGATCATCATATTGAAGACGCTTGGATATGACGTGAGCGGCATGTAGGTCGTGATCTGTCGTGTGCCAGCGACCCAGTTCTGTGAGAGCTGCGAGCCGCCGTATTACCGAATCATCAGACTGCCGGGCTGCAGAACAATAATGCGCCCGCGCTGTTTTTTCAGGATACCGCTACGTTCCAGCCTTCCGAGTTCCCGGCTTACCGTGTAGACCGTGGTACCGGCCAAGTCTGCTAGCTCCCGTTGCGCTGTGACATGAGTTACGACGACCCCTGTGTCTGAAGGTATCCCAATTGCGCGAGCGAGCTCAGCCAAAGCCCATTCGACGCGCTGGCCGACTCTGTGGGAAGTCAAGCGGCGAGTTCGGTCGTAAAAGTGCCTGACATCCCGAACAGTGATAGCAAATAGGTTAAGTGACATTCGGGGAAAAGTTTCGAGCAATCGCATTGCAACGGCGCTGTTCCACACTGCCAACCGGCTGGGCGTCGTGACCGTAGCCGACACAACACTGGGCCCTTCCAACACCAACGAAAAGTATCCAAAAACGTCGCCAGACCGCTCAATGCGAACGAGAATGCTGCCGCCTTGTGGCGTCAAATGCGTAAGGTGCACCAGCCCGGATTGCACCCAAAAGAACTGTCGGGTGGTCTCGCACTGACGATACAGTGTGGTGCCGGCAGCGTAATCCGTACGCGTTGCATGCTTCAGGATTTCGCCAATATCCTCAGCGGACATTCCTTGAAACAATGGCGAACGGGCGTAAATTTCCTTCTCGATTGTCGCTTCTAAATTCGTTTGCGTACCTCTCTATGTAATGTTAACCCCGCTGCAAACATCCGTCTTTGCGATGGCGCAAGTAGCCGCGTGCTGCTGACCGAACATGATTCGCGGGCAGAGTCTACCAACGATTTCCAATCGACAGCACAGCTTGTTTGAAAATTTCTAGAATCAGAACACGGCGAAAGCGGCTCGCGTTCAGCAGACGCACCTCTTTTCGGGAAAATGCCTGAATTGGTTAGTTTTCCGCTCTGGGAGTCGACCCGAAACGAAGTTGTCCCTGGTGTTCCGGCACACCGTCTCTATTTAATCCTGGGCGCAGCAATGTTATTGCTCTTACTGGACTGCATCGCAAATGGCAACCGCCAATCGTTTCTTCGCTACACGGCTGACCTGTTCCACATATTCGGTGGAACCTTCAACCGAGCTGCGGGAATTTCGTTGTGGTCGCTGCGGCAAGCTGCTGGCCAAATATTCGGTCTCTGGTGGACGGATGTTGCTGGAAGCATTCTGTAGACGGTGTTGCTCAGTTTCGAAGCTCCAGGAATCTCGCTAGACCAGACCCGTGATAATCATTAACGCACTGAGTGCCATTGAGCGCCAACTGCAAGAAAAGAGGCGCACATGGCGCACCGACACTCGGCTTGTTCGGAAGCCCTGCTGATTACCTGCCTGGCCGCTTTCCTCCTGAAACCCATAGCCCGTATTGCAGCTCAAGACACGAGTACCAAGCCGGAACAGATGGTTGGAATGGTCAGGGATCATCGAATGCTCTCAAAGACATACGCGACTGCCTGGTGTCTGAACACGGATTGTGACTGGGCGATCACGAACTATCACGTGGCCAACGTAATGGGCAAACACATGACCATCAAAGGTGTGAAAGTCAAACGATACGTGTTCGCTACTGATGGACATGATCCAGAGGCAAAATCGGTGGCGAGTATGCGCGGGCCGATCCGGCTCGCGCCCTATCGCGACATCGCGTTCCTCTTTATGGCGGAGCCTCTGTCGCACAAGGGAATGCAGACAGTCCCGTTCTATGCCGGGGATCTGGAAGAGGGGCAACCTGTAACAGTTATTGGATACCCAGGCGGGACCCTGACTGCAATTAAGGGCAAGTTCGCGGGCGAATGTGAGCAGGGTGAACTGAAGTTCGAGCTCAATCACAAGATCGCAGAAGGTGCCAGTGGTGGGTTAATCGTGGACCAGCAGGGTAGAGCTGTCGGATTGGCCATGGGAGCTAGCGAGGATCGAATGGCGGTCTTTGCTGTACCTGTGTGGGCCATAGCCGAGTTCATGCACACCAGTGACATAAACCTGTTCTTGAAAGTTTTTCCCACTGTCAATGTGGACAAGCCCGAACCGGTGACCGAGTTTCAAACACACTCCGCCAACCCAGATGAGAGCTTCAGCCCGACTCCGCTGGTATCAGAGTCTTCTTTAACTCTGAAAGACGTAATCCCGAATGAGCCGATTGCGCGCTACGACGCTTCCATGGCCGTACTTTTGTTACGAAAACGCGCAGAAGTCGCAGCGCAAAAAATGAAGAACTTCGTTGCACGTCAGACGCTCCTATTTCCCACCGGGCGAGCTTGGCAGCATGAAGTACAGGTCGTCGAGGGTAGGCAACATTTCCGCACGCTCCCTGATGGTAAAGATTTGATGGATTTGCCCATTCCACGCGACGGGCCTGTCCCCGGTTCGCACTGGGCGGACCTAATCAATGTTGTCGCCGCCGATCTGCGGTTGGCAGTGCAGTTTAATCGAGAGACCCATATCGATGGACACAGAATCAAGGTTTTCCACTACCGGGCCGGCGCACAGGATCAGATTTGCGGGCTCAAAATTCGACGTCGCTTTTGGGGTGGAGCGCGACGATTGTTTCTGCCGTGCACCGGATCGATATGGACAGACGAGGCATTCGACGTTCTGCGCGTTACGCAGGACATGATCGTTCCCGAATATACCGGAGTCGTCCATTTTCGTGTCGTAGTGCTGTACGGCCGATGGGATGAAAAACTGGTCCCCGTATCGATTTACCTGAACGAAACACAACCCGACGGCAGGATTCTGGCGTCGCGAGTGAGATTTGATAAATACCGCGTGTTTCGCACCACTACACGCATCGCGTTCCGAGGCAAAGAGCTCGAGAAAGCTGTTGTGAAGGGTGCTCACTGAGCGGGCGAACGGCGTCGCGGTCGAAGAGCCAATTTGGAAAGACTGCAGGCAGCGCCTCAACGGACCGACGGACCAAGCATCGGATTCGCGCGGCACGATCGAAGACCTGCTCCATGAGGCGCTCAAGTGCGTCTTTGTCTCTGCTACGCCAACATTCAGGCAATTCAGCGACGAGCGCACTTAATTGCGAAGCAGTTACGTGCTCAACCCGCGATAGATACGGCTCGAAGTCGCCAAGGTTGGTGATTCCGGCGTACCACCACCGGTCGCGCGCGAGACCGTATCTGGGGCAATCGGGAAAGTCCCATTTGCCGAAATTGAAGCATCCACCTTGGTCGATCAAGAAAGCCTTGTATTGGCGACACGTGAGTGCGCGTCGAAACACGAACTGGCGGGCGTCGGCGTTACCGAGCCATTTATCAAGCACCAGCGCGGCAGCAAAAATGTCTTTATTCGCGAGCCGCTGCGATATCTCAGGTGGGAACAGATCCAGGACTTCATGATGGCCCGGAACGCCCACATAAGCACTCCCGAGATGAACACCTGGGCGGCACGGCGACGTGCCTCGCCGCAACTGAAAGCACAGCTCGGGAGTGGAAGCAACGAATTCTCGTGTGAGCGTAATCAACCGAACACGTGCCGCAGGAAGTCCGACTGCAATGGCAAGTCGGGAGGCAATCCATTCGTTGACGAGGATCCGGCTATGTTGCGGGTTGCCAAGGAACTTCGCTACATATAGTTTCCCGTCGGTCGCACGAACTAGGTGTGGCTGGCTCCCCCCGGGCATTCGCCGGACGTAACCGCTGATGACCAGGGGGCGTCTACAGCACTCATTTGTCATGGTCGGCCAGAGTGCATTACATTCCTGCTCGCTAGTGTGAAGCATAGAAATCGCAAAAACGATAATAAATTTGAAAACTGTTCTGAAAATAGGAATCCAAAGCGGGACTATGGGGCAAAATTCGTATTTGCTCTGGCGCAAGTTGGCAAGCGCAGGCGATACTCGGTCTGGAGAGAGGCCGGGGACAAAATGAAGGCGCGGGACGAGTACTACATTTTTTATTATGTGCCGGATGTGACTCAGTCCGAACGGACGGCCATTGGAGTGGTGCTGATAGCCAATGACGGGGCTTCCCGCCATTCATACTTCCTGCAGAACTCCGACCTCAAGGTCCAGCCACCGGGCGACGTGACAATGCTGCACGCGATAGGCGACTACATTTCTAAAGGTATTGCTGGTGAGGACTACCAGAGCTTCCTCGGAAGTCTCGTCGATTCGATGGGCAACAATGTGCTGATCGAGGGTCCACACAAAGTTAGCTCACAAGCCTACGCGACAACACTGCGTGATCTTTGCAAACTGCACCTGCGCATCTCACTTTAACGTTTAAGCGCTTCCTCTGCCGGGCGAGCTGCGATCCCGTTGTCAAATTACTTTCATCGCAATTTTCGGTGAAGGACAATACGCCCCCTTCCTTTAGTCAAGATGCCCCGTCGCTCATAGTTGCCCAGCACCCGTAGAATCACGCGGGGGGCGTTTTCGCGCGCGCAGGGGGGTGTGTACACATGCGCATGTCAGACACACTATCCCGTCAAACCCGGCTACAGGCCGTCAAACGCGGCTAGGGAGTATGTATATATGCTGCTGCTCTGTACACACCCCCGTTGCCGCATGCAGCGCAAAGCCGCATAAATACTGGGCTGAATCACTACGACATGCGCCCGAACCGCGTCATTAGCGGCTTTCAGCGGTACATCGTGTACTCAGTCTTGGATGTGTTTGTTAACGCAAACTGTTAATTGAGGATCAGGAATTCACGAGAGGGCTCGCAGTCTGCTGCTGCTGTGTACACACCCCCGCTTTCGCATGCCTCGCGAATACGCATAAACACTGGCTAAACTCGATATCGTGTGTATTTCGACCGTGTCATTAGCGGGGTTGCTTTAGTTCTTCGAATTAATTGAATATCGCCGTGACCGTGTCAGTTCCAACAACCATAACGGTGCACACATTACTACTGCTGGAGGACACGCAATTCGAAGACCATCCGCCAAACGTCGACCCTGCCGCGGGAGTAGCCGTCAGAGTAACAGTCGTGTTCACCGGGAAGAACGCGGTACATGTGGCGCCGCAATTAATTGGTCCGGGCGACCCGGTTACAGTACCAGTCCCATTACCTACCTTGCTAATTGTAAGTTGAGGTGCTCCGCTCCCACTCGTGATCAGGAAGTTGGACGTGTCAGTAAGACCGTCCATAGACGCCGTGATGACGGGTATGCCCGGCGAGAGAGCTGTCGCAAGCCCGGAGGAATTGATTGTCGCAAGGCTAGCATTCGCCGATACCCAAGTTACCTGTGAGGTGATGTCGCTAGAAGAAGTGCTTTGATTGGATTTTTTGTACGTTCCCATCGCCTGAAATTGCAACGTTTGCCCTTGTACGACGCTCGCTGTATTCGATGCAGGCGAAATCGTGATTTTGGTTAAACTCGGATCTGAACCGCATGATACGAGAAGAAGAGCCGTGAACATTGCAAAGCAGAGTCCGACAGCGCGGAGACAATTCATTTCCTCAGCTCCTGAACGCAATTTTCGGCACACTTGGAGTAAATCTTTGATACGTAATTAAACTTTGCCGTCGGGGGAGAATCGAATTTTGGCCGAGTGCAGCGGGATTTGCAAGATCATTTGGATGTTTGACTATGTGCGCTGTTTCCACTCTCATCGCACAAGCATGAAAAACCCCCACCCCCCGCGCGCACATCGCGCAAAGCCGCATAAACACTGGATGTCCAATCCACTTGTTAGTCGCGCCTGGCTTTCTACGACGCCCCCTCGGACTGCTCTCTACTTCTGCGGCGGCACTGGAGGTGTCGCGGGCTTCGCCTGCGGTGCCGTGCTCGTCTGCCCCTCGATCTGCGCCAGTTGCTTTCGCACTCGCTCCGCGTCCGGGCCGGTCGGAACGTATTTCAGGTAGCTCTTCATCACCTCGGCCGCGCCTTTGGTGTCGTTGCGCTTCAGCAGCACGCTGGCCAGCACCAGGTCGAGATCGGGAATGCGATGCTGCGTGTCCAGCTTCCGGCCTTCGCGCGCGCTCTTCTCCGCCTTGTCCAGGTTTCCCAACTTAAAGTTTGCCACCGCGTTGTAGTAATACGCGGCCGGATATTCGTAGGCGTTCAGCGCCAGCAATTGATCGGTGAGCGACGCCACCCGCGTCCAGTCCTGGCTTCTCGCCGACAAGATGGCGAGCGAAAAATACGGCGCTAGGAACTTCGGGTCGGCGGCCATGGCGTCCTGAAACAGCTTTTGCGCCTCCGCCTGGCGGTTCTGCTGGCTGTAGATTTCGCCCAACAGCTGCATCGCGTCGGCATACGTGGGATATTCCTGCAGCGCCTTGCGGCATAGCTCCGCCGCTTTGTCCGGCTTCTTGTTCGCCAACTCGCGGCGCGCCTGCTCTAGCGCCTTCTTCGCTTCCTTGGGCGCTGCCGCGGCGGTCGCGCTCACCGTCGTCCCCTCGATGTGCCCCAGCTTGTGCAGGTAGATGGTGCCGACGTTGGGCTCGTCCAGCACCATGCGGTTGGCCAGGTAAATCGAGTCCGAACGGTATCCCGGAAGAACGGCGCGCAGCTCGCAGTACCGCAGGTCGCGCGCCTCCACCGTCGCCTGCGGCTCGCTGGCGCCGGACCCCGGGTCGGAATGCCCGAAGGTCGCATCCTGACCGCTGTCCGTGCTGATGCCGAGTTGGAAACTGAAATTCCCCTTGGCGTCGGTGCGCCCTTCTCGGCGTACTCGCGAGGCGCAGACCCGCTCGATATTCACGCCCGCCGGAGGCGCCGTCCCGTCGTCGAACAGCACTCGTCCGCTGATGTAAATTCCCAGGCTCCTGGAATCTCCCATTCCCGGCGGTATTACTATCGGAATGCCTACGTCAGGCGGCTTTTCCAGTTGGGCCCATGCCGCGGATGGGATCAACGTAATTGCCAGCGCAAGAAACCAGAAGACACGTCCTAGGGTGGTATTCCCCTGCATGATTGCCTCTCGAGATCAATCGTATTTGTCTTGCTGATCGTATGAACGAACTTCTACCGACCTGCGGAATCGCAGGCAAATCCCTCGCGAGACGCAGTACCGCTTCGCCTCGCCGCGCAGAGCTCGCGACTTCTGGGGGACGTCCTCTACCTACTTCGGTGGGGCCGCCGGCGCCGAGCTTGCCTGGCTTTCTATTTGCGCCAGTTGCTTCCGGACGCGCTCCGCCTCCGGACCGGTCGGCACATACTTGAGATAGCTCTTCAATTGCTCGGCCGCGCCCTGAGTATCGTTTTTCTTCAGCAGCACGCTGGCCAGCACCAAGTCGAGATCGGGAATGCGGTGCTGCGTGTCCAGCTTCCGGCCCGCGCGCGCGCTCTGCTCGGCCTTATCGAGCTCACCGAGCTTAAAGTGCGCTACGGCGTTGTATTGATAGGCTGCCGGATATTCATAAGCATTCAAGGCCAACAACTGATCGGTTAACGACGCTACGCGCGTCCAATCCTGGGCGCCTGCCGCCAGCACTGCCAGCGAGAAATATGGCGGCACGAACTTCGCGTCGGCGGCAATCGCATCTTCAAACAGCTTCTGCGCCTCCGCCTTGCGGTTCTGCTGGGCATAGATTTCGCCCAACTGCTGCATCGCGTCGGCGTATTTCGGATACTGCTGCAGCGCCTGGCGACATTCCTCCGCCGCCTTGTCCGGCTTCCGGTTGGCAAGCTCCTTGCGCGCTTGTTCCAGCGCCTTCTTCGCCTCTTTCGGCGCTGCCGCGCTGGTCGCGCTCACCGTGGTGCCCTCGATGTGGCCCAGCTTGTGCAGGTAGATCGTGCCCACATTGGGCTCATCTAAAACCATGCGGTTGGCAAGAAAAATAATGTCGGAACGATATCCGGGGAGAACGGCGCGCAATTCACAATTCCTCAACGTACGGGCCGTTGCCGATGCCGTCGCCTCCGCTTCCGTCGCCCCCGGGGCCAAACTTGCAGTCCCGAACGTAGCGTCCTGGGAAGTATCCGTGCTTAATCCGAGTTGAAAACTGAAGTTTCCCTTGGTGTCGGTGCGGCCTTCCCGTCGCGCGCGGGTATTGCAGACTCGCTCGATGTACACTCCTGCCGGCGGTACCGTCTGATCCTCGAACAGGACCCGGCCGCTGATGTAAAGCCCGCGGCTCTTGGGCTCAGACAGACCCGGTGTGACAACCACGGGCCTGTCAATCGGTGCCGTCGTTTGCGCCGTCGCTGCCGAAACCATCGAGAGCACGGTGAACCCGATAAGCAACACTGCCGGCCGAGCAAAGATTTTGCGCTCCATGATTTTGCCTCCCATGGTCCTTGGTCGTATGTGGGTTTGAGCAGCTCTCATTCTACTCGGCGGCAGGACGGTAGCCACGGGAAAAGCCTGGACGCCCGGCCCGGCAGAATTTCCCGTATTGGCGCGCCCCTGCGCATGCAAACGGATCGTGGTAGCATCGCATCCAAGTAAGTACCGGGAAGTTTTGTGCTTCCCGCTGGCATTTTTCCTCTGCTCTCTTCTTTCAATTCTCAGGGGCGCGGAGGCTTGTGCGTTCGAGATCGCGCACCACCATCTAATGCAGGAAGCGACCAACAAGCTCGCCGCCATCGTGGAATCTTCCGATGACGCCATCGTCAGCAAGGACCTGAACGGCATCATCACCACTTGGAATGCAGGCGCGGAAAGAACTTTTGGTTGGAAAGCGGACGAAATCATCGGCCTGCCCATTACCACCATCATTCCTCCCGAGCTGCACGGTGACGAGGACATGATTCTGGCGCGCATCCGGGCCGGCGAGCGGGTGGACCACTTCGAGACCGTGCGCCTGACCAAGACCGGCGAGCGCATCCATGTATCCATTACCATTTCGCCGCTGCGCGATGCCCACGGCAACATCGTGGGCGCCGCCAAGATCGCGCGCGACATTACCGATCGTAAGACGGCCGAAGACGCATTGCGGCGCGCCGAGAAGCTGGCCGTCACCGGACGCATGGCCGCGACCATCGCCCACGAGATTAACAATCCGCTGGAGGCAGTTACCAACCTGCTCTACCTGCTGCGCTCGCACGTGCAGGGAGAGGAGGGCCGAAGCTGCCTGGCGATGGCGGAATCGGAGCTCGACCGTGTCGCCCAGATCACCAAGCAGACGCTGGCGTTCTACCGCAGCTCGACCTCGCCGGAGACGGTAAACCTGACCGATCTGCTGGATTCCGTGCTTTCCATGTTGTCACGGAAAATCGCGCGCAAGCGTATCACCGTGGTACGTAACGAACAGCCCTGCACGGTCACGGCCATGAAGGGCGAGCTCCGCCAGCTCTTCACCAATATCGTGGATAACGCGCTGGAGGCTGCGCCCGGAGGCGGCGCCGTACACATCACCGTCGCGCTGGAGGGCTCCCGCACCGTGATTTCGGTCAGCGACAACGGCCCCGGCATTGCTCCCGACCTTCAGAAAAAAATCTTTGATCCTTTCTACACCACCAAGCAGCTCGGCACCGGACTGGGGCTTTGGGTCGCGCAGGAGATCGCCGAAAAACACGGCGGAAAAATTACCGTGGAATCCAGCACGCAGGGCGCGAACCGAGGCTCCACCTTCCGCGTCGCCCTTGCAACTTCCTGCGCTGCAGAAGCGAATGTCACCACCGCGGCATAATCCTTCGGCGCGGAGCAACAAGACAGGGACCTCGAAAGGTCCCTGTTGTTTTCGTTAGCGAGTCCCGGGCTAGCCTTTCAGCTCGCGGACGATGGCCGCAATCAATTCGGTCTTGTGCTGATCGAGGACGCGCGACACCACTTCGGTGATGCGCTGCTCTTCGGACGGCGGTGCGGCTTCTGCCGCCGGCTCGGGCGCGGGCTCGGCAGCAGGCTCGGCTTCGATCTGCGCACGTTCCAGTTCTTCGGCGAACTGGGCCACCAGCTTCTGCGTGAGATTCGCCGGATCCACCTCAGCGGCCGCAGCCTCGGGCTCGGGTTCAGCCTGGGAGGGCGACTCCAAAGCAGGCGCAGCGGCAGCGCCGCCGGCGCCAGCAGAGAACGCGCCGCGCATTTCCGCCTCAGCTTCGGGTGCCGGTTCCGGTGGAGCTTCCAGCCTCTGCGTTGTCGGATATGGCTCAGGTGACGCCTCGATGCGCTGCGTAGGCTCGTAGGTGGGCGGCTCGGTTGCAACTTGGGCTGGAGCAAGCTCGGCAACCGGAATCTCGAGCACGTCTTCTTCTTCGTCCGCGGGCGCCTCAGTCGGCGGAATTTCCATCGCCACGCCGACCGGAACGTCGTCCGGATGCTCGACGCCGAACTTGGTGGCGAACTGCGACATGTCGTCGGCGTTGGTGACGAGGCCGGACTCCTGCTGGATGACGACTTCGCCGGCGGCGGCTTGCGCCGTCACCTCCAATTCTGGCGCTGCGGCTACTGCGATCTCACCTACCTGGGGCGCGGAAGTAAATTCCACGCCTTCGGCAACCGCAGGAGCCGCTTGCGGAGCAGGTGCGGCCGTCTCGCTGAGATCGAACATGGGCGCCGGAGCTTCCTCCGAAGGCGCCGCTGGCGAACTGAGATCGAATTCCGTGGTCGGAGCGGGCGAAGCCACATCGAATGCGGGCGCCGCTGCCGCTTGGTCCAGACCAAAAACAGAGGCAGAAGGCGCCGCCGAAGGCTCCGGAGGAGGCTCGACTGCAGGGATGTCCATGGCAAAGGGAGCGGGAGCGGGCTCGACCGAGAGTTCGTCAATCCCGAGGGCTGGTGCGGCGGCGACCTCGGCCGACATGGCCACCGGCTTCGCAGGCTCGCCCTCGCCGGCCGCTTCCTTCCACTCGGCGTAGCTGGCGTCCTCGAATTCCGGCGCTTCGATGCGCTGCGTGGATAATGGCTCAGGGGCGGCCGCCGGATGCAGTTTCTGCTCGAACTTTGCTACCACTGCGACGAGGTCCACGGCGATCGCTTCAAACGGCTTGGTGAGAACGCCGTCGGCCTTGACGCGATTGCCGTCCTCCAGGCTGAACGGCTCCATCGGCGTGATGGTGAGCAGCACGGGGACGCCGGCGGTCTCGGGCGCGCTCTTGACCTTATCGCAGACTTCCAGCCCGCTGTAGCCGGGCATGTAAACGTCGAGGATGAGCAGCTCCGGCTTCTCGGAGGCGAACTTTTTTACCGCGGCGGCGCCATTGCTCACGGCAACCACGGTGTGACCGGCATCGGTAAGGATTTTCGCGCCGGTGCGCTGGGCAGTAATGTTGTCGTCGGCAAGGAGAATCTTCAACGGCACGGGGTCCTCATCGGGGGGAGCGTGGCAGCGAAGTTACTGTTTCTTCGGCCTCAAGTCAACTGAAAGAGGCTGCCGGCGGCAGGCCGCAGGCAGCAGGAAAATTTGTTTTCAGGAAGGGCCGGAATTGAAGAAGACGGCAACATGGCATTCGGTCTTTCCGGTCATCTGAACGGAACGGCGTTTCGGGCAGAGCCGATTTCACAAGCAACTTAACGACGAGCTGAAACATACGTGACTCACTCGTCAAGAAGGTTCAAACCGGGAGCTAGAACGGGTTCAGCTTGCCCAGGCCCTTCTTCTTTTTCTTCTTGCTGGTGGACGTGTCCTTGCTGTCGTTCGATTGCGATGAATCCTTGCTGTCGGTCGAGGACGGCGAGGAAGGGCTCGAGGCCGTCGTGCTCTGGCTTGACTGATCGGGAGCAGCCTCGTTGATCTGGGCCGGAGCTGGCGGCGGAGTCTTGCTGTCGGAGGAGGGCACGGGTTGGGCGGTGACCTCGTTGCCCACGTTCGGCTTCATCTCTTCAATGCCGGTGTTGCTGGGTGCGTCGGCGGGGGCAGTACCAGGGGCGCTCTCACTGCGCGGTACCGGTTGGTTGGGTGGTGGAGTCCCGGTCTTGACCGTCTCAGCACTGACGACGCCGCTGGGATTGATGACTGAGCTGCCGCTAGCGGAGATCAGCGACGCGGTGCTCTGCTTTACGACATCGGGAGCACTGGTTTGCTTCGGATCGACCAGCGTCGGCTCGCCCACATGTACAGCAAGCGAAGTATCGGGGCGGCGATGCATGTTCATCATCATCTTGCCGAAGTGTCCCAATTCCTTGCGGCTCTCTTCTTCCTTCTTGTTTTGAGCTAAGGCCTCCGGCGTGGGCGTGGGGACCGGGCGGTGCAGCGCCGCCAAGCGCTTTTTGGCATCCTCGGCACGGTCGGTCACGGGATAACGGGAGACGATACGAGAGTACGCACCGGCAGCGAGGTCGGTGTACTCCTTCAGCAGCTTGCCCTTGGCGTCCTCATTAAGCCGGGCAGCGCGAATCGCGTCGATCTGGCGTTCGTGAGTGCTGCCGAGCATGAATAGAGCCTCATCGGCGCCGCTATACAAAGGATAGGTATCCACCAGCGATTGCAGGCGGGCGATGGCAGCGGGCCAGGATTCGCGCAAGTAATAGAAGCGCCCGATGCGGAACTCGCGCTCCGCCAGCACTTCCTGCACCTCGCGCAAACGTTCCTTGGCCTCAGGAACCAGCTTGCTGTCGGGGTACTGCATGATGAGCTGCCGGTACTCTTCCTCGGCGCGGATGGCGTGGGTGGAGTCGCGGTCAGGCTTCTCCATTTGCCGGTAGTGAATGTTGGCGACCTTGAGTTGCGCCTCGGCTGCCTCGGGCAAATTGGGGAAGAAGGTTTCGAAATCTTTGTATTCGTTCTCTGCCTGGGCCAAGGCGGCCGAGCCGCCCTCGGCGTACCAGGAGTCGCCGATGGCCAGCTTGGCGCGGGCGATGTATTCCGAATCCGGGTAGGTGTTGATCAGAGTCTGCAAGGTCAGGCGCGCCACGTCATAGCGGTTGTGCTGCATGGCGTCCATAGCGCGGTCGAACAGGACCTTGTCCGGCTGCTTGGAGCCGACATCGGCCAGCGGATTGGTGACGCTCTTATTGTGGCAGCCGGCCAGCGCGGCCAAAACCGCGGATAGCGCCAGGATGAGAAGAATACGTCGGAACATTCCTACCTCGGATCCGGTGCGGAGAAAGTGCCTCTATTCTACAGGATTTCATCGGCGTGCTGGTTGCGGTCGCGTGAGTTGTGAGTTGCTGGTTGTAAGCGGCCAATCAGGGACGAACGCACACTCAAGTGTCGCCATCAATCCGGTTCAGACGCGCAGCAGGGTAGCTTCCTCAGCGGCTTTGAGCAGCTTCTGAGTATTGCTTTTGGGATCGCCTGCGGCAAACACGGCGTTGCCGGCTACCAGCACCTCGGCTCCGGCGCGCACTACCGGTTGGATGGTATCCATGGCGATGCCGCCATCAATCTCAATGCGGAAGTCGAGGTTGCGTTCTGCCCGCAGCTTGGCCAGCTTCATGACCTTATGCAGTGATGAGGGAATGAACTTCTGTCCCCCAAATCCTGGATTGACGGACATGACGAGGACGAAATCCACCTGGTCGAGAATCTCACCCAGGGTTTCAACCGGTGTGGCGGGATTGATGACTGCGCCGGCGCGGCAGCCACGGGCGCGAATCAGCGCCAAGGTGCGGTGCAGATGAACACAGGCTTCCTGATGGACTGAGATCCAGTCGGCGCCGGCATCCACGAAGGCGGAGATGTAGTCGTCGGCGTTTTCGATCATCAAGTGAACATCGAGCGGGAGATCGGTGACCTTGCGCAGCGATTTCACCACCGGCGGGCCGATGGTGATGTTGGGCACAAAGTGGCCGTCCATGACGTCGACATGCAGCAGGGAAGCGCCGCCGGCGACAGCGGCTTCGACCTGCTCGCCAAGGCGGGCAAAATCGGCCGACAAAATCGACGGCGCCAGCTCAATCGACTTGTTCCGGTTCGCGGGAATAGCGGAAGTTTACTACAGTTTTCCGCCTCCAGCCCCAAGGCGCGAGTGGGGGGAATTTGGTTGTATGCGAGATTCGCCCAACAGAGCTGCCGGATTTGTTTTTTGGGGCCTGAGATCACCCAACCCCCGTCCCTGCCCCCAGCGTCGAACCATGAGACACAGGCAGCCCAGAGGGAGCATCGGTATGAGTCTGTTCATGATCCTGTTCATCGTGCTGTTACTGGCATGGATCTTCGGGTGGGGCGTGTTCCACGTGGCCAGCGGGTTGATTCACCTCCTGCTGATTGTGGCTGTGATCGCGCTGATCCTGCACTTCGTGCGCGGAACTGCCAGTACGGTGTGAAGAGCAGTGGCCCCTGGTCGGTCGAGTCCGACCGGTGGCACGCAGCAGCGGGTTGCCTGCATGCCGCGCGCGAAACGAAAGATCCGTTCGCGCGCGGCTGCAAACCACTTTTCAACGATCGCATCTAACTTTTACGTGACTGGAAAGCAATTGCGGAAACGGATCCTGCTGGGCCTGGCGCTTGCCGTCGGGCTCTTCGTGTACTTGGGCGCGGTCGACGCCGATGCCGCACCCATTCGTCCGGACATCCGCAAAATCGTGGAACAGCCGCAGCAGGACTCGACGGCGGAGTTTATCCCGGCGCGCGCCGGCTGGGACGGCTCGGAGATGCCTCGCCGGGAGCCGGCATTGAATGCGACGCTGGAAGCCGCGGGAGCAGGTCTGACCCGGGCCGATCGCGCCGCGCTGCTGGTGGCCGCCACCCCCGATCCACGCGCCGTGCTCGGCATCCTGGGGCTGATCTTCCTGTTGCGTCTGCTGCGGAAACAAGAACCGGAAGCAGCGGCGGAAACCCAGCTCGGGCGGCAGCCTGCCGCGAACATTCCAGGAGAGGAAAAGCTGGCAGCGTAGAGATCAATTCAAGAAATCCAATTTACCGCGCGGAAGGAAGGCTTCTCGTCCCGTAGGTCCTGAATCGGAGAGAGGCCTTTTTCCTTAGTCGTCACTCTACAGTCCTCAGGCGAACATCCGAAAACATCGACGGTCTTGAAACTCCAGACTAGAACCTGGGAAACTGGGCTGATGCCGCTGGTGGAAGTACGCCATCTCACGAAGGTCTTCAAGCTGGGCGAATCGGCCTGGGGCGGAGGCGCCACCGGCGAGGTGCGCGCGGTCGATGATGTTTCCCTCGGCATCCAGGCCGGAGAGACGCTAGGGCTGGTCGGCGAATCGGGCTCCGGCAAGAGCACGCTGGGGCGGCTGATCTTGCGCCTGGTGGATCCGACGTCCGGATCCGTGGCGTTCGATGGACAAGACGTGTTGGCGGCACCGGCAGGGGAAATGCGCCGGCTGCGGCGCGACATGCAGATTGTCTTCCAAGACCCGTTTGGCTCGCTCGATCCGCGCATGACCGTGCGTGAGATTCTGGAAGAACCGGGACGAATTCACGGCGAGGCGAACGGCGCAAGGCGCAAAGTGCCCGGCAATAGGCTCCTCCCGGCTGACGAGTTGTTGAAGGCAGTAGGGATGGATGCCTCCGCATTACCACGCTACCCGCACGAGTTCAGCGGCGGACAACGGCAGCGGATCGGGATCGCGCGGGCGCTGGCAACGCGGCCGCGATTCGTTGTGGCCGATGAGCCGGTGTCGGCGCTGGACGTGAGCGTGGGCGCGCAGATCGTCAACCTGCTGGCGCAACTGCAGCGCGAATTCGGCCTGACCTACCTCTTCATCTCGCACGCCATGCCCGTGGTGCGGTACCTGGCGACGCGAATTGCGGTGATGTATGGCGGAAAAATTGTCGAGATCGGCGAGAGCCAGCAGATCACCGAGCGGCCGGCGCATCCGTACACGCAGTCGCTTCTGGCGGCCACGCCCGAACTGAGTAGCGGCTGACATCGGCATTACGGCACCGGAGCAAGTCCCGGCATCTCTCAAGCAGGCGCGGCTTCGATTCCCTCCACATCGCCAAGTTACCGAGCCGGTTTTCATTCATCTGTCTTGTTGGTGGGAAAAGGAGAGGTTATGCCAAAAGCCATGCTGCGGATATTTGCGGTGCTGGCCGTCGTGATCGGCACGATGGGAGCAGCGGTGGCGCAGAGCACAAACGACAACAGTGCATGGAAGCCGGTGGAGACCGCGATGGGGCGCTCCGGCAAAGCGCAACCGGACGGCACGTTCAAGTTTGCGATGCCGCGTAGCGACATGAAGGTGACGGTGGCCGGCACTCCTATCAAAGCCGGGCTGGCGCTGGGATCGTGGGCAGCGTTCGAGGGCACGCTCGATCATGCCATGGTGATGGGCGACCTGGTGCTGACGGAAGACGAAGTCGAGCCGGTGATGCTGAAACTGCAGGAGGAGGGGATCAAGGAAACTGCCGTGCATAATCACCTGCTGCGCGAGCAGCCGCGCGTACTCTACATGCACATCGAGAGCCACGGCCCGGCGGTGCCGATGGCGAAGGCGATTCATGACGCGCTGGCCTTGACCAAGACTCCGGCCGCGGCTCCCGCAAGCGCGAGCGGCGAGCAGAATCTGGGAATTGATCCGGCGCGGCTGGACGCGATTCTCGGGCGCAAGGGCAAAGTCAATGGCGGCATCTACCAGGTAAGCGTGCCCCGCGCGGACAAGATCACCGACGAAGGCATGGACGTGCCACCCTCCATGGGGACGGCGACGGCTCTGAATTTCCAGCCGACCGGCAGCGGGCGAGCAGCGATTACCGGCGATTTCGTTCTGCTTCCGAGTGAAGTAAATCCGGTGCTGAAGGCGCTGCGCGAGAACGGCATCCAGGTGACGGCTCTGCACAGCCACATGCTGAACGATCAACCGCACCTGATGTTCATGCATTTCTGGGCCAATGACGATGCTTCGAAGCTGGCCAAGGGCCTGCGGGTGGCGTTGGATCAAACAAAATCCGCTGAAGTGGAACGCGCATCGAAGTAGCCATTTCTCGCGCCACGGGGCGCACGAGGTGAGGAATGTCCGCCGTCTGCGCACCATCTCGTGCCACACCGCCGGAGTACACGCTGATTCGACTGGTGCTGTATTTCCTGAAGCTGGGGACGATTGGATTCGGCGGGCCGATCGCCCTGGCGGGCTATATGCAGCGCAACCTCGTGGACGAGCGGAAATGGTTCACCGAGGAAGAGTACCTGGAGGGATTGGCGCTGGCGCAGCTGGCGCCGGGGCCGCTCGCGGCGCAACTCGCGATGTATCTCGGTTACGTCCGCGGCGGGTGGCTGGGCGCGACGCTGGTCGGGTTCACGTTTATCGCACCGTCATTCCTGATGGTCGTCTTGCTGGCGCTAGCCTACATCCGTTACGGCGGGTTGGCGTGGATGCAGGCGGTGTTCTACGGAATCGGCGCGGCCGTGATCGGGATCATCGCGCGCTCCGCGTGGAAGCTTGCCAAAGGCACGATGAAGGCTGACCCCCTGTTGTGGGCGATTTTCTTTGCGCTGGCGATTTCGACTGCCATCACCGAGAAGGAAATCGTGTGGCTGTTCCTGGCGGGTGGAGCGATCGCTCTGGCGGTCAGGAGCTTCCCTCGCAAGCTTGGCCCGGTTCCGATGAGCGCGGCGCTGCTGGCGGGCGGCGTGGGAATCTCGCTGGGGCGGTTTGGCGAGGTGCTGGCCTTCTTCGCCAAAGCCGGCCTGTTTGTATTCGGTAGCGGGTTGGCCATCGTGCCCTTCCTGCACGGCGGCGTGGTGGTCGAGCACCACTGGCTAACCGAGCGGCAGTTTCTGGACGCGGTCGCAGTTGCCATGATCACGCCGGGTCCGGTGGTCATCACCGTGGGATTCATCGGGTTCCTGGTCGCGGGCGTTTCCGGCGCCATCGCCGCTTCGCTTGGCGTCTTCCTTCCCGTCTATTTGGTAGTAGTGGTGGTGGCGCCGTACTACAAGCGCTTCGCCAGGAATCCGCAACTGCACGCTTTCGTGCGGGGCGTGACCGCTGCCGCCACCGGGGCAATCGCGGGTGCCGTGGTCGTGCTGGCGCGGCGCGCCATTTACGACTGGGTCACGCTGGCGGTGGCGCTGGTTACGGCGGCGCTGCTGTTTCGCTGGAAGATTCCCGAGCCCGTGCTCATCCTGGGAGCGGCCGTAGTCGGGCTGGCGACGTTCCATTAAATCAACACCAAGGCGCAGCGTTAGAATTGAATGAAGCTATGTCACCGCGCGCCATTATTCGCGAAGCTCTCAGGACACTCTTTCGGAACAAGATCCGCAGCACGCTGACAGTGCTGGGCGTGACCATCGGCATTGGGGCGGTGATCTGCGTGGTGGCCATAGGCCAGGCGGGTTCGGAGCAAATCCAGGAGCAGCTCAACAACCTGGGCGACAACTTCGTGTGGATCGAAGCGGGCGCGCGCGCGCCGAACGGCATCCGCACCGGCAGCCATGGCACCAAGACGCTGGTTTATTCCGACTTGGAGGCGATTCGCAAGCAGGTGCCGCTTCTCAAGCGCGTGTCGGCCAATGTGGACGCCCGCACCCAGGTGGTTTACGGCAACCGCAACTGGAGCACGGCATACCGCGGGGTGGAGCCGGAGTGGTTCGAGATCAAGCGCTGGGGCGTGACCATGGGGTCGCCGTTCTCGCGCGCCGATGTGGACCGCGCCGCCGACGTGTGCGTCATCGGCGAAACCGTGCGCGACCAGTTGTTCGCGGCCGAAGACCCAATCGGCAAAGTGATTCGCGTGGGCACGCTGCCGTGCCAGGTGGTAGGCGTGCTGGTTCCACGCGGGCAGTCGGGATTCGGACAGGACCAGGACGACACCATCGTCATGCCGTACACGACGGCGCAGAAGAAATTAAAAGGGACGTCGTGGCTGGACGACATCCTGTGCTCGGCGGTGTCGCCGGAGGCGGTGAACCCGGCTATTTTGCAGGTGCAGTCGTTGTTGCGCGACCGGCACCGCATCCGGCCGGCCCAAGACGATGATTTCAACATTCGCCGGCCAGACGAGATGATCCAGGCGCGGCTGGACGCGAGCAACACGTTCACCATTTTCCTGATCGCCGTCGCCAGTGTGTCGCTGCTCGTGGGGGGCATCGGCATCATGAACGTGATGCTGGTGTCGGTGACTGAGCGCACGCGCGAGATCGGTATCCGGCTGGCCATCGGCGCCACCGAGGGCGACGTGCGCGTGCAATTCCTGGGGGAGGCCGTCATCCTCAGCCTCTTCGGCGGGCTGATTGGAATCGCGCTGGGAGTCGCGGGCTCCTATCTCCTGGGCCAGGTGCTGCAATGGCCGATGTCCATCTCGCGCACCGGAATCCTGATCGCCGCAGGATTCACCTTTGCCGTGGGCGTCTTCTTCGGTTATTACCCGGCATGGAAGGCGTCGCGGCTGGATCCGATCGAAGCGCTGCGGTTTGAATAGTCGCTATTTATTTCGCCGGGGCGAGGGCGGTGAGGAATGCATTGAAGATCTGCCGCAGGTCGGCGGCACTGATGCGGGTGGGAAAGGCAGTTTTTTCCGCCAGCAACTGGTCGCGCATAAGTCCTTCGAACATTCCCATGAGCGCGGAGCGCACGGCGTCGCTGCTGAGGTCGGAACGCATCTGGCCGGCAGAACGCATCTGTCCCAAGAGGCGGTCGAGCAGTTGGATGAACTGCAGGAAGCCCTGGGTGATCATCACCATTTGACCTTCGCGGCGGATGCGGCGCCCTTCCAGCAGGAGAAGCTGCTTGAGCTCCGGGTCGCGCTCCATTCCTGCCAGCATGAGTTCCATCAGAGCGCTCAGTTTCTGCACGGGAGAACCGGCGGCATCAATGGCGGAAACATTGGAGGCGAGGGTGTTCCAGCCGTCGTCGAAGATGGCCTCCAGCAAGCCTTCCTTGCTGCCGAAATGCTTCATTAACTGAGATTCGCTGGTTCCCGCCAGGCGAGCAATGGCGACCGTACTGGTGTTCTCGTAGCCGCGGGCGGCGAAAAGCTTCTTGGCGGCGTGCAGGATACGCTCCCGGGAAGAAACACCGAGCTTGCCGGTGTCGTTCGGGTTGGGCGCCTGCGAGGCCATAGTGATATGACTACTATTATTTGCAATGGTTTGCAAGGGGGAGTTTTAATTGAGCTTTTCTGGTTGACACGTGATTTTCGATAGTGTTACTACTACCACACGCCACTGGTGAGGATAAATGTGAGTTCGCTTCCGAACTACAACTTGTCGTGCCGGAGGACGGCGCATGGAACCCCGGGTTCCTTGCCCCGGCGACGTATTGTTTTTGTGGATGATGAACCCGGTCTGACGGAAACCTGGGGCGCGATCCTGGAAATGTCGGGATACGACGTGGTGTGCTGCCTTGACGGCCCTAGTGCGCTGGAAGCTATCGCCGCCGGCTGCGATTGCGTGATCACCGATTACCACATGCCGGGCATGAATGGCGTGGACCTGATCCGGACGGCGCGGCCGTGGTCAGAGGCGAAATTCTTGATGATGACCGCCAGCGCCTCGGATGCCGTCACACAGGCGGCGCTGGATGCGGGCGCCTGCTGCATCGTGCATAAGCCGACATCGCCGGTGCTGGTGCTGGCGAAGCTCGCCAGCCTGTTCGCTGCGGCGGTGAACTTTCCCCCAATGAGTGTCAGGATCTGACGCCCGAAAAACAGGTGTGAAAATTTAAGAGGCCGCCGAAGGGGCGGCCTCTTTCACTTGCAGAGATAACAGATTAGTCGGCGGTCGTGCGCATCTGGTCAATCAACTGGAACAACTTGGCACGGTCTACAACCTCGATGAAGGGCTGTCCAGCGCGGCTGTTGTTGACCACGTAGAGGGTGGGCGTGTGCTGGATGCCGATGCGCTGGCCGAGCTCGCGCTGCGCCTTCACTGCGGCGGACAACTTTCCCTGGGGATCCACGACAAAGGGCACACTGGTGTTGTGCTCGGCGGCGAATTTTTCAGCGGCGGCGCGCAGGCGCTGCTTCTGCGCGGTTTCGTCCTGCGAATTGCTGCCGGTGATGTCAGTCTGGTGCTGGAAGATGTACTCACGGAAATCCACGCCCAGAGCCGGCGACTTGCTGCCGAAATAATGCGCCAGCACCGCGGCATCGAACGCCCAGAGGTGCTGCGGCAAGGGGAAGTCGTAGCGGACCACCGGAATCTTGTAAGTCTTGGAGGCTTCGACCACGAGCGGCGCCGCGCGCGAGCAGTCGGGGCACTCGAGATCCTCAAAGACGACGAGCGCAACCTTGGCGCCCTTGGGCGGACGCAGAACATTGGCCGCTTCGGCGGAATTTTGCGCGCGCAGCGCCAACGTGCCGAAGATGGCGAGAACGACGAAGGTAACAAGCCAGAACAGGCTTCGCTTATTCATGATCCATTTTGCCTAATTGAGAGTTGCTGTTCCTATTTTAGATGCTCGAGCATGCCGCCGGTTGCGCAGTTCGGAATCAGAAACTCGGCTGTGGAGTATTAAGGCGAAGTTCGTAGCCGCCTGCTCGTGCTTGGCGAAAGTCAATACTTGAAGCGATAGCGGACTTCGAGCGCAATTTCGCGTGGGCGAGCAAAGTGAGTGCCTCCGAAGGTGTTGCTGTTGTCGAGCAGATAATGGCTGTTGCGGACGTTAAGCGCGCTCAGGTGCACGGACCAGCTCTCCCCGAAATTCTTTCCCAACGTTACATCGAAGGTGGTGTGCGAGGGCAGGTGCGAGGGCCCGTCGCCGTCGAGGAAGCCGGAACCGTACACCAGGTTGGCGGCGGCCCAGGCGCGCCAGGGGAGCGTGGTTTCCCCGCCGAAGCTGAGCGTGTCGCGCTGGTCGTGGTCGAGGAAGAACCATTGTCCGGAGGGCGGTGAAAAGTCCGTGAGGCCGCCGCTGACGCCCCCGAAGCCCTCGACCCACTGGCGCGAGAAGGCCAGGTGAAGCGTGGCGTGGCCGCTCAATTTCGGCGAGCGCAAGGTCGTTTCGTAGCCGTGAACGCGGGCACGGGCGATGGTAACCGGGAAGAAGATATTGGAATTGCCGAGCACATCGTGGTCGAAGAAGTTCTTCGAGGTGGTGCGGAAATTGGCGAAATCCAAACTCCAGCCGCGCAGCGGAACGGTGAGGCCGAACTCGCGCTGCTCGTCGCGCTCTCCCAGAAGAGGCAGAAAGCCGAATCCCTGCTGGACAGCAAGGTTCTGCACGGGCCCGGTCACGCTGAACAGCGGCGGCGCCTGGTAATAACGTCCGTAGAAGGCGCGCACTGCCCAATTCAGCCGCGGAATGCGCAGCGCGGCGCCGATGCGGGGATCGGCGGTGGTTTCGCTGAGACCGCCGCTGAAATGGGTGGCGCGCACGCCGGCAGTCAATGACAGCCAGGAAGTGGCTTTGAACTGTTCTTCGGCGAACAATGCTTCCAGTGCACCCCACGTGCGCTGGGACTCGGTGAGGCTGCCGGCAAGGGGATCGGTCAAGGCCAGGATGCGAGAGTCGTGTTGCGCCCAGCCTTCCACCCCGAAGCGGGCGTTGTGGCGGCCGCGATCCATGGCGAGGCTGGCGACGCCGCCGGCATAATTCGAGCCGCGGTCGTCGTGCGCGCTGCCGGCATAGTGCGCGCTGTTGAAATGGTAGAACGGCGAAATGGTGAGCAGGATGCCGGGGGCGGCGGTGCGCACCCAGGAGAAGTTGGCGAAGACGTCGCGCTCGTCGTCGGTGTCACGCTGCCCAGCGGCCTGCTGAAGCGGGTCGTTTGGGACCTGGTAATGGTCGCCGCGCACGGAGATGACGGAACGCAGTTGATCGTTCGGCGTTTTGTTCCAGATCAGCGACGTGAAGGCGCTCAAACCGGCGCCTGAGTCGTGCAGCACGTCCGGCACGGGCGTTTCCAGGCCGAGGTCGGTGCGGTTGCCCGACACGCTGCCGTAATAGGCGAAGCCGTTGGTATGGCTGCCGAAGTTGAGCTGATCGTTGGTCTGGTTGAAGCTGCCATAGCTCATTACCAGCTCAGCCTGGTTGCTGCGCTCGAATCCGGAGCGAGTCACAACATTCATCACGCCGTTGGCGCGGTCGCCATACTCGGCGGAAAATCCGCCCCGCTGTACTTCCAGGTAGTCAATGTCCTTGGGATCGAACTGCGGGCCGACGTTGCTGGCGATATTGGTGTTGGGCACGGGCACGCCGTCCAGCAGCCAGGTGAACTGGTGCCCGCCGCGCAGGTGAAGCTGGTCATGCACGATGACCGCGCCGGGAACGTAGTCGGTGATCATGGCCAGGCTGTTGGTCTGGTCGGCACCCGGGGTGTGCGCAATCTCGTCGCGGCTGACCAGTGTGGTGGGTGTGGTGGTATTGGTGGTAGCGACGGCTTCGCTCTCGCCTTTGACTTCGACTGACTGCTCGACCTTGGCGACGATCATCGGGAAGTGCGGCTCGACGACATTGCCGGAGGCCACGGTGACCGTTTGCTGCTGCACGGCGAATCCGGCGGCGGTGACCTCAATCTGGTAAATGCCGGCGGGAATGGCATCGAGGCGGAATTCGCCCAGATCGTTGCTGACGATTGTTTTCTGCCAGTCGGAATTGACGGCTCGGACCAGCACCTGCGCGCCGGCGATGGGCCGGTGCTGGGCATCGTGCACCAGGCCGTGAATGGCGCCGAAGACGGCGGCGTGGGTACACGTCGCGCACAACAGCGCGAGTACGATAAACCGTTTGCGCATGGGCCTCAATTGGCGCGCAGAGAGAATCTGCCGCAGATGAACGCGGATTACCGCTGATCACATCGGATCAGCAAAAAGCGTTTAGCTGAGGGCTAGGTCGACTGCGGAGGCGCGCGCGAGGAGTTGGCAGGAAAAACGTTCTGGGCGGCGCCGTGTACTACTTGGGATGCGGTTGCAGCCGAAAACACGGGCACGACGATGTTCGTGCAAGAAACCGCTGCCTGGGCTGCTGCCCGGGGCAGCGTCTGGAAGCAGCGGCAGGTGCGGCGCACGGGCTCGAATCCGGTAGTGGCGCCGGAACGATGCTGGTGCGCGCTGCGGAGGCAACAAGCGTGCGCCACGGGCGCGGATGTCGTAAATGCCGACACGACCGCCGCTTCGGCCGGCAAACAGACGGCCGATAGGATCAGTGCGGCGATCAAGCGGCGGGTCACGCTCACTTAGAAGACCAGCGCAGGGCACGGGTTACGGAATATTTCGCGAGTACAGGCGCGGAGCTGCCGAATTGAACGCCATTGAGCATTAAATTTCGTGTCTGATAAAATCCTAAGTTTCGTAGCTCTCCAATTGCCCCTTCCGCAGGGAGCCCCGCCGAATGTGACCCGGGAAGATGGCCGTGAAGGAGTTCCATCGTGAAAGTTTATGAAGGCGCGAACGTGCGGAATGTGGCGGTGGTAGGCCACGGCCACGCGGGCAAAACCCAACTGATCTCGGCCATGCTGAACACCGCCGGGGCGACCCCGAAGCTCGGACGAGTGGACGACGGCAGCGCGCCCACCGATTACGACGAAGAATCGGTGGCGCGCAAAATGACCATCTCCAGCGCCGTGGCGAACGCCGAGTGGAAAAACATCAAGATCAATCTGATTGATACGCCTGGCTTCAACCTGTTCGTGCACGAGGCGAAGATGGCCCTGCCCGCGGTGGAAGGCGTGGTGGTGGCGGTGGACGGCGTCGGGGGCGTCGAAGTCGTAACCGAAAAAACCTGGCAATACGCGGAAGAGTACAACCTGCCGCGGGTCATTGTCGGCACGCGCATGGACCGCGAGCGCGCCGATGCCGGGCGCATGCTGGACTCGGTGACCGCCGCGTTCGGGCGCACCGCCGTCCCGGTGCAGCTCCCGATCGGCAGCGAGAAGAACCTGAGCGGCGTGGTGGACGTGATCACGATGAAGGCGTTCACCTACGACATGGGCGGCGACGGCAAGGGGCGCGAAGGCGATGTCCCGGCGAACTTGCGAGATGCGGCGCAGTCGGCGCACGAGAAATTGATCGAGCTAATCGCCGAAGGCGACGACGCGCTGATGGAAGAGTTCTTCGACAAGGGCACACTCAGTGAAGAGCACCTGCTGGCCGGACTGCGCAAAGCGGTGGACGCGCGGCGGATTTATCCCGTGCTCTACACCTCGGGCCTGGGCAACATCGGCGCGGACCGGCTGCTGCAGTTCCTTACCGACTATCTGCCCGGCGCGACTGAGCGCCCGGCGGTGGAAGCCATGCCAGGATCGGGGAATGGCTCTCCGCAGATGCGGAAGGTGGCTGACCGCGAACCGGTTTCGGCGTTCGTGTTCAAAACGCTCAATGATCCCTTCGCGGGACGCATTTCCTATTTCAAGGTTTATTCGGGCGTACTGAAGAACGATGCCACGTTGCAGAACTTCACCCGCAGCTCGTCGGAGAAGCTGGCGCACATCGCGGTAATGCAGGGAAAGAACATGGTCCCGGTGAACGAGCTGCATGCCGGCGACATTGGGGCGGTGGCGAAGCTGCGCGAAACGCTGACCGGCGACACGCTGGGCGACAAGGCGGCAGCGATCCAGTATCCGCAGGTGAAGCTGCCGGAACCGGCGATCACGTTCGCCATCGAGCCGAAGACGCGCGCCGATGAAGACAAGCTTTCCAACGGCATCTCGAAGCTGCGCGAGGAAGACGCCATGCTGCGCTTCTTCCGCGACGAGCAGACGAAGGAATTCCTGATCGCCGGCACCGGCCAACAGCACATCGAGGTTACGGTCTCGAAGCTGAAGAAGCGCTTCCACACGGAAGTGAATCTGAAAGCGCCGAAGGTGCCGTATCGCGAAACCATCCGCGGGCGCGCCGACGTGCAGGGACGGCACAAGAAGCAGACCGGCGGCCACGGGCAGTTCGGCGATTGCAAGATCAAGATGGAGCCGCTGCCGCGCGGCGGGAACTTCGAGTTCGTGAACGAGATTTTCGGCGGCGCGATTCCGAAGAACTTCATTCCCGCCGTCGAGAAGGGCATTGTCGAGGCGGCACAGCGCGGGTTCCTGGCCGGTTACCCGGTGGTGGATTTCAGGGTGGTGCTGTACGACGGCTCGTACCACGACGTGGATTCGAACGAGTTGTCGTTCAAGACGGCGGGGCGAATCGCTTTTCGCAAAGCCATGGAGCAGGCGAAGCCGACACTGCTGGAGCCGATCATGAGGGTGGAGATCGAAATTCCCGACGAGTTTGCGGGCTCGATCATGGGGGACCTCAATGGACGCCGCGGGCGCATTCAGGGGATGGACAACAAGGCTGGAAAAACGGTGATCAAGGCGCAAGTGCCGATGTCGGAGATGCTGACGTACGGGGTGGAATTGACCTCGATGACGCAGGGCCGCGGCAGCTTCAACATGGAAATGGACCACTACGATATCGTCCCCGCGCAGCAGCAGGAGAAGATCATCGAGAACTACAAGAAGTCGCGGGGCGAAGTGGTGGCGGAGGAAGAATAGTGCCGAGTACCGGGTACGAGTTGGGGGCGGCCTGCGGGCCGCCCGAAACTTTTGTGCCGTGAGGAGAGTCAGGCAACTGACCAATGCCCTCTGACAACTGACCACTGGAGTTCATGGCGCGCTTTGAACAGTTCGAGATTTGGGAGTTCAATGATGGGCGCTGGGTCTTTATCGCGGCGTTCCGGGACTTCGATATCGCGCACGTGATGGCGCGCCGGCGCAGCTACCGGGTACGTCTGATGCATGTGGTTTACGAAGGCGGCAAACCCGTCGAGCAGCAGGTGCTGACCGAGATTGGTGAAACGCGACAGAGTCCTTAGCCGCTAGTCGCTAGTCATATCAAAAACAGCCACTTCCCCCCGCGAAAGATGCCGGGATGGGAAACTGCTAGGCGCGGGCCGAAAGTAACTTGCCATTGCCTAAGGTGTGGGAGACAATTGCGCTCGTACCTTCCCTCTATTGATTTTTAGAGTACCCTCCCCTATCTTCCGCCAAACTACGACCCTATGATGTGCAAGGGTGCGAGCCGCCGCGGGGCGGGAGAGAGAACCGTATGCGAAGAGAGAAGGGTTTCTCGCTGATCGAGCTGCTGATCGTGGTGGCCATCATCCTGATCATCGCAGCCATCGCTATCCCGAATATGATGCGGGCGCGCATGCAAGCCAACGAAGCGTCTGCCGTGGCTTCCGTGCGGACGATTTCGACCGCCGAAACCACCTACGCATCAACGTATCCGAATGTGGGCTACACCTGTACGTTGGGCGAACTAGGACCACCCGCGTCGGGAGTGGCGATGAGTTCCACGGCGGCGGGAATCCTGGACAACGTACTGGCTAGCGGCGTGAAGGCAGGATATACATTCAACCTGCAAGGCTGCTCCGGGACACCCGTCGCTCAGTACACCTCAACCGCCGCCCCGGTTACGGTCGGCGGCACCGGACAACGCGCGTTTTGCTCCGCCACGCCAGGCGTGATCGACTACGCGACCGATGGTCTGATCGCGACTTGCCTGTCCGCCGGACAGGTGATCCAGTAAAGCATGTGAGCGTCGTGGTAGCGCAATCGCCTGATTGCGCGCCCGGCGCTTTCGTCTTACTATCGCGGCACCGTGGCCACATCCAAGCAGAACCCTGATCGCATCGTTTCCGCCGCCCCGGTGGACGACGATGCGTCGTTTGAACTCAAGCTGCGGCCGCGGCGCCTGCCGGAGTTCATCGGCCAGGCCAAAGTCAAAGAGAACCTGTCGGTCGCCATTGAGGCCGCGCGCTCGCGCGGCGAGGCGCTGGACCACGTGCTGCTCTACGGGCCGCCGGGACTAGGCAAAACGACGTTAGCGACGATCATCGCCAACGAGTTGGAGACGCAGTTTCAACAAACCTCCGGGCCGGCGCTGCAAATCAAGGGCGACCTGACGGCGGTCCTTACCAACGTCCGCGACAAGCAGGTGCTGTTCATTGACGAAGTCCACCGACTGCAACCGGCGCTGGAGGAACTGTTGTACTCGGCGCTGGAGGATTACAAGCTCGACATCATCATCGGGCAGGGGCCCTCGGCGCGCACCCACACGATTGATGTGCAGCCGTTCACCTTCGTGGGCGCGACCACGCGCGCGGGATTGCTGTCGGCGCCGCTGCGCTCGCGATTCGGCATCGTGCTGCGGCTGGAGTTTTACACGCACGAGGATCTGAAGGTCATCGTGCGGCGGTCGGCGGAGATTCTCGGGGTGAAGATCGACGAAGCCGGCGCGCTGGAGATTGCCTCCCGCGCGCGCGGCACCCCGCGCATAGCCAACCGCCTGCTGCGGCGCGTCCGCGACTACGCCCAGGTGCGCGGCGCCGGGCACATTGACCGCGCCACGGCGGAAGCGGCGCTGCAGATGCTGGAAGTGGACCGCCACGGTTTCGACGACATTGATCGCAAGCTGCTGCTCACCATCATTAACAAGTACGAAGGTGGGCCGGTCGGGGTGAACACGCTGGCGGCGGCGTTGGCCGAAGAACCCGACGCCATCGAGGAAATCTACGAGCCCTTCCTGATCCAGATTGGCTTCCTGAACCGCACTCCGCGCGGGCGAACGGTCACGCACCTGGCTTACGAGCACTTCGGGCTCAAGCCGGGCCAGCGGCAGAACACGCTGTTTTAGCGGCCGGTCGCCAGGCTCTGGGCTGGTCACAGGCAGTAAAATCCTTTGCTCTTCCACCAGCGTGCGATAGACTTCCGGCCCACAGGCCCACCCCCTAATTGGAGGAAGTGTGAGCGAAACCCAGGAACTTGGGCACGTACTAGTCCGCGCCTTTGAAATGCTGCGCATGCACCAGGAATCGATGTTCAAGGCCACGCTGGCCACCACCGCGGCAGTGGAAGCACTGAAAGAAACCAATCCAGAGTTTGCCGCCGCCTACGACAAACACTACTGGGAGCTGAAGCAGGGCCGGCTGGGCGAGGAGAACAACGTCGCCAGCCGCATCATTGACGAGATCAAACGCGAGCTGCGCACCGTGGCGGCAGCCCAGGGCGCGGGCGACTAGGCCCATGGCGGCGGGCCCGGCGCTCGTTTCCGGAGCGACGCCTGCCCTCGGACGAGCGTGGCTGGCACTTTGCTGTGCCCTGGCCCTGCACATCACCGATGAGGCGCTAACCGGCTTCCTTTCTGTCTGGAATCCCACCGCAACTGAGCTGCGGGCGCGCCTGCCGTGGCTCCCTGTTCCCATCTTTCGTTTCGAAGTGTGGCTCGGCGGACTGATTGCCGCCGTGGCGCTGGCCTTCGCCATCTCCCCGATATTTTTCCGAGGCGGCGGGAAGCTACGGCTGCCAGCCTATCTCGTTGCGGCGTTCGTGGGGATTGGGAACGGTCTGGGACACATCACCGGCACCATTCTCGGCCATACGTTTGCCGACATCCGGTTCGCGCGGCCCGCGCCGGGGTTCTATTCCTCTCCACTCCTGATTGCGGCAGCAGTATGGGTTATGGCGGAATTACGCAGGAGCCACGAGTGACTCGTCAGAGTTAAGCTTTTAAAAAGTAACGCCTGCCGCCTGAACGCTAACCTGCACAGTGCATTACAATGGCCGCTCCGCATGCCTACAGCAGTCAGCGCCTACGCCAAGATCAATGTCGGGCTCTACATTGGCCCGTGCCGGCCGGACGGGTTCCAC
This sequence comes from Terriglobales bacterium, assembly GCA_051006995.1. Classification (GTDB taxonomy): domain Bacteria; phylum Acidobacteriota; class Terriglobia; order Terriglobales; family Acidobacteriaceae; genus JAIQGF01. The sequence goes on from JBPCSQ010000004.1 coordinate 62,957, forward strand.
GAACTTCGCACCGTGTACCAGACGATCGCGCTTCACGACACCGTTCGCGTCAGCGTCGGCACCGGCACGGGCATCGAGATTCGCTGCAAGAATCCGGCCGTACCCACCAATGAGAGCAACACCTGCTGGCGCGTGGCCGAGCGGGTCATGAAGGCGCTGAAGCAGCGCGGCCGCGTGCAGATCCAGATTGACAAGAAGCTGCCGGTGCAGGGCGGGCTGGGCGCCGGATCATCGAACGGCGTGGCTACCATGCTGGCGCTGGAGCGCGAAATGGGCACCCCACTCTCGCCGGAAGATAAGCTCGGCATCGCGGCCGAGGTGGGCAGCGACCTTCCACTTTTCCTGGTCGGCGGAACAGTCCTGGGGATCGGGCACGGCGAGCAGGTGTTGCCGCTGCCGGATATAGCGGTACTGCCGCTGGTGGTCGCCACTCCTGATATCGGCGTCTCGACGCCGGAAGCCTTCGCCGACTGGGACACACTGGCGGCGAGTGAGAGCTCGCAATTGACGGGTGCAGCCCGCCCCAGTAGAATGGATACGTTCAGTCACGAGCTGTTCGTGTGGCTGGCGGGCTCCAACTCCGGTGTTCCTGCCAAAGGCAGGGACCGGGCCGAGACACCGCTTCTCGACCTCGTCCGAGCCGGGATCGAAAACGACTTCGAACGTGTCGTCTTTCCACAGTATCCCGAGTTGCGCGAGGTAAAACGTGTGCTTGAGCGCGAAGGCGCGAAGTACGCATCGTTGTCCGGATCCGGGGCGGCGTTGTACGGGCTGTTTGAAAGCCCGGAAGCGGCACAGGCCGGCGCGGCGAAGTTGAAGACCCAGGGGACCGCGGCTGTGGCGACGAAGACGCTGCCGCGGAGCGACTATTGGGCGACACTGTTCGATTGATGTCACTGGGCGGTCGACTAATGGTAGGTCAAGTGCCTTTGGAGCACTTTGTCCAGGTTCGAATCCTGGCCGCCCAGCCAACATGAGTTGTGAGTTCTGAGTTCCGAGCAAGGCGGAATTTCTTTTTGAGTTCGACGGCACAAAAACCGGGCCATGCAGCCGATCCCACTGACGCACGGAGCGCAGCGAGTAATGCTATGGCAACCACCGTGGCAACGACGCATGAGAAAAAGGACCATGAGGTCACGCAGCCCAAGGAGCGCAAGCCCCAGCGCGGCCGCGTGGATGACAAGTTGAAAATCTTCTGCGGCACGGCAAATCCGGCCCTGGCGGATGAGATCTGCCAGTTCCTGGGGATTCCGCGCGGACAAGCCGGCATCACCCGCTTCCAGGACGGGGAAAAGTACGTCCAGGTGATGGAGAACGTTCGCGGCTCGGACGTTTTCGTGCTGCAGCCGACCAGCTACCCGGTGGATGAGCACATCATGGAGCTGCTGCTGATGATTGACGCGCTCAAGCGCGCCTCAGCGCGGCGCATTACCCCGGTGATCCCCTACTTCGGCTATGCTCGCCAGGACCGCAAAGACAAGCCGCGTTCGCCCATCAGCTCCAAGCTGGTGGCCGACCTGCTGACCACCGCGGGCGCCGATCGCGCGCTGATCGTGGACCTGCACGCGCCGCAGATCCAGGGATTCTTCAATATCCCGGTGGACCACCTCTTCGCGTCTCCGGTGCTGGTGTCTTATTTCCGCGATTTGAACCTGCCAAACCTGACAGTGATCTCGCCGGATGCCGGCGGCGTGGAGCGCGCGCGATTCTTCGCCAAGAAAATGGATTCCGCGCTGGCCATCGTGGACAAACGCCGCATTGAGACCGATGTTACGGAAGTGATGCACGTCATCGGCGACGTTACCGGCCGCACGTGCCTCATCCTCGACGACATTATTGATACCGCCGGCACACTGGTGAAGACCGCTTACGCGCTGCTGGAAAGCGGCGCCGATAAGGTGTACGCCTGCGCCTCGCATCCGGTATTGTCGGGGCCGGCGCTGGAACGGATTTCAAAATCTCCGCTGGTGCAGGTGGTGGTGACCAACACCATTCCCCTGTCGGAAGCGGGTCGCAATGAACCGAAGATCAAGGTCCTCTCGATTGCCGGGCTGATCGCCCGCGCGATCCAGTCCATTCACGAGGAAACCTCGGTCAGCAAGCTGTTTGTGTAATTTTCATTCAAGGTTTTCGCATATGGCAACGACAGAAGCAACGGTAGTGGAAGCACAGGCACGGCAGGCGGACGGCAAGAACGTCGCCCGCCGTGTGCGCAAGAGCGGCAAGGTTCCGGCCGTGGTGTACGGCGCGGGCAAGCAGCCGGTATCGGTGAGCGTCGATCCCAAGCAGATCACGCGCATCATTCATTCCGAATCCGGCTACAACACGATTTTCGACCTGCAACTCGATGGCGAGCGCACCAAGGCCATGATCGTGGACTCGCAGTACGAGCCTATCAAGGGCGCGCTGCTGCACCTGGATCTGAAGCGGATCGCCATGGACCAGAGGCTCAAGGTAAAGGTGCCGATCACCATCAAGGGCGAAGCCGCGGGCGTCAAGCAGCAGGGCGGCATTCTCGATTTGGTGGTACGCGAGGTCGAACTCGAGTGTCTGCCGGGCGATATTCCCAGCCATGTGGATGCCGATGTCTCGCACCTGGTGTTCGGTGAGTCGCTACGCGTGGCCGACCTGCCTTTCGATAAGAGCAAGGTCAAGGTTCTGACCGATGGCGACCAGGTGGTGGCGCACGTGACGGCCGTGAAAGAGGAAGTCGCTCCGACGCCGGAAACCGTGGCCGCCGAGGCTGCTGCCGCCCCGGCCGAACCCGAGGTCATCAAGAAGGGCAAGCAGGAGGCCGAGGAAGGCGCCGAGGCTGCTGCTCCGGAAAAGCCCGAGAAGCCTGAAAAGGGCGAGAAGAAGGAGAAGAAATAGGTTTCACGTTTCAAGGTTTCATGTTTCACGTTATTGGGAGCACGGCCGGCCGAGCCCCTGGCAACGTGAAACGAGAAACGTGAAACTTCGAAACCTTGTCGAACGGCATGAAGCTGGTCGTCGGTCTCGGAAACCCGGGTATCGAGTACCAGTTCACGCCGCACAATCTCGGCTTTCTGGCGGTGGACCGCATTGCCGAGCAGTACGGGGCGCACGTGGACAACCGCCGCTGCCGGGCGCTGACCGGGAAGGCGGTAATCGGTAACGAAGAAGTGCTGCTGGCCAAACCTGAGACGTTCATGAATTTGAGCGGCCTTGCGGTGCGGGAACTGGTTGGCGAGTGCGAGGCCGATCCGGCGAGCGACTTGGTTGTGATTTACGACGAGCTCGACCTGCCCTGGGGAACGATTCGCATCCGGCAGCGCGGCGGAACGGCAGGGCATAACGGGCTGGAGTCGGTGGTAAATGCGCTCGGCACGCAGGAGTTCCTGCGCATCCGGCTGGGCATCGGGCCAGATTTTCCAATCGGCGACGGCGCCAAGTATGTGCTGTCGCAGCTGAAGAAATCGCAGTACGACGTGGTGGATCAGGAACTGGATGCTGCCACGGAAGCCGTCAAGGCAATCCTGACCGATGGCGTAGCAGCGGCCATGAACCGCTTCAATCGCAAGGCCGGGGCCGCGGCGGAAGAAGAATGAAGAAGACGTGTCAAGTTTCGCGTTTCACGTTTCACATTGTCGAGTTTCGCGCGTGAACGTCACAACGTGAAACTTGAAACGAGAAACGTGCAACGGGTTTTTGGAGAATGCAATGCAACGTATCTACGAACTGATGTTTATTGTCCGGCCTGACCTGGTGGACGAAGAACTGGACCGGCTGATTTCGAACCTGGAAGCCCAGGTCACCACCGCCGGCGGCACACTGAAGAATTCCGAGCGCATGGGCAAGCGCCGCCTGGCCTACCTGGTGCGCGGCTTCCACGACGGAATGTACGTGCTGTTCACCATCGAAGGCACCGGCGAAGTAGTGCGAGAACTGGAGCGCCGGCTGCGCGTCAACGAGCCGGTTATTAAGTTCCTGACCGTCCGAGTGGACGAGGAGCAGAAGCGCCTGGCCAAGGTGAAGGCCATTCGCGACTCGCGCCAGCGTGGCAAGACCGCGCCGCCCCCCGAACCGGCCGAAGCCGGCACTGAACCGGCGCCGGTAACAGCTTAAGGTTTTCGGGTTTCACGTTTTACGTTTCGCGCAGCCGAGCGTCGCGCGTCACGTCACAACGTGAAGCCTGAAACGTGAAACTTTGAAACGTATTTTTTGAGAGGACTCATGGCAGACGAAACTACCCGTACCGGCGGCGGCGAGGCAACAGCCACCGCGACCCCGGCAGCGCCGGCGCAAACCAGCAGCGGACCTGGAGCAGGACCGCGCGGCCCGCGCCCGCAGCGTTCCGGCGGCCGCGAAGGTGGCCGCAAGTATTTCCGCCGCAAGAAGGTTTGCAAGTTCTGTGTCGAGAAGATCGACGCCATCAACTACAAGGACGTCCGGCTGCTGGCGCAGTTCGTCGCCGAAAGCGGCAAGATCGTTCCCCGGCGCCTGACCGGCGTGTGCACGCCGCACCAGCGCCGGCTGAGCACCGCGATCAAGCAGGCGCGCAACATCGCCCTGTTGCCGTTCGCCGGACGCGTGTAACTGCGAGGAGATTGGAATGGAAGTCATCCTAAAAGAAGACGTGCCCAAGCTGGGCTCGCGTGGCGACGTGGTCAAGGTCGCCGAAGGCTACGGTCGCAATTTTCTGCTGCCCAAGAAGCTCGCGATTGAAGCGACGCGGGCCAACAAGGCGGTGATTGATCAGATGAAGGCCGCCGCCATCCGCCGCCAGCAGAAGGACAAGGCCGATGCCGAGGCGCTGGCCGGGCAACTGGCAGCCGTCACCGTCGCCTTCCAACGCCGCGCCGGCGAGCACGAGCAGCTCTTCGGGTCCGTTACCTCCGGCGACATCGCCGCGGAACTGGAGAAGAAGGGCTTCAATCTTGACCGCCGCAAGATCCATCTGGATGAGCCGATCAAGACCGTCGGTGAATTCAAGGTGCCGATCCGCCTGTTCAAGGATGTGACCGCGCAGCTCAAGGTCGAAGTGCAGAAGGAAGCGGAGCCGGCGCAGTAGTAAGTCAGAAGTAAGAGGTCAGAACGAAGAAGTCGAACGCGGGCAGCGCTCGCCTTTCACTTCTTAGTTCTGACTTCTTCGTTCTTACTTCCTAAACACCCTCCGCAACACCATTTCCGCGGCGAAGTAGCCGCACATCCCGTGCACGCCCGCTCCGGGTGGCGTCGAGGAAGAACACAGAAATAAATTCTTCAATGGCGTGGCGTAATAGCGCAGGCTCGGGCGCGCAAAGGTCTGCCACAGATCCTGCAGTCCGCCGAGGATGTCGCCGCCCACGAGGTTTGCGTTGTGAGCTTCGAGCGCGCGAGGTCCCATCGTATGTCGCGCCAGAATTCGTTCGCGAAAGCCCGGCGCGAAGCGCTCAATCTGCGCCTCCATGCGCCCTGACATGTCCACCTCCGATCCGTTCGGCACATGGCAGTAGGCCCACAGCGTGTGCTTGCCTTCGGGGGCACGCGTCGTATCGAAGAGCGTGTGCTGGCCGGCGATGACGAATGGCCGCTCCGAAGGATTTCCGCGCCATGCCTGACGCTCGGATGCAACAATTTCCTCGAAGCCGCCGGCAACGTGAACTGTCCCAGCGCGCGCGATCTCTGGATGTTTCCACGGAACCGGCCCATCCAGGGCCCAATCCATCTTGAAAGCTGCCAGACCATAGCGGTAGTGCTCAAGCACACGGCGATACGGCGCCGGGAGACGATCTCCGGCGATACGCAGCAGCTGACGCGGCGTCAGGTCACATAGAATCGCGCGCGCGGGCGGAAGCTGGTTGGGCGACTCGACGCGAAATCCTGTTTGGATCTGCCCGCCGAGCGAACGAAAGTACGCGGCCAGAGCGTCAGAGAATTGTTGCGCTCCGCCCCGCGGGAAGGGCCAGCCATGCGCGTGGCCTACTGCGAGGAGCGCCAGCGCAATTCCGGCGGTACCGAGCTTGCGTAGCGACAGCATGCTATGTGCGGCATTGCCGGCCAACAGAGCGAGTGCGGCTTCACCTCCAAACGTGTCACGTGCGACCGTCTCTGCCGATTGCAGCGCACGCAGTCCGAGCCGTGCTGCGTGGAACGGATGCCGCAGCAGCTGCAGCAGCCCCGCCGGGCTTTCATCGAGTTTGCGATACGCATCCACCACCGGCTGCATGAAGCGCACATAAGCATCGTCATCCGAGCCGAGCGTCGCTCCCGTTTTTGAAACTGCGCGTTCGAGCAGGGACGGCGGCGCATTCTCCAGCGTCTGTGCGACGGCGACATCCGGGTGAATCCACGCCAGTCCGAACTGCTCCAGCGGCAGCGTGCGAAAAAATGGCGAGGCATAGGCAAAGGGGTGGATCGCTGAGCAGGTGTCGTGCACAAAACCTGGCAGCGTCAACTCGGCCGAGCGGCAGCTGCCCCCAAGGGTCTCCTCGGCTTCCAGCAGCAGCACCGAAACGCCGGCGCGCGCCAGGACAATAGCGGCCGCCAAGCCGTTCGGCCCTGCCCCGATCACGATCGCGTCGGCCTCGCCCATCCGCTCATGCTAGCAGCGGGGCGGCTGAATTGGCCGCGCCAAAGTCCGCAGGTATAGTGTTTCCAGCGGCTTAGACGGATACTGAGGCCCAACTGCGGCTTCCGTTCCGGATTGGCTGCGAAGGCAAGAAAGTGCATGGCACATGGCTGCTCACGCTTAGTCCTCCGGCGCGTCCAAGACAATGGCTGTCAGACCGAGGCTCCGGTTGTAAGCCATAGGGGACGAGGAAATTACGCGAGGATGGCGTGGTGGTTCCGGAGCGGAAGCGAACGGGAGCGAATGCCATGCCGGCCGAAGCGGCGGCAGTATCCAATCCGATGGGTTTGCGAGTTCGCATGGAGCGAGCGACAAACTCGGGGCGGGGGCGCATGGTAAGCGGAGGCATCCGTCGCGTTGACGACACGATGCTGATTCGTGAGGCGCAGGCGGGAAACCGCACCGCCTTCGAAGAGTTGGTGCGCCAGTACGACCACGCGGTGCTCCGCCTGGCGCTGCACATCACCGGCTCCGAATCCGACGCCCAGGACATTTACCAGGAAGCCTTCCTCAAAGCCTACCGCTCGATGGGGAGCTTCCGCTTCGAGTGCTCCTTCTACACCTGGATTTACCGCATCGTCACCAACCTGTGCCTCGATCACCTGCGCAAAAAGCAGGTGCGCAAGGAAGACGCACCGGTCGCCGTGGATTCGGAAGGCCAAGAGTACAGCCTGATTGATCGCGTGGCGGACGAGCGCGCGCACAGCAATCCCGAGCACGATCTGATGCGCCGCGAACTGGGCTCGCGCATCAACCTGGCGCTCGCCAAGCTCTCCGGCAGGGAGCGCATGGTTTTTGAATTGAAGCATTACCAGGGCCTGAAGCTGCGCACCATCGGCGAAATGCTGAACACCACCGAGGAGACGGCCAAGAACACGCTGTTCCGGGCCACGCAGAAGCTGCGCGCTTCCCTGGCGGAAATGAGATGAAGTCATGAACTGCGAATGGGTGAAGTCCAACATCACGCTGTACGTTTACGAGGAGCTTCCCGACGATGGCCGCTACGAACTGGAGCAGCACATCGCGCGTTGCGCCGATTGCGCCGCCGAACTGGAGACGATGAAGGCGTTCCGCACCAGCATGTCGGCAGCGGCGCAAGTGGAGCCCACGCCTAACCTGCTGGCGGCATCGCGCATGCGTCTGCAGGAGGCGCTGGAAACGGCGGAGCAGCATCGCGGATGGCGGTTGCTTGACCCGGCGTCGTGGCTGCGGCAGATGAAGTTCTCGCCCGCGCTGGCGGCGGCGCTGCTCATCGTCGGCTTCGGTGTCGGCATCGGAACGGCGTGGCGCATCGTGCCGCGCGGCGCGAATACCATCATTCAGGGCGCAAGCGCCCAGCCGGCTGAGGCTTCCATCGCGGGCATTCGCGATATCCAGCAGCAGCCCGGTTCCGATAAAGTCGAAATCAAGTACGACACCGTCATTCCGCAGAAGGTCGAAGGCTCGCTGAACGACCAGAAAATCCAGCAGCTTCTGCTTTACGCGGCGCGCAGCAACTACAACTCCGGCGTGCGCCAGGAATCGGTGAACCTGCTGTCGCAGAAGCCGGACGACCAGCGCATCCGCGAGGCGCTGAAGGCGGCGCTGCTGTACGACACCAATCCCGGCGTGCGTCTCAAGGCGCTGGAATCGCTTTCGCCCTACGTCAAGGACGACATCACGGTGCGCGACGCCATGCTGCAGGCGCTGCAGAACGACAGCAATCCCGGGGTGCGCGCCGAGGCCATCCACCTGTTGCAGTCGGTGCGCGTGGACAGCAGCGTTCGCGTGGTGTTGCAGCGGCTGGCCAAGGAAGATCGCAGTGACTTTATCCGCCGGCAGGCGAGCCGTACGCTGGCTTCCATGCCGGACATTGATTAATAACGATTCGAAGCAGCAATTGCTCTGGAGCGGGGAACGGAGAACGGCAGTGAAACGCAATCGTAAATTCGGGCTGATGTGGGTGCTGGCCGTGGCAACGGCGCTGCCGATGTCGGCCCAGAACTTCAGCGTCAGTTCCGGCGCCACAGGCACGCAGAACACGAGGGTTTACCGTGACGGCAGCTCCTGGGTGGAAGAGACCACCGGCACGCTGGCCTCGGCAACCTCGCTGCGCGTGAATACCGACATGGGCAGCATCAGCGTGCAGGGCGGATCGCAGAACGACATCACCTACACCATCCGCAAGCGCGCTTCCGGCGACTCGGAGGAGAGCGCCAAGCGTGCGTTCGCCGAGTTCAGCATTAGCACAGCGAATCGCGGTGGGCAGGCAGTCATTGAGGGCACCAGTGGCCGGCGCCACGGCAGGTTCAACGTGGATTTCCAAGTGCGCGTGCCTCGCGACCTGCGTCAGGTGCGGGCCAACACCGAAGGCGGCAGCCTGGCCATGTCGAACCTCGGCGGGCAGGTGGACGCACATTCCGGCGGCGGCAGCTTCAAGCTCAGCGACATCAGTGGAGCCCTTACGGCGGACACCGGGGGCGGCTCCATCGACGCTTCCAATGTGACCAATATCTCCAGCCTGCGCACGGGCGGTGGTTCCATCCGCATCACCGGTGCCAAGGGCAAAGTGCGCGCCATGACGGGTGGCGGCTCCATCAAGGTCAGCGGGGCCTCCGACGCGGTGACGGCGGAAACTGGCGGCGGCAGCGTGCAGGTATCGGACTGCCGCTCTGACGTGCGGGTCATCACCGGCGGCGGCAGCATTGATGTAGGCGACGTAGGCGGTTCCACCAAGGTCGAGACCGGCGGCGGCAGCATTCACCTGATCTCCGCCAGCGGGCCGGTGGTGGCCAACACCGGCGGCGGAAGCATCGAGTTGTACAAGCTCAAGCAGAGTGCTCGCGCAGAAACCGGCGCCGGCTCCATTACCGCCGAATTTCTGTCGGTCCAGTCGGATTCTTCGCTGCGCACCTCGGCAGGCGACGTGATCGTCTATCTCAGCCCGCAGGCCAAGGTCACAATTCGGGCCGAGCTGGAGATGGCCAACGGGCATAAGATCCGCTCCGATTTCCCCGAGATCAAGATCACTTCCGAAGGCGGGGATTGGGGGCCGCGGAATTATCGCGCTGATGGCAGCCTCAATGGCGGTGGCCCGGTACTGCGCATCAGCGCGATGTCGGGCAACATTGAGTTGCGACGGGCAAAGTAAAAAGCAGTCCTGGGGGGACAAAGGAGTTTTAGGATTTTTATGAAACGTGCATTCATTCAACTCATGATCATGGCAGCGGCAAGCGTGCTCGCAGCCGGCCAGGCGACGCCCAATCCCCCGGCGCCGCCGCCAGCATCCGCAGCGCCTGCCGCGCCGGCAGCGCCCGCCGCTCCAGCCGCGCCCCGGGCGCCGCGTGCTCCCCGCGCACCACGCGCACCGCGTCTACCTGCCGGCCAGGGCTCGTACCTTGGGGTAGACGTCCACACGGTCACGCACGACAACATGGCGTCATTGAAGATGACCGAGCCGCACGGCATCGAGATCACGACGGTGGATCGCGACGCTCCTGCCGGCAAGGCCGGCCTGAAAGAGCGCGACGTTATTCTGTCGTTCAACGGAAAAAACCTCAGCAACGTGGACGAGCTCAAGCGCGCGATTCGCGACACCCCGCCGGGAGCCAAGATCACGCTCGGCATCAGCCGCGACGGGCAGCTCATGAATGTGCCGGTGCAACTGGCGGCGCGCAGCGCGATGCAAGCCGCCAGCCCGCGTGGTCCTTCCCGCATCCACGTGACCATCCCACCGATGGATATTCCGGCGTTCGCCGTGTTGCAGTTACCGCGGCGTGGCGGTCTCACGGTGGAGAATCTGACGCCGCAGCTGGGTGAATTTTTTGGAGTACGAAATGGTGAGGGCGCTCTCGTTCGGTCGGTGGAAAAGGGCAGCGCGGCGGAAGCTGCGGGATTCCGCGCCGGCGACGTCATCGTGCGCGTCGGTAGTGAGCACGTGACCAACGCGAATGACTTCAGCCGGTTGGTCCGCGAGCGTCCCGCTGGGTCGGTCCCGGTCGCAATCGTTCGCGATAAGCGGGAGCAGGCGGTTTCTCTCAACCTGCCCGAGCGCAGTGCTTCTCACGAGATGAACTTTGACTTCAACATGGACGAGCTGAGCCGCATTACCCCGGAAGTACAGAAAAACATGCGCGACATGCAGGAGCGCATCCAGCGCGAGGTCGAGCGCAGCCAGCGCGAGTATGAGCGTGACATGGAACGCATGCAGCGCGATATGGAGCGAATGCAGCGCGACAACGAGCGCGAACAGCGACAGCGTGAGCGCGAGCAGCAGCAGCGGGAAAGCGAACAGCGGGTGCGGGAACAAGAGCAGCGGGTGCGGGAACAAGAACAGCGGGTGCGGGAACAAGAGCAGCAGCAGCGCGAGCTGCAACAACAGCAGAGCCAGCAGCCTCCGAGCGCGAGTCACTAATCGCCTCGTGGGGACCGCCAGTATCCAGGACTGCCATCCGCGCTCTAGGCCGAGGTGGAACGTTCCGCTCCGGCCATTTTCGCGCGGTTGCGTCCCGCCTGCTTCGCGGCGTAGAGCGCCTCGTCGGCAGCGCGGATGAGCTCATCTCGCGTTTTGCCATTCGCCGGATAATTTGCAATGCCGGCGGTGATGGTCACCGGCCGCGGCACGCCGGGAAACGACCACGATTCGATCACTTTGCGCAGCTTCTCCGCCGCCGCCAGGGCGTGCTCGCCGGAGGTCTGCGGCGCGAGGATAACGAATTCCTCGCCGCCATAGCGGCATGCGATGTCCACCTTGCGAAGATTCTGCGAAAAGATCGCCGCCACCTGACGCAGCGCCTCATCGCCCAGCAGGTGCCCGAACTCATCGTTCAAGTTCTTGAAGTGGTCAATGTCGATCATGATGACCGACAGTTCGCCCTGGTAGCGCTGGGCGCGCTCGATTTCCTCAGCGATGCGGGTTTCAAAGTAGCGGCGATTGAAAAGGCCGGTGAGGCCGTCCACGTAGGCGAGTTGGCGTGTCTTCTCGAAGTAGCGGGCGTTTTGCAGGGCCACGGCGCAGATATCGGCCACCGATTCCAGCGGTTGCAGGTCGGCGGGGTTGAAGGCGTTGGTTCGCGCGCTCTCCAGTGCCAGCACGCCCAGCGTTTCGCCCATGGAGATGAGAGGCAGGCACATCTCCGCGCGCGCCTCATCGAAGCCGGCTACGTAATTGGAGACTGCGGAAACGTCGTTCTCCACCACCGGCTTGCCGGTAGAAATGGCACGGGCGCTCAGCCCGGCACCCGCCGGCACCTCGCCTCCGATGTCCATGCGCGGCGTTAGTTTTCCTCCGTGCGCGCGCAGCACCAGCGAATTGTCTTCCAGCAGGAGGATGGCAACGTGTTCCACGTTGAAGGCTGGCAGGATGACTCGGCAGCAGGTGCGCAGCAGTTCCTCGGTATCGAGCACCGCCGTGGTCTGGCGCGCGATGGTATTGATGGCTTCCAGTTGCGCCGCCTTGCGCTGCTCGGCCGAGTACAGTTTCGCGTTTTGCAGCGCGATGGACGCCTGGGTGGAAAACAGCGTCAGCAGGTCGATGGTTTCCGTATCGAAGAAATTTTCCTTGTCGCTCTGACAGTCCAGCACCCCGACCACCTGATCCCGCACGATGAGCGGCACCGCCAGTTCCGACTTGGTGGTCGGGATCGACATCACATAGCGCGGGTCTTTGGCCACCTCGGGAGCGTAGATGGGACGCTTGAGCTTGGCCGCCGTCCCGATCAGGCCCTGGCCCACAGGAATTTCCATTTCCTCGCTCTGTTTGTTCCATCCCGCGTGCGTGCGCACGTGCAGCGTCTGCCGGTCGGCATCCAGCAGCATGATGGCCACATGATCAAGATGGAAATAATCGCGCAGAATGGAGAGAATCTGGCTGAGGATCTCGTCCAGACTGAAGGTCGAGATGACCGCCTGACTCGCGTCGTAAAGGATGGCAATCTTCTGCATTCAACGATGCCGGGGACAGATGATGCGGGCCCGGAGGGGTGCTTAGTGTACCAGCATCGTTAGCCGGCGCCCGACCTTTTTCGACGGGCCAGTGCCTCCACGATTCCGAACACCGCCACGCAAACCCAGAAATCAATGACCAATCCGAGATCGAGTCTTCCCACCGCGTGCCTGTCCGCGGCCGGCAGCGCCGGCATCAGCAACAGGAAACAAATCGCGTTTCCCGCCACCACCGCGATCAGCGCCTTCACGAACGTGCCCCGCACAAATACTTTGACACCGGCGGCTGTGAACCGGCTGTCCAGACCAGGCACTCTTCTGCAATCCTTATGCTGACTGCCGGATGCCGAGCGCTGGTTGCTAGAATGAGCCCACATGCTCGATCTTTCCACCCAGGTCCAGTACGTGAAGGGCGTCGGCCCGCGCCTGGCCGAGCTGCTCGCCGCGAAGGGTATCTCCACCGTCGAGGACCTGCTTTATTATTTACCCTTTCGCTACGAGGACCGCATCAACCCGCGGCGCATCGCCGAGCTCCAGCCCGGCGAGATGGCCAGCGTGATCGCCGAAGTCCGCAGCTCGGGCCTGTTTCGCACCCGGCGCATGCCAATGTTCGAGTTGACCGTGGTGGATCCGGTGATGGCGACAACAAGGCCACAACCCGAGTCGCGGGCGATATTCGGAGCGGCTGCGCCCGCCATGCTCAAGTGCCTATGGTTTCACGGGGCCTATCTCAAAGACCGCTTCCAGCCGGGGCAGCTTGTCGCTTTGTATGGCAAAGTAGAGCTCCCGCGGGTGGGCCGGGGGCGGCTGCAACTGATCAATCCTCAATTTGAAATTCTCGACAGCCCGGATGGCGATGCACCCGAAGCAATCGCCGAGTCTCTGGAAATTGGCCGCATTGTCCCGATTTACGAGTCCGCAGGCGGAGGCAAAGTGACCACCCGCTGGTTCCGGCGGGTGATTCATGGCGCGCTGGAGAACCTGGCGCCGGAAATACCTGACGCCATGCCCGGCCCCGTTCGCCGCCGCATGTCGCTCATGCCCCGCCGGGACGCCTTCTGGCGTGCGCACTGGCCCCCGAACGATGTGTCTCTTGCCGACCTGCAAAATGCGCGCACGCCTGCGCAAGTCCGCCTGATATTCGAGGAGCTGTTCTATCTCGAACTCGGACTGGAGCTGAAGCGCCGCAGACTGCGCGCGTTGCCGGGGATCGCTTTCCGCATTGACGATCGCGTGCGCGAGGCCATCAAGCGCATCCTGCCGTTTCATCCGACGGCCGCGCAGAAACGCGTGCTCAAGGAAATTGCGTCCGACATGCAGCAGCCCGCGCCCATGCGCCGCCTGCTGCAAGGCGACGTCGGCTCCGGCAAAACTATCGTCGCCCTCGAGGCAGCCATTATCGCCATCGAAAACGGCTACCAGGCGGCGGTGATGGCGCCGACGGAAATTCTCGCCACGCAGCATTACCTCTCGGCGCGGCGCATCCTGGAACAAGCCGGCTACCGCATCGTCCTGCTCACCGGCTCCGTGGAAGCGGGACGCAAGCGCGATATCCGCCGGCACATCGCCCAGGGCAACGCGCAACTCGTGATCGGCACCCACGCGCTGATCGAGGAGAAGGTCGAGTTCGGCAATCTCGGGCTTGTCATCGTGGACGAGCAGCACCGTTTCGGCGTCATGCAGCGGTTGAAGTTGATGAAGAAAGCCTTAGCCTCCGACGACGAAGTCGCGCCCTCTGCACCAACAACTCACAACCTGCAACCCACAACTGATTTGCAGCCCGACACGCTGGTCATGACCGCCACGCCGATCCCGCGCACGCTGGCGCTGACGCTTTACGGCGATCTCGATGTCAGCGTTCTCGACGAGCTTCCCCCGGGCCGCACGCCCATCGTCACTCGCCGGGTCGGCGACGAACGCTCGGACGAGGTGTTCGCGTTCGTGCGCAAGCAAGTCGCCGCCGGTCATCAGGCATACGTCGTTTACCCCGTGATCGAGGAGAACGAGGAAAAGGAACTGAAGGCGGCCATCAAGATGTACGACGAGATTCGCCGCCGCATCCTGCCTGATCTGCGCATTGGCCTGCTGCACGGCCGCCTCGATGCCGAGGAGAAAGACAATGTCATGCGCCGCTTCCAGGCCGGCGACATTGACGTGCTGGTTTCGACTACCGTAATCGAAGTTGGCGTGGACGTGCCGAATGCCACGCTCATGGTCATCGAGCACGCCGAGCGCTTCGGACTGGCGCAACTTCACCAGCTCCGCGGGCGCATCGGTCGGGGCGCGGCAAAATCCTTTTGCGTACTGATGACCGGCGGCAAGGTCACGGCCGAGGCCGAGCAGCGTCTCGACACCATGGTCCGCACCACCGATGGCTTCGAGATTGCGGAGACCGACTTGCAACTGCGCGGCCCCGGCGAATTCTTTGGCACGCGACAGGCGGGCCTGCCGGGCTTTCGCGTCGCCAATCTGATCCGTGATAAGGAACTCCTCGAGGCGGCACGGCGCGAGGCCGCCGCCGTGCTCGCCGGCAGTGAAATCTCACCCGCCGAGCTCTCGCGCGTGCTGGTTCACCTGCGGTCCCACTGGCAGAGGCGCTACGGGCTGGTCGAGGTGGGATAGAACTGATGCAGTGTAGCCCGGCCGCCCTCGGCCGGGCAGGACGAAGGCTTGTACCAGGGCACGACTTCAGTCGTGCCGTTCAGTTCCGTAGACATGCGGCTTGAGGCGCTGTAACAGAATCACTCTCCGGCCACCGTCAGCCCTTCCAGCCGCAGCGTGGGTGCCGCAACGGATCCGCGGAATTCCAGGTCGTCGCCAATTTCGGAGATGTTCATCAGCATGTCTTTCAGATTGCCGGCGACGGTGATCTCCTCGACCGGGTAGGCGAGTTCGCCGTTGCGAATCCACAGGCCGGAGGCGCCGCGGGAAAAGTCGCCGGTGACCAGGTTCACGCCAAAACCGAGGAATTCCGTCACGTAGAGGCCATCCGGAACGCCGGCGATAATTTCCTCCGGCTTCTTCGTTCCGGGCTGGAGAAACAAGTTGCCGATCCCAATCGAAGGATTGCCGGCCAGGCCGCGCGAGGCGTTGCCTGTCGTGGCCAGCCCAAGCTTGCGCGCCGTATAGGTGTTCAGCAGGTACGACTTGAGCACGCCGTTCTCGATGACCACGGTGCGGCGCGTCGGTACGCCTTCGCCGTCAAACGGACTGCTGCCGAAGCCGCCACGCAACGTCCCATCGTCAATCACGGTGACGTTCTCGCCGGCGACGCGCTCGCCCAGCTTGCCCGCGAGGAAGGAAGCGCCGCGGTAGATGGAGTCGCCGTTGACCGCCTCGAAAATGTGATCGAGCAGCGACCGCGCCATCAGCGGATCGAGGACGATGGGGACCTTGGCTGTCTTCACCTTGCGCGCGCCCAAGCGGCGCAACGTGCGTTGGGCGGCGATGCGGCCGACCTGCTCGGGCTCCTCAAGTTTCTTGAGAGTGCGCGCGACCGAGAACCAGTAGTCACGCTGCATGGCGCCGCTTTCACCTTGCGCGACCGGAACCGCGGCCACCGAACAGTAGGAGTTGCGGTATTCGCCGACGAAGTCCAGCGAATTCGCCAGCACCTTATGGCCGTCCGCGGCGTCGAACGAGCCGCCTTCGGAGTTGTTGATTCTCTTGTCCACGGCGAGAGCGGCCTGCTCGGCTCGGCGCGCGTATTCGATGCGCTGCTCGCCGGAGAGCGAGTACACGTCGTCGTAATAGAGATCAAGCTCGTTCTGGATGGACCCGAGGACATCGCGCTCCGGCAGTCCCGCATGCGGATCCTCGGAGGTGACCTGCGCCAGCGTGAGCGCCGATGTCACCATGCGGTCGAGACCCTCGGGCGAAAGATCGCTGCTGTAGGTCGAGGCAGCGCGCTGGCCGCGAAACACGCGCACTCCGGCGGCCCGGGAGCCAGACTCCTTCAGCGTCTCCACCTGGCCGAGACGCACGACGGTGGAGAACTCGTTGCCCTCGCGCACCACCGCCTCGGCGGCGGTAGCGCCGCCGCGCGTGGCGCGGTTCACGACGTCAATGGCGATTTCTTTGAGATCCACGTTCAGTTCAGATTCCTTTTTACCGCTGAGGCACCGAGGTCACTGAGGACGCAGCGAGAAAACTTCTTTTGGTGATCTCCGTGTATTCGGTGTCTCGGTGGTGAATAGAAACTATCGTCCCGTGCCGCCGACGGTGAGCCGGTCGACCTTGAGAGTGGGAATGCCCACGCCGACGGGAACCGATTGCCCGTCCTTGCCGCAAGTGCCGACACCTTCGTCGAGTTTGAGGTCGCTGCCGACCATGGAGACGCGCGTGAGCACGTCCGGACCGTTGCCAATGAGCGTGCAATTCTTCAGCGGCGCGGTCACCTGGCCGTCCTCGATCAGATAAGCCTCCGAGGCGGAAAAAACGAACTTGCCGTTGGTAATGTCCACCTGGCCGCCGCCGAAATTAGCTGCAAACACGCCGCGCTTGACCGAGCGAATGATGTCCTCGGGCGCTTCCTGTCCGGCAAGCATGTAGGTGTTGGTCATACGCGGCATGGGAATGTGCTCGTAGCTTTCGCGGCGGCCATTGCCGGTGTTGGCAATGCCCATCAGCCGCGACGAAAGCTTGTCGCTCAGATATCCCTTGAGAATTCCCTTCTCAATGAGCACCGTTTCCTGCGTCGTGTTGCCCTCGTCGTCCACGTTGAGGGAGCCGCGGCGATTGGCGACGGTGCCGTTGTCGACCACCGTGCACTTGTCGCTGGCGACGCGCGTGCCCAGCCGCCCGGTAAACGCCGAGGTCCCTTTACGGTTGAAGTCGGCTTCCAAACCGTGGCCGATGGCCTCGTGCAGCAGAATGCCGGGCCAGCCGGGGCCGAGCACGACTTCCATTTCGCCCGCGGGAGCTTCGCGCGCGTCCAGTTGGATAATGGCCTGGCGAGCAGCCTGTTCGGCAAAGTGTTCCGGTGTTTTCTCGCTGCGGAAGAAATCGAGGGCGACGCGCCCGCCCCCGCCGGCCGTGCCTTTGGACGACTGCTCTCCGGAGCGGCCGATGCAGAAGACACTCAGCCGCGCCAGCGGCTGCGAATCCTCGGCAAAGGTGCCGTCGCTGCCGATCACCAAAATGCGCCGCAGCTCGTCGGCGTAGCCGGCGCGCACTTCCTTGATCCGTGGATCGTAGCCCCGGGCAGCAATGTCGGCGCGCTGCACCAGGTCGAGCTTCTCGCGCACATCAGCGTTCACCGAGGGCAATGCAACCGGGTAAAGATTACGGCCCTGGTTCTCCTTCAGGCTGACTTCAGGCTCTTTGGCAGGCCCGCTCGCGATGAGCGCGGCGGTGCGGGCGGCGCGCAGGATTTTTTCCGGAGCGAGGTCGTCGGTGTAAGCGTACCCGGTGCGATCGCCGGAGATGACACGCACCCCACACCCGGCCGAGATCCCCTGGGTCGCCGACTTGACCATGGATTCGTCGAGCGAGATCGAAGTCGTCGTCAGGTATTCGAAATAAAGGTCGGCGTAGTCGCCGCCGGCGGAAAGGGCCGCCGCCAGGTAGCGCTGCACATCGCGCTCGGCGAGCCCGTACTTCTCGAAGAAATAATTTCCGTTCTGCATGCTGTTCATTGGATGCGCAGGCCCCACACCTGGACCCATTGTACCGAATGCAGAATGCAGAATTCAGAAAGCAGATTCTCAGCGTCAATGACGCTGCTGCGAGCGTCCGTGAACATGCTTCATCCTGCATTCCCGCCATTCCCACATCAGGAACGCTTATATGCGCCGACGGTGGTTCCTCCGTGCCTCGGTGGCTCCGCGGTGAAAGAATTCAGACATTCCATGGACATCCAGGCGTTATCGCGATCGCTCGAGGAATTCCTGGCGGCGTCGGCGGCGGCCGTGGTGCTGGAGGACGGTGCGGTCGCCTTCGACCTGCGCGACGCGCGCTACTCCGTTTCCAGCCAGCACGACAAATGCCTGCTGCACCTGTGGTCGAGCGAGCGCAATGTGGTGCGGCGGGTCCTCGACCTGGAGCAGAAGCGCGAGTCCCTGATCGTCACCGTGCTGCGTTTCGGGCAGGCGCGGGCGACGCGGATGGAAATCTGCCGCACGCGCGATCGCCGGACCCCGGCCGCCAAGAGTTCGGCGCGCGCCGCCTACCAGGCGCTGCTGCGGCGCGTGCTGGAACGCGAGTTCTCCGGGCACACGCTGGAGCGGCTGACCGCGTCCATGGACCTGGAGCGCTCGTTCGGCCCGGTGCACGCGCGCGGGGTCTTGCAACGCGGATCTTCATGGACTGCCGTACTCGGCGTGAACGGGCAGGAGCTGCAGGCGTCCATCGACGGCAGCCTCACTTTCGGCCTTCTGTGGCTGGACTATCTGCGCAAAAACCCCGGAAGATGCGTCGTGGAAGGGCTGTCCATTTTTGCCCCTTCCGGGTCTTCGGCGGTGATCAGGGCGCGCATGGCGCATCTGGCCATGGGCGCGGCGAAGTGGCGTCTGTTTGAACTGGATGAACGAGCGGGCGAGTTGCAGGAACTCGACACCTCCGATGCCGGCAACCTGCAAACCCGGCTGGTGCATTGTCCCGACGACACCGCGACCCGGGAACGCTTTGCCGATTCCATCACGCGCATTCGCATGCTGGCGCCGGCGGCCGAGGTGGCGGTGCTCACGCCAGGCGAGGTGGCGTTCCGGCTGCACGGCCTGGAGTTCGCGCGCGCGCGGATGGCACAACAGGAAGGGTCCTTTAAGCCGGCCGAGGAACTGGTCTTCGGCGTCGGCGCCGAAGAAACCGTCGTCACCGATGAAACATGGGGACAGTTCACCGCCCTGGTGAAACGGGTGGTGGCATTGCGGAAGCCGGCGAGTGAAGTCAAGGAGCCGCTGTGGCGAGCTTGCCCGGAGCGCTGGCTGGAGTCGCTGGTGGTGAAGGACGTGTCCACCCTGGAACCGTGTCTGGATGCATCGTGTGTGTACTCGCAGGTGCCCGCATTCGCCGCCGGCGATCGCGCCATGATCGACGTCGTGGCAGCGACCCGTGAAGGCCGGTTGGCCGTCATCGAGTTGAAGGCCGACGAGGACATCCATCTGCCGCTGCAAGGCCTCGACTACTGGGCCCGCGTGCGCTGGCACCAGCAGCGCGGGGAGTTCGCGAAATTCGGGTACTTCCAGGGGCGGGAGCTCTCGGCGGAGGGGCCGCTGCTGATGTTGGTGGCCCCGGCGCTGCGCATTCATCCATCCACCGACACGGTGCTGAGTTATCTGTCGCGAGAAATCGAGTGGCAGTTGATCGCCGTGGACGAGCGCTGGCGCGAGGGAGTGAAGGTGGTTTTTCGCAAACACCGGGAAAAACAATTGGCGGCAGAGGAACGCGGATAGACGCATTCATTCAACCATGTGTCCTTCTGAGCGCAGCGAGGAATCTGCTTTTCGGCGATCCATCTCTCTCTAGGACAGTTCTGCTTCCTTGCCGCGGTTCACCCAGTAATCCCTCGTGGTTTCACTCAGATCGTCAGCAGGCTTCTCGCCGCGAAAGACGCGGGAGATGCCGCGGACCACTCGCCGCATCGGCAGTTCGCCCGATTCATCTGCGAAGAAGATTTCACCGGCTTTCGATGAGCGAAAGTACCAGCGCTTCAGGATCGCCAAATGCTCCATGGTTTCCTGGCGCGAAGCCGCGACGATCGGCGGCGCAGCCGCCAATGTCTCCAGGATGCGGGACTCCATGGAGTGAGGCTTCTTGGTCGCGCCCGCCTCCGGGCGCAGAGGCGTGGCCGAGGGCGTTGCGCTCGCTGGTGGCCGGGTAGAGATTTCGAATGCCACGGAATCGGCAATGCAGCCGCCCTCGATGCGAAACAGGGTCACGGAATCCGGCCGCGCCGATGGCTGGACCATGAGCGCGCGCAGGCGATCGAGCCGATGAACAATTTCCGGGAGTTGCGCCACCACCGGCTTCAGCTTTTCGAGTTGGGTATGCAGGGCGGCGGCAGACTCGAATTCCAGGTCGGAGGATGCCTTGTCGCGGGCGGCGGAAATTTCACGCACCAGCGAGTGCCCGCGCGATTCGAGGAAGGCTTCGACGCGGGTGACCTCCGCCGCGTAGGCCTCGTCGGTGCAGCCCTGGAAGCACGGCGCAAGGCACATCTTCATTTCCGAGTAGACGCAGCCGGGAAACTTCGGGTCGGGATTCAGCTCGTCGACGCAGCGGCGCATCTTGAAAAAGTCGAGCGCGTCGTTGGTGAACTTCTCGGCCGCGGCGCGCGAGGGGAACGGCCCGTAAAAGACCGATCCGGATCGGGTGCCGCTCAAGTGCGTGGTCACCGAAGCGCGCGGGTAGCGATTGTCCATGTGCATGCGCACCAGCGGCGCCATCCGCAGTCGCAGCCGGTCCTGGTATGTCTTGGGAAAAACTTCGCGCAGCGTCTTATAGAGGACGAAGCCGGATTCGAAGTCGGACCCCGTCGGCGCATACTCGATGCGCGCAACCCGCTCCCGCAAGTTGAGGCGGCGGGTGCGCTCCTCGGCGGGCCCGAGCAGGCGGAGCAGGCGGCGGCGCAGGTTCGCGGTCTTGCTGACGTAGGGCTCGGCCTGGGGATCGTGGCCTCGCAGCAGGAACACCGCGGGCGCGGCGGGCACGGCGGCGAATACTGCGGCGTCGCCCTCGGGCCGGAACTCCATATGCATCGGGAGCACGTGTTTATTCTAGCGTCCAATCACCACCGAGGCACGGCGGCCGCCGAGGCTCACCGAGGAAACAGAATTACCTCAGTGAATCGCGGGGTCCCTCAGGGTCTCCGTGGTGAATAAAAAGCTAGTTGCCGGCGCTGACCAGTTCAGCGGGATCCGCCTGGTGCATGGGCTCGAATAGCGCCTCATCATGCGCCGCGGCCGCGACTTTCTGGCGATGGAACAGCGCGCGCAGCAGGCGCGGCGGATGCGGAACCACGATGCGGATCACCAGGGAATCAACGTGGGCATGAGAGCCGTGCCGGCGGCGATGGTGGTAAGACCGCGCCGAGCAGTCGCGGCAGCGCATCGCGTAACGGCGCAGCAGCAGCCACAGCAGGTCGGGCCAGAAGCGGAAGGAAGACGGACGAAGATCGTCACTGCCGCATTCCGGGCACAGTCGGACGCGCATGGCCATCCTGGCCATAGTAGCCATGTTTGGCTGAAGATAGCAGTGGCAGCGGTGGTTCTCGGAGGCACTTGCGTGTGCGGTTGGAGCGCCTTCGCCTAGAGAGCGATGAACTCCCGCACAAACTTTGAGTTTCAGTGGAAGCTGGCGTTACGAAACTTGGTTCGGTAGTCCTCGCCTTCCATCTTGATCACCTTGCACATTTCGTGCAGCCGGGAGCGCATGCGCTCTCCGATGCGGTCCCCCAGAGTCTCCTCGCGGGTGGCGCGGAAAGTCCGGCTGCGGTCGGTTTCATCGGAATCATCGCGCGCCGGAGGCCGGTCGGGGAAATTGCTGGTGATGATCGTGGTGCGCTCGTTGTTGTAACGGGTGTTCAGGATGTGACTGACCGTATCCCAAACCCATTCCGTAGGCTTCACCGCACCGAGCTCGTCCAGCACCAGCACCTCAGCCTCAAACACGGGTCGCAGAACCTGCATTTCCGTGGCAGCCACCGAAGCGTTGTAGGAGTTCTGAATTTCCTTGAGCAGCTCACGGTAGTCATAGAACGAGCAGGCAATCCCTTTGGCGGTGAGCTCGCGCAGAATACCGATGGAAAGATGGGTTTTTCCGACGCCTACGGGACCGATCAGCAGCAGACCCGACTTCTCCAGCGGATAGCCGGCAACGAAATGCTGCGCCGCCAGGAGCGCCGAGGCCTGCGACTGCTCGTACTTGCCCTTCAGCACCTCGAAATTGGAGAGCTCGCAATGCTCGTAGCGTTTGGGAATGCGGGCGAGCTCGAGCAGCCGCTGGTTCCGTTCCTGCCGGCGGCAGTCGCAGCGCGTGAAGCGGCGATTCCGGCCTTCGCCGATTGCTTTCCAGCCGGTGTCGTCGCACACCGGGCACAACTTGGTGGTTTCCATGTCCCGAAGCTAGCTTGGGGGAAGGCGGGCGCGGGCGCAAGAGCAATTCATTGTAGCGCGCACCGCCAAAGGTGCGGAGAGGGTGAATTAGCTGTGGAAGGCAGAGGAAAAGACTACGGAACTGCCGAAGTACGCGATTGCCGAATTGGAACAGACTCAGGACGCATAACAATTCTGCCATTCCGCGGTTCGGCATTTTCGCAGTGCATCACGCTACCGATTCGGCTGCCGCCAGGCGGAACTGCGCGACCATCGGTAAGTGGTCCGACGCGACCAGCGACTTGCGCGTCTTATGCAGTTCGAATCCCTCCAGCGCAAGGTGCCGGTCGAAATAAAAATGGTCGAGGTGCAGCAGCGGCAGAATGCCCGGATACGTGCGGCTGCCGCGGATGTGCTGGCGCAGGTCCACGCTGCGGAACTCCTCCGACATCAGGCGCGATGCCAGCCCGCGCGTCCATTCGTTGAAATCGCCGACGATAATTCGCGGCCCGCTGATGTCCTCGGAGCGGAGAACGTCGAGCGACAGCAGGAGGCGGGCCTGGTGACGCCGCTCCACGAACGCGGTTCCCAGGTGCACGTTGAAGACATGCAGCGGCTCGCCCCCGGGCACGACGATATCGGCCCGCAGGCAGCCGCGCGCTTCGCGTCCTCGCCACGTTAAGTCGTAATTACGGACAAAGATCACCGGCAACCGGCTGAGGATCATGTTGCCATAGGCGCCGCCGCGAAGCCGGCGGTTCTCGCCGAAGTGGCAGGAGTAGCCGGGGAGCTGCGCCGTGATGAAGTCGGCTTGGTCGTCCTCGGGCGCGCCGCCTTCAATGCTGAGCACCTCCTGCATGGCGATGACGTCGGCGTCGAGCTCGCGCAGGACCTCGGCGATGCGGCCGGGCCGGACACGGCGATCCATGCCGCGGCACTTGTGAACGTTGTAAGTCGCAACGCGAAACGATTGCATGATTTTCAGTGACAGCAGGTTCCATGTCGCGGAACCCATCATTAAGATGCCATTTCGTTCTTAACCGCCTAACGCGAATCTGCAGCCACCAACTCCACACTTGGCACTTCAAACTTGGCACTCGGCACTTACTGCTGCCGCTGCCAGAGCGCCCCAAACCATTCCAGCGCCCGCTCGAACACGGACCTGCTCTTCCAGTGGTCGTACGTGACGTGGCGGCTCGCGGTCACGTCCTGCTGAAAATCGGCGATCAGCCCGCGGGCGAGCTCCGGATCGAGCGCCGCCAAATTGTCCTCGTCATCAATGCCGAATGAGCGCGGATCGAAGTTGGTGGAGCCCGCCACCACCCAGCTTTCGTCCACCACCAGGATTTTTGCGTGCAGCATCGTGGGCTCGTATTCGTAAATGTGCGCGCCGGCTGCGAGCAGCGGCCCGTAGGTAGCCCGGCTGGTGCTGCGAATGGTCGGGTGGTCACTTTTACTGCCCGGAACGAGCAGATTCACCTGCACGTGGCGCTCGCGGATAGCGCGCAGCAACTCGTCGCGCGCACTGGCATCCGGCACGAAATACGGCGTGGTGATGTAAATGGACTTGCGCGCCGCGGCCATCAGCACCTGGAAAAGCAGGCGGGCACGCGTGGCGCCGCTGGTGGTGGGCGTGCTGGCCACCACCAAGGCCGGCGTTTGGCCCGGATTTCCGGCCGGCGGAAAATAGTCGGACCCGTTCAGCACCTCGCCGGAAGCCTCCAGCCAGTTCTGTACGACCGCGCTCTGTAGACCGGACACGGCATCGCCCCGCACGCGAAACATGGTGTCACGCCAGCGCGACTGCTTCTTGTCTCCTTCCATCCAAACTCCACCGTAGCCGGCGCCGCCGACGAAAGCAGTCTCCCCGTCAATCACCGTAATCTCGCGGTGGGTGCGATTGTTGCTTCGCATCCAGGTATTCCAGCGCACCGGGTGGTACCAGGCCATGCGACCGCCGGCCTTCAGCAGGTCGTTAAAGTAATTCTTGCCGGTGGTGGCGCTGCCGATGGCATCCACCACCAGGGTGACGCGTACCCCATGCCGGGCGCGCTCGGTCAGGACATCGAGCACGCGGCGGGTCAGGTCGTCGCGGCGAAAAATGTAGGCGTCAATATCAATGTTGTGGCGCGCTTGTCGCATGGCCGCGATTTCCGCCGCGTAGAACTTCTCTCCGTTCGGCAGTGCCTCAATGCGGTTGTTGCGCGAAATCGGCGTGTTGGTCAACCCTTCCAGGTTGCGAAGGAATTGCGGTGAGTCGAGCGCGTCCCGGGGAGGCTCGAGCAGCTTGTACTTCAGTGGCGGGCCGAAGAATTGGACCAGCAACCATCCCACTGCCGCCACGATGCAGATGACCGCGATAATGCGCAGCGCCCGATGGCGCCGGAACTCCTTGTCGAGTACATCCTGCTGCTTGCCTTGCTTGACCTGATGGATGCCTGACTTTTTGTGGACAACGCGGGCCCGGCTCGCCATGCCTTCTCCCATCAACTCAGATGCAAGCCGGCACCAGCCGTGCTTGCTTCCCTGGCGCCCTCGCACACCAAAGCGAAGCCGAAGGCGCCCTCCGCCAACGGCCCAAAAATCTCTGTTTTGCGTCAGTTTGCCAGCCTGTACGGCGCCAAATTCAGCATCAAAGTAGATGCCCATGGACCGCTACATCTGCATTCACGCCCATTTTTACCAGCCGCCACGCGAGAACCCGTGGCTGGAGGCGGTGGAGCTGCAGGATTCCGCCTATCCGTATCACGACTGGAACGAGCGCATCACGGCGGAGTGCTACGCGCCCAATGCGGCATCCCGCATCCTGGATGGCGAGGGCCGGATCGTCAGGATCACCAATAATTATTCGCGCATCAGCTTTAACTTCGGCCCGACGCTGCTCTCCTGGATGGAGGAGAACGCCCATCGCACCTATGAGGCGATCCTGGAAGCCGACCGCATCAGCCGGGAGAATTTCTCCGGGCACGGCTCGGCGCTGGCGCAGTCGTACAACCACATGATCCTGCCGCTGGCCAACCGCCGCGACAAAATCACGCAGGTGCGGTGGGGAATCCGCGACTTTGAGCACCGCTTCGGACGCGCCCCCGAAGGCATGTGGCTGCCGGAGACGGCGGTGGATATCGAGACCCTGGAGGTGCTGGCCGACCACGGTATCCAGTTCACCGTTCTGGCGCCGCATCAGGCGGGACAGATTCGCAAGCGACGCGGCCCGCAATTGCCGAACGACAGCGGCAAGCTCTCACAGTGGCGCAGCGTCGAAGGCTCGAAGATAGATCCAACCCGCGCCTATGTTTGCCCGCTGCCGTCGGGGCGGAGCATCTCCGTTCTCTTTTACGACGGACCGATTTCCCGTGCCGTCGCCTTCGAGCACCTGCTGAACAGCGGGGAGGGCTTTGCCAACCGGCTGCTTTCCGGCTTCAGCGATACGCGTAAATGGCCGCAACTGATGCATATCGCTACCGACGGCGAGACCTACGGACATCATCACCCCCACGGCGATATGGCGCTGGCCTACGCGCTGGAGTTCATCGAGTCACGCAATCTTGCCAAGGTCACCAATTACGGCGAGTACCTCGAGCAGCATCCGCCTACCCACGAGGTGCAGATCATCGAGAACACGGCGTGGAGTTGCGCCCACGGCGTTGGTCGCTGGGCCACCGATTGCGGCTGCAATTCCGGTGGCCACGCAGGCTGGAACCAGCAATGGCGCGGGCCGTTGCGCGAAGCGCTCGACTGGCTGCGTGACGACCTGGCCGGAGGTTTCGAGCAGGCCGCCGGCGAGTTGCTGCACGAGCCCTGGCGAGCCCGCGACGATTATGGCGCCGTGGTGCTCGATCGCTCCATCCAGAACGTAGACCGGTTTTTGGCGGAGCACGCCTCGCATGAGCTCAACCGTGATGAACAGGTGCGCGCGCTTCAACTGCTGGAAATGCAGCGTCACGCCATGCTCATGTACACCAGTTGCGGCTGGTTCTTCGACGAGCTGACCGGCATTGAGACCGTCCAAGTGGTGCAGTACGCAGGCCGCGCCGTGCAACTGGCGCAAAGGCTGCTCGGCGACCATCGTGAGGAAGAATTCATTCGCCGCCTGGCGCAGGCCAACAGCAATTTGTCGGGTTTTGGCAACGGCGAGCAGGTGTACCGGAAATTCGTGAAGCCGGCGGTGATTGATCTGTTGGGCGTAGGAGCGCATTACGCCATCAGCTCAGTTTTCGAGGAATTCGGCGAGCACAGCCGGATTTACTGCTACGCCGTAGACATGCTGGACTCGCACGTTCAGGAATCGGGCCGCGCGCGCATCGGCATCGGGCGGGCGCTGATCACCTCCGAGATCACGCGCGAGCAACTGCCCATCAGCTTCGGCGTGCTCCACCTCGGCGATCACAACCTGAGCGCCGGCGTGCGTAAGTTCGCGGGTGAGGACGCGTACTACGAGTTGGCTCGCGCGGTCAGCGAGGCTTTCGGCCGGGCCGACCTGCCGGAAGCGCTGCGCGTGCTCGACCGGCACTTTGAAGGAACGGCCTACTCGCTGAAGTCTTTGTTCCGCGACGAGCAGCGGCGGGTCATCCATAGAATTTTGGATTCGACTATCCGAGAGGCCGAGGCTAGCTACCGGCAGATTTACGAGCACCACGGCCCACTGATGCGATTCCTGACCGATCTGGGCGCGCCGCTGCCCAAGGTGCTGCTGCGCACGGCGGAGTTCGTCATCAACAGCTCGCTACGGCGGGCCTTCGAAGACCCGGAAGGGGACGTAGAGCAAATCCGTATGCTGCTGGATGCGGCGGCGCGCGACGAAGTCCCGCTTGACTCGGCGGGCCTGGACTACGCGCTGCGGCGCCGTCTGAACCAGATGGCCCATGGTCTGGAATCCGATCCCGGCAACCTGTCGCTGCTGGCGCGCGTGGATGGCATGATCTCGGTGGCCCGCTCCTTGCCCTTTGAAGTGAACCTGTGGCGCGTGCAGAACGTGTTCTATAACCTGCTGCAAGGCGAATATCCGCGGCGGCAGGACGATGCCGATTGGCTGGCCCACTTCAACAGCGTGGTGGAAAAGCTCGGATTCCGGCTGCCGGCGCCGCAGGCCGAGCAGCCGGCCGTGGCCTAGCAGGCAGATTCCGCGAAGAATCCAATACAATGGTCTGGAGTTAGGGGAAGCCCAGCGCTAGCACCATGGCCACCAATCCAAAGACCGATGCGGTTGAAAACGCTGCTCCCGCGACTGCCGCCGGTGCCTCCAACTTCATCCGCGACATCATTGCCGGAGATCTGAAGAACAAGAAATACGGCGACGCGGTGGTGCAGACGCGCTTTCCGCCCGAGCCCAACGGCTACCTGCACATCGGGCACGCCAAGGCCATCTGTCTCGACTTTGGCCTGGCCGACGAGTTTGGCGGCCGCACCAACCTCCGCTTTGACGACACGAATCCCGAAAAAGAAGAGCAGGAGTACGTGGACTCCATTATGGAGGACGTGCGCTGGCTCGGCTTCGATTGGGACGGCCTCTACTACGCTTCCGATTACTTCGATCAGCTCTATGACTGGGCGATCCGGCTGATCCAGAGCAGCAAGGCATATGTGGATGACCTGTCGGCGGAGCTGATCCGCGACTATCGCGGCACGTTGACGGAGCCGGGCCGTGAAAGCCCCTATCGCAATCGTTCGGTGGAAGAGAACCTCGATCTTTTCACCCGCATGAAGAATGGCGAGTTTCCCAATGGCGCGCGCTGCCTTCGCGCCAAGATTGATATGGCCTCGCCCAACATGAACCTCCGCGACCCGGTGATGTACCGCATCCTGCATGCCTCGCATCACCGGACGGGCGACAAGTGGTGCATCTACCCGATGTATGACTACGCGCACGGCCAATCGGACTCGCTGGAGAAGGTCACGCACTCCATGTGCACGCTGGAGTTTGCCGACCACCAGCCGCTGTATCGCTGGTTCATCGAGCAGCTCGGCATTTTCCCCTCGCAGCAGATTGAATTCGACCGCCTCAACTTGACCTACACGCTGCTCAGCAAGCGCAAGCTGCTGCAACTGGTCAACGACAAGCACGTCAGCGGGTGGAACGACCCGCGCATGCCCACCATTTCCGGCATCCGCCGCCGCGGCTACACGCCGGAGGCAATCCGCAACTTCGTTTGGGCGGTCGGCGTGTCCCGCACCAACGGCGTCGTGGATTTGGCCATGCTGGAGCACTTTGTACGCGAAGACCTGAACAAACGCTCTCCGCGTGCCATGGCCATCCTCCGCCCGTTGAAGGTGGTGATTGACAACTACCCCGAGGGCCAGGTCGAAGAGATGGAAGCGGTCAATAACCCGGAAGATCCTGCGGCCGGAGCGCGCAAGGTTCCGTTCTCGCGCGTGCTGTACATCGAGCAGGACGATTTTCGCGAGACGCCGCCGCCGAAGTACTTCCGCCTCTCTCCCGGCCGCGAAGTCCGGTTGCGGTACGGCTACCTGGTGACTGCCACCAATGTCGTGAAGAGCGACACCGGCGAAGTGGTCGAAGTCCATTGCACTTATGATCCCGCTACTCGCGGCGGCAACACGCCCGATGGCCGCAAAGTAAAGTCCACTATCCACTGGGTTTCGGCGCAGCATGCCATCGAGGCCGAGGTGCGGCTCTACGACAAGCTCTTCACCAGGGAAGATCCAAATAAGGTCGAGGATGGCCGGGACTTCACCGCCAACCTGAATCCCGAATCGCTGGAAGTGGTAAGCAATGCCAAGCTGGAGCCATCGCTGGCCCAGGCCGGGGTAGGCAGACGCTACCAATTCGAGCGGCTGGGGTATTTTTGCGTCGATCCGGATGCCAAGCCAGGGCGCCCGGTGTTCAACCGGACAGTGGCCCTGAAGGACACCTGGGCTAAGGTCGCCAGCCGAGGCTAGCAGCATTCAACGCTCGCTACTCAACCGGAACCGCGAATTCCCCACTCTGGCAAAACCGGCCGGGGGTGGGCCGCCCGCCGAAGATGTATCTCGTTTAGTTTCAACGTAATCAGCACGTTAGAGGGGGTTACTATCGTGTTGGACGCAGGCCTTCTCCCGATTGACCTGCGCCATAAAGCGCAATATATTCTCCCGCACTAGCCGGAACATTAGCCCATGCTTAACCGCATGGGGTGGTGCGTCCGGCTTAGGAGATGCCCTGTGCCGCCCCTGCCTCAGGGACGCGCGAACTTCGTTAATCCACGAAACACGGCAGTGCACATCGGTGCTTACTGAGGAATGCAAGGCTCCGCATGGAGAATGTTTTTATCGGACTGGTGATCGTCCCGGGAATCTTTGCATTCCTATTCCTGGCGGTGTTCAGCTATCTGTGCCGGCAGGCGCAAGAGAAGTATTTTCGCGCCTGGCAGGTGGCCTGGGCGGCCTACTGCCTGCAATACCTTTTGCTGGCCTGGACCTACTACGGCCATGAGGATATAGCCACCTACGTAGCTTCGCGGATTTTGTTCTGCGGAGTAGCGGCGGCGCTGTTTGTATCTACGCGCCAGGTACAGGAGGACTTTAGTCCGCATTGGTCGGACGTGGTTCTTGGGCTGGTTGCGGTTGTCCTGACCATCAGCAGCACCCTGTCACACCTGTACCAGGGCCAGTTCCGCTTGCAAGCCCGGCCGCACCTGGAACTGGAGACCGGAGTCGCGGCCGTGCTGGTCGTCTGCGCCATCCGGTTCTATCGCCTGGGGCGGCAGCGCGATTCGCTCGGCTTCCGCCTGGTGGCGCTGTCGCTGCTGTTCTGGGTACCGCTGTTAGTGGCGCGGCAGTTCTACACATTTTTCCAGCAATTTTTCGGACGCGCCGGCCATTTCCTCGGCACCATGCCGCAGATGCTGATCGGCATCTCGATGATCATCGTGCTGTTTGAGCACGAGCGCCGCCTGGTACAGGAGAACTCGCTGGCTTTCTCCACTTTAGAAATCGACACCAGCCTGGTGCTGGGACCTGATGAAGTAGCTCCTGCGCTCGGCAAGGTGCTGGACCGGCTCCTCCATCTGGTGCGCTGCGAGCGCGGAGCTCTCGTTATCGCCGAACGCTGGCGGGCCGCCCTGCCATCGGTGAGCCGGGGATGTGCGGACGAGTTCACCGCCGAACTGGAAAACTCTGGCGCTGGAGAGTACCTGAGCGGCATGGCGTACCGGCGTGGCGGCCTGGCGACGTTCCACAACCTGCGCCACATGAGCGAGCCGCTGCCGGCCGGCGCTCCGGGCCGCTTTGAACGCTGCAAGGAACTGCTGCTGCGTTACGGCGCGCAGAACGTCAGCGCCGTCAGCCTCCAGACCCGCGACAACAATTTCGGAGTCGTCATTTTTCCGCACGAGTCACGGCAGACGCTGAGTTCGCCGCAGGTCCGGCTGCTGCTCGGCGTGGCCATGCAGATCGGCATGACGCTGGAAAATTACGTGGTCATGCACGAGGCCCGCCGGCGTACCCGCGAATACGAGCTGCTGACGCAGATGGGCCAGGTAATCAGCTCCCGCCTGGATCCCGACGAGGTGTTGCGCTCGATTCACAAAGAGCTCGGCTTGCTGTTCGATACCGAGACCTTTTACGTCGCCTTCCTGGAAGGCGATGAGCTGCGCTTCGAATTCGATTGCGTGGAGGGCGTCATCCAGCCGAAGCGCTCGCGCAAGCTGACCAACGCCCTCTCCGAGCACGTGATCCGCACCGGGCACCCGCTGCTGGTGCGCTCCGACATGGAAACTGTCCGCGCCAAGCTGGGCATCACCTACGTCCCGTCGCGCCCGGCGAAGAGTTACTGCGCCGTTCCTATTTTCATGAACAACCGCCCCAGCGGCATGATGGCCGCGATGAACTTCGAGCGCGAGTTCGTGTACGAACCGCGCGACCTCGATCTGCTGCAGACCGCCGCCGGGCAGGTTGCCGTCGCGATCGAGAACGCCCGCCTCTTCAAGGAGCAGCAGCGGCGCTCGCGCTATCTCGCTTTCCTGAACAGCGTTTCCAATACGGCCATTTCCAGCCAGGACGCCGAGCAGATGCTGGCCGAAATTGTGGCCACCATTCAAGACACGTTTGATTTCGACCACATCGGCATCGGCATGCTCGACTACGTCACCAAGGAAATCGAGATCAAGGCCGAAGCCGGCGCCAGCGCCAAGGGTGTGGGCAAGCGCGTCCCGCTGGGCGCGGGCATCATAGGGCGCTGCGCACGCTCCAACGAGATGGTGTTGGTGCAGGACGGCGACCCGCACCAGCAGACCATCCTTCTGGATGCAAAGTCGGCGCTCTGCCTGCCGCTCACTTATGGCGAGACGCTGCTGGGCGTGCTCAACGTCGAGAGCCGCCGCGACAAGGCTTTCGGCGACCAGGAAGTCCTGATCCTGCGCACCTTGGCCGACCTGCTGGCCACCGCGCTGCACAATGCGTTCGTCTTCCAGAAACTGCAGCAGCAGTCCATCACCGATGGGCTGACCGGCATTAAGACGCGCCGCTTCTTCCTCGAGAGCCTGCAATCGGAATGGAAGCGCGCCTCGCGCTCCGGCCGGCCCTTCTCCGTGGTGCTGATTGATCTCGACAAGTTCAAGGAAGTGAACGACACCGCCGGCCACCTGGAAGGCGATCTGGTGCTGGCGCGCGTCGGACGGCTGCTGGAACAGAAATGCCGCCAGTCCAACGTGGTAGCGCGCTACGGCGGTGATGAGTTCGTCATCCTCATGCCGGAAACCGGGGTCGAGCAGGCGCAGATCTTGTCCGAGCGCCTGCGCTTGTGGCTGGCGACCGACCCGATGCTGAACGAGCGCCACATTACCGGCAGCTTCGGCGTGGCCACCTATCCGCTGCACGGCTCATCGGCAGAAGAGGCGATCCACGTTGCTGACGCAGGCATGTACATCTCCAAGCGCGCTGGGGGAAATCGCGTCTCCGTCGCCGAGGGGTTCGTCAACACCGAGAACGAAACCGCACAGCGGCAACTGCTCACCGCCTATATTGAGGGCTTCCTCCAGCGTGAGCACACCGGCGTGGATTCGGTCGAGGAACTGATCGCGACACTGAAGCGGCTGTGCGGCGGCGTGGGCAGCCGGGATTCGGTCATGCAGGCCCTAGTGGTGCTCAGCCGCGCCGCCGAAAACCGCGAAGTCCATGGCCCCGGCATCGGCGAAGCCGCCGCCCGGCAAGTAGAGCGTCTCGGCGCCGAGTTAGCTATGGACCCCGAGGAACTGCAGGATGTCGTCTTTGCCGCCCGTGTACACGATCTCGGCAAGCTCATCGTTCCCGAGCGAATCCTGTGCAAGCCCGGCCCGCTCACCGAAGACGAGTTCGGGCTGGTGAAGATGCATCCCATCATCGCCGCCGAAATCCTTTCCGCCATTCCCGGAGGCGAACGCATCCAGGAAATCGTCAAGCACCACCACGAGCATGTGGACGGCACAGGTTATCCGGACGGGTTGCGTGGCGAGCAGATTCCACTCGGTTCACGCTTGCTGGCTGTGGTGGACGGTTATCTGACCATGATGACGGACCGCCCGTTCGCCCCCCGCATGACCAACACGGAAGCGATGGCGGAATTGGAGCGCTGCAGCGGCACGCAATTCGACGGCATGCTGGTGCGGCTGATGATCAGTATCTTAAAGAATGAGGCGACCAGGTCCGCCGCTAGTCCCTAGCCGCGAGGGCTACCGGACGCGTTTTTTCCCTTCCGGCTCCGGCACCGTCTTCAGCAGGCTTTCCGCCACCGAGTCCACGACGGGCTGCGGAATTTCCTCAGCGGCCGCGTGCCGGCCTTTTTTCTTGCTCGTGCTTTTGGTCAGCAGCACCACCACGTGCGCGATGGCGGCGTTTTCCGTTCCCATGCCTTCCGGCGTCTTCGCTTTCACTCCCACGGCATTTGCATTTACCCCGATCAACTCGGCCACGCGAGCGCGAATCTGCTCGGCGTACGGGCTAATCTTTGGCGCCGCCAGGATGAGCGTGGAATCCACGTTGGCGATCGAGTATCCGGCTTTCTCGACCTGCTTCAGCGCGGTTTGAAGAAAGATGAGGGAGTCTGCGCCCTTCCATTGCGGGTCCGAAGGTGGGAACCACGTGCCGATATCGCCGGCGGCCACCGCCCCGAACAGGGCGTCGGTGAGCGCGTGCAGCAGCACATCGCCGTCGGAGTGCCCCGCCAATCCCTTGTGGTGCGGGATGGCGACGCCGCCGATCTTCAGCGGTATGCCGCGCTTGAACTCGTGGGAATCCCAACCGTAACCGATGCGCATGCTAGCTCTTTAGCTCTTGGCTTTTAGCTCTTAGCTGACCCGGAACAAGATAAAAGCTAAGAGCTAATGGCTAACAGCTTTTCGCATAAAACTCCGCCAGCTCCAGATCTGCCGGGGTGGTGATCTTGATGTTCCTCGGCGAGCCCATGACGACCGCCACGTCGTGGCCGGAGCGCTCCACCAGCGAAGCCTCGTCGGTGCCGCTGAAGCCATCGGCGGCAGCTTCGTCGAAGGCCTTCTTCAGGATGTCGAAGCGGAAGCCCTGGGGCGTCTGCGCCATCACGATCTGCGCCCGCGGGATGGTGGCGCGGATCAGCGCTCCGTCGGCGGTTCGTTCCACCTGCTTGATAGTGTCCACGGCGGGCACCCCGGCGATGGCGGCGCCGTGCCGCACCACGCCGTCAATCACATTGCGTATGGTTTCTTCGTCTACCAAGGGCCGCACCGCATCGTGCACCAGGATGACGTCGTCGGGTGCGGCATTCACCGCCGCCAGCGCGTGCGCCACGGACTCCTGGCGGTGCTCGCCGCCTTCCACCACATGCACGGGCTTGGACAAACGCTCCTGCGCCAGACGGCTCTTGAACGATGCCGCCTCGGGCTCACGCAGCGCCAGGTAGATTTCCTTCACCTGCGGCGCCGCGTCAAACTTGCGCAGCGTATGGATCAGGATCGGCACGCCGCCCAATTCCGTGAACTGCTTCGACGTGCCCGGCGCGACACGTCCACCGGCCGCCGCCATCCGCGTCCCCAGCCCCGCCGCCGGAATAATGACAATCACGTTCATAAGGGGAGAGCAGTATACAGGCTCTCCGCCATCGGCTGGCAGCTTTCAGTGATGGTTCGCCGGGACTGCGAGCTAAGTGGAAAAATAAACCACGGATTGCCACGGATTCCCACCGATCGGAAAACTCCGATCCGCGTCCATCCGTGAAAATCCGTGGTTGGCGTTTCGGCCCCGGAAACTGAAACTCGAAACTGAAACTGCCTTTACGCCGGCTGCTCTCCCGAACGGTCGCCGGCCACGGCAGGGGCAGCCGACGACGGCGCGGGCGAGGGCTGCGGCGCCCCGGGCCGCGGTACGCGCTGCGGCTCGGTCCTCGCCATCATCCGCTCGTCAAACTTGCCGAAGATCATCTTCCCGGCCGTGGTCTGCAACACCGACGTCACCGCGATGTCCACCGTCTTACCGATCATCTTGCGCGCGTTGTCCACCACCACCATGGTTCCGTCATCCAGATAGGCGACGCCCTGGTTGTACTCCTTGCCTTCTTTCAGGATGAACACGCGCATGGCTTCGCCCGGCAGCACGATCGGCTTCAGCGAGTTTGCCAGCTCGTTGATGTTGAGGACGTCCACTCCTTGCAGCTGAGCCACCTTGTTGAGGTTGAAGTCATTGGTGACGATCTTGCCTTCCATGAGCTTGGCCAGCTCGATCAGCTTCATGTCCACTTCACGGATGGCCGGGAAATCGTCTTCCACGATCTGCACTTGCAGGGTGGCGATTTTCTGGATGCGCTGCAGGATGTCGAGACCGCGCCGGCCGCGGTTGCGCTTGAGCGAGTCGGCCGAATCGGCGACCAGTTGCAGCTCACGCAGAACGAATTGCGGGATCACCAGCACGCCGTCCAGGAAGCCGGTTTCGGCAATGTCGGCGATGCGGCCGTCAATAATGACGCTGGTATCCAGGATCTTGTAGCTGCGCTTGCCCTGCTTCTCGCCGCCAAAGATTCCGCCCAGCGCCGACAGATTCAGCAGGTCACCCTTGTTGGCTCCCACTACCAGGCCCACGTAGGCCATCAGCAGGATGACCATGAGCTGCAAAAAGCTTTGGGTCGGACCGGGATGGATGGCGTTGCGGATGACCAGACTGAACAGGTAGGCACCAAAGATGCCAAGAACGCTGCCGATAGCTGCTCCAATCAGCCGCTTCAGGCTGATGGCGTGCAGACGAATTTCGAACAGAATGATCGCCAGCCCGATGGCCAAACCGACGACGGCATCGGTCAGAGGGCGTAAGCCGAACGGCTGCAACAGGTAGCAGACGGCGGCTACGATCAGGACAAAGATGCCACGAATGAGAACTATATCCACGGAACCTCCTCAGCCTGCCTGCCCGGCTGAGTCACCTCGAGGAGCGGGAGACATCCCCGCAACCCTTGGGGATGACGCGTATGAATGGGTTCCTTATATCACCCCGGCTGCCCACTGTGCACGCGCCAAGTTGCACTTACATTGCCAATAGCCCATTCCAGATACAGGGTTATCTGATCCATTACGGCGTGCCCCGACACGGCGGTCGCCGCGTGCACCGCAAAGGCCGAGTTCCACTGGAGAGCGTAGGTTCAGCGTGGGAATGGAGTTACTCGAAGAGTTAACATCCTGCGATGGATTGCGGTTGAAAACTGCCTCGCTCCGGGGCACCTTGAGATGGGACAGAACCCTCCAGGAAGCCTCTTGCAGGGACGAACCAGGGCCAGAGTCGCCAGAGGCTAGACAAGCTTAAGGTTCCATGTGCGCCGGGCCCGGTGGACCAGTCGTAGGACATGATCCCGTCGCTGATTTCTTGGAGCCTTAAAAACCGGCGCAAAGTCTCGGGGGAGAACAGCGCCGGTTTTTTCTTTTTCGTACGAAGTGCTAAGCGCGAAGTGCCAAGACAATCTTGCCGTAGTTTTTTCGCTCCAGCATTAACCTGAAACCGTCAGCCGCCCGTTCCAGCGGCAGCGTCTGCCCAATGACCGGATGCAACTGCCCGGCCGCAACCCACCCCGACAACCGTTCCCAAGCCGCGCCCATGACCTGCGCATCCTGCGACAACTTGCCCAGCCACAACCCCTGCACGCTGGTCTGCTTTTCGTAGAGAATGCGCGCGTCCAGTGTCGGATGCTGCCCGCTGGCGCTGCCGTAGCTGATCACGGTTCCGAAGCGCCGCAAACAACGCACGCCTTTGGTGACGTGCTCGCCGCCCAGCATCTCGAACACAGCGTCTACGCCTTCCTCGCCGGTAAGTTCGCGAATGCGCTGCTCGTAATCTTCGCGCGTGTAGTTGATCCCGTGCTGCAGTCCAAGTTCTTTTGCGCGCGCCAGCTTTTCGTCGGATGACGATGTTCCGAACATCTCCATCCCAAGGATCGCGCCGATCTCCACCGCCGCCGTGCCTACACCGCCCGCCACCGCCTGGATCAGCACTCGTTTCGAATCCTTTGGGTGCCCCACATCTGCCCGTTGCTGGCGGATGTGGGCCGTTTTTGCGTCCTCCACCAGCCCGGCCTTCCAGTAGGCGAAATACGCGGTGAAGTAATTCACCGGGAAGGCCGCTGCTTCCGCGGCCGACCACTGCTTCGGCGCCGGCCAGATCTGCTGCGGCGACACCGCGATTTTCTCCGCGAACGCCTTGCTCTGGGTGTAGCCCATCACGTGTTCGCCGGTATCTTGGCGCGTGCCGGCGAATTCGCGTCCCGCCACCAGCGGCGGCTCCGGCGTGCCCGGATATCCGCCGCGCGCGGTGAGGATGTCGGCGAAGTTGACGCCGCAGGCTTCCACGCGCACCACCACCTGCCCGGGCTTGGGCTGCGGTTCGGGGACCTCGCGCAACTCCAAAACCTCGGGGCCGCCGTAGCGCGTGATGACGACTGCCTTCATGCAGAGGGAATTGTAATTGAGGGAAGAGAAAAGCAAATTTGCCGCTGATCAACGCTGATGAACACTGATCTGAATGAATCGATCGGTATTAACCCGTGTTTACCCGGGGCTGACGAGAGCTATGACTTGCCGTCGCCGGCGCTCTGGGCTTCGCCCACGCGCGCGCGTGACGCTGTCAGGCCCTGTTCGATATGCGCGTTGACGTGCGAGTTGGCGAAGTCCGCGGCCACCCGGATGGCGTTCTTAATGGCGTTGGAATTGGACGAGCCGTGGCACACGATGCACACGCCCTTGATCCCCAGCAGCGGCGCGCCGCCGTACTCGGAATAATCCAGCCGCTTCTTGAAATCCTCGAATGCCCGCCGCGACAGCAGGAATCCCACCTGGCTGGTGATGGTGGAGCGCAGCGATTCTTTCAGCAGGTAGCGCACCGTCTCCACCAGGCCTTCGGAAATCTTCAGGGCTACGTTGCCGATGAAGCCGTCGCAAACGATCACATCTACGCTGCCGTTGTACAGGTCGCGGCCTTCTACGTTGCCGACAAAGTTCAGCGGAAGCTGTTTCAGCAGCGGGTACGCGCTGCGTGTCAGGTCGTTGCCCTTGGACTCTTCCTCGCCGATGGAGAGCAGTCCGACGCGCGGATATTCCGCGCCGAACATCGAGCGGAAATAGATGTCGCCCATCACCGCCCACTGCTCCAGGTTGTGCGGCTTGGAATCAACGTTGGCGCCCACGTCCAGCATGATGCTGGCGGTGCCTTTCGCGGTGGGGAAGACCGCGGCCAGCGCCGGACGGTCCACGCCGGGCAGCGCGCCCAGAACCATCTTCGCGGTGGCCATGGCGGCGCCGGTGTTGCCGGCGGTAATGAAGCCTGCCGCTTTGCCCTCGCGCACCAGCCGCAATCCCACGCGCATCGAAGAATCGCGCTTGGCGCGCACCGCCTGCGCCGCCTTCTCCTGCATGCCGATGACTTCGCTGGCGTGCACGACGTGGATTTGGTCACTGGGCGCCGACGGATGGTGGCGCAGCTCGGCCTTGATCTTGTCTTCGGGACCCACCAGCAGCACGCGCACGTCGTGATGACGCGCAGCCAGGATGGCGCCTTCCACCTCCGGCTTGGGGGCGCGGTCGGCGCCCATGGCGTCCACGGCGATTGTCGTTGGCATCAGGATTGAGCCAAGGTTCGCTGGGCGCTCACGCGGCAGGCCGACCTTGCGGCCGCTCCCACCTTGCTCCTTGCGCCTGGCGCCTTGCGCCTACTCTTTTTCTTTGACAGCCAGAATTTCGCGGCCCTTATAGTAACCGCATTTCGGGCAGGCGCGATGCGGCAGTTTCCGCTCGTGGCAGTTCGGGCACTCGGAAAGCGAGGGCGCGGTCAGAAAATCGTGTGCGCGCCGTTTCGAGGTACGCGCCTGGGAATGTCGTCTCTTTGGATTCGCCATAGAACAGTTTCCAGTTTCCAGTTGCCAGTTTCCAGAAGGAAACCAGAACTTTTGAATTACTCGTTAGCGTTCTAACTTGTCTTTCAATTCCTTCAGCGCCTCCCAGCGGCTGTCGCCGGCTGGAGCAGCGCACTTGCACTCACCCTGGTTGAGGTTCTTGCCGCATTGCGGGCACAGCCCGCGACATTGTTCGCGGCAGACGACCTTGAGCGGAACCGCCAGCAGGATCTGCTCCCGCAGCACGTCCGTCAGTTCGATCCCCTCCCCCGTGTAATAGCCGATCTCAGCTTCCGCCTGGGTGACCGAAATCTCTTCCCGGCCGGCGTCGCTTCCCAGCGGACGGTACAACAGCTCAAATTGCCGCGTTACGTCCCGCTCCACTGGCTCCAGGCACCGGGCACATGCCAGTCCCAGCCGCGTTGCCAATTCCCCGACCACGCGGATATCCCGGATTACGCCCTTGTGCCCGTGATGTTCCTCGATCAGCGTCGCCCGCCCGCTGGAGAGCAGCGGACCAACCTGGCGCATTTCCGCGCCCAGATCAATCGCCTCCGGCGGATACTGCTCCCGGAAATTGATCTCTTTCTGTTCCAGGACCTGGAGGCTGATAAACATCGCGGCACTGCCCTAAGCGCAAGCCCTTCAGACAATTGCCCGGGCCGCCACAGACGGCAAAATTCTCCCTGAGCCAAAATTCAAGAATAAAGGCCCGGTGCGCAGAGTGTCAAACGTAGTCATGCCCGGGTAAATTGTTAGCCCGCGTTTCTCTGCTGCTCCGCGTCCTCTGCGTTGATCTTTTTGCCAGCCCAACGCACCTCCCAAATCGGGCGCAACAATTTCGTGCCAACCTCACTTTTCCTTTGCACGTCACAGCACATGTCGCTGCCAATCCGCTATCTTCAAAAAGCGCCATAAGGTGCGGGGTTTTGTGTCTTCACACAACAACGTGTTTAGTTTTTTGACAATTTCTACGCTGCCCCGACACTCCAGGGCGTTACTGTCGAATAACGCTCACCTGCGACCGATACCGTGCCAAATCTCACGGTAACCGTCGGTTACCGTCAGTCGGCAATCCGCTACTCGCCTCATTCTGCTAGGGAAACCCATATACGTCGCGCAGGATAGGGGGAGGGGGGTGGTAAACACCCCAATGCGCACAGTTAATGCGCATTAAGTAAACCGACTTGGAGCGTCAGTGACAATCCGTGCGCAAGCTAGCGACTAGCGTCTGGGCTAGTGACTACTGCAGCGGCTCACTGCAGTTGGCGCCGCCGTTCGGGTCCACGGTCACGTGCGATCCCTGGTCGGCGCAGAAGCCGCGCCGTCCCGTCTGCCCCAGCAACTGCGGCGTCCCCACCGCCGTGTAGCCGTTAATGATCGGCGAGCCGGTGAGGTTTCCGACGGAGAACTGGTATCCCGCCTTCGGGCACGGTTGCGAAGCACAGCCCAGCACCCAGTCCAGAATGCCGGCATGATTCACATCCACCGCGCCACCGCCCTGCGGGTAAGCCAGTTTTGTGAGTTGGTCGGCGTAGCCGACATTGGAGTAGGTCACCGCGTACGTGGTTTGGGCGTTCACGATGGCGCGCAACGACGATACCGCCGACGCCTCATTCGCCGACATCTTCGACCGCAGCAGGTTCGGGATCGCCATCGCGGCCAGCGCCAGGATGATGGCAATCACAATCAGCAACTCGATGAGCGAAAACCCGCGTTGACGGCGCATGGCGGCCTCCCAGGTCAGACGTGGCGGGGACGCGTAACGATATGTAATCCAAAGGGGAAATGCAAGGACAGCAGCGCGGCGCCGGCAAAAGACAAAGGCAGCCTCGCGGCTGCCTCGATCGTTGCCCACACCGCTGGACTAAACGCTGGTCTCCGTGCCCGTGGGACGCGTGCCAACGCCTTGTTCGCCCCGAATGGTGCTGACGGTGCGCTGGACGCGATCACGGCCCTGTTCATAGGTCTCGCGCGCGGTATTGGCCAGGTCTCCAGCGCGTTCCTGCAGCGTGTTGCGTGTCTCTTCTCCGCTCATGGGCGCAAACAGCACACCCAGTCCGATGCCCAGTCCCAATCCAAGCAGAAAGGCTTTCATAATTCCTCCTGGTGAAGTTGCCCCGGTCCGCTGTTTGCGACTGATCCTGTTTGCCGGCGCCGCGCCGCAGACACAAGTGCTCACGGCTACAGATGCATTGGCGAAGAAGAAGTTTGCCGCCTCGGAGTTGGTGCAACTCTCGATTGCCTTCCGCAGTCCGAAAGGACTGCCAAGCTGCTGATACACTGGGCCGCGCGATGATTGCAGGCTTCGCCACTGCTTCCGGCACCGCCCGATACCGCGAACGTTTTCCACAGCTCCGCGATGCCGGCCACTTCCGTTCGGCCGATTGGGTCTCCGACGTGGGCGACCTGCAGCTCTCCTCGATTGGCATCGGCACTTATCTGGGCGAGACCAGCGAAGCTGCCGACCGCGCCTACACCGATGCCCTAGCCGCCGGCCTGCGCTCCGGCGTCAACGTCCTGGATACAGCCATCAACTACCGCCACCAGCGTTCCGAGCGCAACGTCGGCGCGGCCATCCGTCAACTGGTGGAAACCGGCCAGTTGCAGCGAGACGAAGTGCTGGTTTGCAGCAAGGCCGGCT
The DNA here is from genome assembly GCA_051006995.1 of Terriglobales bacterium. Lineage (GTDB taxonomy): Bacteria > Acidobacteriota > Terriglobia > Terriglobales > Acidobacteriaceae > JAIQGF01. Next base: position 104,434 of record JBPCSQ010000004.1, read on the forward strand.
ATCTCAGCTTCGACGGCGACACGCCGACCGACCCGCGCGCGTACTTCGTGAAGGAATACATCGAGCCCGGAATCCTCGATCCCGCCGAGATTGCCGGCATGCACTGCATGGCGCCGCGCTACCTGGCCGACCAACTGGAGCGCTCGCGCCGCAATCTTGGACTGGAGACGATTGACGTCTTCTACGTACACAACCCCGAGACCCAGCTGGCGCAGGTTCCGGCGAAAAACTTCCAGCAGCGGCTAACCTCGGCCTTTGGCGAATTGGAGCGTGCTGTCGCGGAGGGCAAGATTCGATGGTACGGCGTCGCCACCTGGAATGCCTTCCGGGTTCGCCCCGGAGAACAAGGCTATATTCCACTGCAGGCGGTGCTGGATATGGCGCGCGAGGCCGGCGGCGAGCATCATCACCTGCGATTTATCCAGTTGCCGTTCAATCTGGCCATGCCGCAAGCCTGGTCGGGCGAAAACCATACATTCGACGACGGGATGGTTTCGGCTTTGAAGTTCGCGCGCTCTCGCGGGCTGGCGGCGGTGGGCAGCGCAACGTTATCGCAGGGTCAGCTCACAGAAGGGCTGCCGGAGTTTGTCCGGCAGCGGCTCGGCATGAAAACCGACGCCGAGAACGCCATTCAATTCGCGCGCTCCGCGCCCGGCCTGGTTTCCGCCCTGGTTGGGATGGGACGGCCGGAACACGTCCAAGCAAATCTCGCCGTGGCAGGTCACCCCGCCGTCCGCTTTGAGGAATGGAAGAAGCTGTTCGCCGGCTAATCCGCAGCGACCACGCCCTGCTCGGGAATCTCGAACAGGGGAAACAGCTTGGTAATGCGGATGACGTCCTCGACGTTCTTGTGCGGGTTGACGTACTTCAGATCGAGCTCGCTCTTCTTGGCCGCGGCCCAAACCTGCACCAGCGTGCCGATGCCGGTGCTGTCAATCTGCGTCACCTTGCTGAGATCCACGCGGATCGTTTTCCCCTCGGGGATCAGCTTGCGCACGGTGGTCGAGAACTCCGTCCACGAATTGGTATTGATCTTGCCGGTACATTGAACAACGGTCTTCGCCGGCTGGGATTCGATTTCGATCTGCAACACGGGAGCGTCATCAGCGCGCATGAAACACCATCCTCGCCAAATTGCTGGCTTTCCCCTGGCTGGACATTGGATGGAAGTCTCCGGCAGGCGGACGCGAAAAAGTGTGACTTGCAATTTGCAAGTGACATTTGGTAGTGTCCTTCGCCGTGGCTCGTAATCCAACGTCGAAGCGGCGCTCCGCATGTCCGGTGAGCATTTCGCTGGAAATCCTGGGAGACCGCTGGTCGCTGCTGATTATCCGCGACCTGATGGTTCGGGGCTTCCACACGTTCAAGCAATTCCAGCAAGCCGGCGAGGGCATTGCGAGCAATATCCTGGCGGATCGTCTGCAGAGACTGGTTTCGGCCGGCATTCTCGCCAGCGGGACGCAGCAGTCGGATCGCCGCAGCGTGCACTACCGCCTGACGGAAAAAGGCATTGACCTGGCGCCGGTGGTGTTGGAGTTGCTCCTTTGGGGAGCGCGGCATGAGCACACGGGCGCGCCGTGCGCTTCGATTGAAAAAATGGCGACGAACCGAGCGCTGATTCTCGCCGAAGTTCGGCGGCGCTGGCGGGAGAACGATCCCACTCCTCTCCAGGTCGGAGGCGAGTGGCGGCTGCCCTCCAGGGCACAGAAACGGTGACCTACCAACTGACACTGAATGAAAGGGGTGAGGGATGAGCAAGGTACGAGTTCTGGTCGGAACGCGTAAGGGCGCATTCATTCTTGCCGCGGATGGCAAGCGGCAGAACTGGGAGGTCAGCGGCCCCCATTTTGCCGGTTGGGAGATGTACCACGTGAAAGGATCGCCCGCCGATCCCAATCGTATTTATGCATCGCAGACCAGCGGCTGGTTTGGCCAAGTGGTGCAGCGTTCGAATGACGGCGGCAAGACCTGGGAGGTGCCGGGTGGCGGAAAAGCGCCGTCGCCGGAAGATTTTGGGAAGAGTGCGCCCAACAAATTCGTCTATGACAGTTCGTCCAAGCCTCTGACCACGCACCAGTGGTACGACGGGACGCAGCATCCCTGGGAGTTCAAGCGGGTGTGGCACTTCGAACCCTCGCTCGACAATCCCGACAAGGTCTACGCCGGTGTCGAGGACGCCGCATTGTTCGAGTCTACTGACGGCGCCGCTAGCTGGTACGAACTCTCCGGCCTGCGCGGTCACGGCACCGGCCCCAAGTGGCAGCCGGGCGCGGGCGGCATGTGCCTGCATACCATCCTGATTGACCCCAGCAATCCCAAGCGAATCTACGTGGCTATCTCGGCGGCGGGCGCCTTCCGCACCGATGATGCTGGCAAGACCTGGAAACCGATCAACCAGGGCTTGCGGTCGCAATACATTCCCGATCCCAAGGCGGAGATTGGCCACTGCGTGCACCGCATCGCGCTGCACCGCTCGCGCCCCAATACGCTCTTCATGCAAAAGCACTGGGACGTGCTGCGCAGCGACAACGCCGGGGACCTCTGGCACGAAGTCAGCGGCAACCTGCCCAGCGACTTCGGCTTCGTCATCGACGTGCACGCGCACGAGCCGGAAACGATCTACGTCATCCCCATCAAGAGCGACTCGGAACACTTTGTTCCCGAGGGCAAGCTGCGGGTGTATCGCAGCCGCACCGGCGGCAACGAATGGGAGCCCCTGACCAAGGGCCTGCCGCAGAGCGACTGTTACGTGAACGTGCTGCGTGACGCCATGGCGGTGGACACCCTCGATCAGTGCGGCATCTATTTCGGCACCACGGGCGGACAGGTGTATGCCTCGGCGGACGCCGGCGACACCTGGGCGCCTATCGTCCGCGATCTTCCGGCCGTGCTTTCGGTGGAGGTGCAGACGCTGCCATGATCCGAGTTGTACTGCCGCAACATCTGCGAACTCTGGCCGGCGTGGGCGGCGAAGTCATGCTGGAGGTCGGCGCGCCGGTGACCACGCGCTCCGTTCTCGACGCGCTCGAAGCACGCTATCCGATGCTGCAGGGCACCATTCGCGACCACGTCAGCAAGGAGCGCCGTGCCTTCCTGCGCTTCTTCGCCTGCGAGGAGGATTTATCGCTGGAATCGCCGGACGCTCCTCTTCCGGAGGCGGTGGTTTCGGGCAAGGAGCCGTTCCTGGTGATCGGAGCAATCGCCGGGGGATGACCTAAGAGGAGTCATGCCGAGCGCAAGCGAGGCATCTGTTCTCAACAGCAGATTGAGCGTGGCGATTACAACAGGTCCCTCGCTCCGCTCGGGATGACTCCAATTTGAATTCGCTAGTCAGAATCGCCGCGACTATTGCGGCGGCTTCTGCGGTTGCTGCTGCTGATCCGGCTGCTTCTTTTTCCCGCCCATCACCTGGTTCAGCAGGTCGCCGAATGGGTTCTGTGGCTGCTGCTGTTGTTGCTGCTGCGGCGGTTGCTGCGGCGAGGCCACCGGCTGTTTTCCCTGCTGCTGCTGTTGCTGCTGGCCACCGATGGCGCCCAGAATGCCTCCCAGCCCGCCTTGTCCCTGTCCTGCTTGTCCTTTGCCGCGCGCGCCCGTGATCGCGCCCAGGATGCCGCTGGTGAATGCGCCGGGATTGCCGGCGGTCGGCAGCATGTTTTGCAACTTCATCTGCGCCAGCTTTTGCACGTCGGGCGCGAAGATCGGCCGGGCAAACGTTCCGCTCACCAGCACCGGGATCACGAGTTCGCCGTTGTTGTTGGCCAACGCGGTCTGCATGAAACCGCCGATGCCGGTGCCGCCCACCTTCTGGCTGAGTTCCTTACCGAGCACCGCGGTCAGGTGCATGTTGAGCGCTTCCGAAGCCAGGTTGAGTGCGCCGTCGGCGGCCACGCTGCCGCCCGGGATGAGCGCTTTCAGATCGTTGGTCTGCGCCAGGCCGTTCACCACGTTGAAATTTCCCGTGAGCTGCACGATGTCGGTAAACGGCTGTCCGCCTCCGGATGACGAAGCTAGTCCCGTAAATTTCCCGATGTTTGCCAACTGGTTCAGCAGGTCCACGCCCACCAGCTTGCCCTTGGTCAGGTTGAGCGACAACGTGCCGTTCAGGGTGCGCGCGATGTCCTGCGAAGACGCGGCACGGAAATTTGTATTGGCGTTGGCCGCCAGCAGGCCGTAGAGCGTCTGCTTGATCGAACTCACCGACGAGAGCAGCTTGTTGGCGTCCACCTGCTGCAACTTAGTCTGCATGGTCACAACCATCGGCGTTGGCCGCAGGTCCACGATGATGGAGCCCACCTGCTCGCCGCCGTACAGTCCGGCGGTGATCGGGGCCAACTTCACGATCCCATGGTCGAGGGTGACGTTCGAGCGCAGGTTCTGCATCAGGAGTTGGTCGTATTCAAGAGAGCCCACGGTAATGCTTCCGCCGCCAGTCGCCTTGTCCATGAAGCCGGGCGCCGGCGCTGCCGGCCGCATTTGCGCGTACGCGCGTGGAAGCAGCTCGAGGGACGCCCGCTTGCCCGGCTGTGCCGGCGCGGTCGCCATCGCCGCCTGGAGCTGTGCGACGTTGACCTTGTCGGCATTGAGGGTGAACTGGATCTGCGGCGCGTTGAAGTTGCGCATCGTCAGATTGCCGTTCGCATTCGTTCCGGCAAACGAGGCCACCAGATTGTTCAACGATGCGGCATTCTGGCTGAACTGCAGGTCGGCATTGCGGATATTGATCGGCTGCGTCACCTGCGGCGTCTTCAGGCTGGCGTTCGATAATTTTCCGTTGCCGCTGAAGTTCATGGCGTTCGTGTTCTTCATCGGGCCAGTGGCGTGCAGGTCGAGCGACATGGTGCCGGTGCCGCTCATTCCCTTGACCGCGTCCACGCCATAGGCGTCGGCGATGGCCAGCAGCTCGGCAACATTGGCATTCCCGGTTTTCACCGTCGCGTCCACCATCGGTGAAGCGCCGGCGTAATTCATCAGCGCGAACTGCACGTTGACCGTGGTCCCGCCGCTGGTGGCCGCAAACGGCGTAGAGCGGATGTCGCGCGGCGTCAGCGTCAGCTCAATGGCTTTCACGTCTACCGGCTGCTTCAGTTCGCCTCCGCTGATGCGCAGGTCCTTGCCGGTCACGTTGCCGTTCATCGCCAGCGCCGTGGTTGGCCCCTGCGCGTGCAAGTCGGCGCTCAGCCCGCCGCTCACTTTCATGGAAGGATTGAAGGCCACGCCGAAGGCCGACGCCAGCCGTGCCACCTCTTCGATCGAGGCGTTCGACGCCGTCAGATGCACATTCATATTGGCCGGAGTCGCACCGGCGTCAATGTCGCCGGCAATGGAGAGCGGCGTCGGCCCGAGTTTCAGCTTGGCGCTATCAATGTGGATCTTGTCGCTGGCGAGCTGGTCGGTAAAGCTGTAATCCAGTGCGATGGGATAGTCGATCTTCACGCTGCGCACGACTGCGTCCTTCAACTCCACCGAGCCGCTGGAGGTCAGCGTGCCGTTCTGGTTCTTGATCTTCACGTCGCCCGATGCCGTGCCTTGCATTCCCTGCAGCGACGGAGAATCCAGCAGCTTCTGCACACCGCCGAGCGAGACTTCCTTCAGGCTGAGCTTGCCGTCGAACGGCGTGTTCAGCATCTCGCTCTGATCCACCGGCCCCAGGGCCCCGTCGAGCTTGAATTCTTCCTTGCCGGCGCCCGGCAGATGCACCGCCGCCGAGATGTCGAACCTCTTCCCTGGCGCGTAGCCGCTCAGGCCGAGATCAATGTTGTTGTACACGGCCTTGGAATTCTTCTGCTGGTCAATGATCGTGATCTGCCCATTGGTAATCTTCAGGTTCGACAGCACGAACCCGCCGCCCTCACTGCCGCCGGGCTGCTGCGCCGGTGGCGCAGGCGCCTGCTTCGCCGGTGGCTGCGACGGTTTCGAACCTGGCGTTGCGGGCGAGGGCGGCGCCTGTCCCAGGGTCTGAAAATTCCATACGCCGCGCGCGTTCTTGATGAGCTGTACCTTGGGATTTCGCAGCTCCAGGGACTGAAGTTGCACGTCCTTGTGCAGCAGCGGCAGCAGCTTCACCGAGGCATCAATGGCGTCCGTGCTGGCGAAGGCGCCGCGTCCAAAGGCGGGCGATTCCCCGATCACCACGTTGTCCATGCGCACGCTGGGCGGCGTCAGAGAGAGGTGCATCTGCCCGAAGCTCACCGGCCTCTGCAGCGCCTTCTCCAACTGGGCCTGGACCAGCCCGTGATAGCGGTTGATGTCGAGCAGCATGGGCACTGCCACGATGACCACGACAAGGAGGACAATGATGATGGCGACTGCAATTCCCAGTTTCCGCATAGAGACTCCTCGTCCCCGCCGGGGCGCGCCTGCCGCGCCCGACAAGCTGGGGCTTGGTTTTGGGAAAACCGTCTCTCTATTCGAAGCGGCGGGTGCGCAGCACGGTTGTACTGCACCTGGCCAGCTTACGCCCGCGGCAGTTCCGGAAACAGCAAAAAGAAGGGCAGCCCGGCTGGGGCTGCCCGTTTCAGACTCTCTTGAACGTTCTCACACCGTGGTCGTGCGTGATCCTCGGACAAAATGCACGATCAGCGAGATCACGGCCAGCACCAGCAGGATATGCATCAGGGCGCCGGCCACGTGGAACACGGCCCAGCCGAAAATCCACGCCAGCAGCAACACCACGAACAGGATCAGAAATAACATGCGGCTCACCTCCGGTTAGCGCCGGACTGCCTGATGGATTGGAACGGCTGCGCCAGGGACGGGTTGCACCGCGCCGAGCCGGGTAAGTCGCTACAATCGAGGATAATGTGGCACCGCCTTACTTTCTGTTCCTGGGCTCGTTATGACAATGCTTGCAGCGCCTAGGTCGAATCAACGGCGCAAAGTTACGTGAAGGGCTGTTATCAACAACTGCGGTGTCTAAAAGAGTATGTGGCGACGACGACGCGCATTGATAGTAGCTTCGGCTCTTGTGGTAATAGGTTTTTCAGCGTGGTTCGTCAGCACCTACTTCGCAATCGAGGCGCGGGACATCACTGCGAGACTGTTCCCGCCGCCAACTCCACTCCAGCTCGAATTACGACAACTGCAAAAGATAGCGGGGCGCTCCGCAGCGGATTGTGGTCACGTAGATTACCGTGCAGATACAGTTCGAGCCATCCACTGCGTAGAACAATCCATGAACAACAATCGGGCGTTTTACGTCAGCTTTGAATGGCACGGCATTGATGCACGTGGAATCACTGGTTTGGCGGCGGACGCGGCAGGCGGTATGTACGAAGTGGAATTAGAAGAGCATGCGCTTCCTCCCCTGCCGGGTACCGCTTTACAGTCACGCGCAAGGCCACTGCTCATCCGCAAATGCGGCAAGCCGCCCATACTGATCGAGGCGTGGCGAGGAGGACAATACTTGTCATGCACAGCGCAATGATTGTTGATAAATCGCCTTCACGTAAGTTTGCGCTTTTCATTCGCTTCGCACACACGCGCGTAGCGCAGTCGCCCCAATGTTTCGCGCGCTCGCACTCGCGTGAGGGCGCTATTCGGGGGCGCTGGCGCTTTCCCTCTTCCCCCAGCCCGTTTGACGCTGCCGAATCGCCGCTGCTAGACTCAAAGATTCGGGGCCGCAGCCTCTGCGCTCCAGTACCCCGCCAGCGGCAAGGATCTCAACCGTGCGCACTTATACAAGACATCAACTCAAACAGGACCAGTTCACCGCCGGCGCCAAGGAAACCGTTTCCTGGGTGGTCGAGCATCGCCAGAAGCTGATTTACATCGCCGGCGCTCTCGCGGTGGTCGTCGCCGTGGTGCTCGGCCTTTGGGCTTATTACCAGCAGCAGGACGAAGGCGCCGGCGTCGCCCTCGGTCACGCCATCCAGGTTTACCAGGCGCCGATCACGGGCTCGCAACCGGCAGTTCCCGACACCACGTCGTTCGCGACCGTGCAGGACCGCGCCAAGGCTGCGCGCGCTGAATTCGCCAAGGTCGCCGGCACATATTCCCACACGCGCTCGGGCGCCCTGGCCCGCTACTTCATGGGGGTCTGCGATGCCGATGCCGGCAACACCACGGCGGCCGAGCAGGAACTCAAACAGGTGGCATCGTCACGCGATCAAGACCTCGCCGCCCTGGCCAAGTTCGCGCTTGCTTCTCTGGCGCACCAGGCCGGACGGGACGATCAGGCAATCGCCTTGTACAAGGATCTGATCGATCATCCCTCCAATACCGTCGGCAAGCCGAGCGCGCAACTGGCGCTGGCTGCGATCTACGAAACCAAGCAGCCGGCCGACGCCCGCGCCATTTACCAGCAGGTGCAGAAGGACGAACCACAGAGCCCGGCGGCGGAGATCGCCGCCAACCGTCTGGCTTCGGTGCGCCAGTAAGTCACCCTTCGCTCTTGGGAAAAAGAAGACAGCCGCCTCTCGGGGCGGCTGTTGGATCTTGGGGCGAGCTTAGCCGGTGGCTTCCTCCATCGCTCCACGCTCCAGCCTCTCCTGGCACTCGATGCAGTGACGTGTCCACGGCACCGCCTCCAGGCGCTTGGGATTGATGTCTTTTCCGCAGGAGATGCATTGCCCGAAGCTGCCTTCGCGGATGCGGCTAAGCGCTCCTTCCACCATCTGCAGAAGCTGCCGTTCACTGTTGCTCTGATGGAACAGGAATTCCTTGTTGTAGGAGCTGGCAGCGCGGTCGGCAATGTCCTGGGCGCTATCCAGATCGCTGGTGCGACCGTCCTGCTCGGTGCGGCTTACGTTGCGCTTTAACTGCTGTTGCCGCTCTTCCAGCTTCTTCTTGAAGTATTCAACCTTCTTTTTTTCCATGACCCGTCTTCTCGGCGTCCTTACAGGGCACTCTCGGTCGCGAAGCTAAACCGGAAATCATATGCGCGTGAAAGAGAAAGCGTCAACTGGCTGCAACCGCCAACCTGCCACCCGGTTCCGCCTTGGGAACTGATGTTGAATCCAATCGTGCCGGTGCCCCCACCCTGCCCCTTTTTTGGCCCTCGGAAAATTTGCAGGCAGCAAGAAAAAGCGGCCCCTTTCGGGGCCACTGTTCCAAAGAGGCAAGGGAGGGAGGGAGTCAGGGAAGGCGATGTAGCAAGGTGCCGTTCCGCATCGCGGAACGAGAAAGTTGGACAAGTCGACAACCAAGGAAGAGGGTTGAAGTCATTTTCGTTGCGTGCCTCTTTTGTTGTATGCACCAGCAGCATTCTCGGAGCCAAAGCACTACTCTCTGCGAGCTGAGCTGTCCTCAAGGAATCAAGCTGTTGGAATTTCATGTACTTAGGTCTGCTCACCGCAGGATTTGCACAGCTTGGGATTCGCAGGTACTGTTCTGGGGTTGGTACACAAATGCCAACTCTAGGCACTGCGCTGCCGAGCTTGGATCTGGTTCTGCTCTTCCATCGCTTTCAATTTGTTGAGCAAGGCCTTGTAGCTGATCTTCAGGATTTTGGCTGCCTGGCGCCGGTTCCAGCGCGTCTGCGCCAGCACACGCTCGATGGCCTCGCGTTCCGCCTGCATCGCCGCCCGCCGCCCGATTTCCAGCAGCGACGGCATTTCCATGTCGGCGTGACCGTTCCCGCTAGCCGGCGCCGGCATGCTGACCGGGGCGGCGGCGGTCGCGGTTGCGGCGGTATCGTTCGACTTAATTCCCCAGATCGGACTATTGACCGAACCCGTGGATGGCACGATCGGCTTGTGGGTCGACAACTCGCGGATGATCTGCGGCTCGTTGCCCACGATCACATAACGTTTCACCAGATTTTCCAGCTCGCGGATGTTGCCCGGCCAGCTGTACTCCATCATCCGTCCGACGGCGTAATCGCTGAACGGCGCCGGCTGCTTGCCGTAGAACTCGCTGTACTTGCGGAGGAAGAAATCGAGGAACACCGGGATTTCCTCGCGCCGCTCGCGCAACGGCGGAATGTGCACTGTCACCACGTTGAGCCGGTAGAAGAGATCTTCGCGGAACATGCCTTCTTCCACCGCCCGTTCCAGCGGCTTGTTGGTCGCCGCCAGGACGCGCACGTCCACCGCGATGTCGCGCTTGCCGCCCAGGCGGGCGAACTCGCCGTCCTGCAATACGTGCAGCAGCTTGGCTTGCAGCGCCGGGTGCATCTCGCTGATTTCATCCAGGAAAATCGTGCCGTAATTGGCCTGGTCGAACTTGCCCAGCTTCTGCCGGTTGGCGCCAGTGAAGGCGCCGGGTTCGTATCCGAACAGCTCGCTTTCCAGCAGTTCGTACGGAATGGCGGCGCAATTGACCTTGACGAACGGCTTGTCGCGACGGCCTGACTGCGCATAGATCATGCGCGCCACCACTTCCTTGCCGGTGCCGCTTTCGCCGCGCACCAGCACGGTGGCCGTGGTGTCCGCCACCTGCTCGATGGTCATCTTCACTTCTTCCATCTTCGGGCTGGTGCCGAACAGCATGGTGAAGTCGCTGTGCCGCCGCACCTGCTCGCGCAGTTGCGTTACTTCGCTCACCAGGCGCTGCTTGTCCATTACCTTGGCAATGCGCACTTCCAGTTCTTTGGGCTCAAACGGCTTGCTGATGTAGTCGTCGGCGCCCAACTTGGAGGCCTTGAAGATCAGCTCCGGGTTACTCTGTGCCGAAAGCATGATCACCGAGACATCGGGCTTGATTTGCTTGATCCGCTCCAGCGTCTCGATCCCGCCCATGCCGGTCATGGCCACATCCAGCAGCACCAGCGCCGGGTCGTACACCCGGAACATGCGGATGGCTTCCTCGCCGCTGACCACTGTGTTGACGTCGAAGTTGTGCCGCGACAGGTAGGTGCTCAGGTAGCGCGCCATGCTGGCGTCATCGTCCACGATCAGCACCCGGATTTTCTGCGCCAACATCACGTCTCCTCCAGAGCTCCCACAGCGCTCAGCGCCAGCCGGATCGCGATCTCTGGTTCCTGGCCAGCAGCCACTCGCCTCTGCTTTTAGAGGCAACTCCGATACCAAAACAGAAGCCTCGTAACACTTCTGAGTAACTTCGTTCCTGTTCCTACTGCCGTCGGTTAACCAACTGAGTAACGTTTCTTGTCCAGCTAACAGCCAATGTGTCAGCTAGTTGTGCGACCCCGGCGCAACATTGTTGGCACGCCGCATCCCACCGGAACGCACCGCGGTGGGTTGGCCGCCCAGACGAAGTGTGCACATTGTAACGCAGTTCCAATAATTGGCAGGAAAATATCCAATTCAGCTATGCCGACACCGCGCTGGTCACGATTTGTTTCCGGGCGTCCACCGGGAGGATGAAGGCAAATGTGCTGCCCTGGCCGGGGGTGCTGGTTACTGCGATACTACCCCTGTGGGCTTCCACGATGCGGCGAGCGATGGCCAGTCCCAGGCCGCTGCCCTCGCGCTGGCGCTTCTTCATTTGGCGATTAATCTGTGCGAACTCGTCGAAGATGCGCTCGCGGTCCTCGGCAGGAATTCCGATTCCAGTATCGCGGACCGCCACCTCGACCCCGTCGCTTTCGATGAGGTGGCGCACCGAAATGCGGATGGAGCCGCCGGCGGGAGTGAACTTCAGCGCGTTGCCTACAAGATTCACCAGCACCTGCTCCACTCGCTCTGCGTCTACCACCACACGCGGCAGCTTGGACGGCACTTCGACTCCCAAGCTCACCTGCCGCGTCCGTCCTTCCTGCTGGAACAGTGCCACCACGCCGTTCACCAGCCGCCGCAAATCGGCCGGCGCGTAGTTCATTCGCATTTTGCCGGACTCGATCTGCGAGATGTCGAGCATGGAATTCACCAGCCGGATCAGACGCTTGCATGACGTGACCGACTCGCGCAGCGTTTCCTTTTCGTCTCCCGAGAGGCGGTCCTCCAGAGTCTCCGCCAGCATCGAGTTGTAACCCAGGATGATGCTCAGCGGGGTGCGCAGTTCGTGCGTGGCAACGCTCAGGAATTGCGATTTCAGCTTATCCAATTCGCGCAGCTTCTCGTTGGCTTCGGCCAGTTGCTGGTTATTGCGCTGCAATTCGGCAAACAGAGTAGCGTTGGCCAGTGCCAGCGCGGTTTGCCCCGCCAGGGCGCGCAGGAAGCGCTGCGCCGAGGCGTGAAATTCATACGGCTTCGATCCGTGGTCGGCGCACAACACGCAAATCAGCCGGCCGCCGGTTACGCCCGGCACGAACACGTACGATTCCGTGCCGCTCTGCTTCGCCCAACTCTCCAGCGAGGGCACCAGATCCTGCCCTCCGACGATTTCGCCGCGTTGCAGCCGCGGCCACACGTCTTCGCTCCGCAGCACCGCAAGCAGGGGATTCACCTCCGGCGCCGCATCGAGCGCCACCATGCAGGCGTTCGCAACCCCAAGCACCCGCCGCACCGATTCGATCACTTCATTCGCGATTGCCGCCGGGTCCAGCGCGCTGGTCAGCGTCTTGCTGATCCGGTACAGGGTGTCGATTTCCGACAGCCGCTTGCGTTCCAGCGACCGCCGCACCGCCGCTTTCAAGTCCACGACCTCGGTGGGCTTGAGCAGGTACTCGTAAGCTCCGCGCTGCACCGCTTCCAAAGCCGAATCCACCGAGCCATAGCCGGTCATCATGACCGTGACCGTCGCCGGTGAAAGCTTACGAACAGCCTCCAGCACCGCCAGGCCATCTACGCCGGGCATTTTCAAATCCGTGAGCACGAGGTCATAGTGGCGGGTGCGGATGGCTTCGACAGCGCTGCTGCCGTCGTTGCAGGAATCCACATCGTAGCCTTCCTGCTGCAGGATGGCGGCCACCGTCAGCAAGACGTTCTTTTCATCATCAACGACGAGTATTTTGGCGCGCGCTAAGACCATGGGGAACGGCCCGTACAAGGGAGCTACTCGGGGCGGTAGCTGTTCTGAATTAGGATGCACGAAACCCGCGAAGGGGCTACTCGCAACTATTTTCCCCACGCGACAGGAAAAATTTACAACCAGGGGGGCGCGGCCCGCGCACACGAATGCCACCTGGCCGCTCGAGTGAGCGCTGATGCTAGGTAGCTAGCTGTTCGGCGTGACCGTCCTCAGCTTGCCTGGCGTGAAGTGATAGGGAGGCCAGGGCCCGCTGATGGCCACATCGCAATTCTTCAACTGCTTGGTGGCCGCGCTGTAACGGTTGTGGTACTTCTCCACGGTTTTCGAATCAATGAGGTGGGCGATATCAATCAGCAGCCCGCCGGAATCAATCTTCTTGCAGGTGACTTCCTCGTCCAACGGCGAGAACAGCTTGTGCACCTGTACCGAGACGGCGCGCGCCTTGCTCTGGCGCTCACGATTGCGGCTGGCCAGCTCGCGCAGTTTGGTCAAATATTCGCTGCCTGCCGTGGTGGGCAGCGCCGCTTCCGGCAGCACATCGCGCAGGGACCCGTCGCCGCGCACCATCACTTTCAGGTGCATCTCGGCCTTGCCGCGCAGCCGCGCCACGCTCTCGGTGAATGCCTTGCGGTTGGCGCGCACCGCGCGCCGCAACGCGTCATCGGTGTCGAACACCGTGCCGAAGCGGAAGGGCAGCACCGTTGTGTTGCGGAAGCACTCGCTCACTACGCGCGCGTGTTCCACCACCGAGGTCTGGTCCAGGGTTCCGGTTTGTTCGTATTCGCTGACCACTACGGCGAACTCTGCGCTGGGATAGGCGAGGACGGGAGCGCCCCCGATGCCGCGCATTCCAGAAATCTGATACGGGCGGCGGGTTCGTGTTCCATTACCGAAGGCTTGCTGCTCGGTGATGCAGTAGGCGTACCATGCCATACGAATTCTCCGGGTCGAGACGAGGCCACGCGTGCCTCGCGTAGGGGTTTCTTGGCCTACAACGGGAACTACGGCTAGGTACTGCTGGTTGAGTACTGCGGGCGTGGGCGAACGCCCAGCCACTATCCTAGCGCCGCTTTTTTCAACTAGCAACTAAATTAGTGCACTACCGAGGCGGAAAACTACCTTAGGCGGCCGCACTTCGCGTCGCTTCCACCGTATTCACCCGCGGCGGAGGAGGTGTGCCCGTGCTTTCGATCAGCGCACGCGTCTCCTGCAGAATCGCTGCAATCACCGTAATTTCCTTATTCGCCAGGGTCAGATATTCCAAAACTTGCAGGTCGCAGGTATGTGTAGTTGCCAGGTACAACGCATTGCGGATCGCCGCCAGAGGGCTGTTGATCTGGTGGCTCAGTTCCGCGATGAGCATCTGCCGGTCACCCATGGTTCGTCCCATCCTTCGCACCCCCCCCGCCAGAGTTGCTGCAAAATTCCTTCCAAATAGGACACTCGCAGGGAGAGCAGTAGAAATGCGGTTCCGAGCTCCGGCATGGCCGTCCTCAATGTTATCGCCCTGAGCAACAGCATGCCCTCTTGGGGTGTCGAAGTACTCACTGTCGGGACTTGCTGCCGCTGGGGTGTAATTTGGTTCCGCCCGTAAGCCGGCCTTTGCGGGCCTCTCGCGCCCGAACCCTCGAGAGATCAAGCCGGTTGCAAGCCGCGGCTAATTCCTGGGGCAAGTGGTATGGGGCGTGCTTCTCCACCTTTGCGGGCTCCTCTCTTGTGCTGACCTCGCCCATGCTCACCTTCGAGACCGCCGACTCGTGTCCTCCCGAGATGTTCGTGGTCGAAGTGTTCTCCGAGCTCAACCAGCAGACCATCCAGCAGCGCTGGCGCGAGATCAACGCCATACTTCGCCTCAGTATGCTGTCGGGCCTGCCGATGCAGTTCAGTGCCACGCTCAACCTGCTGTGCGACTTCGCCGCCGAAATGGTCACCTTCGACCGCGCCCTGGTCTATTTCTGGGATGAGCCGCAGGAACAGGTCCAGCTTCACACCTCGCGCGGTTTCGAGACCCTGAGCAAGGACCCCCTGGAGCGCGGCAACATCCTGAATTTCTGGGCTGCCAAGTACAGCCGGCCGCTGCTGGTGACTGCGGGTCACAACGTTCAGGCCGACGCGCTGCTCCGTTCCGTGGGCGCGGCCTCGGCGCTGGTGGTTCCGCTGCTGGTCAGCAATCGTGCCCTGGGTTCACTCCAGCTGTTCTCGTCCGCGCCGGCCGCCTTCACCCGCGAAGACGCGCAACTGCTCTGGATACTTTCGCTGGTCGGCGAGAACCTGCTCACCCGCGAGTACGCCAACGAAGGACTCATTACCTTCGCGTTCACCGACTTCCTCACCGGGCTGAAGACCCGCGGCTACTTCGAGCAGCAGCTCGAGTTGGAGCTCAAGCGCTCCGAACGCAAGAAATCGCACTTCGCGCTCCTGATGGTGGATATTGACTTCTTCAAGCAGCTCAATGACAACTACGGCCATCACATCGGCGACCAGGTGCTGCGCGACGTTTCATCCATACTGATGAAAGACATGCGCGAGGTGGACACGGTCGCGCGCTACGGCGGCGAGGAGTTCGTGCTCATCCTGCCGGAGACCAGCGGCCCCGGCGCCATGCTGGTGGCGCAACGGCTTCGCCGCGCCGTCGAGCAGGCGCGCTTCTTCGCCGGCTCGCCGCACGCCACCGAGCACCTCACCATCAGTGTTGGCATCTCCGTCTTCGATGTGGACGCGCAGTTCAAACGCGACCTGATCGAGGCCGCCGACGCCGCGCTCTACGAGGCCAAGGGCCGCGGACGTAACCAGGTGGTGCTCTTCTCTGACATTCGCCGCGAGCGCCGCCGACAGCAGGAGGCATCGTGAAGTACCAAGTGCCAAGTGCCAAGTACCAGGAAGCGGGCCGTCATCATGGGACACTTGGTACTTCGCACTTAGCACCTGTCAACCCGTTCTCCGCCGCTGCGGACTCCTTCTCCGGCGATCCCGCCGGTCGCCCTGTTCGACGCTGGCGCGTCGTCCATGCCTGTGACCTGGTGCGGCACACCGCGGATCTTGCCGAGGCCCAGCTCCGCCTCGGCATGCGGCCCTCCATCTTGCTTCCTGACGGCTGGGCAGGACTCGACCGTCGTCATTCCGAGCGCAGCGAGGAATCTGTTTTGCCTGGTACCCCACATCTGCCCGATGCCGGCAGACGGGGAACCTCGCTGGTCCACACCTGGCAGGACGTCCGCCGCTGGCGGTCCGACTTCACTTCCGAGCGACTGGACTACTTCGCTGAGGTCCTGCACGCGCACTGTTTCGCCGCCGCCATGGCAGGCCTGCGCGGGCAAACTGCCGTGGTGTATGACCTCGCCGAACCCATCGGCGAAAGTTCAGGCGCGGGCCCCTGGCTGGTGCGCTCGCTGCGTGTGGCCGAGCAGTTCGTGCTGTCGCGCGCCGACGCCGTCGTCGTCCACTCGCATGTCATGTGGGCCGACGCCCTCAAGCGCGGGGCTCGGGTTGACGATCTCTTCCTGATCCCCGAGCCGATCGAAGTGGAGCACGAAACTCGCGACTCGCAACTCGAAACTCACTCGCGGCTCGCGCCACGGGGCTCGGGGCTGGTTCTCCTCGCCACCGATTTACCCCACAGCCTTGCGCTGGAAGCATTCGAGATTCTCGCCAGTGAGCTTGAGAACGCTCGCCTGATGATCGAAGCGACTCCGGAAGAAGCGCCCCGGATTTTGCTGGAGGCGCGCAAGCGGAATGTCGCTGAGCAGCTGGAAATCGTCTCGCCCCGTGAACGTGACCGCACCCTCGCCGTCGCCGATATCGTGATCGCCGGCCGGCCCCTTGAAAATGCTTCCGGCCCCGACGGTGCCCCACATCTGCCCGGTATTGACAGATGTGGGTCTCAGAACTCAGAACTCGGGACTCGTAACTCGCAAGGCCCCAGTGAAACCCTGCGGCAGGCCTTCGCCCAGGGCCGCGCGGTTCTCGCCGCCGACGTTCCGCAGAACCGCGAGGTCACGCCCCAGGGCCGCGGCTGTTTGTGGTTCAAGGAGCAGGACGCCCGCGATCTCGCCCACCGGGCGTCGTTCCTGGCGCGCAATCTGGACTTCCGCCGCGCCCTGGCGGCTGCCGCGCGTGACCACATCCAGGCCACCTGCAGCCCGCTGGTGGTGGCCGGCAAGTACGACGAGGTCTACCGCCGCGCCTACCAGCGCCGCCGCGACAACGGTCCCGACGCGCTTCGCCAGCTCCGCGCCATCCGGGTGGCGATGTAGCGAGGCCCCATCTTGTAGACCGCTCTGGTTTGCAGTACTCTGACTCTCAGCGTACGTCCTCGGGCCCTCAACCATTCAACAGATTTCGAGGTGCATCCATGTCGCAAGCCGCGGCCATTACCTCTCTTGCTCCGCAGAACGCCGGCGCCACCGAGCTGCTGGTGGTGTACGGCGCCGAGCAGCGGCGCATGGTCATCCCCGACACCGGTCTGACCCTGGGACGCAAATCGGACCGCGACCTCGTGCTGCCGGAGAGTTCGATGTCGCGCGAGCACGCCGTCATTACCCGCGAGGCCGACGGCTACTACATTGCCGACCTGGGCAGCCGCTCGGGGACCTTCGTCAACGGCAAGCGTTGCACGCGGAACAAGCTCCAGCCCAAAGATCGCCTCGAGTTCGGCGGCAAGAGCGGAGAGTTCTACATCGTGTTCTCGCCGGGCGCGGAAGAGTCCGAGGTTGGCGAGCGCTCCATCGTAGCCCAACTGGCCGACACCATGGCCGGCAGCTCCGATCTGGACAAGCTGCGCCTCTTTCTGGAAGCGGCGCGGCAATTGAAACCCACCGGCGTGGTGGGCGACGTCGTGGTCACGCTGCTGGATTCGACCTTGCAGTTGACCAAGGCGGAGCGCGGCTTTGTCTTCCTGCGTGACGCCGAGTCCGGCGCGATGCGCCTGGTGAAGGCGCGCGACGCCCGCGGCCGCCAGATCGGCGATGACACCACAATCTCGCGCTCCATTCTGGAGCAGGCTGTAGCCGGCGGCAGTGAGTTCATTGTCGGCGACACCCACGACTCGGAATCGCTCAAGGCACGCGCCAGCATCATGGCCCACAACCTGCGCAGCGTCATTGCGATCCCGCTCCACAAATCGCAATTTCAGACAGCCAAGGGAAAACCGCCGAGCGCCGCTGACCGCATTCTCGGCGTGCTTTATCTTGACAGCCACTTCGCCAACGCCGACCTGCCGCGCGTCAGCCACGACATTCTGCGCGCCATCGCCTCCCAGGCCGCGGGGCTGCTGGAAAACGCGCAACTGGTGGAGGCGGAAGAGGCGGCGCGCCGCGTCAAGCAGGAGTTGTCCATCGCCGCCGCCATCCAGCAGCGCCTCATGACGGTGCGCATTCCCGACGTGCCGTTCGCCTCGCTGCGGGGGCGCAATCTGCCCTGCCTGACCGTCGGAGGCGACTTCTTCGACGTGGTGCTCGGCAAGGATTCGCTGGCGTTTGTCGTGACCGATGTGAGCGGCAAAGGAATTTCGGCCGCGATGCTGGCCTCAGTGATTCAAGGGGTCGTCTATTCGCAACTCTCCCAGGGCGCGGACCTGGTGCAGGCCGCAACCGGCGTCCACGAGTTCCTCTGTCAGAAAGATGTCGGTGAAAAATACGCCACCATGCTGCTGGCGCGGCTGCGGGCCGATGGCGATCTCGAGTTCGTTAACTGCGGCCACGTCCCTCCCAAGGCCATCACACGCCAGGCGGTGGACATCGGCGACTTCGGCAGCCCGCCCGTGGGACTGGTGCCGGAGGTGGTGTTCACCAGCAAGCACATCCAGCTCCAGCCCGGCGATCGCTTCGTGGTCGTGACCGACGGTGTTGTGGAGGCGGAGAACGCGGTCGGCGAGCCCTTCGGCGCCGAGCGTTTCGAGAGCGCTGCCGAAGTGGGCTTCGAGCAAGTTTTTCACGCCGTGCGCGACTTCTGCGGCAGCGTTCCCTTGCAGGACGACTGCACGGTGGTGGAGATCACTTATCGCGGCGCAGCCGGCAACGATCCGGAGAAGACAGCTGTGGTGTAGGGCTTGGCCGCTGAGAGCCAGAAAAATTATTTCCGGTGATTTCCGTTGCCGCGCTTCTTACCGTTGCCGTTGGCGGCAGCGCGGACAGCGATCGCGGCCAGGACTTCGTTCTGCATATCGGTAACCGGCGCCGGCTTGCCGGTCCAAATCTCGAACTGCCGCGCGCCCTGGTAGACGAACATCTCAAGCCCGGCGATTGGGGTTGCGCCGGCCTGCTTGGCGAGCTTCAGGAAGCGTGTCTCGGCCTCGCCGTACACCATGTCCATCACGAACTTCGCCTTGATCTCCTGGACTTTCAGCAGCGAGTTCTTGGATCCGCCCATGCCGACCGGCGTGGCGTTGATGATGACGTCGAAGGATAGCTTCTTGAGGTCGGTGCGCTTGACGACCTTGGCTTTCGCCTGCCGCGCCAGCTTCTGCGCCGGCGCCGGCGTGCGGTTCAGGATGTAAACCTCGGCGCCGCGCTGCTTGAGTCCGAACACCGCCGCGCGCGCCGCGCCTCCGGCGCCGAGCACCAGCACTTTGCTTTCGGCCAAATGCACACGCGTTTCCAGCGGGCTGACCACGCCGGCGACGTCGGTATTGAATCCGTACAGCTTTCCGTCCTGGGCGCGTACCACGGTATTGCAGGCGCCGGTTTTCTGCGTCATGGGATCGCTGTTGTCGAGCTCTTTGGTGATCGGTTCCTTGTACGGCATGGTGACGCTCAGCCCGTGGATGGGAATATCGCGCACGCATTTGAGCAGGTCATCCAGCGTCTTGGCGTGCAGCGCGAGGTAGACCGCGTTGACATTCTCCCGGCGGAAGGCGGCATTCATCATCTGCGGCGAGAGGGAGTGCGCCACCGGATCGCCGGCGACTCCGTACACCCGCGTGGCAGCGTCCACCTGCTCAATGCGGTACACGTCGCGGAGGATCTTGGCGGTGACCATGCCGGGAGCGGTTTCGTCCCCGGGCGTGGCCGCGGCGAAGGTGAACACGTTGCCGGCGCGCAAGCCCAGCACCCGGCTGATGATGCCCTGCTCGCCCATGCACACGCCGATCAGCGAGTGCTCCGCCCCGTGCTGTTCCAGGAACTTCATCATCACCACGTTGTCGTAAAGCGTGGAGGCGGTGGTGGCGAGTTTGTAGTAGTCGGCGGAAAACTTTCGCATCTTGGCGAAGGTTTCCTCCAGCTTCTTGGTACCGCGAAAATCGTGGAAGGACAGGATGAGCGAGGCGCGATTTCGCAACCGGTCGAAATCCGCCGGTTTCATGGCGGCGGCGCTCTGCAGCTCCAGGTCAACAATCTGGCAGCCGCTGTCGGCGGCCTTTGTAAGGACATCTATCTCCGAGGCCAGCGAGCCGCGGAATTTGCCGCCATTGGTGGCCCTGCGGCAGGTTCCGATAGCCACGACTTCGGGGTGATAGCTGAGGAACCGCTTCAGGTGCGGGAGCGCCAGAGTCGGCGACTTCAGGTAGTCTAACCTGAACTCTATCAGGGGGTTATCGCGGACCAGCGTCTCCGCCTTTTCGACCATTTCGGCGGCCGATCCGCCAACCACGGCAACGCACAGCCGCGGCAGGCGCAACGGCAGGGGCCGCGGAACGAAGTTGGCGTTTTCCGCAGTCATCGCTAGGCGAAAACGGGCAGCATCTTACTGATGCACCATAACAGATGCAACCCCGGTTTGCGCCCGTTTGCGATGAACAACTTCGGGCCGAGTACCGGAACGGTAAACAGGGTTATCTTGACCCCTTGGCGGCGGTTTGCTAGCGTTCGAGCCGCAATATTGTCTCTCCGCACACCCTGGGGTCCTGCTGTCTTCGGCACGTGAAGGAGGAACTATGAAACGGGTAGCCTTTGTGCTGGCAATTTGTTCCTGTCTGGCGATTGCGCAACAGGCGCCGCAGGGCGCGCGCACCAACCTGGCTGAGCGGGCGATGGCGCCGAGTTACTCCGATCTGTACTGCTCCGGATATTTATCGAAGCAGGCGCCGGCCGCCGGCAACGTCATCGTGGCGGCGCTGGAATCGCCCGATACGACGCAGTACGCCACAGGCGACACCGTGTTCCTCGAGGGCAGCGGCTACCAGGAAGGCTCGCGCTACACGGTGGTTCGGGCGCTGAAGGACTCCAACAAAAGAGCTGCGTTCCCGGGACAGGCGGCGGCCATCAGCGCGGCCGGACAACCGTATGCCGAGCTGGGCAGAGTGCGGGTGACCGCCATGCGCGGCAAGATCGCCGTGGGGGTGGTGGAGTTCGCCTGCGAAGTAATCGCGCCCGGTGACGCCGTGGTTCCCTTCCAGGAGAAGTCGCCGGTAGCGTATCGCCCGAAGACGAAATTCGAAGTGTTTCCCGGCGAGACCGGCGTCGCCGCGCGCATCGTCATGGCCAAGGATTTTGATACCGTGGTCGCGACCGGGCAGAAGGTGTATCTCAACATCGGCGCCGATAAGGGCGTAAAGCCGGGCGATTATTTCCGCGTGGTCCACAACTATGATCCGCTGAAGATGGAACCGGTGGAGGCGCTGTCATTCAAGGCGCCGCAGAGCGAAGATACGCAGAAATACGCGGTCCGGGTACCGCCGGGGAAATACGCCGAACTCCCGCGCCACGCGGTGGCGGAGATCATTGTGCTGGCAGTGACGCCGACGAGCGCGACCGGCATGATTACCTACGCCGAGCAGAGCGTAAACGTGGGCGACACCGTCGAGATGGAAGGCGGGACTGCGGGCGGAGGCGGAGCGAAATAACTTCCAGGGTTTTTATCGAGCCCGCGACACCTCGCGGGCTTTTTTGCTGGGCGCAGAGAAATGAAGAATGAAGAATGAAGATGGAACGGCAAGACACTCTGCATTCTTAATTCTTCATTTCTCGGTGGCTGGTTTCTTCGTTCCCGGCAGCGCGGCCGGATTCTCGTGCGTTCGCTCGCGGAAGGCTCCCGGCAGGCCGCTGGCGAGGGAGACGGCGGACTCGCCGAACTTGTCGCGCAGGCGGTCGGCGGCCGACAGCGCCTGTTTCCAGCGCTCGTGCTTGCCGGCGTCGAGCAATTCCATCTGGCCTTCCCCCGCCTCCAGCGACCCGACCTGCACCCCGAGTAGCCGCACGCGCCTTCCTTTTTGCCAGTTGTGATGAAACAGGCGCTGAATTTCGGAAAGGATTTCGTGGTCGAGTTGGGTAGCCGCGGCGAGCGTGTGCGCCCGCGTGATGGTGGTGAAATCATCGTACCGCAGCTTGAGTTGAACAGTACGCGCGTGCAGCTGGCTCTCGCGCAAGCGGCGGGCCACCATCTCGGTAAGACGCGCCAGCGTGGACTCAAGCTGCGCCAGGTCGGCAGTGTCGTTGTTGAAAGTATGCTCGTGGCTGATGGATTTGGGGTCACCGTTCTCGCCAATTTCGTTGTCGAACCAGCCGCCGGCGTCCTCGCCGCGTGACTTGCCGGCCAGCGCCATGCCCCATTTCCCGAAGCGTTCCTCGAGCAGCGCGGGTTCGAGCGCCGCCATGTCGCCGACCTTGCGGATGCCCATGGCATGCAGGTTCTGCTCCATGACTTTGCCCACGCCTGGAATCTTTCGCACCTGCAGCGGCGCCAGAAAGGCAGCCTCGCAGCCCGGCAGCACGTACAACACGCCGTTGCGTTTGGCCTGGTCGGAGGCGACCTTCGCCACCAACCGCGATGTGGCGATACCAATCGAGCAGTTCAGCTGCGTCTGCGACTTCATGGCCGCGTGCAAGGCGTGGGCAGCGCGCAGTGGCGGGCCGTGCAGGCGCTCGGTGCCCGTCATGTCCAGGTAGGCCTCGTCAATCGACGCCATCTCCACCACCGGCGAGAAGCGTTTCAGGACTTCGTAAGCGTTGTGCGAGCACTCCCGGTAGCGCTCAGGGTGGCCATCGACGAAGACGGCATCGCTGGGCAGGAGCTTGGCGGCGGTGCGCAACGGCATGGCGGAATGCACGCCGAACTTGCGCGCGTCATACGACGCAGCAGCCACCACGCCGCGTTCGCCGCGCTGCCCTCCGACCACGACCGGCTTCCCCTTCAGCGATGGATCGAACAGCTCTTCGACGGAAACGAAGAAAGCGTCCATGTCGACGTGGAACACCGTCCGCATGAGAAAAAGATTAACGCAGAGGTCGCGAAGTTCGACGCAAGGACGCAAAGAAAGATTTTCTTCGCTGACTCTGCGAACCCTTCGCGCTCTCTGCGTTGATTTTTCCTAGATTTCTCCAAAGACTTCGGCCGTGAAGCACTCCAGCACCGCGCCGCTCTTCCAGGCATCCGCAGCGAGGCCGGCTTTCACGCAGGTCTGGCACAAAAAGGTCTCCCGGTCCCAGCCGTGCTCGATGGGAACCTGCGGCAACAGCAAGCCGCGGCGCGGGCCCTCGGTGATCACCAGGCCGTGAACCCCGATCTCCACCTGCCCGGGCAGGATGTTACGCAGTGGCGAGAGAATGCTCAGCTCGATCTTTAGCCGCGGAGCTTCTTCGCGGGTCACGGGATAAAACCGGATATCGCGGAACGCCGCTGCCGCCGCGGTTTCCGCCACTGTCTGGTACAGAGAATGAACAGGGAAGACGTACCCGACGCAGCCGCGCAGTTGGCCATCAAGATGCAGCGTGGTGAAGGCGCCGCGCTTCTCTCCCAGGTGCGGCGTGG
This sequence comes from Terriglobales bacterium, assembly GCA_051006995.1. GTDB lineage: Bacteria > Acidobacteriota > Terriglobia > Terriglobales > Acidobacteriaceae > JAIQGF01. Next base: position 127,927 of record JBPCSQ010000004.1, read on the forward strand.
GCGGCGTGGTGTCCACCTCGCGATCGTCAAGCAGCGCCTCGATGGACTGGTGTGCCAGCTTCAGCAGCAGCCTGCGCTCGTCATCGGAGTATTCGGCGGGCACGGGTTTGAGCGTAGGACGTGTCGCGGCGGCGCTAGGTGGCGGCGACATCGCGCTTTCTCCGGCGGCTCAGGATGAAGGCGCGACGCCGCTGGCGAACGACCTGGCGGTCAATCTTGCTCCAGAAGGCGGCGAAGTAATCCACGGCCGATACCAGCGACAAAGTCACCATGAACCAGATGCCGATGCGGGCCAGCAGGTCGAGCGAGATCACTACCCGGCCGAAATCCCATTGCAGCCAGCGGTGCTCCAGAATGCAGAGCGCCACCACGACGATCTGCACCACCATTTTCACCTTGCCAAGATCGCTGGCATCAATGGTGAATCCCTGCTGCGCGGCAATGGAGCGCAGCCCGCTCACCAGGAACTCGCGCCCGATGATCACCACCGCCATCCACGCGGGAACGATAGCGGGATTGAACTGCACCAGGGTGACAAAGGCGGCGCAGATGAGCAGCTTGTCGGCGAGCGGATCCAGCAGCATGCCCATGGGCGTGATCTGGCCGCGCTTGCGCGCCAGCCAGCCATCGAGCCCGTCGGTAATCGAGGCGGCAATGAAGACTGCCACCGCCAGCACCTCGCGCTCCCCGTGCACCCCCAGGGCGAAGCGGCTGCTGGAGAGAATCCAGATCAGCACCGGGATCGCCAGGATGCGGGTGAGCGTGATGTAGTTGGGCAGATTCACAACTCTACCGGGGAGAGAAGACCAAGGTTAGATTATCGCCCCGGAATTGACGCGAAAGCAATGCGGAAGCGGATGTTCGCCACGGGCTGCTAGGGTTGATGGATGACAAGTGGGAGCACGCGTGAGTACCGGGCGAAATCAGCGTCGGTGGTGAATATTTCCCAGTTGCGGTTGATGGCAACGGCGCAGATGAGAAAGTCGACCAGGGAACCTGCAATCCCTGTCGAGCGGCAGCGGTTGTTTGCTTCCGCGGCGAACTCCCAGTCTTCCATGGCAAGAGGTTCGTCGGGAAAGGAATGTAACGAATCGCGAACGGACCTGAACCGTTGCTGGTCGCGGATTCCGGAGAGTAATTCCTGGCGAACCGGCCCGACGAGCCTTGCGCGCCGATGTTCAATCAAGGCAGACAAAGAGCGCGTGATCGCGGACTCCTCGACAGTTCGGGTTGCCGAAGAGCGCCGCAGGGCGAGCGACCACACGCACGTATCAACGAGAACGTTCATCTCCGTTTGCGGTTGCGCTCAGCCTTGTAGTGGTATGCCGGATCGAAATCAATCTTGCCGAACAGATCGAGGATGCGCAGCTGCTTGCGGTGTTGAACGTATTCGCGCAGCGCGGCAGTCACCGCTTCTTTCTTGGTTTTGTGCCCGCCGGTTCGTCGGGCTTCCTCGATCAATCGATCGTCGAGAGCAAGGTTGGTAGCCATGTGTAAATTGTTACACATCAAGGTGTGTGGGGCAAGCCGCCGACGCGCGGCAATGCTTTGGGTTGCGGAGGCTCGGCCACGAAGCGATCAGGCGTAAATTCCGCGCTGCTTCAGCGTATACGCGACCCGGTCAATGGCCAGCATGTAGGCGGCGATGCGGTTGTTGACGCTATGCGTCTCGGCATAGCGCACCACATCCTCGAATGAACTCCGCATGATGTGGTCAAGCTGCTCGTTCACCACCGACTCCTTCCAGAAGTAGCCCTGGCGGTCCTGCACCCATTCGAAGTACGAAGTGGTGACGCCGCCGGCGTTGGCCAGGATGTCGGGAATAACGAAAATCTTCTTATCGGTAAGGATTTCGTCGGCGGCTGCCGTGGTGGGCCCGTTGGCGCCCTCGCACAGGATCTTGCATTTGAGCCGGCCGGCGTTGCGGCTCGTGATGACATTTTCGATCGCCGCCGGAATCAGAATGTCGCACTCGCTGTGGAAGAGCTCGTCCTTGTCCGCCGCCTCGGCGCCTGCAAATCCGTGGATGGTTCCGGTGCGGAAGCGGTGCTCCCAGAGGGCATCCACGTCGATGCCGTTCGGGTTCGACAGTCCGCCGTCGAATTCGACGATGCCGATGACTTTGTAGCCGGCTTCATGCATCAGGCGCGCGGCGTTGGAACCCACGTTGCCGAAGCCCTGGATGATGACCCGCGTTTCCTCGCGGTTCATGCTGAGCTTCTTCAGCGCCTCGTCGCAGACCACCATGACGCCGCGACCGGTAGCCTCGCGCCGGCCCTTGGAGCCGCCCATGTTCAGCGGCTTGCCGGTGACGACCGCAGTCACCGTCTGGCGCATGTGCATGGAGTAGGTATCCATGATCCAGGCCATGATCTGTTCGTTGGTGTTCACGTCGGGAGCGGGGACGTCCTTCTCGGGACCGATGAACTCGATCAGCTCCGCGGTGTAGCGCCGGGTCATGCGCTCCAGTTCGCCCATGGACATCTTCTTGGGATCGCAAATCACGCCGCCCTTGGCGCCCCCGAAGGGAATATTCACGACCGCGCACTTCCAGGTCATCCAGCTGGCGAGGGCCCGGACTTCGTCGAGCGTGACATCAGGCGCATAGCGAATGCCGCCCTTGGCGGGACCGCGGATGATGGAATGTTGCACTCGAAACCCGGTAAAGACCTCGATTTTTCCCGTGTCCATCTGCACCGGGATGTGAACGATGATTTCGCGGTTGGGCAGGCTCAGAATCTTGAACAAGCCTTCGTCAAGGTTCAGCTTCTGCGCCGCCATTTCGAAGCGCGCGCGTTGCGCCTCCCAGGGATTAATCTCCCGCTCGGTCGAAATCGTCGCCATGCCAGTCGCTCCTAGGGGCGCGCCCCTGCCGTCCCGCCGCGCGCGAATTTCCGATTGTATGAGCGGGGCTGGGCCGAGGCAAGCGATGTTGGCCCGCATCGGTCAGAATGCGCTCAATTCTAGTCATCGGCGGTCTTCAAGGAAGCTGTGCTTCAGCCATGCTTAAGGGGGCGAGCCCCCGCCAGTAATCCAGTCGAACTCATCGTGCGCCCGGCTGTCCTGAACTTTTGCTGAAGCTAGAGCCCAGGTTATAATCTCTGTTATAACGAGGTGCCGCATGGCAGCTACGGTCAAGGTCACCACGGTCGGCAACTCTGCCGGCATCGTGCTTCCACGGGAAGTGTTGGAGCGTTTGCAGATCGAAAAGGGTGACGTGCTCTACATCAGCGAGACTCCCGGCGGTGTGCAGTTGACCCCCTTTCGTCCGGAATTTGCCCGAGTTGTCGAAGCGGGCCGTCGTGTCACGCGCAAATACCGCAACACTCTGCGCAAGCTGGCGGAATGAAAGCGCCGGTCTGGATTGGGGTCTTGGAGGCGCTGGTACTCCATGACCTGCAATTGGTCACGTTTGGAGGCCGTCCCGGACTGCGCGACATCGGGTTGTTGGAATCTGCGCTGGCACGCCCGCGCAACCTGCTCACCTATGGGAGGCGCCGGCCATCCTTGGCTCGCCTGGCTGCCGCGTACGCTTTCGGCGTTGTCAGGGATCATCCATTCGTAGATGGAAACAAGCGCACCGCGTTGGTGGTCGCTTTTGCTTTTCTCGACGTGAACGGAGTCCAGGTAACGCCTGGCGAGGAAGATGCTTATCGGGTGTTCATGGACCTGGCTGCCGGTCGCATCACCGAAGACGAACTCGCCGCCTGGATGCGCAAAAACACCCGATAACCGCGTCCGGCAGAAACTGAATCTCAGCCTTATAGTTGAATTTCCATGCCTTCAGCGGCGGCGCGCACCTTGGGATAGTACTCGCTGGCCGTCTTCACGATCGAGTCTATGCACTCGTCGCTGTGGTCGGGGTCGTGGTGGAACATCACCAGTTCCTTGACCCCACTTTCCATCACGATGTTGATGGCCTCGCGCCAGTGGCTGTGTCCCCAGCCGCGGCGCTTGGCTTCGTATTCTTCGGGCAGGTACTGCGAGTCGTAAATCAGGATGTCGGCGCCGGCGGCCAGCTTGCGCACATTCTTATCGAACACCGGATGCCCGGGCTCGTTGTCGGTGGCGTACACCAGCGTGCCCGCTTTCGTTTCCAGGCGGAAACCCAGGCAGCCTTGCGGATGGTTCAGCCACATCGACTGCACGATCGCGTCGTCGAAGGAGATGCGGTCTTCCTCGATATCGTAGAAGTTGCGGTGCGCAGCCATCTCCGTCATGTCCACGGGAAAATACGGATCGGCCATCTGCTCTTCGATGGCGCGCTGCAACCCGCGACTGCGGCTGGACGAGTGAAAGAAGAAGTAATTGTCTTTGTTCTCGTACAGCGGCCCGAAGAACGGGATGCCCTGGATGTGGTCCCAATGGAAGTGCGAGATGAAGATGTGGGCGTGCACCGGTTTTCCATTGGCCTCGGTGCTCAGCGCCTTGCCCAGATTGCGGAAGCCGGTGCCGCAGTCAAACACGTAGAGGCTGCCATTGACGCGCACCTCGACACAGGAGGTGTTGCCGCCATAGCGCATGTTCTCCGGCTGGGGGGTCGGAGTGGAACCACGCACGCCCCAGAACTTGATGTGCATGAGTCTCCCGCGACTTGCGCGCCCGCACATACACCCTTCCCCCCGCTGCTTCCACACACCACCGCCTGACGGGCGAAAAAAGCGCGCAAGTGCGCGTAGTATATGACAACCTGCGGCGTAAACGTCAATTGCGGAGAGGCTTACAGGAGGACCGTTCCTAAACAGTAAATACCGCCCCAGGCGGTTACTTTCCGGGACGGCGGGAATCTGCAACTGCATGGTGCGGCCTGATCTAAGAGAATTTACGAGGCTGGCGGGCGAAGCCACACTGGTTCCGGTGGTGAAGTCGGTGAGCGCCGACCTGCTGACACCGGTGTCGGCATTTCTGAGCATCGCCGAGGGAGAGCCGCACGCTTTCCTGCTGGAATCGGTGGAAGGCGGCGAGAAAGTCGGGCGTTACACCTTCCTGGGGGCGCAGCCGTTCATGCGGCTGACCGTGTCCGGCGGCGAGATCACCGTCGAACGCGGACGCAAACGCGAGCGCACGACTGGAGATCCGCTGCAGGTGGTACGCGGGCTGCTGCGCCAGCACACGCCCGCGGAAGTTCCCGGTCTGCCGCCGTTCACCGCCGGCGCCGTCGGATATTTCGCCTACGACATGGTCCGCCGGCTGGAACGCCTCCCCGCACGCGCCAAGGACGACCTGCGCGTACCCGATTGCGTGCTGATGTTCTTCGACCGGCTGCTGGCGTTCGACCACGTGCGCCACCAGATTCACATTCTTGCCTCCGCCGACGTGACCCAAGAGCCGCCACGCGAGGCATATGAGCGTGCGGTGCGCGACATCGCCGCACTGGAGAAGAAGCTTGCGCGCGGAATGCGTCGCCGGCCGCTGAGCGCCTCCACGGACGGCAAGCGGGCTTTGAAGCCGCACTCCTCCAGCAGCCGCGCGCAATTTCTGCGCAGCGTGAGCAAGGCGAAGGACTACATAGCCGCCGGTGACGTGTTCCAGGTCGTGCTTTCGCAACGCCTGGATTTCGCGCCGGGCGCCAAGCCGTTCGACATTTACCGGTCGCTGCGCACGGTAAATCCGTCGCCGTATATGTACTTCCTCCGTTTCGACGACATGCACGTGCTGGGCTCGTCGCCGGAGATGCTGGTGCGGGTGAGCGGGAAGAAACTGGAGTACCGGCCGATTGCGGGCACGCTGCCGCGCGGCGCCGACGAGCAGGAGGATCTGCAACTGGAGCAGCGCCTGCGCAACGACGAGAAGGAGCGGGCTGAGCACGTCATGCTGGTGGACCTGGGGCGCAACGACATCGGCCGCGTCAGCGAGTACGGATCGGTGAAAGTGCGCGAACTGATGTACGTGGAGCGCTACTCGCACGTCATGCACCTGGTGTCGGCCATCGAGGGGACGCTGCGCGCCGAGCTCGATGCCCTGGATGCGTTCGCCGCCTGCTTTCCGGCGGGTACGCTGACCGGAGCGCCTAAAGTGCGCGCTATGCAGATCATCGAAGAGCTGGAACCGGTGCGTCGCGGAGTTTACGGGGGCTCGGTGCTGTACGCCGACTTTGCCGGAAATCTGGATTCTTGCATCGCCATTCGCACCATGCTGCTGAAAGGAAAGCGCGCCTACGTGCAGGCGGGAGCAGGAATCGTGGCCGACTCTGTTCCTGAGCGCGAATTTGAAGAATCCTTGAACAAGGCGCAGGCGCTGGTCAGGGCGGTGGAATTGGCGCGCCGGTGACGTGCCATAATCAAGCTGAGACTTCACCATTGAGACGCCGAGTCCACCGAGTTACACCGAGTTACACCGAGTTTTTTCTCGGTGATTCAGGGTACTCGGTGTCTCGGTGGTGATTTGAGTTCTGGTACTGAGCAATGATTATCGTTCTCGATAACTACGATTCCTTCACTTACAACCTGGTCCAGTATCTCGGCGAGATGGGGCAGGAGGTGGTGGTGCGGCGGAATGACCAGACCACGCCCGCCGAGATCGAGGCGATGCGGCCGTCACACGTGCTGATTTCGCCGGGCCCCTGCACGCCGCAGGATGCCGGCATCAGCATCCCTCTCATCCAGCACCTCGCCGGCAAGGTTCCCATCCTGGGTGTGTGCCTGGGGCACCAGGCGATCGGGGCAGCGTTCGGCGGCAAGGTGATCCGGGCCGCCAACCTGATGCATGGCAAGACCAGTTCCATTGAGCACGACGGGCGGACGATTTTTCAGACCCTGCCCTCGCCAATGCAGGCCACGCGCTATCACTCGTTGGTGGTGTCGGAGAAGGGATTGCCTAAGGACCTGGAAGTCAGCGCCCAAACTCGCGACCGTGACGGTACTTTGGTGATCATGGGCCTGCGGCACAAACGTTTTCCCATTGAGGGAGTGCAGTTCCATCCGGAGAGCGTGCTGACCAGCAGCGGCAGGGAATTGCTGCGCAATTTCGTTCACATGTAAGGGTTAAGCTCGCCAAGGGAAAATGCTTTCCCTGCGGGATGCAAACAGTTGCGCGTCCGGAACGAGTTCCATTTTCGTGGAAACCCGCATATCTGCTGCGTTTAAAGGCTTGACAGTTCGTCCGGGGGCATACATTCTTACGCTACCAACGGAGGATTTCATGGCGCAGCCCCAAAGGGAACAGCGTTCAACCCGGCGTTTCTCCCTGCGGCTTCCGGTTACGGTGAAGTTCGGTGACGCGCTGGAAAAGACGGCGCATACCCGCGACGTCAGCGCGCGCGGCATCTGCTTTTATATGGATTCCAGTGTCACCGAGGGCTCCGAGATCGAGTTCACGCTCACTCTGCCGCCGGAAATCACCCTCACCGAGAGCATCCGCGTGCATTGCAAGGGCAAAGTCGTACGCGTGGAAAGCCAGACGCCGGGCGGGCGCGTTGGCATCGCCGCCGTGATCGAGCGCTACGAATTCCTCGCCGAGCCGTAGCTCGGTCGTCAGTGCCCGACCCTGAGGCACACTCAGTCATTCGATCGAGAATGCGGCGTTCTGCTGCACCATCGACTACGTAGCCGCCCACCTGCCCCGAGTCGCCAGAGGAATTTCGTTCAGCTCTACCCGCCAGCACGCTGGCTGGCACCAGCAACTTTCCCTCAGGCGGATTCACGGATACCATAGCGGTTAATGTTTCGTCCCGGTCTGGTGGTTTCAGTTCTTCTGATGACGTCGCTGATGGCGGCGCAGGAGCCGCAACCTGCGCAGCAGCCTGCCCCATCGATCGGCGAGATCTTCGCCTCCGACGCGACAGTGAAGGGCTCGGTGATCATGGTAGGCGGCGGGACGCGCGTCATGACCGGCTCTTGGGTGAACGCGGGCGAGAGCACGGCGCTTTTGCGCCTCACCCGTGGCGGCGACTTGCGGATTTGTCCCGGCACCGCGGTTTCGGTGAACAGCTCGCAGAACGCGCGCGACCTGATGTTCGGCATCAACACCGGAGCATTGGAGACCCACTACGCCGTCGCCTCCTCGGCTGACGCCGTCATGACTCCCGACTTTCGCATCTTGCTGGCCGGACCGGGCACGTTTCACTTTGCCATCGGCGCCGACGTGCGCGGCGACACCTGCATCAGTGCGCTCGCGGGCAACACTTCGTCGGTCATCGTTTCCGAGTTGATGGGCGACGGCATTTACCAGGTCAAGCCCGACGAGCAAGTCATCTTTCACAAGGGGTCGGTCCATGCTCCGGATCACACCGTCGGAGCTTGCGGCTGCCCGCCCCCGTCGCCGGTGAAGCGCGTCGCGGTAGAGCCGCCGCCGTCGTTGGAGAAAAACATGGACCAACCGGCGCCCCCTCCGCCCCCTGTGGATGCTCGCGAGGTTCACGTGCAGGTGGAGGCGCCGTTTGTCTTCAGCGCGGTTAGCCTGGAGCCAGCACCGACCGAAATGGTAGTGCGGCTGAAGGTCGCCCCAGGTCCGCAGTTGCCGCTGACCGCACTCGCGCCAACTTCCGCGCCGCCCGCGGCCCCCACGGTTACCGCTGCCACGCCGCCGCCAGCCCTGAAGAAAAGGGGCTTCATGGGACGGGTGAAGGCGTTCTTTGCGTCCGTATTCCACTAGAGAGTTCCGAGTTGCCGCGTTCCGGGTTCCGAGACCGGAAGCCCGCATTTGGGCACTCGACCGCAACGCGGAACTCGGAACTGGCAACTTTTTTGGAAACCTTTGCAGCTGCTTCAGGTCTATACTTGAGGAGCAATTATGGGCAGTTCCGCCGTTAAACCAGTCCGGCAGCAGCAGGGAGAAGTGTCGCACGATTTCATGCCCTCCCTGTTCGGGCTGGAGTATGCGACCTATGGCACCAAACCGACGAATTTCCTGTTGTCCTTCCTGCTGCACACGCTGATGGCCGCCGGCCTCGTGCTGTCCACGACGTTTGCCATCCAGCACCGCCAGGAGATCAAGGCCACGGTGACCACGCTCATTGCCGCCGACATCAGTCCTTATGTGCTGCCGGCAGCGAAAGACCGGGCGGGCGGCGGTGGAGGTGGCGGCGATCGCGACAAGCTGGCAGCCTCGAAGGGCAATCTACCCAAGTTTGCGCGTGACCAGTTCACGCCGCCGGTGGTGGTGATCCGCAATCCCGATCCCAAGCTTCCCATGGAGCCAACGGTGGTTGTGCCGCCGGAGATCCGGATGCCGACCGGAGGACAGCTTGGCGATCCGATGTCCAACATTCTTGGTCCGGCATCGAACGGCACCGGGAGTGGCGGCGGAATTGGCAGCGGCAGTGGCGGCGGCGTAGGTTCCGGACGCGGTCCGGGCGTCGGCCCCGGTTGGGGAGGCGGTATCGGCGGCGGTCCTTATCGCGTGGGTGGCGGCGTGAGCGCGCCGCGCCTGCTTTTCGATCCTGAGCCGGAATACTCCGAAGAAGCCCGCAAGGCGAAATACCAGGGCACCGTCGTGCTGTGGGTGGTGGTCGGGCCGGATGGACGCGCGCATGAGATCCGGCCGGCGCGCACACTGGGCATGGGCCTGGACGAGAAGGCCATCGAAGCGGTGAGACGCTGGAAGTTTGAACCAGCGCGCAAAGACGGCGTTCCCGTCGCCGTGCAGATCAACGTGGAAGTGAACTTCCGCCTGTACTGAAGCGGTTTCGATCCAAGATCAAGAACGGGCTTTGGCCGGGGCTAAAGCCCGTTTCGATTTGCGGCTGAAAACCGCGGGCCTGAAGGCCCGCGTTCCAACCGTGGTTCTCCTGACTCCCGGGCGCGCTAGCGTTTTACGGCCTTGGCGAAGGGGGCCACTTTCTCCTTGGCGGTATCCTTGGCGTTCTGCGCCCATTCCTTGGCGTTGCCGGCCATCTCGCTGCCACGCTCGATGACGCCGCCGGCCTGCTCGGCAAGATCATCAATCACGTCGCGCGCGTCCTCATAACGGCGGCGCAATTCGCGGCGCATTTGTTTGCCGGATTTGGGCGCGAACAGCAGCGCGGCCAGCGCGCCGGCGCCCAACCCGATAAACAGGAAGGTGAGCGCGGTTCCAACCATGCTGCGGTCTGAAGGCTGGTAATCACCAAAACGTTCGTAGTCCGTCATGCCTGCACCTCTCTTCGTTGAACGGGTTATTCTAGCTCGCGCGGCGCTTGCGCGTGGTTTTTCCCTCGTTACGAATGGGAACGACCTTCGATTGGCGACGCGCCTCCTCGCCGATGTTGCGGTTCGAGATTCCCTGGGGCGCGTTGCGTCCCCCGGTGATCATGCGGCCTTCGCCGCGTTCCTGGTCGAGGCGCTGCTCGGCGGAAACCGCCGCCTGCCTGCGCGCTGGTTGCCCCTTTCGCGCTTGCGGCTGCGCTTGACGTTGTGCAGTGCCCCGCCGCGAAGGTTTCACTCCTCGCGACACCGATTCCAGGGCGTTTCCAGCGTTTTGTTCGCTGCCTTTCACGGCGATGTCGCCCAGCGACACCATGCCGACAAGGCAGCCACCCTCAACGACCGGTAGACGCCGCACCTGCTTGCGCGCCATCAGGCGCGAGGCCTCCTCGACGTCGGTGGTGGGCTCGATGGTTTCGAGTTCCTCGGTCAAGATTTCATCCGCTGCCATCTCCGAAGCATTTTTGCCGGCTGCAATGCAGCGGATCACGATGTCGCGGTCGGTGACGATGCCGAGCAGTTCCTTGTCCTCATCCACCACCGGAACCACTCCCGTATCCATGTCGCGCATGATGGTGGCAATCTCTTCCACCGTGGTTTCCGGTTCCACGCTGGCTACATCCGCCGTCATGATTTCGCGGATCTGCATACACTCCCCCTTCCTGGTTATCTCTACTGTTTAGAAAAACGGCGCTCGCGGTGTGTTGTCCACAATCGAGGTGCAGCACGGCATTCCGCATTGCTGGCGGCTCATCCCGCAGAGTCGGAGTTCGGCGCTTGACACGGATTCCAGAGACGTTGTAACAATGCTTCCCTCATTTTGGCTCGCGGTTGTGCGTAGTGGGCGTACAGCCGGGGCTTGAACCGGGGAACGGTTTCATCACCCTTCGTCTGACGCGTCGGCATGCGCTGGTGGGCGCATTCCGCGCGGCGATTCATAGCGGTTGATTTTTTATCTGGCGGGACGCACACGTCTGTGGTGTGAAGGCTGGCTGTTTCTCTTTTTCTTACAGGTTGGTCTCATCTTTTGCGTTTTCTCGCGGCAACGGTGAGGCGAAAGACCGCTACGGGCGCGGCTTCTCAAGCCGTCCCTTAGGTCAACTTGGATTTTCAGAGAAGGAGACACGATGCGACGCTCATTGGTTTTATTGGTGGTGTGCCTGCTCTGGGTGGGCTTGCCAAGCCTGGCGGCAGACGGAGCCGGACCCGCTGACAGTTCCTCCAAACAGATCCCAGTGGCTAGTCAAGACGAAGTACAGCAGCTGCGCAGTGAAGTGGCGTCTCAGAAACAAACGATTGAAGAGCTGAAGGCGATGGTCGGGCAGCTGGCGCAGCGGCTCGACAGCGGCAGCCCGAAGATGGTCGGTGCGGGGATGATGCAGCCGGGCTTGACCACCATGACCGTGGGACAAGCCGCGCCCACAAGCCAGCAGGCCGAGAACCCAATGAAGGCTCCCGAGAAGAAAAAGAAGGAGCCCGGCAAGCTGGAATGGACGGTCGGCGATACCACCGTCCAGCTCTATGGCCATGCCGACGTGTCCTACGACTACATGGATAACGGGATTACCGCAGCGATGGAAGCAACGAACCCGTTTCTGGCGCCTACGGGCACCACATTCCGCGCGAACAATGGGTGGTTGGGACAGATTTCCAGCAACCTCTCGTATTTTGGCGTGCGCGGTTCCAAGAAAATCAATTCGTATCTTACCGGGGTGTTCCAGTTCGAAACCGAGGTCATGGTGTCGGACACGCCTGGCCCCACGTCCGATATGCAGTGTAAGTACTGCCTCGGCTCGCGCGATACCTTTGTGGGGGTCCAAGGCCCGTGGGGAGCCCTCAAGATGGGTAAGGAAGACGCGCCGTACAAGAGAACCACCACCGGCGCCTTCGATCCTTTCATCAACACGATTGCCGACGCTCGCAGCATCATGGGCAACAGCGGCGGCGACAACCGAGCCGAGTTCATGGGCCGCGTCTCGCACGCTATCTGGTACGAGTCACCCACCTACAAGGGCGTGTACGCCAGCATTCTGTTCTCGCCGGGGCAGAACCGCTCCACCGACACCGGCGGTTATCCGCGTGGCGAGCCCAATTGCTCGGGCGGCAATGGCGCGTTCACGCTCAGCCTCGCCAACAAAGGGAACGTTGCTGAAGCGGCGGACTTGAACTCCTTGATTGTTCCGCCGGACACGAACCCCTGCAACGACGGCTCCATCAACAACATCCTGAGCGCAGCCGCCACTTACAGGGGCTACGGACTCTACTTGTTCGGCGGGTACGAGCATCACGGCCACGTCAACCGGACGGGAGACCTGGTGGGCGTCGCCGATGAAGCCGCCTGGAAGATCGGCGGGGAGTACACCGTTAAAGCGACCGGTACGACTCCAAGCTTCGTCTACGAAAAACTGAAGCGCTATGGCGCTACGGACGTATCCGCGGCGTTGGGACAACCCACCGTTTTTCCGGCCCTCAACGAGCGCAGCCGTCCTACGGCTACCTGGCTGGCGATCCGGCAAAAGCTGAGCAAGAAGGACACCCTCAGCGCGGATTGGATCCATGCCGGCAAAACGGCCGGCGATCCGGGGCAGTGCGCTGGGGTCGATCCCATCACGGGCGCCTGCAATGCATTCGCAACCCTGAGCGGTATTCCCGGAACCGAAACCGCGGTTCGCAATACGGCCGATAACAGCAGCAACATGTATGGCATCGGTCTGAAGCACGCGTGGACGAGCAGGATGACGAGCTACTTCGTGTATGCGCGCCAGGCCAACCATGCCGACGCTCATTACGACTTGGGCGCGGTCGGCCACGGCCTGGTGACTGACAAGAAAGACTTCCTTGGAGTCGGCTTCACCGGGACGCGGATCCAGGGAATTTCGGGAGGTCTTACGTTCGATTTCTGATCGCCTGAGCGGCGGCGCTACACCCGACTTTCAGAAGGTGTCGTCTCCCTCCTTCCCTCGGGCTCCTTTCGCAAGAGAGGGGCCCTTTTTTCACCTTCCACAGCGGGCGCCCAAGTCACTGCCAATTTCTTGATCTGGGCTTATACTGCCCGCCATCCGTGAGTGCTTCTATGAACTCAGAGAACTATCGCGGCAGCCTTGTCCTTGGCGCACTGGTGGCGCTCGGTCTGATTGTCGGCGGCTGGGCGCTGGGAGGGCAGATCAAAGCTACCCGCCTCAGCGACCGCTACGTCACCGTCCGCGGCCTGGTGGAGCGCAAGGTCAAATCCGATCTTGCCATCTGGCCGTTGCGCTACAAGGAAGCAGGCGATGATTTGCAGCAGGTGTACGCCAAAACCGAAGCCGACAAGACGGCGATCTTGCAATTTCTGGCGCAGCAGGGCATCCAGTCGTCGGAGATCGAGCTCGGCGTGGTACGCGTAATTGATACGCAGGCACGGGAGTATGGCGGCAACGATCGCAATCCGCGCCGCTACATCGTCCAGCAGGAAATCACCGTGCGGACACCGCGCGTGGATCAGGTCGCGGTGGCCGCCCAGAAGACCATGCAACTGGTGCAAAAGGGCATCGTGCTGAACAGCGAGCAGGGGCAAGGCCTGGCGTACAAGTTCAGCGGCTTGAACTCCATCAAGCCCGACATGATCACGGAAGCGACGCGGAATGCGCGCGCCGCGGCCGAGCGCTTCGCCCGCGATTCCGGCAGCCGTGTCGGCTCGATTCGGCAGGCGAACCAGGGCGTGTTCTCCATCTCGGCGGCCGACCAGGGCAGTGAAACCAGCGAATCGGAATATGGCGGCAGCAACGCCGACAGCAGCGTGATGAAAAACGTGCGCGTCGTGACCTCGGTGCAGTACTACCTGGAGAAGTAAGCTCGGACGCCGTTATTCCCAATCCCGCCGCGGCTACGTTAGAATGAAACGTTTGCCTCATAAGGGCTGCGATTCCCGTGGGGATCACGCCGTTCCGCGGTGGTTTGCCCTTCCAAGCAACGAGCAGATTTCAGGAGAAAGTTTTCATGGCAATTCCAGCCACCCAACTGCGCCCCGGCATGGTGATCAAGCACAACAACGACTTGCACTCCGTGTTCACGGTCGAGCACCGCACTCCCGGCAACCTGCGCGCCTTTATCCAGGCCAAGCTGCGCAACCTGCGCACCGGCGCCATGTTCGAGCACCGTTTCCGCTCCGCCGATGCCATTGACCGGGTGAACGTGGATGAAGTCGAGATGGAGTTCCTCTACAAGGACGGCGACGACTACTACTTCATGAACACCGAGAATTACGAGCAGACGCACCTGAAGCGCGACACCCTGGGCGATGCCGTGGACTACCTGACGCCCAACCTGCAGATCAACGTCGAGTTTTTTGACGGCAAGCCGGTGGGCATCGAGCTGCCGCAGACGGTGGACCTGACGGTGGTAGAAACCGAGCCCGGCCTGAAGAGCGCCTCGGCCACCAACGTCACCAAGGCAGCCAAGACCGAAACCGGATTGGTGGTGCAGGTGCCGCCGTTCATCAATGAGGGCGAAAAGATCCGCGTGGACACCAGCGAAGGCGCGTATCTGTCGCGGGCATGAGGCGTGGCCGTTGAGAAATTAAGAATGAAAAATTCAGAATGCAGAATGGCCCGAGCGCAGGTGATTTCATTCTGCCGTCTGCATTTCGTGAGATACTCCCGCGTTTGATTGATGGCCGCCGAAGCCAAGCCGCAACTGATGACGCGCCGCTACCTGGTTCGCGGGCGTGTGCAGGGGGTTGGGTTTCGCTGGTTCGTGGAGCGCGAGGCGCACACGCTCGGAGTTTTCGGCTGGGTGCGCAACACCTTCGACGGAGATGTTGAGGTGCTGGCCACCGGCACGCGCGAACAGCTTTCGAATCTCAGGCGTAAGCTGCAACAGGGACCGCGCGCCGCGCGCGTGGATGAGGTCGAGGAATCCGAAGCCAATCCTGTCGAGGGCCTGAAAACATTCCGCATCGAAGGAGCGTGGTAATCCCATGCCGCAACCCCAGCAGGCGCTGTCGGAGTGCGATTTCCTGAAGAAGCTGATCCGCGAAGTTCCCGATTTCCCCAAGCCGGGAATCCTTTTCTACGACATCACCACGCTGCTGAAGGACAAGGTTGGCTTCGCCACCCTGGTGGACATCCTCGGGCAGCGTTTCATCGGCCGGCGGGTGGACCTGGTGCTGGGCATCGAGGCGCGCGGCTTCATCTTCGGGCCTGCGCTTGCCTACCGCCTGAACGCCGGCTTCGTCCCGGTACGCAAGCCCAAGAAGCTGCCCGCTGAAACCGCCAAGTGGACTTATGACCTCGAATACGGCAAGGACACCTTGGAAATCCATAAGGACGCGATCCAGCCCGGGCAAAGTGTCATCATCGTGGACGATCTGCTCGCCACCGGCGGCACCGCCGCCGCCACCAGCAAGCTGGTGGAGTCGCTGGGTGGCAAGGTGGCGAGCCTGGCGTTCATTGTCGAACTCGACTTCCTTAAAGGCCGCCAGAAACTCGCCGGCTACGAGGTCGTATCGCTCCTGCATTATGACAAGTAAGTAGTTGCCAACATGGTACATGCCATGGGCAATGGCGGAGCCGCAGGTCAACAAGTTCGCTTCCCGTTTCGGGAACATAAGTTGCTTGTTTCCAGTGGCTTAGCTGGACTATTTCTTCCATTTATCTGCATCCGCTTGCATTCCACGCTGCCCAGTTATCCACCTCTATAGATTCGATGGCGTAAGTTGACGTGGACACTGAAGTTAGAGTTATTTAAACACCACTTAAGTGGGCATTGCCGTGCTCAATAACAGCAATGTTATTCCGGACAGATCATGCCGCAAGGTGTCGCGGCCCCTATCCCGGGAGTGCCACTGAAGTAACGGCGCACCCTGAGGGAGCCGTCGCGTAGCCAACCAGCCGCGCAACGAGGCCGGGTCCAACGTCGTCTGCGACATTCTCATCCGGAGTTTCACTACGTATTCCCAGGACGGCGATGTCTCAGCCGAACAAGCGAGGCTCTCGCTGACCACTTTGTTTTGCAGGAGGGTTTCATGAAACTACTTCGGCCCGTTGTACTCTTGATCGTAATGGCCATGCTGGTCGGCGCTGCGGTGGCAGAAGAAATTGATCCGTACGTCGCCATCAAGTCCGCGAACATCGCAACATACTCGGTGACCGGCCAAGCTTTCCCTACGCACCTGGATCAATGGAGTGGCACCTACCAGACTGCCCTTGATTTGGGTGGAGGGAGCAAGCACAGCTATTACCAAAACAACACCGGGGCTGCGATCACGTTCCTGACGATCACCGCGACCCCCGGATTGGGTAATGGCCAGACCATCACGAACCTTGCCTATTACAATTGTCAGTTGCTTAGCTTCTTCACCACCTGCGCCGTCACCCAGGACATCAGCCACACTCATCTGTACTTCACACTGAGCGGCGGATATATTCCGATCGGCGCTAAGTTCGACCTTTATGCGGGGCCTTCACCGACCACTTCCAGCTTCTGGAAAGATCCAACGGCATTCACAGTATGGGCGCCCGAGCCGGCTTCCATGCTGCTGCTGGGCGCTGGACTGCTGGGCGTCGGCCTAGTGCGACGTCGGAAATAACCATCGCTTCTTCCCTCTCGCCGGGCTTTCGGGCCCGGCTTTTCTGTCGACCGACAGGTCGGTGTCCGGGGAGCTTGGGCCGGAGCTGCGGCCGCGCCTGCTGTTATTGCCTTATTTACAACCCCATTACTCCCGCATATAGTAGGCCGCACTCAATCCCCGGTGGGGGATGCCAATCCTTCGCGCGCAAGGAACAGGTTTGAACGTGGACTCAGGGACAGCGACTGCCACCCAGGAACAGAAAACCATTAAGCAGCTTTCCGCGCTGTTTGAAGCGACACGGCTGCTGAACTCGACCCTCGATCTGGCTGAGTTGCTGGAGCTCATTCTGAAGATCGCGCGCGACGAAGTGAGCGCCGAACGCGGCTCCGTTTTCCTGGTGGACAAGGAACACCAGCAGCTCTGGTCCATCGTGGCGCACGGCCTGGAGCACCAGGAAATTCGCCTCCCGGTCGGCAAGGGCGTGGCCGGAGAAGTCGCGCAGAGCGGCAAGGCCATCAATGTCGAAGACGCCTACACGCTTCCATTCTTCGACCGCAGCGTGGACCAGAAGACCGGCTACCGCACCAAGTCGCTGCTGTGTCTGCCCATACGACATAAGGGTGGCGGCGATATCGTGGGCGTCATCCAGCTGCTCAATCAGAAGCACACCGGCAGGTTCACGCCGGAAGACCAGGAGTTCCTGGAGAAGCTCTCCGGCCATATGGCCATGGCGCTGGAAAACGCGCGGCTGCACAAGGCGGCGATCGAGAAGCAGCGCATGGAGCGCGAGCTGGAGATGGCGCGCGGTATCCAGCGCAGCCTGTTGCCGGACGCGCCGCCCATCGTTCCCGGCTATGAGCTGGCGGTATCCAACACGCCCTGCTTCGAGGTCGGTGGCGATTACTACGATTTCCTGAGCCTGGGCCCACAGACATTGCTGCTGGTCATTGCAGACGTCGAAGGCAAGGGCGTCTCCTCGGCGCTGGTGATGTCCAACCTGCAAGCCACGCTGCGCGCCCTGGTCACCCACCTGCATTCGCTGGAAGTGCTGGCGCTGTCGTTGAACGAGATGATCTGCAACGACACCAAGAGTAAAAAGTTCCTCAGCATCTTCCTCGGCCTGCTGGATACACGCCGCAACGGCCTGCACTACATCAACGCGGGACACGTGCCGCCGGTGGTGGTGGATGGCGTGACGGGCCAGTATCAACTGCTACAGGCGGGCGGCACGGTGGTCGGGCTGTTCCCCGACTCCGAATACGCACGCGGCTCCTGCAAGCTCAAGCCTGGCGACATCCTGGTGTTGTGCACCGACGGCATTACTGAGCCCTGCAACCGCGAGGAAGAAGAGTATGGCAGCGAGCGCCTGGCCGACTGTGTTTCGCGCAATCGCCACAAGAACGCGGAGGCCATCGTGGACGCCGTGCACGAGGAACTGAACTCGTTCTCTCTCGGCGGCATTCACATTGATGACAAGGTGCTGATGATCCTGAAGGTCACCGAGGGTGGCGTGGACGCGGCGCCCGGGCGGAAACACTCGTGACCGCCATCACATAGCTCAAAGCGAATCGCACAACCTTCTTCGTACGAATAACTTGCCGATTGTTCCACGTGGAACATTTCATTCGCCGACCGCGAGCGTCGCACCTTCTTTCAGATAGCCCTTCCGGCGGAACCAATCTTCCATCGAGCTCTTCAGGCGGTCGAGAGGAACGCGCGCCCCGATCTCCATCGCGCCGTCGCCCGTGGGCAGGGTGTCGTCGAACACCTGGTCATTGGTGAAGTTGCGCATGGCGAAGCTGTCGAGCCACTTCAGCGGCACCGGCCGGCGCTGGCCCTTGACTTCATATTCCACGCGGATTTTGCGGGCAAACATAGAGTGCGAAGTGCGCAGTTCGAAGTGCGAAGACGCCTTGATTTTGGTTCGCACTTCGCACTCAGCACTTCGCACTGTTTTACCACGAGTAATGCACGGCGTAGGTAATCGTCACCTCGCCATCGGCCGGCACGGTGACCGGAAACTCGACCTGGTTCGCGTCCAGCTTGCGATAGGGGTGCGACTTGCTCACGATTTGCCAATTGTTGCAGCGGTAAAGGTGCTCGACGGCGCGCACGCTGACCGATTCCTTCTTGTGGTTGCGCAGCTTGATCTCGAACGACTCGTCCATCGTGTGCGCGGCATTGTTGACGCGGTAATCCACGCGGCGGCGCTCTCCGACCACGTCGAACGCGTTGCCGGTGTAGAGGCGAATGGTCTCATCGGCGGGCGTGTGGTCAATCATGTTTTCACCGGTGAATTGAAGACGCCCATCTTCGTCGCGGCGATAGAAACGCATGCGGCCGCGGGGCAGCGCGATGCCGAGGTGGTTGGCGGCGGAGTTCTTCAGCTCCTGCATCACCCACACTTTGGGGTTCGATTGCGTGCCGTAGCTGGGGTCGTTGCGGATGTTCTCGAATGACCAGCCGCGATAGCGGTTCCAGTCAATGTTGGCGCCGTCATAGACGTACAGCCGCTGCGAGCGCACGCCGCTGGCGCTGACGAACTCCACCTGCTTGGTCTCGTGATCGCGTAAGGTTACGGGCCGCGCCAGGGTGTAGAGGTGGTACTCGTCAAAGGAGCGCTCGGTTACCGCGGGCTGCATCGCCATATCGACGGCCTTCATCGCTGACGCAGGCGCGTTCATCGCCATCATCTCGGGTATGATCTTGTTGACGTCGCCGGCCATGAGCCGCACGTGCGCATGGTCGAACGTCTTGCCGGTGAGATTGTCAATCGTGACCCAGCCGATGAGGTCGAGGACGTCCCCCTTTTCCGGGGCGACCACGTTGTAGTCGGTTTCCCAGCGCATGCCGCCGGAAACGTAGGAGAGCTCGGCGTCGAGCGGGCCGGCTTTGTCGGTGGCGAGCTGCCAGTGCAGCGTGGGCTTCAGAATGCTGTCGCTGCCAAGCGCGGGAAACAGCGGCAGTCCGGGAAGGCCGAACTGGAGCTGGCCGCCCACCTCGATGATGGGCTGCGACGCGGGCGGGTACGACTGGTAGGGATTGCGGCGGTCGAGGAGTCGGGGCAGGTAGCCGCTGCGAATAATTTTTCCGGAAATGATTTTGTCGTTGACGCGGAACTGGATGGTCTTGCCTTCGAAGGCGGCGAGCAGCAGCTCCTGCGAGACCGGGTCGTTGCGGAAGTTCTGCTCGTAGATCACCAGCTGGCGGCGGCCCGAGGGGTCGCGCAGCATCACCGAATCGGGTTCCAGCGAGGCCGTGGTGTCGGTGAACAGGACGCTGTTGACCCCGGGCTTGAGATCGAGCGCCAG
Organism: Terriglobales bacterium; assembly: GCA_051006995.1. Classification (GTDB taxonomy): domain Bacteria; phylum Acidobacteriota; class Terriglobia; order Terriglobales; family Acidobacteriaceae; genus JAIQGF01. The sequence goes on from JBPCSQ010000004.1 coordinate 147,909, forward strand.
CGACTGCCGGATGACGGCGAAGTTCTGGTTGTAGATGGTGATGGCAGGATCCGAAGTGCCCGCGGGAGCATCGCCGGCGAAAGCTGCGATAGTGACGATGACGACGGCGGCGAGGGCGAACGTGCATTTCATGTTCTTCTCCATTGCTGCTGGAGGGAGAACGGAGAAGGTGGGGGAACTTGCAGGCGGGTGGAGTTACGTTGGTAACGGTGGTCGGTACAAGGGCAGCGATACTACTTGCAGGAGCCATTCCGAGCGCAGCGACGAATCTGTTGTGATCGCCAACACCGTATCGGCCAATAAAGCAGGTCCGTCGCTCCGCTCGGGATGACTCCCCCGACTGGCAGCATACGGTCGAGAACTATTGCTTCTTCGGCTCGAAGTTCAGCGAGGCGGAATTGATGCAGTAGCGGGTTCCCGTTGGGCGGGGGCCGTCGGGAAAGACATGCCCCAGATGGGAGCCGCACTTGGCGCAGGTGACCTCGACGCGCCGCATGCCGTGGGTGGAATCCTCCTGTTCGTCCACGGCAGTTTTCGATTCGGGCTGATAGAAGCTGGGCCAGCCGCTGCCGGAGTGGTACTTCGTCTCGGAGGAGAACAGGGGTTCACCGCAGGCGGCGCAGCGATACATTCCGGGGTCTTCGGCGGGCTCGTATTTGCCAGTAAAGGCGGCCTCGGTGCCTTTCTCGCGAAGGATGTGGTACTGCTCGGGCGTAAGTTCCTTGCGCCACTCTTCTTCGGATTTGCGGATCTTTTCGGCCATGCATCATTCGATGCTGCCGTACCCCTGGCGGCTGCGGAGTTCACCCGATTGACACTTGGAACAGCAGCCGATAAGAAATAGGTTCCCCAGCGAGGAACTGAATGCCCGCAACCGCCCCCGGTGTCGCCGTACCCGAGAGCAATTCGCAGCTAACCACTCCGCCCGCTTCTCCGCTGCTGTCGCTGGCGGCGGTGAGCATGGCCGCGCTGTTTCTGGAAATCGTGCTGATCCGCTGGATCAGCACCGAAGTGCGGGTGTTCGCCTTTGTGCAGAACCTGGCGCTGATCGCCTGCTTCCTGGGCTTCGGCGTGGGATGCTTCCGCAGCGGACGGCGAGTGAACCTGCTGGCGTCGCTGGTGGCGATCACCGCGCTGGTGATCTTGGTGATTTTGCCGGAACGCCACTGGTGGCTGCTGCTGCAGGACATCTCGAACCTGCTGGCCATCAGCCCGGATGCGGCGCTGTGGGGATTCGACCCGCATTATTCCATGCGTGTGCTGCCGCTACTGACGGTGGCGGCGGTGGTGGTGATGACCGCGTTGCTGAGCCTGCTGGTGGTCACCATGATTCCGCTGGGCCAGTGGGTGGGCGCGTACCTGGAGGCGTGCCGCAACAGCATTGCGGGATACACGGCGAACCTGGCGGGCAGCATCGCGGGGCTGTGGCTGCTGCCGGTGCTGGCGGTGTTCTGGCTGCCGCCGGCGTGCTGGTTCGTCGCTGTGTTCGTGCTGGTGATGCTGGTGGACCGCAGCCGGACAACGCTGATCGGCGGCGCCGCCATGCTGGCGCTGCTGCTGGTCGTATCCACAAAACTCGCGCTTCCGGGAACGTTCTGGTCGCCCTACCAGAAGCTCTCGCTGTATCCGCTGGACCACCAGCAATACCGAGTCGAGGTCAACAATTCTTCGTACATGCAGATGGCGGATTCGCGGCTGGCGATGGCGGCGGTGAACTCCTACGACACGCCATTCCGTTTTGCCGAGCGGCGCGAGCAGGTGCTGATCGTCGGCGCCGGGGCGGGGAATGATGCGGCGGCAGCGCTGCGCAACGGGGCGGCGCACGTGGACGCGGTGGAAATTGACCCGCTCATCTACAGCTTGGGAAAACGGCTGCACCCGGAGCGGCCGTACTCGTCCGGGATGGTACACGTCACGATTAACGACGCACGCAATTTCCTGCGCGAGACCGGCAGGAAGTACGACGTGATCGTCTTCGGTCTGCTGGACTCGCACACCGAATTTTCCGGCTACAGCAACATGCGCGTGGATAACTACGTGTACACCGAGGAGGCATTCCAGCAGGCACGGCGGCTGCTGAATCCCGGCGGCATCCTGGTACTGAAGTTCGAGGTGCGCGCGCCTTGGACGTGGATGGGACAGCGCTTCTACGCGCTGTTCACGAACGTGTTCGGGCGGGCGCCAGTGACGTTCTACTGTCCAGAGGCAGGAGCGCTTTCCAGCGCCACGGTTTTCATTGAATCGAACAATCCCGGGCTGTGGCAACGCGCCGCGCAACCGGAACTTGCCGGCATCGTGGCGCAGCATCCACCGTCGTTCACGCTGACCACGGCCGGCGCGCCGCAGCCGACGACCGACGACTGGCCTTACGTTTATCATCGCGGGCGCACGATTCCGCGCACCTACCTGACCGTCACAGTTCTGCTGCTGGGTATGGCAATCCTGATGGTGGGGCGTGTCTTCGAGAACACCAGCGCGTCGTGGAACCTGTTTTTCCTGGGCGCGGGATTTCTGCTGATCGAAACCCACATGGTGAGCCGGCTGGCGCTGTATTTCGGTACCACGTGGCTGGTGAACTGCGTCGCGCTGACGGCGATTCTGGCGGTGCTGGTGCTGGCCAATATTTACGTCAGCCGGCGGCAGCCGGAAGACCTGCGGCCCTATTACGCGCTGCTGGTGGCATCACTGCTGGTGGATTATTTGGTGCCCTGGCACCGGATGCCGTGGTCGGCGCACACCAGCGGGATCGTGCTCAGTTGCAGTTACGCGGTGCCGCTGTTTTTTGCCGGCATCATTTTCACGCGGACGTTCGAGCGTTCGGAGCGCAAGGCGGCGGCGTTTGGAGCGAACATCGTGGGCGCGGTGGCCGGCGGACTGGCGCAGAACCTTTCATTCATTCTGGGGATGAATGCGTTGTTGCTGGTGGCGGCAGGATTTTACGTGTGCGCGGCGCTTTCCAGGAAATCACAATTCCAGGCGCGGCTTTTCGTGAGGTCGTGATTCTTCTTCCGTCTCCGGATCCTCGCATCGCCCTCGGTTGCGATACAGCCAAACAGAGAGAACCAGTGCGACCAGGCCTGAGATGGCGTAGAAGTCGGACGGGCCGGGATCAACGGCGTGATAACGAAGGCCCGCGATGATCAGCGAAAAGCCCACGCAGGCGCAGGCGACAACTGTCGCCCGGACCCTCAAGATGCGCCGCAGCCAGGGGAATTGCAGCAGGTCGTAATCGCTGAGGAACCAGACCACGATCGCGTAGCCCACGCCAATCAGCAACGGAAAAATCCAGAGGCCGTCAAACCAGTCTTCCGCCATAACCCAAGCGACCGCCGAGCATTCGTGAAAGTTGCGGGCGAGGGCGCCCGCGCCACAAAACCACGAGGCTACTGCATATCACAGTTGGCAAGAAAAAGCCCGGCCGAGGCGGCCGGGCTACATTTGACCGGAAACCGGAAGCTATTTCGCTTTGTTCAACCGCTCTTCCAGCTTCTTGAGTTCGTCGCTCAGGCCCTTGGGCAGGCGCGAGCCGAACTTGTCGAAGTGTTCCTTGATGAGCGGCAGCTCAAGCAGCCAGCCGTTGACGTCCACGCTGAGCAGCTTGCCCACCGCGCTGGTGGAAATATCCAAGCCGCGGAGGTCAAGATCGCTGGGCGCAGGCATGCGTCCGATGGGCGTTTCGACGGCGTTGGCGGTTCCGTTGCAGCGCTCGAATACCCACTTCAGGATGCGGCTGTTTTCGCCGTAGCCGGGCCACAGGAACTTGCCGTTCTCATCCTGACGGAACCAGTTGACGTAAAAAATCTTGGGCAGCTTGGCGCCGGACTTCTGGCCGATCTTGAGCCAGTGTCCGAAGTAGTCGCCCATGTGGTAGCCGCAGAAGGGCAGCATGGCCATCGGATCGCGGCGCAGGACGCCGACCTTGCCGGTGGTGGCTGCCGTGGTCTCGCTGCTGGCAGTCGAGCCGAGGAAGGTACCGTGCTGCCAATCGAGGGCTTCGACCACCAGGGGAACGACACCGGAGCGGCGTCCGCCGAACAGAATGGCGTCAATCGGCACGCCCTTGGGATCTTCCCACTCGGAGGCAATCACCGGGCACTGCTTGGCGGGCGCGGTGAAGCGAGCGTTGGGATGCGCCGCCTTGCGGCCGGATTCCGGCGTCCACGGGCGACGGAGCCAGTCCACCAGGAACGCGGGTTTCTTGTCGGTCATGCTCTCCCACCAGACGTCGCCGTCTTCAGTGAGCGCGCAGTTGGTGAAAATCGAATTGCGGGTGACGCTCAGCATGGCATTCGCGTTCGACTGCATGCTGGTGCCGGGCGCGACGCCGAAGAAGCCCGCCTCGGGATTGATCGCATAGAGGCGGCCATTGGGGCCGAACTTCATCCACGCAATGTCGTCACCGACGGTCTCGACCTTCCAGCCGGGGATGGTCGGGATCAGCATCGCCAGATTGGTCTTGCCGCAGGCCGACGGGAATGCGCCCGTCACGTACTTCGACTGCCCATCGGGGTTGGTGAGCTTGAGGATGAGCATGTGCTCAGCCATCCAGCCCTCATCGCGCGCCTGCACCGAGGCGATGCGCAGGGCGTGGCACTTCTTGCCGAGCAGCGCGTTGCCGCCGTAACCGGAACCGTAGGACCAGATCTCGCGCGTTTCCGGGAAGTGGCAGATGTACTTGTGCTCGGCGTTGCACGGCCAGGGGGAATCCTGCTCGTTGGGGCCAAGCGGCGCGCCGACCGAGTGGAGACCTTTGACGAAGTCGCCGTCGGTGCCCATCAGGTCGAGGACGCGAGTGCCCACGCGCGCCATGATGTGCATGTTGGCGACAACGTAAGGCGAATCGGTGATCTCGACGCCGACTTTGGCGATAGGGGAGCCGATGGGGCCCATGCTGTAGGCAATGACGTACATCGTGCGTCCGGCCATCGAGCCTTTGTAAAGAACGGCGAGTCGCTCCTTCATCTTGGCCGGATCTTCCCAGTTGTTGGTCGGGCCGGCATCATCTTTGTTTTTGGCGCAGATGAAGGTGCGGTCTTCGACGCGGGCAACGTCGGCGGGATTGGAGCGGACGAAAATGCTGTTGGGCCGCTTCTTGGGGTTCATCTCGATGGCCGTGCCTGCCAGGATCATGAGGCGGAGCATCTCCTGGTATTCGTCGGACGTGCCATCGCAGATGCGGACGCGGTCGGGGGTGCACAGCTCGGTGACTTCCTTCACCCACTGCGCCAGTTTCTTGTTCTTGATTTCGACGCCGGTGGCTTCAGCTTCCATAGTTTGTGTAGGACTGGACATGATTGCGCTCTCCTGTATGAACCCGCAAATAAACTATTGTGCACCGAACAGCGGCCAGTGACTAGGGGTCAGTGGCTGGAAAACGGTGGCCATTATGAACCTTATGATTCTCGGCTGGCGAACAGGGACCCGATGTGCCAGCGGTCACGGGCAAGTGTGATGAATGACCGCGAGTCCCCAGTTGCGGGCTCAGGATTTTACGGCGGGGCGTTCCTGCTCGAGGACGGCATCAATGTGGCGTAGGGTTTCGTCCACAGTGAGAGTGTGCATCTCGCGGCCGTTGTCTTCGCCGGATTCAATGGCCCACTTCAGGTAATGGCCGGCGGCCTCAGCGGCCAGCGGGTCGGAGACGGCCTTACCGGTGCGGTTGTGGTACTCAACCCAGGCGGGATGCGGGAGCGCGATCCAGACAGGGCGGCCGTCCACCAGGAACTTGATGTCCACGGCGTCGGCGTGGCGCGTGGCGATGGCCACGATCAGCGCCTGGTACATGCAGTGGACTTCTTTTCCTGTCCAGCGATCGACACAGCGAAAATCGGCGTACATGGCGAACGGAGAACTATAAATCACCGCGAGATTTTTGATAAGTGACGGCGGAGTCGCGGGCGAGGGCACCCGCGCCACAGCCGATTCGGGCGATCCAGCCGCGGCCCCGGGGCCTACTCTGCTGAGGAGTCCGCTAGAATCGAACCGTGCCGCAATCCGACTCACAAAAACGGCAGGGCATGGCACCGGAGCGCACAGAGGCGCTGCGGGCGCCGAGCCTCGCACGCATTCCGTGGCTGGTGCATGGCTTCAGCACGCGGCGGGGAGGAGTGTCGAAAGCATACGGCGGCGGGGCGCTGAATCTGGGCGTCACGAAAGAAGACACGCGGGCGAACGTGGAGCGGAATCGAGAGCTGTTCCTCGAGGCGATCGGGGCGGCGGCTTTACCCACTCTTCGCCAACGGCAGGCGAAAGGGAGGGCCACCCGGTCTGCAGTGTGGCCGTTGGTCCACATGCGGCAAGTGCATTCCAGCATTGTGCATCCGGTGGAGCGCGCCCCAGAGCAGCCGCTGGCCGGGGATGGCCTGATTACACGGACGCCGGGCATTGTGCTATCGGTGCGCACGGCCGATTGTCTGCCGGTGTTGCTCGTGGATACGGAGCAACGAGCGGTTGGAATTTTTCACGCCGGGTGGAAAGGGACGCTGCGTCGCATTGTGGAGAAGGGCGTGGGCGAGATGCGGCGGAACTTCGGCAGCGATCCGGCGAAGCTGGAGGCGGCGATCGGACCCGGAATTCACCGGTGCTGTTACGAGGTGAGCGACGATTTCCGCGAAAAGTTTGCGGCGCAGTTCGCCTATGCGGAGGCACTGTTCGAGGACGTGTTCGATTCCGACCCGGTGAGGAAGAAATATCCGCTGCTATTCATGAACCAGCGCGCACCCGGGCATGGCGAGCCGCCCAGCACAGTGCATCTCGACCTGGTGGAGGCGAACCGGCGCCAGCTGCTGGACGCGGGGCTGCGCAAGGCGAATATATGGGCGTCGGAGATGTGCACGTCGTGCCGGACGGACCTTTTCTTCTCGCATCGCAAGGAGCGGGGAGTGACGGGAAGAATGATGACGGCGATCGCAATTAAGAATTAAGAAGTCAGAATGAAGGACTCCCACCGCAGCCAGTGAACTGGACCACTTCTTAGTTCTGACTTCTTCGTTCTTAGTTTCTTAGCTTGGGCTGGGGGCGGCAGAGGGCGCGGCCGCGGCGCCATTCTGGCCGGTGTTGACCAGGTCCTTGAGTTCTTTGCTGGGCTTGAAGAAGGGAATCTTCTTGGCCGGGACCTCGACGCGGTCGCCGGTCTTGGGATTGCGTCCCACGCGCGGCTTGCGCTGGCGAGTGCGGAAGCTGCCAAAGCCGCGGATTTCAATTTTGTCGCCGGTGCGCAGCGAACGCACGATGCTGTCGAAGATGGTTTCGACGATGATTTCGCTGTCCTTGCGCGTCAATTCCGCCAGCCGGGAGACTTCGTCAATCAGGTCGGCTTTGGTCATATGCGGGGTACGCTCCTTGCACGCGGCGTCGAGGTTGAACGGATAACATCTCAGATTTCAGCAGTTTACGCAACTGCAGCCGCCAGCCCCAGCCGCTAGTCTTGATTTGTGCCGTCAGCCTTGAGGGACCGAATCATCCGGAGCAGCCAAACCGGAATTCGGGACGGCGGCTTTTCTGGCAAATAATCCGGAAGGTTCGGGTTCTTTTCATCGTCTTCGAGAATGTTTGCGCAGACACGAATGCACTCATCGCAAATATACGTACCAGGGCGCTCCTTTGGCGACGAGATCAGTTTGCCTACTGCGTCTTGTGACTTACCGCAGAATGCGCAATGAAGAGTGGTAGATTTCACGCCCGCCTCTTACTTCCACAGAAAATAAAACCCCGGGTTGCGCTCCAGGAGTTTGGCGCGGTCGGGAAGCCATGCGGAGGCGTCACCGAACACCAGATCGAATAGCGAATGTTTTTCCTTGGCGGGGCGTACCAGCGAGGGCTCGCCCTTGATGCCGACCGCCTTGGCGGTGTCCTTCACCGCGCCCTCGAAATCGGCGATCTGATCAATCAGGTGCAGCGGCAGCGCCTGCTGGCCGGTCCAAACGCGGCCGTCGGCAAGCGGATCGATGTCTGCGACCTTTACGCCACGTCCCTCGGCAACATTGGCGACGAACTGGTTGCGCATGTTCATGATCATGCCCTGGAGGTACTCGCGCTCGCGCGGGGTGAGTTCACGCGTGGGATCGCCGGTGTCTTTGAATTCGCCCGACTTGATGACCTCTTCCTTGAGCTTGGCCCAGCGCAGCAGGTCGCCGTAGTTGTACCAGTCCATGATGGCGCCGATGGAGCCGACCACGCTGGCGTCGTCGGCATAAATCCTGTTGGTGGCCGAGGCAACGTAGTAGCCGCCGCTGGCGCCCACGATGGCGATGGAGGCGACGATCCGCTTTTTCTTTTCGTCGCGCACCCGGCGCACCGCCCGGTAAATCTCTTCCGAGGCGGCAGCGCTCCCGCCAGGTGTATTGAGGTGCAGGACGATGGCCTTGATGGAATTGTCGTCGCCGAACTTCTTCAGCGCCTTGATGGTCGGGTCGGGATCGAGGATGACGCCGTTGATGTCAATGACGGCTATCTTGTCGCCGGTGCCGGTGGTGACGTACTGCGTGCCCTGCTCGCCGCGCAGCGCGACATACACCAGGGTGAAGACGGCGAGAACGAAGATGAAAAAGGCTCCGCCGCCGATCAAAACCCAAAGCCAGGTGCGTGAGGGAGCGCCGTTGGACATAAAGAAAGTTTCTGTTTCTGTTTCAGTGCTGAAACAGCGGTAGTCTACCACCCGCAAATACAGGTACGCACGGCGGATCCCTCCGGTTCTGGCCACCAGCGAAAAATGGACTGGGTTACGGCACGATGACGCGCAACGCGCGCGGCTTCATCCGCACCTCGGCGGGAGTCTGGCAGATGAATTCGCCGTCGCCGAAGATGTCGAGCGGGCGGTCGGCTTCGATCCGCAAGCCGGAGCAGCGGGCATAGATGACTTCCGGCAGGCGGAGGTGTCCGCCGGAAAAAACCACCGGGAAAAGTCGCAGCAGGCGGAGCTTGGAGGTGCGCCGGACGAAGCAGAGGTCGAGGCGGCCGTCGTCGAGTTGCGCCCGAGGCGCCATGCGCATGCCGTCGCCGTAACTGGGCGCGTTGGCAAAGGCGACCAACATGGCGGGCTCGGAGATGCGAGCCGGGCCGTCGGAATCGAACAGTTCGACGGTAACGTGCGGCGCCTGGAACGACCACAGCGTCGGCGGCAAGGCGAGCACATAGCCGCCATGGGCGCGCAGCCACGCGGGCATGGCGTTGGCGCGGCGGTTGACCTCGCTATCCAGGCCGGCGCCGGCAATGCAGGCATAGTAGCGAGCCGCGAGCCCCGAGCCCCGAGTTGGTGTGATCTGCGCGACGTCTACACTGCGGATATTGGCCGCGCCGGAGGTGGACTTCTGCCAAGCGGCGAGGGCGTCGGCGCGGGCGGCGATGCCGATCGCGCGCGAGAAGTCATTGCCGCTCCCGGTCGGGACACAGAGCACCGGTGTTTGCGATGCGATGGCGGCCGGGAGCTGGCGGTGAAGGCTGCCGTCGCCACCGAAGATGAGGGCGGCGTCGAAAGGAGTTTCAGTTTCGAGTTTCAGTTTCGGGTTAGAAGCTGGCGGCAAATCGGGCAAGACGTCAATCGTGACCCCAGCGGATTCAAAGGGGCGCAGGTCGTAGGGTGACGCGGTTTTCCCCAGGATGGCGGCAGCGCGCATGGCTTACTGGATCAGTACTTTTTTCAGCAGGCGACCGACACGGATCGTTAGTTCGGCGGGCGGGCTGACCTGCAGGATGGGTTCCGCCTTCACTTCGTTGTTCACGCGCACCGATTTCGCTTTAATTTTGCGCAATCCATCGCTGACGGAATCTGCAAAGCCGGCCCTGGCGAGCAGCTTATCGAGTTTCACCGCGGGCGCGTGATTGCCGGCCGCAGCGATTTCGGTGAATCGCACGGTGACGCGTTCCACGTCCTCCGGCACCTCGTCGCGCTGGAATTGCTTGGCCCAGCTGTCCGCGGCGTGCTGCGCGTCCGCGGCGGAGTGAAAATCGGCAACGATGCGGCGCGCCAGATCTTTCTTTAACTGCATCGGGTGTGCGCGGCCGGCTTTGGCGTCGGACTTCATGCGCTCGATGTCGGCGGAGCTGACATCGGTGAGCAGCTCGTAATAGCGCCACATCAGGTCATCGGAAATGGACATGACCTTGCCGTACATCTCCTGCGGCGGCTCGGAGATGCCGATGTAGTTGCCGTAAGACTTCGACATCTTCTGTACGCCGTCGAGGCCTTCCAGCAGCGGGGTGGTAAGCACGACCTGCGAGGGCTGGCCGTAGATGCGCTGCAATTCGCGGCCGACCAGCAGGTTGAACTTCTGGTCGGTGCCGCCCAATTCGACGTCGGACTCGAGCGCAACCGAATCGTAGCCTTGCGCCAGCGGGTAGAGCAGTTCGTGGATGGCAATCGGCTTTTCTTCGTTGAAGCGCTTATGGAAGTCCTCGCGCTCCAGCATCTGGGAGACCGTGTATTTGGCGGCCAGGCGAATCCAGCCTTCGGCGCCGAGCTTGTCGAGCCATTCGCTGTTGTAGCGAATCTCGGTCTTCTCGCGGTCGAGGATTTTGTAGCACTGCGCCAGGTAGGTGGTGGCGTTCTGGTTGATCTGCTCGCGCGAGAGCGGCGGGCGCGTGACCGAGCGGCCCGTGGGATCGCCGATCATGCCGGTAAAGTCGCCGACGAGGAAGATGACGGTGTGGCCCATATCCTGAAAGTGCTTGAGCTTGCGCAGCACGACGGTGTGGCCGAGATGGAGGTCGGGCGCGGTGGGGTCGAGGCCAATCTTGACGCGCAGCGGCTTGCCGGTGCCGCGAGAGCGCGTGAGTTTGTCGCGCAACTCGTCGAGACGGATGATTTCCGCCGCGCCTTTACTGATGTATGCGAGTTGTTCGTCAACCGGCTTAAACATGAAAGCAACAGATTACCGCAAAGGACGCAAAGGAAGGCGAAGGAATAACAATCTGCCACTGATTAACACGGATCTACACTGATTTGTTCTGTCTCCTTTGATTGATCAGTGTTCATCAGTGTGAATCAGTGGCTGATTCATTTTCTCCCGGTTGACCCGAAGCCTCCCGCCTGGCGCTTGGATTGAGCGAGATCATCCACGACGCGTACTTCGCCGGTGAGCACGGGATAGGGAATCAGGTTGGCAATCTTGTCGCCCGCGTGAATCGTGGCAGGCGTGTCGCCCAAATTTTCCATCAGGACTCGAATCTCGCCACGATAGCCGGCGTCAATCACGCCGCCGGTCAGGATCAGCCGCCGCGCCGCCATGGAGGATTTGTCACGCAGCAAGGCGCCCATGGCGCGACCGGCATCGTCAGTGACCTCAATGGAAATGCCGGTGGAAACGATATCGTGCCCGCGGGCCGGAATGGTGATGTCGGCGGCAGCATAGACGTCGTAGCCAAGGTCTTCGCCGGGATGCGCAACGGTGGGGGCCTTGGCGGTGGGGACGAGAAGTTTAACTTTGAGCATGGCAGCTTTTAGCTTTTAGCTGTTAGCTTAGCCGATCCGATCTCGCCGCGGCGGCCATGGCCTTCTTCTGCACCACGCGCCGGCCGAGGATATCGAAATTTCCCGCCAGCATAATGTTGATCGCCTCGGTGTAGGCGAGGTGCTCCTGCTCCAGGATGCGGGCGGCGAGCGCGTGGTCGTCATCGCCGTCGAGCACCGGCACCGCCCGCTGCACGATGATGGGGCCGTGGTCGAGGTGCTCGTCCACGATATGCACGGTGCAGCCGGAAACCTTCACGCCATAATCGAAGGCCTGCTTCTGCGCGTCCAGGCCGGGAAACGCCGGCAGCAGCGAGGGGTGAATATTCAAAATGCGATGGGGAAACGCCCGTATAAAGTCCGGCGAAAGAAGACGCATGTAGCCGGCCAGGCAGACCAGGTCCACCTGCTTCTCCTTTAACGCGGCCACGACTTCCATGTCGTGTTCGACGCGCTCGCGTCCTTTACTCGGGATGATGCGCGCCTCCAGGCCGAGCTTGCGCGCGTGCTCGATGCCCGGCGCTTCCGGCCGGTTGGAGATGACAATGGCGATCTCGGCCGCAATTCTCCCCGCGCGGCAGGACTCGGCGATAGCCAGAAAGTTCGAGCCGCGTCCGGAAAGGAGAAGGCCGAGCCGATTCATGGGGAAAATCTAACACGGAGGCAGGGAGACACGTAGGAAATGCAGAATGCAGAATTCAGAAAAGCCATACAGGCGGAGCGGGTCCTTATATTCTTCAATTATTGTTCAATCTTAATTCTGAATTCTCCATTCTCCTCATTCCCTGCCTACGAAGGTCGGATAGATACCGACGATGTCCGCATCCGAGTGGAGCAGTTGCTCGGAGGCGCGCTGCAAAGCCTCGGCACACCGGGCTCGCCAGACGAGGGCAAGCGTATGGTCGCCGTCGCTACCGGCAACGCGTATCCCGTTGACGAGCGCAAGGCGGGCGGCTACGGCGCTCGCCCGCCCCATGATTGTCTCCACCACAACTCCAGAAATAACCATGGCTACACCCTCTCCAGTTTCACGGCGCAGATCTTGTACTCGGGCTCCTTCGAAACCGGGTCCACTGCGTCGATGGTGAGACGGTTGCACATGTGGTCCTGGTCGTGCATGTGAGCAAACACCAGGCCGCGGCGGGAGGCGTCGGTAACCTTGACCTGGAACTGCTGCTGGCCGCGACGCGACGAGATTCGCACCTGATCGCCGGTCTTCAGCTTCAGGCTCTTTGCGTCGTCGGGGTTCAGCTCCGCGACGGCTTCATAGCTCGCCTGCAGTGACTTGCAGTTGCGCGTCATCGTGCCGGTATGCCAGTGCTGCAGCACCCGACCGGTGGTGAAATAGAACGGGTATTCGGTGTCGGGAACCTCGGCCGGGGGCTGCTGCGGGCGCAGCCACACGACCGCCTTATTATCGGGACGACCATAGAAGCGAATGGGCTTGGGCCAGTCGGCCGCCACCAGTGGGTCTTCGCCTTTGACGTAGCGGCGCTTCGTTCCAGGGTGCGTTTCCGATGGCATGGGCCACAACAGGCCATGCGAGGCGCGCAGCCGCGAGCGGGTCATGCCGGTAAAGTCGTACGCAGTCCCTTTCGAGAGCGCCTGCAGCTCCTGCCATACTTCTTCCATTCTCGTCCATTTGACCAGATCCGCATGGCCAAGACGCCGGGCCAGGTCGCACAAAATCTGGAAGTCCGGACGCGCCTCGCCTTGCGGCTCGACGGCTTTGTTCAGCAGTTGATAACGCCGCTCGGTGCAGCCGTAAACGCCTTCCTTTTCCGCCCACAGCGCAGAAGGAAGCACGACATCGGCCAATTCGGTGGTACGGGTCGGATGGAAAGCTTCGCTCACCACGAGGAACGTATCGTCGGCGGACATCGCTTTGCGAAAGCGGTCCACGCTGGGCAGCGACTGGCCGGGGTTGGTGCACATCACGTACATCGCCTTGATTTTGCGATCTTCCAAAGCGCGAAACATGTCCACCGTCGCCAAGCCTGGCTTGGCCTGGATGGTCCCCTTGGGCACGCCCCAGGCCTTCTCGATTTCTTCGCGATGTTTTTCGTTGGCGATGACCCGCCCGTAAGGAAGCAGGTGCGAGAGCCCGCCTCCGTCGCGGACGCCACCACAGGCGTTCGGTTGGCCGGTGAGCGAGAAGGGCGTGGAGCCCGGCTTGCCGATCTTGCCGGTGATCAGGTGCAGGTTGTGGACAAGATTGTTCACCCAAACGCCACGCGTGCGCTGGTTCAGCCCCATCGTCCACATGGACATGGTGGCGCGATGGGCTTCGGCGAACATCCGGGCGGCGCGCACGATGTCGTCGGCAGGACAGCCGGAAATTTCCGCCGCTTTTTCCGGTGTGTAGGCGGCGACGAACGCCTTGTAGTCTTCGAAGCTCTTGTTGACGTCGGTGCCTTCGCCGAAGGCGACGTTGTCCTTGATGAACTCCTGGTCGATCAGGCCTTCCTTGATGATCACGTTCGCCATGGCGTTCAAGATGGCCAGGTCGGTGCCAGGAGCGAAGCTGAGGTGAAGGTCGGCGATGCGGCAGGTTTCGGTGCGGCGGGGATCGAGAACAATGACCTTGACCGATGATTTCTGCCGTTTGCGCCTGCTGATGCGCTGGAACAGGATGGGATGTGCCTCGGCGGTATTGGAGCCGATGATAAAGAACACGTCGGCGGCGTCAATGTCTTCGTAGCAGCCCATGGGCTCGTCCTTGCCATAGGTGCTGACATAGCCGGCGACGGCCGAAGCCATGCAGAGCCGCGGATTGCCATCCATGTTGTTGGTCCGAATCCCAGCTTTGAATAATTTGTTGGCGACGTAGGTTTCCTCGGTCAGCGCTTGGCCGGAGCCGTAGAAGGCGACGGCATCCGGGCCGTGCTTTTCGACGGTTTCCTTAAAGCGGCCGGCGACCAGCGCCATGGCGTCATCCCAGGTGGCCCTTTGCAGCTTGCCGTTGGTCCGGATCAGCGGGTACAGGAGCCGGTCAGGAGCGTTCATGACCTCCGGAAAATAAGCGGATTTCATGCATAGCAGGCCCTGATTGTGATTCTCGGTATCGCCTTTGACGGCGACGACCTTGCCCTTCTTCACGCCGACCATGACGCCGCACCCTGTACCGCAATACCGGCAGACGCTTTGTACCCACTTGTCCGGGCCGCCGACCTCTGCGGCAAACGCTGGCAAGCCGGAAGTCTGGACCATGGCGAGCGCGGAAGCGGCGGCGGAGAGCTCCAAGAAACGTCGGCGAGAAACACTCATGGCATGGCCTCCTGGGCGGTGTGCTAGCCCTCCACTTCTAGGCCGCGGATAGCCGGGCCGCAGTGATGAGCATCACCTTACGAGGTAAACAGCACCGGCTGAATGACCATCTCGGGAAAATTGGGCGGGAGAATTCTGACAGTTTCAGGAAAGAATCTACCACCGAGACACTGAGGCGCCGAGGAAGCACCGAGAAATTCGAAGAGAGCTCCTCGGGGAATTTCAGTGAACTCGGTGTCTCGGTTGTCGAGAAGAATCGCTATGAATACAGGACTTTGCGCTCGCCTTTGACGATGCGGCCGATGGTGAAACCCTTCTCTCCGGCGCGTTCCAGCAGCGTTTGAACCTTCTTGAATTTCTTGGTGGGGACCACCAACACCATGCCGACACCCATGTTGAAGGTGCGCATCATCTCGTCCTGGGGAATGTTGCCGAGGTGCTGCAAGTGCTGGAAGATGGGCTGCACCGGCCATGTACCCAGCTCGACGACCGCCGCGGTCCCCTTGGGCAACACGCGCGGCAGGTTCTCGGTAATGCCGCCGCCCGTGATATGCGCCATGGCGGAGACGGCGCCGGCATCGACCAGTTTCTTCAGCACCGGCCAATAGCTCTTGTGGACCCGCATCAGCTCGTTGCCAACTTTGTTCTTGAGCTCGTTGACATAAGTTTCCGGCGAATAGCGGGCGATGGCGAACAACAGCTTGCGCGCCAGTGAGTAGCCGTTGGTGTGCAGTCCGTTGGAGGGCAGCCCGACGAGCACGTCCCCGACCTGAACGTCCTTGCCGGTAACGATGCGGTCGCGGTCCACAATGCCGACGATAAAGCCGGCGAGGTCGTACTCGCCGCGCTCGTAGAAGCCGGGCATTTCAGCAGTTTCGCCGCCGATGAGGGCGCAGCCGTTGTGTTTGCAGGCATCGGCAATGCCGGCGATGACCCGCTCGGCGATTTCCGGATCCAGCTTGCCGCTGGCGAAATAGTCCATGAAGAACAGGGGCGAGGCCCCCTGGACGCCGATGTCATTGACGCAGTGATTCACCAGGTCGCTGCCGATGGTGTGGTGCAGGTTCATCTCGAAGGCGATCTTGAGCTTGGTGCCCACGCCGTCCACGCTGGCGACCAGAACCGGATCCTTGTATTTCTTCTTATCGAGCGCGAACAGGCCACCGAAGCCGCCGATCTCGCCCAGCACGCTTTTGGTGAAGGTCTTGTGGGCAAGGTACTTGATGCGCTGCTTGGCGCGGCTGGCGCGCTCCAGGTCAACGCCCGCGTCGGCGTAGGTGACGGTGGTGCGGCTGGCGTCGTCAGGCACGGGCGTTCCGTTCAGCGAGGATGTGGGCGAAAACGACATATTCTAGCACTTGGGATGGCGGGGCTGGTTGCCCTGCGCGGCAATACGGGTGAACCCCGCCAAAAGCGCGGGCACAAGCAGACGCAGACCTTCACTCTGCGTCGGTGGTGGCGCTATTTCAGCAGATAACGCGAGAAGTGGTACGCAAGAACTCCGATCAGCGCAACGGCTGCGGCGACATAGCCGGTGTAGATCCAGACAGTCCGATTGCTCTCCGCCTTGGGAGAAGTGGATGTTGTGTTGGTTGAAGCTGCCTGCTGCATTTGGCCTCCGAAACGAATACCGACTCGCAATGAGAGGCCGGATATAAACGCGCCCCGAAAGCGGGCACACCCACATGAATAAGGCTATTTTACTAGAGTTTCGGGCGGGCTGCGGAGGCGCAGAAGATTTCTTTTGCGGAATTAATGTCGGAATGCCTGTTGGTCAGCGTGCAGGTCATGACCTCAGGGACCCTTCGACTGCGGACGCACCGACCCGCGCGCCAATGCCAGGCGTGCGGGTCGGTAGCGTCCTCCGCTCAGGATGACAGCCGTCAACCTTGGCTACGCTGCTTTTCTCTCCGCCCAAGGATCGAGCACGACCTTGATGCAATGCTCTTCCTTCTCGCGGAAAGTCTTGTACGCCTTGGGGGCATCCTCAAGCCGCAGCCGGTGCGTGATAACGAAGCTGGGATCGATCTCCTTGCGCTCGATCCGCTCCAGCAATGGCTGCATGTATCGCATCATGTGAGTCTGGCCCATTCGGAAGGTCAGGCCCTTGTTCATGGCGGCGCCGAAGGGAATCTTATCCAGGAAGCCGCCGTACACGCCTGGAATGGAAACCGTGCCACCTTTGCGGCATGCCTGGATGACTTCGCGGAGCACAATCGGTCGATCGAATGCGAGGCGCAGCGTCTGCTTGGCATAGTCGTACAGCCCCGCCAGGGTGTCGGCGTGCGCTTCCATGCCGACGGCATCAATGCAGGCGTCCGGACCGCGCCCACCGGTCAAGTCTTTGAGTGCGTCCACCACGTCTTCGTGAGGCAGTTCGGTGTAATTGAGCACTTCGGCCCCGCCGTCCACCGCCATCCGCAGGCGTTCCTCGAAGCGATCAATGGCAATGACGCGCTCGGCGCCGAGCAGGAAGGCACTGCGGATGGCGAACTGCCCAACCGGCCCGCAGCCCCAGACGGCGATGGTGTCGCCGGGACGAATGTCGCAATTCTCCGCCGCCATGTAGCCGGTCGGGAAAATGTCGGAGAGGAAGAGCACCTGGTCGTCGGCAAGACTGTCGGGTACTTTGAGGCAGCCGACGTCGGCGTGCGGCACGCGAGCGAACTGCGCCTGGCCGCCGGCATAGCCGCCCATCATGTGGGTGTAGCCGAACAGGCCCGAAGGCGAGTAGCCCATGACCTCTTCCGCGATCCAGGCGTTGGGGTTGGTGTTGTCGCACAGCGACCACAAGTGCTGCTGGCAGAAGAAACACTGCCCGCAGGCAATGGTGAAAGGCACCACCACGCGGTCGCCGACCTTGTGCTTGTTTACTTCCGGCCCGACCTCAACAATTTCGCCCATGAACTCGTGCCCGAGAATGTCACCCTGCTCGAGCGTGGGCATGAAACCGTTGAATAAGTGCAGGTCGGAGCCGCAGATGGCAGTGCGGGTAACGCGAACCACCACGTCGCGTGGGTTCAGAATGTGCGGATCGGAAACGTCCTCCACGCGAACATCTTCTTTTCCAAACCAACAAAGCGCTTTCATAGATTCCCCTCTAGTCCCTAATCGCTAGCCGCTAGGCTTCGGAATTTCCTTAGGCGGTGCGCGTGCCGGCGAAGCTGCGGCCGCGCTCTGCTTTGCCCATCGCCTTGTGCATCATGGATACGACCGTCGAACGCCGTCCCGAAGGCTGCCCCTCGGTGGTGGGAATTTCTCCGGCTTCCATGAGCTGCTTGAAACGCCGCAGCTCTTCCTTGAGCTGGCGCTCCGGCAATTCGCCGAGCAGCGCCGCCAGGATCCTGCCGACGCCTCCGGCCATTGGCAGGTACTGGATGGCCACGGTAACGACGGCGCCTCGATTGCCGGCAGCGCGGCGGAATTGGACTGAGCCCGTCATCTCCAGCGGCGACTCGGGCAGCGATTTCCAGACAATCCACTCGTTCTGCTTCTCGTCCACAATCTCGGCGTCCCAGGAAAGCTTGGCGCCCATGGGACCGCGGGCCGTCCAGTGCGAACGGTCGCCGCTGCACTGGACCGATTCCAAGTGCTGCATGAAGCGCGGCAAGTTGTCGAAGCTGCGCCAAAAACGGAAAACCTCCTCGGGCGATTTGTTAATGGTGAAAGTGGAATTGACGCTCACGCGGTGGAGCCGTGGTTGAGGATTGCGGATACCGTTGGCAATGAGAAGGCCGGCGGCAGCCGTCATGCCAACATTGGCGGGAGAACGGTGGTCCACCAGCCGCTTTACGCCCCACAGGGCCAGCGCACCTCCGCCGACCAGCGAAGCTACACGCTCGACGGTAAAGGAACGCGATCCGTGGCGGCCGGCGCCGTTGGAAATTTGTGCAGTGCTCATCGGAATGTTCCTCGCATTGGGTTTTCAGGAATGCGATGCGAGGGCGAGAGAGGGAGTTTTGTGGAAATTCTTTAGTCTTCAGTCGTCGGTCTTCAATTGTCCTTCGCCACCGAGACACTGAGTTCACCGAGATACACCGAGGATAAAAATATTCTTAGTGCTGCCTCTGTGCCTCGGTGGTGAAGCTGAAGACAGAAGACTAAATCACTGCGCTCCCGCGAGATCGTCGGCGGGAAGAAGCACGAACTGGCACCCGCCGGTGGCGGCACAGGAGAGAGTGCCGCGGCGGAGCAGCCGCGTCGGGGTGGCGTCGGGGAATTCGAAATTAAACTTGGCGGTGCGCAGCGCTTCGCCAAATGTCTTCAATTGGTCGCTGCCGCTGATGAATCGCGTGTCTTCCACCTTGGCGCCCGGTCCTACCACGATGTAAAAGTCCGCCTGCGCCGCTTCGCTCGGTCCGGAGCCGAGAGCCACCGTCCGCATCGAAGTCAGGTCGGCAGCGGCCTTTTGCACCAGAGCGTCCACCTTCTTCTCGCCCACGAGAGCAGCCAGACGGCCGCGGGTTTCCGGCAACGGCTTATAGGCCGCCAGGGCCTCGGCATAGGTCTTGATGGCCAGCTCCTTCTTGCCTTCTTTTTCGTAGATCTGGGCGAGGTGATCGCCAACTTCGCCATGCTGGCCGAGCAGCCACGCCGCGCGGACGTACTGCTCGGCCTGCTCGAACTTGCCGCGCTGGAAATAGACCCAGCCCAGGGTGTCCCACTGGGCGCCGAGGGAGATGACCAGCGCCTGCTGCTCGTACTGAGCGCGGTCGGCGGTTAGATTGCGCAGCGCCGCGGCCGTGGAGGCGACTGCCGACTCGGCATATTGCTGCGCGCGATCCAGGTGGACATTTCTCAGGCTGAGCTGGTAGGCGATGTTGTTCCACACCATGGGCGATGCCGACAAGTTTACAGCATGATCGAATGCTTCCACCGCCTTGTCGTTTTCGCCGAGTTCGAGCTGCGCCTGCCCCAGGGTGACCCAGACCAGCGGGTCCTGCGGCAGCAGCGAAACGGCCTTCTGCAGTTCGGCCAGCGCTTCGCGGTTCTTGTGCTGCTCCAGGTAAAGCGTGCCGAGCGCCCGGTGCGAGTACTTGTCGAGCGGGTTGATCTCAATCTGTTTGTGGAAGGCATCCGCGGCACGGTCGTACTGGCGCTTGTCCCAATAAGCGCGGCCAAGATTGTTGTAGGCAATCTCGTGGTACGGGTTGATCTCGATTTGCTTTTGCAGGGCGGAAATGGCGTCGTCAATACGGCGGACTGCCAGGTAGGCGGCGCCAAGATCGTTCCAGGCGGACTTGTGCTTAGACTCAAGCTCAACCACACGCTTGAACAGCTCGATCGCGGCCCGGTAGTTCTGCGCCTGGTAAGCGTTCTGGGCAGCCTCGTAGAGCTCCTCGGTCTTGACGTTGGCGGGCGGTTTGGGGGTGCCCTGTTGCGAGCTCTCCAGCGCGAGCTGCTGGGCCTCGTCGGCAACCACGGCGCGTCGGAAGGCGGCATAATCGCGCAGGCGTTCGCGCGGCAGTTCGCGCCACCGAACCGTGATGGCGCGCTCGGCGGTGAACGTATTGCCCTTCCAATCGTACTGCGCCCGGTATTCGGCGTAGTCGCGCTTCATCTCGAAGGGCAGGGGAATGCGGGCGCTGAAGCTGGCGGGCAACTCCAGTTTCAAGCGCATGGTTTCGGTACCGGGCGCGCCGATCTCGGCCGGTTCGCTGGACGAGCTGTCTTCGCGATCCGACAAATCCGGCATGCGCAGCCTGCCCAAGGGAAGGTCAATCTGCGACTTGCGGCTCGACCAGTCGAGAAAATTCGGCACCGCAACGTCGAACTCCAGGTGATACGGTCCGCGTGTATCGGACGGATCGCCGGCTTTGACGTCGCTCACTTCGCCGCGCAGCCCTTCCAACTGCGCCACCATCTGCGCCAGATCCTTCCAGCGGGCGCCCGGCACCTGGCGGAAGCCGGATCGCAGCGGCAACTCGCTGTCGCCGCTGGAGGTAATGCTGACATGCGCGCTGAGCTTGCCCAGTTCACTCACTTTGCCCGAGATCTCCACCAATTGGGTGTTGAGTACCGGCGCGTCGGCGGGAGTTTCCATTAAGCGTGGCGTGCCGCTAGGCGGAACCACCAGCGCCTGCTTCTTGCGCAGATTGAAAGTAATCAAGCGGAAGGGAGCGATCTCGGTGGTGGTATCGAGCCATACCTGCTCCTTACCGAGGGGCACCATGCTGATGACGTGGTCGAACTGCGAGGGCGAGGGCACATCGGGGTCGATCTTTCGCGCGGAATTGATCAGCACCGAAGAGGCATGCAGCCCGACTGCCTCCAACAATCCGGCAAGCAGCGTGTGCTTGTCCTTGCAATCACCGTATTGGTTGGCGAGCACATCGGCGGCCGAGTGCGGCTGGTAGCGTCCCACCCCGAACGAGAGGCTCACGTAGCGGAAATTCTTGGCGACGTAATCGTAAATGGCCTGCAACTTCTCCATGTCGGTGTTGCGGCCCTTGACGATCTCCGCCGCGCGGGCGCGAACTTCGGGCGAGGGCAGGCGGCGATCGCGTTCCAGGTTGGCGTACCAGCGGCCCAGTTCCTCCCAGGAAGAGAAGGTGGTTAACTGCACGTCAGGCTCGTCGGCGCGAGCCGAACGGCGCTGCTTCCTGGCCTTCTTGGCGGAATCGTCGTCCTCGCGCTGCTTGTGAGAGCGCGACCAGGTGTAAACGCGGCGGTCTCCCTCATCACGGACCTGCGGGTCGTATCCCTCCTTGGTCTTGAGCTTGAGCTTGCGGTGGCGAGGGACGTTGACCTCGAGCTGGTCGTCGAGAATGATGCCGGTCTCGTAGAAGTTATGCTCCATCCAGAAATGGCCGGCGGCAAGCGGCGTTTGGGTGATGGTGACGATTTGGTATTCCAGCACGTCGCCGGGCCGCAGGCCGGGCACGGTGATGTGCTTCTGCCGGAAATCGGTGTACACGGGCGCTTCGCGCGCGACGGGAGCGGTCAGGTCCTGCACCGCCGATGGCGGGGCGGTCACGATGGAGCCGTCAGCCTTGCGCACCCGCACGTACGGCAATTCCACCGATTCGTTGCCCGAGTTGTAGCCCACCACGAGCTGGCCGAGCTGCTCGACGGCCGCCTCGGTTTGCACCCGAATCCGCGCAACGACTTCCTTGCGCCCCGTGCCGTCGTCTTCAAAGCGAAAAGCGGTGCGTTGCGATTCGACGACAAAGGGTTCCTGGGCGTAGTTGTCGGACTTCACCGCGCTGGGAGCCGAGGGAAGACCCGCGGCGGGAGCTTTTGCGACGGGAGCCTTTTCCTGCGCAAACAGCAGGCTGGAGCAAAAAAGAACGGTAAGAAGGCGGAGCAGCTTCATGGGATACAGCATTATATGAGACAGCCCTTAGCCATTAGCTCGGCCAAGGCGATTGGAACGTCAAAGGCACTTTACAAAACGAAAGAAGCTAACGGCTAAAAGCTAATCGCTAAGAGCTCAAATTCCACACTATACGCCGGTGCTCAGGGCGGCGCGCGCGTGCACCAGGTCTTCTTCCATGTCCATGCTGAGGTGGAAATTCAGCCGCTTGCAGATGGCGCGCATCTCGCGGTTCACGCCCAGCATGCTGGAAACCACGTACTTCAGCTTTTCATCGCTCGCGATCTGCATCAGCCGGCTGATGAGCTCGGTCCCCAGCCCCTTGTGCTGGAACTCGTCGCGCACCAGGACGGCTATTTCCGCCTCTTCCTCACTGCCATGAAGCTTGCTGAGGCGCCCGACAGCGATGAGCTCGGGGCTGCCGTCGTCGCGGGTGCGTTCGGCCACCAGCGCCATCTCGCGGTTGTAGTCAATGAAGCAGATGCGGGTCAGCCGCTCATGCGCGGTGCGCTGCGTGAGCTTCAACGGCTGGAAATAGCGGAGGTAAACGCTACGGTCGGAGAGCCGGACGTGAAAGTCGATCATGAGCGGCTCATCTTCGGGACGAATCGGCCGGATGGTAAGCGGAGTGCCGTCTTTCATCGTCCATGGTGCGGCGTACTGCTCCGGGTAAGAGCGAATGACGGTCCGCGGCAGCGCCTCTTCCGGCGTGGACGCGTCATGCAAAACGACGCGGGCGTCGAGCGCGAGCAGCGAGTTGCCGGACGCCATCAGCGGGTTGATGTCCACTTCCTTGATCCATGGCTGCTCGACGATGAGGCGGCTGAAGTTCACCAGCAACGCTTCCAGCGCCGTCATGTCCACGGCAGGCAGGCCGCGGAAGCCCTGCAGCGCCTTGTAAATCTTGGTCTGCTCCATCATGCGGCGGGCGAGCGTGGTGTTGAGCGGCGGGAGAGCGAGCGAGCGGTCTTTCTCGATCTCCACCATCACGCCGCCGCGGCCGAACAGCAGGACGGGACCGAACTGCGGGTCAATGCTGCTGCCCAGGATGAGCTCGTATCCGGTGCGGCTGATCATGGGCTGCACGGTCACGCCGAGGAAATGTCCTTCACCACGGCGTTCCAGCACGCCGCGCTCGATGATGCGAAACGCGCTGCGAACCGCGATGGCATCGTTGAGGTTCAGCACCACGCCGCCAACATCGCTCTTGTGGGTAATGGAATGCGAATGCAACTTCAGGACGACCGGATAGCCGATCGCCGCGGCGTGGGTGACCGCCTCTTCTTCGGTGGCGGCGATGCGCGTATCAACCGTCGGAATGAAGTAAGCCGCGAGCAGCTTCTTGGACTCCGATTCCGACAGCAGGGTGCGCCCGGCCAGCCGCGCCTCGCGCAGGATCAGTTCGGCCACTTCGCGCTCCGGCGGCTGCTCGGTTGCGCTGCGCAGCACCGGAGTTTCATATAGCCCGCGCAGGTTGTAGCTGTACTTCCACATGTAGGTGAAAGCGCGCGTGGCGGTGTCAGGGAACTGGAAAGTAGGAATGCCGGCCCGGTTCATGATCTCGTTGGCGGCTACCACGTCAGCTCCGCCCATAAACGAGGCCAGGATCGGCTTCCCGGTGCTGTGCGCGTAGGGCTTCAGCAACTCGGCGATGCGCGTGGGTTCCGCCAGCCCCTGCGGAGCGGTGAGCACCAGCACGCCATCGGCGTTGGGATCTTGAATCACTATGTCCAGCGCCTTGGCATAGCGCTCGGCATCGGCATCGCCAAGAATGTCCACGGGATTGCCGTGGCTCCAGTGCGGCGGCAGAAGCTGGTTCAGCGCTGCCATGGTTTCGGGGGAGATTTCGGCCAGTTCGCCGCCCTGGGCAGCGAGGCCGTCGGCGGCGATCACTCCCGGACCTCCGGCGTTGGTCAGGATGGTGAGCCGCGGGCCGCGCGGGCGCGGCTGCTTCGACAACACTTCCGCCATGTAAAAAATATCGGAGATGCCGTTGACGCGCAGCACGCCGCTGCGGCGGAAGGCGGCGTCGAGTACCTCGTCGCTGCCCACCAGGGCGCCGGTGTGCGACGCGGCGGCTTTGGCTGCCGCTTCGGTCCGCCCGGCCTTGATCACGATAATCGGCTTGTTGAGTGAGACCTCGCGCGCCGCCGACAGGAAGGATTTCGCGTCGCCGATCGATTCCATGTAGATGACGATGGACTGGGTACGGGTATCGTCGCCGAGGTAATCAATCAGGTCGCCCCAGCCGATATCGAGCATCGAGCCCACCGAGACGAACGCGCTGAAGCCGACCAGTTCGCGCAGGCTCCAGTCCAGAATCGCGGTGCACAGCGCCCCGCTCTGGCTGAGAAAAGCAACGTTTCCCGGGCGGGCAATCTGCTGCGAAAACGTCGCATTCAGGCCGGTCAGGGGATTCATCACGCCGAGGCAATTGGGACCGACCACGCGCAGAGGAGTGCCGCGAACCCGCTGCAGGATCTGGCGCTCGAGCTCCAGACCTTGCTCGCCGTGCTCCTTGAAGCCGGCGGAAATAATCACCGCCGTCTTCACTCCGGCCTGCACGCATTCGGTAACCAGGCCGGGCACGGTCGCCGCCGGCGTGGCAATGACCGCCATGTCCACCGCTTCCGGCACCGAGCCGACGTTGGGATACGCCTTGATGCCGAGCACGCTGGCGCGGTCCTTGCTCACTGGAAACACGGTGCCGCCGAAGGGGCTGCTGAGCAGCGCCCACAAGACGCGGCGTCCGATCGAGCCCGGGCGCTCCGTGGCGCCGATCACCGCTACCGTTTTCGGCCGGAACAGCGCGTCCAGGGGATGGCCCTCGGTGCGCAGCACGTCGTGGGCTTTGTCGGTGGCGCTGGCTCGGGCAGAAGGTTTCATGGCAGGTCGGGCCACAGGATCCATGGCGGGCTCTCCGAGAAAAAGATAACTATCGAGTGTACCGCTGGCCGGCTGCCGGGAGGACGAGCGGGCGTCACATGGGGCTGTGATGAGTGAACCGCATTCGCCCCTCGGATGGCCATTTTCTGCTTGGGAGAAGGGGGCGGGTCGTCTACAATGCCGCGCACCCTAAGAAATCTGGACCCGCTGCGAGGTTTATCCAGCACTAGGTCCTTACATTCAGGACAAGGAGAAATTCCGCGATGAAGAAGCTTCTCACACTGCTGTTCGCTGCCGCCCTGACGTTCTCGATGACGGCGTTCGCCCAGGGAACCGGCACGGCCAGCACCGACACCAAGGAAACCAAGAAGACCGAGAAGAAGGAAAAGAAGACGGCCAAGAAGGCTGCCAAGAAGGAAAAGAAGGCCGAAAAGAAGGCCGAAAAGACCGAAAAGAAAGACGAAATGAAGAAAGACGACACGAAGAAATAGTCGTCCTCATCCCGCCGTACTCGTTGCCCTGCGGCCCCTCGCCGCGGGGTTTTTTGTTGCCGTCCGAAGGCCTACAATTTACGTCATGAGCACAACCCTGACGCAGACCAAGACGTACGGCTATCTGCTCGACGGCCAGTGGCGCAGTGACGGCGAGTTGGTGGAGGTCCGAGCGCCTTACGACCACGAGGTGGTGGGCACGGTGGTCTACGGCACGCGCAAGACCGCCGAGGCGGCCATTGCCGCGGCCGTGCGCGCGTTTGAAACCACGCGGCGCCTTCCCGCCTACGAGCGCCAGCGCGTTCTTCGCTCGGTGGCCAATGAGCTGATCCAGCGCAAGGAAGAATTCGCCACCACCCTGGCGCGGGAGGCGGGCAAGCCGCTGAAGCAGTCGCGCGCCGAAGTCGAGCGCGCTATCTCGACGTTCTCCATCGCCGCCGAAGAGAGCACGCGAATTTATGGCGAGGTGCTGCCGCTGGACACCGCTCCGATGGCGACCGGGCGCTGGGCGATCCATCGCCGTTTCCCGCTGGGTCCGATTTCGGCGATTACGCCGTTCAATTTTCCGCTCAACCTGGTGGCGCACAAGATCGCACCGGCGATCGCGGCGGGTTGCACCGTGGTTCTCAAGCCGGCGCCGCAGGACCCAATCAGTTCGCTCATGCTGGCTGAATTGGTGCAGCAGGCAGGCTGGCCGGATGGCGCGCTCAACGTCCTGCCGTTGAGCAATGAAGATGCGGCGCCTCTGATCACCGATGAACGCATTAAGCTGCTGACGTTTACCGGCAGCACCGCCGCCGGCTGGGAATTAAAGAAAATTGCCGGCAAGAAGCGCGTTCTGCTCGAACTCGGCGGGAACGCGGGATGCATCGTTCACGGCGATGCTGATCTGAAGTACGCCGCCGAGCGCTGCGTGACCGGCAGCTTCGCCTACGCAGGACAGACCTGCATCTCGGTACAGCGCATCCTGGTGGAGCGCCCAGCTTTCGACAAGTTCACGGAGCTGCTGGTGGCGGGCGCAAAGAAGCTGACAGCGGGCGATCCGCTCGATGCCGCATCCGATATCGGTCCGATGATTCGCGAGGCGGACGCGGTGCGCGCGGTGGCGTGGGTGGAAGAAGCGGTTGCCGCCGGCGCCAAGCTCTTGTGCGGCGGCCATCGCAAGGGACAGATGATGGAACCGACGGTGCTCACCCACACTCAGTCCAACATGCGCGTCAACTGCGTGGAGGTGTTCGCGCCGGTGGTCACGGTCGAGCCGTATGACGATTTCGGAGATGCGCTGCGCCGCGTGAACGACTCGCCCTACGGACTTCAGGCCGGGGTATTCACGCGCGACGCGCGTCTCATCTTCCGCGCTTATGAAGAGCTACAAGTTGGTGGCGTAATTGTCGGTGACATCCCCAGCTTCCGCATGGACCAGATGCCCTACGGAGGCACCAAGGACTCCGGTATGGGCCGCGAAGGCCTGCGCTACGCGATCGAGGAGATGACCGAGCCCAAGCTGCTGGTGATGAATATTCAGTAGCTTCAGGCCCAAGGCCCAAAGCCCAAGGCCCAAGGCCCAAGGCGCAAGGCAGCAGAGGTTCTTGGCCTTGCTCCTTGCGCCTTGAACCTTAAACAATCTGCCGCGCGCGGTCCTTCATCGCCGTGGTGAAGATTTCCGTGGCATCGGGTTCGCCGCGGGCCAGCGACTCCACAAAGTGCAGCGCCTGCGATGCCTTGATCTTGCCGGGCATGGGCGCGGTCAGCGGGTCCACCTGGGCTTCCAGCAGCGCCGGCCCCGGCGTGTTCAGGAACTGGTCCATCATGCCGCCGCACAGTTTCGGGTTCTCTACAAAGTAGCCGGTTGCGCCGCAGGCGCGAGCGAACGCCGTGAAGTCAATCGGTTGCAGATCCACCGCGAATTCGGGATTGCCGAGGAACACCATCTGCTCCCACTTGATCTGGCCGAGATAGTTGTTCTTGATGATGACCACCTTGATCGGCAGCTTGTACTTTACGGCGGTCACGAAGTCGGCCATCAGCATGCTGAAGCCGCCATCGCCAACGAAGGCGACCACCTGCCGGTCCGGATAGGCCACCTGCGCCGCCAGCGCGTACGGCAGGCCCGGCGCCATGGTGGCGAGATTGCCGGACAGGGTGTGTTTCTGGCCGCGCTTGACCGGAATGTGGCGCGCCCACCAGGTGGCGATGGTGCCACTGTCGCACGTGACGATGGCGTCGCTCCGCAGGCGCTTGCCCAGCTCGGCGGCGACGACTTGCGGCTTCATCGGCATGCTGTCCACGGCGGCGAGCTTGTCCATGAACTCCCACCATTGCTTCATGCCGTCCTGCGCCTGCTTCAGGAAGCTTCGATCGTCATGACGCTTCAGCAGCGGCAACAGCTCGCGCAGGCATTTCTGGCTGTCGCCCACCAGTCCCACATCCACCGGGTAACGAAGCGAGATGTGGGTCGGGTTGGCGTCAATCTGCACACATTTCGCCTGCCCCGGCTTGGGCAGGAATTCGATATAGGGAAAGCTGGTGCCGACCATGAATAGGGTGTCGCAATTTTGCATCGCGGTTTGTGACGGGCCGGTGCCGAGCAGGCCGATTGGCCCGGTGGTGTAAGGACTGTCGTCGGGCACGCATGCTTTTCCGAGCAGCGGCTTGGCGATCGGCGCGCCAAGGATTTCGGCCAGTTGTTCGAGTTCGTCGGTGGCATGCAGAGCGCCGGCGCCGGCCAGGATGGCGACCTTTTTCCCGGCATTAAGAATTTCAGCGGCGCGCTGCAGGTCCGAGGGATCCGGCAGTCGCGCACTGCGCGCGAAAACATCCGAAACGTGGTGCGGCACGTTGCGCTTGGACGCTTGCCACTTCGGATGGACGCCCTGTTCCTGGATATCAACCGGAATGGTCACGTGGGACACTCCGCGGAAGGCGAGCGCCTTGCGGATGGCCAACTCAACCACATTCTCCACGTGCGTGGGGCCCATGATGCGCTCGTTGTACACGCAAACATCCATAAAGAGTTTGTCGAGCGCGACATCCTGCTGCGTGTGCGTGCCGATCAGGTCGTGGAACTGAAGTCCGGTAATGGCGAGCACCGGCTGGTAATCGAGTTTGGCATCATACAAGCCGTTGAGCAGGTGAATGCCGCCGGGGCCTGAGGTCGCCAGGCAGACGCCGAGCTTTCCGGTCACTTTGGCGTAGCCGCAGGCCATGAAGGCGGCGGATTCCTCGTGGCGCACCTGGATGAAGCGGATCTTGTCCTGGTGCGTGCGCAACGATTCCATGATGCCGTTAATGCCATCACCGGGAAGACCAAATACGTATTCCACTCCCCAATCAATGAGCTTTTCTACGAGAACATCAGCTGCGGTCATGACTTCCTCTCCTGCGCCGGGCGCGGTGTTGGGTCTGGGGAAAATTTTGTGCTACTTGGGGACGGCGCCGATCATCTTGGTACAACCGTAGGATGCGAACCGAGCATCGGCTGTTAACTGTGGTCGTAAGTACCCGGTCATTTTTCATAGTGGTGCGGCTGAACCTGTCGGTTGGGAAGAAAGGTGCAGGCTCTCCTAGCGAAGTGTCTGACGCGGAATAGCGTCGGGAATGCGGCGGTCCCGGAAGGAAGTCCTGGGACGGCTCGTTAATTCACTCGTTTTCGTGGCCCAGGTCACGCTCGGTTGTACAACGCTGGCTCTGCCTTCTCCGGTCAAGGCCGGAGCGAGGCGCTTTGTGTGGGGGATGGGCAGCTAGATGGCCCAGATTTTTCACAGAAGCACGAACACGGTCTCGCGGCTCTCGCTCGCGCTGATCGTCATTGCGGTTGCCGCTTTCTTCTTCGTGACCGAGCAGATGCAGCGCTCGCCTTACGTCAGTTGGCGCGGAGTGGCGCGTACCCAGCCGGTACCCTTCAGCCACCAGCACCACGCCGGCGGCCTCGGCATCGACTGCCGCTATTGCCACACCACGGTCGAGGTTTCCAGCTTCGCCGGCATTCCTCCCACCAAGACCTGCATGAACTGCCACGCGCAGATCTGGACCAATGCCGAAATGCTTGCCCCGGTGCGGGAAAGCTTCCGTTCGGGGAAGTCGCTGGTCTGGGAGCGAGCCAACCAACTCCCCGACTTCGTTTATTTCGACCACAGCATTCATATCAACAAGGGTGTGGGCTGCGATTCCTGCCACGGCCCGGTGGATCGCATGCCGCTGATGCTGGCGGAGAACACCTTGCAGATGGAATGGTGCCTGAACTGCCATCGCGCGCCGGAAAAATTCCTGCGACCTCGGGCCGAGGTATTCAACATGCGTTACGAGCAGCCCAGCGGCTTGAAACCCCTGGAAATGGATGGTCAGAAGTTCACTGACCAGAATGCGCTGGGAACGTACCTGGTGAAGAAGTACCGGCTGCGCAGCGTGTACGACATTACGAGCTGCAATACCTGTCATCGGTAAATGCGAAGCAAGAAGGTTGATGAACGAAGAACGACATAACGAGCTGGTGCAGATCGGGAGGATCGTACCGAGCACCGAAAAACGCGAACCGGAGTGTCCCGGGCACGCGCATGACGTCGCTTCGGAAAAGCCACGTCCGGCCGATGCGCCGCAGTTCTGGCGCAGCCTGGAGGAACGCGCGGGCAGCCCCGATTTCGACGAGCGCCTGCACCGCGAATTCACGCGCGGGGCCAGCGAGTGGACCGACGATGTTTCACGCCGCAATTTCCTCAAGCTGATGAGCGCCTCGCTGGCGCTGGCCGGCATGACCGGATGTACCAAGCTGCCGGTGGAAAGCATCGTCCCGTACGTTCGCCAGCCGGAGGAGATCATCCCGGGCCGCCCGCTGTTCTTCGCCACCGCAATGGACCTGTGCGGATATGCGCAGCCGCTGCTGGCTTGCAGCTATGAAGGACGCCCCACGAAGTTGGAAGGGAATCCCGAACATCCGGCAAGCAAGGGTGCGACCGATCTGTTCACACAAGCGTCCTTGCTCGATCTCTATGACCCCGACCGGTCCCAGACCAGCACCTACCTGGGCGAGGTGCGGCCGTGGCCCTCATTCGTCGGCGCCATGCAAGCGCCCATCGCGGCGCAGAACGCCGTTGGCGGGGACGGGTTCCGGTTGCTGACGCAGAGCGTGTCGTCACTAACCTTGGCGGCGCAGATCCGCACGCTGCAAAAGAATTTTCCACAGATGAAGTGGCACCAGTGGGAAGCGGTCAACCGCGACGGGGCTTTCGGCGGCGCTCAGATGGCTTTCGGGCAGCCTGTCGAAACCCGCTACCTGCTCGAGAACGCCGACGTCGTCCTTTCCCTGGATGCCGACTTCCTCAGCAGCGGCTTCCCCGGATTCCTGATGCATACGCGTGAGTGGGCGAAGCGGCGAAATCCCGACCATCCTGCCGGCATGAACCGTACCTACGCGATTGAGAGCGCGCCGAGCAACACCGGTTTCAAGGCCGATCACCGGCTCTCCGTGCGGGGATCGGAGGTCGAACAGTACGCGCGCGCCCTGGCGTCTCGTCTCGAAGTGCAAGCGGGTGGCAACGTTCGCGCCGAGCACAATGCGTGGCTCGATGCACTGGCCAAGGACCTGCAGCGAAGCCGCGGCAAGGCCGTCATCATTCCCGGCGAATACCAGCCCGCCGTCGTGCACGCGCTCGCGCACGCCATCAATGAAGCCTTGGGCGCGCAGGGCAACACGGTGATTTACACGGATCCGGTGACCGTAAATCCGATCGACCAGACCGGCTCGATGAAGGAACTGGTTGCCGATATGAACGCCGGTCGCGTGCAGTTGCTGCTGATGCTCGGCGGTAATCCGGCCTTCGATGCGCCGGTGGACCTGGATTTCGTCTCCGCTCTGGCCAAAGTTCCTTTGCGCGTTCACCACGGCATTCACCAGAACGAAACCACGCAGTACGCGCACTGGTTCGTCAACGCCACGCATTTTCTCGAGGAATGGAGCGACTCGCGAGCGGTCAACGGCATGGTGAGCGTCATCCAGCCCCTGATTGCGCCACTTTACGGCGGCCGCAGCAAGCATGAGGTGCTGGCCTTGTTCAATGGCCAGCCCGATGTTTCGTCCTACGATCTGGTGCGCGCGTACTGGAAATCGCAATACCCGGCGGCCGACTTCGAGGCTTTCTGGCGTCGCACGGTGCACGACGGTTTCATGGCAGACACCGAGTTCAAGCCAAAAACAGTCAAGCTCACCCTGCGCGACGTTCCTCCCTCGCAACCTCCAAAGCCGCTGCAGGACGGAGAGTTCGAACTCATCTTCCGGCACGATCCTTCCATCTACGACGGCCGCTGGGCGAACAACGGCTGGTTGCAGGAGTGTCCCAAGCCGCTTAGCAAATTGACCTGGGACAACGCGGCGTTCATCAGCCCCAATTCGGCGAAGAAGCTGGGCATCGACGGCGGGCAAAACAGCACGGTGGTCGCAGTGAACTACCGCGGCAAGCAGGTAGAGCTGCCGCTCTGGGTGCAGCCCGGACAGCCCGACGATTCACTCACAATTTTCTTCGGCTACGGCCGCACGCGTGCCGGACGCACTGGCGATGCCAAAGGCGTGGACACCTACGCGCTGCGCTTTGCCGACACGCCGAATTTCGCAGCTGGCGCCAAGCTCAGCAAGACCGGGCAGCGTTACCTGCTCGCCTCCACGCAGGGATATCAGGTGATGGAGGGGCGCAACATCGTGCGAGCGGCGCCGGTGGCTACCTACAAGCAGAATCCGCATTTCGCGCACGAAAACAATTTTTCGCCGCCGGCGGAAGACACGCTGTATCCGAATTACCAGTACAAGGAATACGCCTGGGGCATGGAGATTGACCTCAACTCCTGCGTAGGCTGCAACGCCTGCATCGTGGCTTGCCAGGCGGAGAACAACGTGCCGGTCGTCGGCAAGGAGCAGGCGCTGCGCGGCCGTCACATGCACTGGCTGCGCGTGGACGGCTATTACGAGGGCGACCCGGCGAATCCGCGCATGTACTTTGAGCCGCTCCCCTGCATGCACTGCGAGGACGCTCCCTGCGAGCTGGTATGCCCGGTGGGCGCGACGGTGCACAGCAGCGAGGGCCTGAACGACATGGTTTATAACCGCTGCGTCGGCACGCGGTACTGCTCCAACAACTGTCCGTGGAAGGTGCGGCGCTTCAACTTCCTTCTGTTCAACGACTGGAATACGCCGCAACTGAAGATGCTGCGCAATCCCGAGGTCACGGTACGCAGCCGCGGCGTGATGGAGAAGTGCTCGTATTGCGTGCAGCGCATCACGCACGCGCGTATCGCTTCAGAAGAGGAAGACCGCCGCGTTCGCGACGGCGAAATCCAGACTGCGTGCCAGCAGGTGTGCCCGGCGGCGGCCATCGTGTTCGGAAACATCAATGATCCGGACAGCGCGGTGGCGAAGCTGAAGAAGAACCCGCGGAACTACGGCGTGCTGGAAGAGCTCAACACGCGGCCGCGCACCATGTATATGGCGGCGGTGCTCAATCCCAATCCCGAGATGCCGGAAGCAGCCAAGCAACAGCAGCCGGAGCAGCATTTCTAATGGACGAGAGAGAACAGCGCGTTGATGAAATGGAAGTCCGGCACGGCCGCCCGCCGGTGCTGGCGCCGGGGCATACCTTCGCCACCGTCACCGACAAGATCAGCGCCATCGTGCTCACCAAGCAAACGCCGATGGGCTGGTTCCTCGGCGTCGGCATCGCCGCCCTGCTCACGGCGATCTTGTTTTATGCGCTGGCATTCCTCGTCTATCAGGGTGTGGGCATCTGGGGCATCAACATGCCGGTGGCATGGGGATTTGCCATCGTCAACTTCGTGTGGTGGATCGGAATCGGCCACGCCGGCACGCTGATCTCCGCCATTCTGCTTCTGCTGCGGCAATCCTGGCGCAATTCCATCAACCGATTTGCCGAGGCCATGACAATTTTCGCCGTCATGCAGGCCGGCATTTTCCCGCTCGCTCACCTGGGACGCCCGTGGCTGTTCTACTGGCTGTTCCCCTACCCGAACACGATGACGGTGTGGCCGCAGTTCCGCAGCCCCCTGGTCTGGGACGTGTTCGCGGTTTCGACGTACTTCACCATCTCGCTGGTGTTCTGGTACATCGGGCTCGTTCCGGACATGGCAACACTGCGCGACCGCGCTGAAAACCGCGTCGCACGCTGGATCTACGGATTCCTCTCGCTGGGCTGGCGCGGCTCGGCGCGACACTGGCACCGCTATGAGACCGCGTACCTGCTGCTGGCCGGCCTGGCCACGCCGCTGGTGCTCTCGGTGCACACGGTGGTGAGCTTCGATTTCACCATCGGCATCGTTCCCGGTTGGCACTCGACCATCTTCCCGCCGTACTTCGTCGCCGGCGCCATCTATTCCGGCTTCGCCATGGTGTTGATGCTCGCCATACCCATCCGCAGCGTTTACAACCTGCAGGACATGATCACCGACCGGCATCTCGACAATTGCGCCAAGATCATGCTGGCCACCGGCCTGATCGTTAACTACGGCTACATCATGGAAACGTTCATGGCCTGGTACAGCGGGAATTTCTTCGACAAGCACATGATCTGGAACCGCATGCACGGGCCGTACGCGCTGTTCTATTGGGCGCTGATCGCCATCAACGTCGGTTTCGTCAACGTACTGTGGCTGAAGAAGGTGCGGTTCTCGCCCCTGCTGCTGTGGTTGGCTTCGCTCGTCATCCTGTCGGCGATGTGGCTGGAGCGCTTCGTGATCGTAGTGATCAGCCTGTCGCAGGATTTCCTGCCCTCGTCCTGGGGCATTTACGTGCCGACGCGTTGGGATATCGCCACGTTCATCGGCACCGTCGGGTTCTTTGCGCTCTGCTTCCTGCTGTTCATCCGCGTGCTGCCGATGATCTCGATCGCGGAAATGAAGACGTTGATGCCTTCCTCGCACGTGAAGGCGCCGATGGAGTCTGAGGCATGAGACCGCCGATCTACGGGTTAATTGCCGAATTCGACACGCCCACGCAGATCGTGACCGCGGCGCGCAAGACCCATGCCGCCGGCTACCGCAAGATTGACGCCTACAGCCCATTTCCGGTGGAAGGACTGAGCGAGGCCATTGGATTCCATAAAGACAACGTGGCGCTGGTCTGCCTGGTGGGCGGCATCTTGGGCCTGGCCACGGCCTACATATTGCAATACTGGATCAACGCCATTGCCTACCCGCTGAACATCGGTGGACGGCCGTTCCACTCCTGGCCGTCGTTCATTGTGGTGTGCTTCGAAATGACGGTGCTGTTTGGCGGACTCTCCGCCGCCTTCGGCATGCTCGCCATGAACGGCCTGCCCATGCCGTATCACCCGGTGTTCAACGTTCCCAGCTTCAGCTTCGCCTCGCGCGACAAGTTCTTTCTGGTGATTGAAGCTTCCGATCCGATGTTCGAGCGCAACGCGACCTACCAGTTCTTGTCCTCACTGGAGCCGCGCATCATCACGGAGGTGCCGCATTAGTGTGAACCTCCAAGTACGCGCCGGCGCGAACGATTGCCGAATTGCGGGATTGCCGCAGTGCCGAAGTGCTGCCGAACCGGATATTTTCAAATTCCGCAGTTCCGCAATTCCGCGGTTCCGCAATTTCCGCATGCGGACCTTCGTCCATCTATTCGCGGTACTCGGTTTGACGACGCTCATCGGCTGCCGCAACGACATGCACGTGCAGCCCAAGGTCCTGCCGCTGACACAGAGCGATTTCTACGAGGACGGTCGCGGCTCGCGCGCGCTGCCCGAGGGCACGATCGCGCGCGGCCAATTGCGCGACGACACCTATTTTTATACCGGCATGGTGAACGGCCAGCCAGGAAATGAAATGCCGTTCCCAGCGACGAAGGAAGTGCTGGAACGCGGCCGCCAGCGTTTCGATATCTACTGCTCGCCCTGTCACTCGCGTATGGGAGATGGCGGCGGCATGATCGTGCAGCGTGGCTTCCGCCGTCCACCGTCATTCCACGAGCAACGCCTACGGCAGGCGCCGCTGGGCCATTTCTATGACGTCATGACCAACGGCTTTGGCGCCATGCCGGATTATGCGGCGCAGGTGAATGCGCGCGATCGCTGGGCGATTGCCGCCTACATTCGCGTCCTGCAGTTCAGCCAAAACGCACCCGCATCGGCCATGGCCGAGCAGACAGAATCTTCGACCGCGCCGCCGCCCAGTGTCGCGCCCACCGGCGCAACTTTGCCGCCGGGAGCGGCGCCCAACGTGCCGGAAAGGAAAAAGTGAGCAGCCAGGACCGCATCACCGGGATGGATTTCACCGCGCCGCCGATTGTCGCGCACTGGCAAAAGCGCGCGCTGCTGGTGGGCGGGGTCTTTGCCGTCATCACGGTGATTGGGTTCATCGTCGAGCCGAAGCAGGCGCTGCACTCCTACCTGCTGGCGTTCATGTTCACGCTCGGGCTGACGCTCGGCTCC
Source organism: Terriglobales bacterium (assembly GCA_051006995.1). GTDB lineage: Bacteria > Acidobacteriota > Terriglobia > Terriglobales > Acidobacteriaceae > JAIQGF01. The sequence continues at coordinate 183,750 of JBPCSQ010000004.1, forward strand.
ATGGCGCTGTTGATGGTCTGGTACCTGACCGGTGGCGAGTGGGGGATGATGGTGCGCAGGATTTTCGAAGCTGCCATGGGCACCCTGCCGATGATGGTCGCAGCCTTCATTCCCGTGGTTCTCAGCGCGTATCTGCACCTCAACTATCCCTGGGCCAATCCGGAAGAGGTAAAGCACAGCGAGCACATTGCCCACCAGGCGTCGCAATACCTGAACCCGAATCTGTTTCTGTTCCGCGGCATTCTGTACTTCATTGCCTGGGGCGCCCTCGCCTATTCGCTGACATCGTTCTCGCGCGCGCAGGACCGCGTTCCCGAGCGCGCTTACGACATCCGCCTTCGCGCCATCAGCGCCGCCGGCGTGATTGTCTACGGGTGGACCCTCACCTTCGCGGTGGTGGACTGGGTGATGTCACTGAACCCGGAATTTACCTCCACCATTTACGGCCTCATCTTCATGGTCGGGCAGGCGCTGGTTGCCTTGTGCTTCACCGTCATCATCGCCCACCTGCTGCGGCAATACACCCCGTTGTCGGCGGTGCTTCATTCCCGGCACTTCCTCGATTATGGCAAGCTGATGCTCACCTTCGTGATGCTGTGGGCCTACTTCAGCTATTCGCAGTGGCTGATTATCTGGTCCGGCAACCTGCCCGAGGAGATTCACTGGTTCCTCGACCGCATTCACGGCGCCTGGGGTGTCATCGCGTTTGTCTTGATCATTGGGCACTTCGCCGTCCCGTTCGCGCTGCTGCTGTCGCGCCCGCTCAAGCAGAATTCCGGCAAGCTGATGTGGATCGCCGGATGGCTGATCCTGATGCGCTACCTGGACCTGTACTGGAACATCGAGCCGAATTTCAGCAAGGCAGAGCTGCATTACAGCTGGCTGGACGCGGTGATCCCAATCACGATGTTTGCGCTCTGGGCAGCGTATTTCTTCCGCAACCTGGCCCGCCGGCCGTTGCTGGCGCTGCACGATCCGCATTTGCGCGCCGTTATGGAAGCCGAGCATGAGTGAACCCAGAGATCCAACGCGCCAGCCGGAGACCGAAACCAGCTTGCCGCTGGAACAGGTACAGCATCCGGAAACGATGTACGACCGCAGCGACCTGAGCTCGCGCGCCATCTTCATGTTCCTGGTTGCGCTGGCGGCAACGTGCCTGGTGATTCTGCTGATTGCGTGGGGGCTGCTGCGTTATTTTGCGCAGCAACCGTTGTCGTCCGTGCCCCGTACCGCGGCAATCGTGACACCGACGCGCCAGATCAGCCCCAAGGGCGATCCGGCGCAGCGCTTTCCGGCGCCGCAGTTGCAACCTGATCCGGTGGCCGACCTGAACAAGTTCCGGACCTCGGTCGAGGAGCGGCTCAATAGCTACGGCTGGGTGGACCAGGATGCAGGCATCGCGCATATCCCGATCGAGAAGGCGATTGACATGATGTCGCAAACCGGATTGCCGGCGCGGCAGCCACCAGCCTTGCCGCCCCGTGCCGGCTTCGCCAGTGGGGACGGAACCACCGCGGGCGCGGGCGGCGGAACCGAGCCAAAAGGGAACCAGTAATCGAGAGTTGTTTACATAAACGTGGGGTGAGAACGCAGTGAAAATTTTCTTAAGTACGATCGCGGCCGTGGCCGTGCTATTTTCCGCATCGCTTGCCGCAGGACAGATGGGACCGCCACCTTTGCAGGCGGCCACGCCACCGCCGCAGATTCTGAGCAGCATCGCCATTGACCAGAACCTGAAGACGCAGCTTCCGCTCGACACGCCGTTTCTCGACGAGAGCGGCAAGACAGTCAAGTTGGGCGACTACTTCGGCAAACGGCCGGTGATCCTGTCGCTCGTCTATTACGAGTGCCCGATGATGTGTACCGAGGTGCTCAACGGCATGGTGAGCGCCTTTGGCGTGCTCAAATTCGATATCGGCCGCGATTTCGACGTCGTCACCATCAGCTTCGACGCACGCGAGAAGCCGGAGCTGGCACGCCAGAAACAGGCCATGTATGTGCGGCGCTACGGCCGCGCGGGTGCGGACCGGGGCTGGCATTTCCTTACCGGGACACAGCCGTCCATTGACGCCGTCACCAAGGCAGTTGGCTTTCACTATCAGTGGGACCAGCAAACCCAGCAATTCGCGCACGCGACGGCCATCATGCTGCTCACGCCGCAGGGCAAGATTGCCCAGTATTACTACGGCGTTGAGTACTCGCCGCGCGATTTGCGGCTGGGGCTGATCGAGGCGTCCCAGGGACATATGGGGACGGTCGTGGACCAGGTGCTGTTGTACTGCTACCACTACGACCCGCGCACCGGAAGATACGGCGCCATCATCAGCCGCGCGCTGCAAATTGGGGGCGCCATCACCATCGTAGTTCTCGGCGGTTTCATGATCCTTATGTTCAAGCTTGAGCCGAAATCGCAGAAGCGCATCAGCGCCGGAGGCAGCCGCTAGCCATGTGGCAGACGCTTCCATTGTGGCCGGCGCGCGCTTCCACCCTGGCCGACCGCACCGACGGCTTGATGATCTTCATGCTGGCGATCACCGGCTTTTTCACCCTGATGATCTTCCTGCTGATCTTCATCTTCGCCATGAAGTATCGGCGATCGAAGAATCCTATCCCCACCCCGATCGAAGGATCGAACGCTCTGGAAGCCACCTGGACGCTGATTCCATTCGGCATCTTCATCATCATGTTTGTCTGGGGCGCCGCCATCTACATGAGTTGGGCGCAGCCTCCCCCAGATGCGCAGGAAATCTTCGTGGTCGGCAAGCAATGGATGTGGAAGTTCCAGCACCCGGAAGGGCAGCGCGAGATCGACCAGCTCCATGTCCCGCTGGGCCGCGCCATCCGCCTGACCATGATCTCGCAGGACGTCGTGCACAGCATGTTCCTGCCGGAATTCCGGGTGAAGCAGGATGTGCTTCCCGGCCGCTATACCACCGTGTGGTTCCAGACGACGAAGCCCGGGCGCTACCACATCTTCTGCACCCAGTACTGCGGCACCATGCATGCCGGGATGATCGGCGAAGTCGTGGTCATGGAACCGGCGGCCTACCAGGCATGGCTGTCCGGCGGCAATGCCGAAGGCTCACTCGCTTCCACTGGACAGAAACTGTTCCAGCAGCTCGGCTGCACCACCTGCCATCGTTTCGATACTCAGGGGCGCGGCCCCAACCTGGTTGGTTTGTACGGCAAGCCGGTGCTGCTGGATGACGGCCGCACCGTCACCGCCGATGAGAATTACATTCGCGAATCCGTCCTCAACCCGGGCGCCAAGGTGGTGGCCGGATTCAAGCCCATCATGCCGACGTTTCAAAACATCGTGAACGAGGAGCAATTGTTGTCGTTGATCGCCTACATCAAGTCGTTGTCGCAACCCGAGCAGCGGGAGCCGGTCAGCAACCGTCCGGCCGTCCCGCCGCACCCCGCACCGGCACCGCCGGCGCGCTGAGGAATTCGTCTATGGCCACCATTGCCGCACCGGCGGTTGAACGCGAAAACTACCTGAACACCGACTTCGGTGTGAAGTCGTGGTTGCTGACCACCGACCACAAGCGTATTGCCATCCTCTACCTGATTTCCATCACCGCCATGTTCTTCATTGGCGGGTTCGCCGCCACCATGATTCGGCTGGAGCTGCTGACCCCGGCCGGCGATCTGATGTCCTCCGACACCTACAACAAGATGTTCAGCATTCACGGCATCATCATGGTGTTCTTCTTCCTGGTGCCGTCCATTCCAGCGACGCTCGGAAATTTTCTCGTGCCCATGATGATCGGCGCCAAGGACCTGGCCTTTCCGCGCATCAACCTGCTGAGCTGGTACCTGTACATCACGGGCGCAGGAATCATGATGTACGTCATCCTGACCGGCGGCGTGGACACCGGCTGGACCTTCTACCCGCCGTACAGCAGCGTCTACTCCAATAGCAATGTGATTGCGGCCATTGCGGCAATCTTTGTCGCCGGCTTCTCTTCCATCCTCACCGGTTTCAATTTCATCGTCACCATCCATCGCATGCGCGCCCCCGGGATGACTTGGAGCCGCCTGCCGCTGTTCCTGTGGAGCCACTATGCGACCTCGGTCATCATGGTCCTCGGCACGCCGGTAGTGGCGATTGCGCTCACCCTGGTCGCGCTGGAACGCGCCTTTCATCTCGGTATTTTCGACCCCCGCATGGGCGGCGATCCCGTGCTCTTCCAGCACCTGTTCTGGTTCTATTCGCACCCGGCCGTGTACATCATGATCCTGCCCTCCATGGCGGTGATCTCCGAGGTGGTTTCCACCTTTTCGCGCAAGCGCGTCTTCGGATATGCCTTCGTGGCGCTGGCCTCTATCGCCATCGCCGTGCTCGGATTCCTGGTTTGGGCACACCACATGTTCGTCGCCGGCATGTCGGCCTACGCGGCCCTGGTGTTTTCAATCTTGAGTTATTTCGTGGCCGTGCCGTCGGCCATCAAGGTCTTTAACTGGACGGCGACCATGTACAAGGGTTCCGTCTCGCTGGCTACGCCCATGCTGTATGCCATGGGCTTCATCGGCCTCTTCACCATGGGCGGCATGACCGGCCTGTATCTCGCCTGCCTGGGCATTGATGTGCACGTCCACGACACCTACTTCATCATTGCCCACTTCCACTACATCATGGTGGGCGGAGCGGTCATGGGCTACCTGGCCGGAATTCATTTCTGGTGGCCAAAAATCAGTGGCCGCATGTATCCCGAGGCTTGGGGAAAGATCGCCGCCGGCACCATCTTCATCGGCTTCAACCTGACGTTCTTCCCGCAATTCGTGCTCGGCTATCTCGGCATGCCCCGGCGCTATCACTCCTATCCGCCGGAATACCAGGTATTGAACGTCATGTCGACCGCCGGCGCCTCCATCCTGGCCGTGGGCTACGTGCTGCCGCTGATTTACCTGCTGTGGTCGCTGCGCTATGGTGAGGTCGCCTCCGACAATCCCTGGGGCGCCACCGGACTGGAGTGGCGCACAGCGTCGCCTCCGCCGACCGAGAATTTCCCTGAGACCCCCATCGTGACCTGGGAGGCCTACGACTACTCCACTGTCCCGGAGGTCCCCGTTGCACGATAGCTCTGTCGTCGCCGCCCACGATTTGCGGCACCACTTTGCCGACATGGAACAGCAGCGCGCCAGCGCCACGCTCGGCATGTGGGTGTTCCTGATTACCGAAATTATGTTTTTCGGCGGCCTGTTCACCGCCTACCTGGTGTACCGCACCACCCACTACCAGGCCTGGGTGATCGGCAGCGAGCACATGGAGTTCTGGATCGGCACCGTCAATACGGTGATCCTGTTGTGCAGCAGCCTGCTGGTAGCGTTGGCGGTGCACGCCGCCCAGACCGGCGAATCCAAGTTGTGCGCCATCTACCTGTGGATTGCGTCTGCCATGGGCGTCGCTTTCCTGGCGCTGAAAGGCGTCGAATATTACAAGCACTTCCTGGAAGGGTCGGTGCCGGGAGCATTCTGGCATCTGCAGGTTCCCGACCCGCAGCCCGTGCAGATGTTCTTCTACATTTATTTCGTCATGACCGGGCTGCACGCGCTGCACGTTACCATCGGCGTGATTTTGCTGGCCATGATCGGCTGGTGGGCCGCGCGCGGCCGCTATTCTCCGCAGTACCACACCCCGGTCCATGTCAGCGGCTTGTACTGGCACTTTGTGGACGTCGTCTGGATTTTCCTGTATCCGCTGCTCTATTTGATCGGGCACAAGAAGGCGTGAAGAACCATGGCTGAACACGTAGTTCCGCGAAAAACCTACGTCTGGGTATGGGCAGCGCTGATGATCCTGATGGCGCTCACCGCCGGCCTGTCGCGCATTGACATGGGCGAGTGGAGCACCTTCGTCGCCCTCGCCATCGCCGTCATTAAGGCGCTGCTCGTGATCCTCTTTTTCATGCACGTCCGCTACGAAGACCAGAAGATCACCTGGGTGGTCATTGTGGCCGGCTTCTTCTGGCTCGGCATCCTGATGGCGCTTAGCATGGCCGACTACCTCAGCCGTGGCTACCTCGGCGTGGCGGGACACTAGGCGCGGCACATCCTCCTTCCCACGCATTCTTCCAAGCTACCTTCCCTGGCCCGCAGAACATCACATCCTCGGAGGGAAAGTTTGCCCGACGCCGAACGCACCGAGCGCATTCAGCGCGCGCTGGCTGCCGAGAAATTAGACGCCGTCGTTTGCGCTCTGCCGGTGTACGTTCTGCTGCTCACCGGATACTGGCCGGTGGTTGGAACCAGCGTGGCAGTCGCCACCAGCGACGGCCGCCGCGTTCTGCTGGTGCCAGAGGACGAGAAAAAACTCGCCGCCGTCAATGAAGCGGACGAACTCCGTACGTATCGGCCTTCCAGTCTGGATCGCGTGCAGTCGGTGGCGCAGGCGGCCGCCACGCCGCTGCGCCAAATTCTGCGCGACTTAAAGCTCACCTGTGCGCGAGTGGGATATGAGCTGGGGCCGGCTTCCGAACCAGCCTCCTACGCCGCCATGCACCTGTTCGGCGGAAGCATGGTCACACTGCTGCGCGAGGCCGCGCCCGCCAATGCACTCGCGCCTGCAGACGAGCTGCTCTCCCGGCTGGCGGCGGTCAAAACACCCGCCGAAATCGAGCGCATCCGCACAGCTTGCCGAATCGCCGGCGCCGCCTTCGAGCAGGGACAAGCTCATTTGCGGCCCGGCTTGCAGGAAACGGAGGCAGCGGAATTGTTCCGCGCGCCGGTCGTCGTGATCGGCAACGCGTGGCCGGGCGTGCAGCGTGCCGACGGCTTTGCCTGGTGCATGTCGGGTCCCAACTCAGCCGGTGCCTCGGGGGCATTCGCCCGCTCCACCTCGCGCAAGATCGCCGCGCACGAATTCCTCCTGGTGCATTGCAACTCGCATGCGGACGGCTGCTGGACCGACATCACGCGGACCTACGTGCTGGGCGCCCTCAATTCCCGCCAGCGCGGCTTGTACGACGCCGTCTTTGCCGCGCGCGCTGCAGCCCTGGCAGTGATTCGGCCGGGAGCTCGCGCTGCCGACGTGGACCGCGCTGCGCGCGACGTCATGAGATCACGGGGCCTGGAGCAAGCCTTCCGCCACTCGACCGGCCACGGGATCGGCTTCGCCTCCATCTCCGCCAACGCCTTGCCACGGATTCATCCTCATTCGGAAGACGTTCTGGAGAGCGGCATGGTGTTCAACGTGGAACCCGCTGCCTATTTCGACGGCTACGGCGGATTGCGTCATTGCGACGTCGTCGCCGTCGCCGCCTCCGGCGCCGCGCTTCTCACGCCCTTCCAGCAGACCGGGGCTGACATGGTCCTCGATCGTGCCCCAGCCGCTGCTTAACCGCAGTTCCACATCGGAACGCAATCTCCACTCAATCGCGACGCGGCTACTCGCGAATTTTTTCAGCACGGTACATCGCCATTCTAAAATGGATTTCTTCGGTGCCATTCCGGGAGAGAGGCATGAGTTCCGTTCTTCACCAGCACGCCGGCCGAGCGCCGGAGCAAATGCGCGAATTGACGCTCCGTGCCTTCGACGCAGCGCGCCACTCCGCCGCTGCCTCTGCCCAGTGCATTGCCACCGGCTCGGACGAGGCGCTGGTCTCGGTGCGCGGTTTTGAAGAGGAACTGGACGGGCTCGACCGGCAGATCAACGAAGGTGTCACCGCCGGCATCAGTCAAGTTTCCGAGCCCGAAGGGCGCGAATTGCTTTCCTGCCTGAAGCTGATTCTCGAACTGGAGCGCGTGGGCGACCTGCTGCTCAACGTTGCCAATCGCGCCCAGGGCATCGCATCACGGATCGCTGCCGAGGACGCCGCAGACCTGCGGCGCATGATCGCCCTGTTGGAGCAGATGCTGGCCGATGCGCACACCGCCTTCCGCGATCGCGATCTGACCCGCGCTTTGGCCGTGCTGCGTACCGACGCTGACATGGACCGCATCCGCAACCTGATGTTTGTCCGCCACATTGACAATCCCGAGAACCAGCCGCGCCAGCAGGGTTTCCATCTCGTGTTCATGACGCAAACGCTGGAACGCGCCGGCGATCACGCCAAGAACATGGCCGAGGAAGTCTGCCATCTGGTGACCGGCCGCAGCGTCCGGCACTTGCTCCGGCAAAAAGACAGGCCTGATGAAGAGATGTTCGTGGAATGGCTGCGCAAGCAGTCAGGCCGCCACTGAACTCAGCGGCCTCGACCGCAACATTGAACGTGACGCTGCCCGCGTGTAATTTGTCATCCGCCATTCCCTTGCATGAATAACGGCGCACAGGACCGCCTCGCCCGGTTTAAAACGCGCGCTCTTATCGTCGCCGTGATTGTCGGCAATGTTGCCGGCAACGCGCTGCTCAGCCGCGGCCTTCACCAGCGCAGCTCCCATCTCGCCCCTTCCGTGCTGCATTATGTGTATGCCCTTGCCGATCCCTGGGTGATCTCGGGCGTGGTGCTGCTGGCGGGCTGGATGATTGCCAACCTGTCGCTGCTCAGCCGGGCTGACCTGAGCTACGCTCTGCCTGTAACCGGCTCCATCTCCTACATGCTGGTGGCGCTCGTCGGACACTTCATGCTCGGCGAGCCCGTCCCGCCGGCGCATTGGATTGGCATTGTGGTGATCACAGCCGGGGTGGTGCTGGTGATTGAAACCTCGCCCTTAACCGTCGAGGTGCACCCCCCGCCGGAAGACGAGCAATGAAGTGGCTGCTGGTGGGAGTGATCATCATCTGCAACACGCTCGGCGACGTGCTCAATACCGCCGGCATGAAGCGTCACGGCGAGGTTGAGCACTTCAACGCGCGCGCCATCGGACGCCTGGTACTGCACCTGGTTCGCAATCCCCTGGTCATGGCCGGAATTGTTTCGCTTTCGGTCACCTTCGCCGCCCTGGTTCTGCTGTTGTCCATCGCCAACGTCAGTTTCGCCATCCCGGCGACGGCCGCGGGCTTCCTGGTCGAAACGCTCTTCGCCAAGCTCGTTCTCAAGGAACGAGTCACAGTGAAACGTTGGCTTGGCGCGACGTTGGTCGCCATCGGAGTCGCCATGCTGGCGCTGTAGGAATGTCAGAAGGAAGAAGTCGAAAGGAAAAAGTCTCAGCGGGAGCAGCCCGATTCACCACTTGGTAGTACGTTTTCACTTTTTATCTCTTACTTTTGACTTCTTACTTTACGTACCGGTTCTTCTTCTTCTCTTCGAACCGTTGCATTCCCAGCTGGATGAGCCGGTCAATCAGCTCGGGATAGGAAATTCCCGAAGCTGCCCAAAGCTTCGGGTACATGCTGATCGAGGTGAAGCCCGGCATGGTGTTGATTTCATTGGCGTAAATGCGGTCGCTCTGCGGGTCCATCAGAAAGTCCACCCGCGCCAGTCCCGAGCAATCCACGGCCAGGAACGCGCCCACTGCCATCTGCTGAACTTTCTTCTGCTGCGCCCTGGTCAGCTTGGCCGGGATGTGCAGCTGTGACCCTTCATCGAGATATTTCGCCGCGTAGCTGTAGAACTCCGCCCCCGGAACCACTTCTCCCGGCACCGACGCCTGCGGTTCGTCGTTACCCAGCACCGAGCACTCGATCTCTCGCGCGCGCTGCTTTTTCCCGCCGACGCCCTGCTCGATGATGATCTTGCGGTCGAAGCGCGCCGCCTCTTTCATGGCCGCGTCCAGCTCGCCGCGGTCATGGACTTTGGAAATCCCGACCGAGCTGCCCAGGTTCGCCGGTTTCACGAACACCGGGTACTTCAATGCCTTTTCCATCTCGCGGCGAACGCGCTTGGGATCGTTTTCCCACTGGCTGCGCAGCACGGTTACATGTTTCACGATGTCGAGCCCCGCCTGCCTGAACAGCCGCTTCATGACGTCCTTATCCATGCCGGCGGCGGAGCCGAGCACGCCCGCACCGACATAGGGAATGTCGGCCAGCTCGAGCAGCCCCTGGATGGTGCCGTCTTCGCCGAAGGTGCCGTGCAGAACGGGGAAAATGATGTCCACGTTAATGGCGCGGTCGGAAACGCGGCGATGCGGAAGATTGCTTTCGAAAGGCTGCAATTCGCCGCCGGGCACCGGGGGAAACATCACCGATTCGCCTTTGGCGAGCACGGCCGCGCCCGGCGTCGCCTCGGGATCTCCCGCGCGCAGAGGGCGCTCCTCCATCGGCTGACCGCGCAGCAGCCGCTCCGCATTGTCGGCGTTCAGCCAGCGGCCTTCCTTGGTGATGCCAATCGGCACAACTTCGTACTTGGTCTTGTTGATTGCTTCCACCACCGAAGCGGCCGAAAGCAGCGACACCTCGTGCTCGCCGCTGCGCCCGCCAAACAGCACGCCCACTCGGAGCTTTTTCGCCATGAAGGGAAAATAAACGGACTTCGCTGGGAGTGCAATGGGACGAAGTAACTCGAAGGTCGATGGTCTAGGGTCGAATGGCGCGACCGTCGTGCGTCCAAGCGTCACCGGCCCTCGAACGTCAGCGGTCGACCTTACGCTTCCACCCAGTTCCTGCGCTCAATGATGGTCGGCGGCTCGTAAGTCTGGCCGCGCGCCAATCGCCTGTCCTCGCGCTTCGATGCCCACAGCAGCACAGGACCCAGGAAGGTCCGGGTAGCTCGCGCTGCCAGGCCGAATTCCTTTTCCACCTGCTTGCGCAGATCGCGAATCTGCACGCTGACGGACGCGTTCGCATTCTTCAGCCGCTTCTCCATCGCCCACAGGGAAGCGTTGTAAGCCAGCCGCAGCTGTTTCATCTCCCACTGGAAGCGGTCGCGCACTCGCAGGTCCGGGGAGTTCTTGTAGCGTTGCCACCCCTGCAACATGGTCTGGCAGATGCGGTAAATGCTCGGGCCATTGCGCTCGAAATCGCGGCGGAAGGCCCAGTCGAGGAACTTTTGCGAATCGTCGCGCGAAATGGCGGGGTGCTGGAAGTTGAACTTGAATTGGCCATGGATGTCGGCTAAGTCCACGTCCAGCATGCGCCCTTCCTCGCTCATCTGCTTGTGCAAGGGCGTGCCCGGGATGGGGGTATAGAGCATGAACTGGTGGAAGTCGGTTCCATGCGAGATGGCGTATTCCACTTCGTCGCGGATGTTCTCCGGTGTGTGGTGTTCCATGCCGACGATGGTCGAGCCCAGCAGCTTGATGCCGTGCTGGCGCAATTCGCGCGTCAGGCTCAACGTGTCGGTTCCGTCCAGCTTGGTGTAGCCCGATTGTGGCGACTCCAGCCCCATCCACAGCCACGAAACGCCGAGTTCGACCAGCTCCTGCATGGTGTATTTGCGGATCGCGTTCGCCGACGAAAACACGTACAGCGCCCAGCTTTTGCCTTCCTGCTTCATGCGATCCAGCAGTTGCATGGCGCGCTTCTTGTTCAACAGAAAATTTTCGTCCATGATGAAAAACGAACGTGTTTGCAGCGCGGCTTCCGCCTTCACCATCACTTCGAAGAGCTCATCCCCGGTTTCGTAGAAGTTGGTCCACTTGCCCTTGCCGCCGAAAAACGCCGAAGTGGTGCAGAAGTTGCAGCCCATCGGACACCCGACCGAGGGAATGATGGTGGCGGCGGTGGACCGCTTCGATTCGTGCACGCGGATGCCCATCACCCGCATACGCAGGCCGGACAGTATCGGCGGATGCTGAATGGGCGCATTTGCATCCTCGCCGAGATACTGGCGCATCCAGGAGATCCCCTCGCCCTTGACGATGGAATCGCAGTCAATCATCCACTCCAGGCCGGGAATAGCGGCTACGTGCCCGCCCACCACGATCTTAGAGTCCGGCGACAGCTTGCGCGCGATGCGGCACATCTCGCGCACCTTGCCGATATTCGGGATGATGGAGGAGATGCCGACCACGTCATAGTGCCCGGTGGTCAGCTCGCGCTCGAAGTCCGCCAATGTGGGGAAATCCAGCACCGTACATGGCGCGGATATGTTGTGCTGAATCATCATGATGCCCCACGACCGGTGGAACATCCGCAGCGAAAAGCTGCCCTGCGCCCGCGTCACCTGGTTGTGATACAGCTCCATTGGATTGATGGACCGGCTGCCGAACTCGTCGTCGCGCGCGTAAGGGCCGAACACGGACGTTAGCAACACCCGTGCCTTCGTGCCTTTAGGGTGAGTCTCCACAGTTTGCTCCCTGCTGTGTGGGGTATCGTTTCACCTTACGCCGCCCGCGGAGTGAGCGGAAGGAAATCCGAACGTTGTCACAACGGTGTGTGACGAGCGGCACAGGGTGGAGTCTGTAGGTCAGAAGCCTTTTCGCCGCCGCTCGCTGTACCGCCGCAGCGCATCTTCGATGACGGGATACGCGTTCTCGGCATGCTCGATTTCGTCCACCTCCACCGCCTTGCCCTCCAGCAGCTTGTAGTCCTGGAAGAAGCGGCGCAGCATCAGCAGCCGGTGCGCCGGCATGTCCGACGCCTCGTGATAAGAATTGAATTCGGGATCGCCCGGGGCCACGGCGATGATCTTGTGGTCCTTCTTGCCGCTGTCCATCATGGTCATCAGACCGATGGCGCGCGCGTAGATGATAGTGAGGGGCGACACCGCCTCCTGGCACAGCACCAGCACATCGAGCGGATCGTCGTCCTCGGCCAGCGTCTGCGGGATAAACCCGTAATTCGCCGGATAATAAACCGCGGAGTAGAGCACGCGGTCGAGCTTGATCAGCCCGCTGTCTTTATCCAGTTCGTACTTCACGTTCGAGCCGAACGGGATTTCGATGATGCTGCGGAATTCCTGCGGCAGTTTGTCGCCCGGTGTAACGTCGTGCCAGGGATGGATCACGCTTTAGCGGATGCGGCCAAAGGCGCAGCGGGTTGCGGCTCGCGGCTCGCTTCCGAGCAGAAGAGCAATGGCTGGAGTGCTATCTTAATGCGATGAATGCAAGAGACAGTTTCAAGTCTGATTTAGAGTTCGTCAGACGTTTACGGTCATTGCGAGCGGACCGACGGGAATTGAAATCAGCCAAGCGGCCGGCCCGCGCACTACTAACATTGTCTGAGCGGCGCAGGATTTTTGCCAAGACGGATGGGCGATGCCACATCTGCGGAGGAGAGATAACCGGCCGTTGGCAAGCGGACCATGTATTTTCGCATGCTCTCGGAGGCCAACACTCACTCGACAACTACCTTCCAGCTCATGATATTTGCAATAACTATCGCTGGTTCTATGGCAGCGAGGAGTTCCAGTGGATCCTAAAGCTCGGAGTCTGGTTGAGAACGCAGATCGAAAACGAGACGGCGGTCGGGAATAAAGCCGCGCAGGCGTTCTGCGCGCATGAGCGCATCCGGTCAATTCGTTGCCGGAAGGCGAAACGAAACTAGATTGACACAGCCTCCTGTCCCGCCATACATTCTCATCCTCACGCTTTCGCTTGATGTTCTTTCACAACCTCGGTTCGCGTGCTCGGGAAGCGGGTGCAAAACCCGCGCTGCCGCGCAACTGTAAGCGACGCTGTACGCCGGCGCTGCCACTGTCGCAAGATGGGAAGGCAGGCTGCATCAAGAGTCGCAAGCCAGGAGACCGGCGCGAACCATCCCCACAACCCCTTTCGCGTGTAAAGGAGGATGGTTCATGCGGTTCTCTCGTTTTTTCATTCCATGGCTGCTGCTCGTTGCGAGCGGCTTCGCTTCCGATCTCACCGTGAAAGTCGTGGACCCGCAGTCGGCCGTCGTTGCCGGCGCGCGCGTCGCGCTGTATCCGCGAGACAGCACCGTGCCCACGGCCGTTCGCGTTACCGGTTCCGACGGCTCGGTAACGTTCCGGCAACTCAGTGGCGCGGCGTACCGGGTGGAAATTTTGGCGCCTGGATTTGCGCCCGCCCGTGCCGCTGTCTCCGAGACTTCCAAAGACACGCAGATTTCCGTCGAGCTCGCCCTTCCGACGGCTGCCGAAACTGTAGTCGTCAGCGCCGAACGCACGCCGCTGCCCAGCGAGGAAACGGGCGCCGACACCAGCTTGCTGGGCCCGCAGGCACTCCAGGCCATGCAGCCGGTCGAAGCTGCCGACGCGCTCCGCTTTCTTCCCGGCGCCATCGTCGGGGCCAGCGGACGCCGCGGCGGCCAGGCCTCGCTGTTCGTGCGTGGGGGCGACTCGCGCTACAACAAGGTCATCGTGGACGGCGTGACCGTCAACGACCCCGGTGGAACCTTCGATTTCGGCGTGGTTCCGATGTTCCAGGTGGAGCGTCTTGAATTCGTCCGCGGCGCCGAGAGCACTCTCTACGGCTCCGACGCCATGACCAGCGTCATCCAGACCTGGACGCCTGCCGGAACCACGCGCACCCCGGAGCTGCGATTCGGCGCCGAGGGCGGAACGTTTCAGAGCGCGCGCGGCTACGCCTCTCTCAGCGGCGCCCGCGGCCGCCTCGACTACAACCTCTTCGGTGAGCAATTCAACACCCAGGGACAGGGCATCAATGATGCCTACTCCAGCTCGCTCCAGGGCGCGAACCTGGGCGTCGCGCTCAGCGATCGCGTGCAGTTCCGCCTGCGCACGCGTCATTACAACGACCGCAGCGGCATTCAGTCCTTCTGGAATTTCAACGGCCTGCCGTTGATGACACCCGATACTGACCAGTTCGCCCGGCAGAATAATTTTCTTGCCGGCGCCGACCTGACCATTGCCGGCCCCTCGCGGTGGCAGCACCGCATCACCGGCTTCGAATATCGCCACCGCCGCTTGAACCAGGACACATTCATGGACCCGGGCCGCGTCACGCCGGCTTTCGGCAACATTGATTTTCCTTTCACCGACCTGGCCAACATCAACCGCGCCGGGGTGGAGTATCAGGGCGACTACGTGGCGCGGAGTTGGGCGCGCACCACCGTCGGCTACCGCTTCGAGGACGAAAACGGCTTCGTCGGCGATCCCACGGCGCCGCCGCTCAGCCACGGTCTGCGGCGCAATCATTCACTCTTCGGCCAGGAGGTGATCACCTGGCGCCGCCTCTCGCTCATCGGCGGTCTTCGCTTCGAGCACAACGAAACCTTCGGCAACAAAGTCATTCCTCGCATTGCCGCGAGTTTGGTGGCGCTGAAGGGCGGCGAGGTGTTCTCCGGCACGCGTCTGCGCTTCGCTTATGGCACCGGCATCAAGGAGCCTCGGCTTGAGGAGTCGTTCGCTATCGGACCCTTCGCCAAGCCCAATCCCAACCTCAAGCCGGAGGAGAACCGCTCGTTCGAAGCCGGCCTGCAGCAGAGTTTCCTGCGCGGCAAGTACTGGTTCGGCGCCACCTACTTCAATAACCTGTTCACCAACCGAATCGACTTCCTTGTGGACCCAACAACCTTCGTCGGCCAATACGTCAACATCAACCGTGCCCTGGCGCATGGCGCTGAAGCCGAGTTTCGCGCCCGGCCCACCACGCGCCTCAACCTGGACGCTTCCTACACCTATACCTCGACCCAGATATTGAGTGCGCCGCTGGCATTCTTCCCTGAGCTGAGCGCGGGCGCTCCCCTGATCCGGCGTCCGAAATATGCCGGATCGCTGCTGGCCACCTACGCGGCCCGCAAATGGGGAGCGAATCTCGGCGGGACTTTCGTCGGACGCCGCCCCGATTCCGATTTCGGCCTCGGCTTGATTCCGGCGGTCACGCACGCCGCCGGCTACGCCCGTGTGGACCTCGGAGGCTGGTACGACCTCACGCACCGCGTGACTGCATATGTCCGCGTCGAGAACGCTTTCAACCGGCATTACGAGGAAGCGGCGGGATACCCGGCGTTGAAGGCGAATTTTCGGGCTGGAATGAGATTCCGTGTGGGCGGGGAATGAAAGAGTTAACCCAAGGATTTACGCAGATGAACGCGGATCAGAAACAGCAAAGAAGTGACCCGTGGCGATCCGTGGTTAAGTTTAGTTGAGTTCTACGGAATCGACCACGCCGACGATACTCATATCAATCGGCGAGTTGGGACGCCCGACGGCCGTCATGGCGCCATAGCCCTCTTGTACGACGAGCACCTTGTCGCCGACCCCGGCATCCACCGCATCGAGCGCCAGGACGGCCTCACCGCGAGCGCTGTCATCCAACGCGAGCGGTTGCACCAGCAGGATTTTGCGATATTCGTGCGACTTGTGCTTCCGCGTTGCCACCACTTCGCCGAGCACGCGCCCGATGATCACTTGCGTCCCCCGCGATGATTTCGCGCTGTCGCCCCACCCTTATCGCGGCCGCTGTTGGCGCGAGAGGGAGCAGGTCCCACCGCCGTGCACGCCGGACCAGAAGCAGCGCTCGTCGTGGAATCCACCGGCTGCTCCGGCGTGGTGATCTCGTCCACAATCCCCACAATACTGGCGTCGCTCACGACCTCGCGATCGAAGGCCAGCGCGGCTTCGCGCCCACGGCACCAGTACACCGTCTCGTGCACGCCTGCGCCCACGGCATCAATGGCCACCAGCGGCTTGCCGCGGGCCACGCCGTCTTTGTTCACCGGCTGCACGAGCAGCAGCTTCTGTCCCTCCAGGCTCGGGTACTTGACGGTGCAAACCACCGTGCCGATAACTTTTGCGAGCATCATAAAGAGAGTCGTTGGTCGTTAGTAATTAGCGCGCAAAGCGCTGGAGCGCGCTCGCTCTCGAGCGCGATGAATCTTCTAATCGCAGGCCCGGCGCCTCGCTGGGGGCTGCTCACGGCAGCAACCCGGAAGCTAACTGCGGCGGCCGGCCTCGCCCGCCGCAATTAAATCACCGCTTTTTCGCCGCCACGGCCAGGGGACGCGTGTCGTGCACTTCGGACTCGTCCTCCGTCCGCACCTCGTCCACGATCCCCACCACCGCGCTGTCCACCGGCGAGTCTTTTCCGCCGGCCATCCGCGCCGACGAGCCGCTCACCAGCAACACCATCTCCTGGACTCCGGCGCCGACGGTGTCCACCGCCACCACGTAGCCCTCGCCGGCCGTGCCGTCGGGCGCCACCGGGCGGCAGACCAGCATCTTGCGCCCCGACAGCCGCTCGTCCTTGCGCGTGGCCACCACCGTGCCTACAACGCGTGCGAGAATCATGTCGAAATCTCCGGCGCCTCAATCACAGCGCCTGATTGCGTAATTGCGGAACTGCGGAATCAGGTCATTGAATTGGAAGCGTCGCGGCGCTCGACCGAATTACCCGATTACCAAATTACGCAATTACCCGATTCCTAGGCTCCCGCTGCTTTCGCGGTAATGGCGCGGCCGATGGGCAGCACCTCTTCCAGGCTGGCGTGCGGGCGCGGAATCACGTGCACCGCGATCAGTTCGCCCACTCGCCGCGCCGCGGCGGCGCCGGCGTCGGTGGCCGCTTTGACGGCGGCAACGTCGCCGCGCACGATGGCCGTCACGTACCCGGACCCGATCTTTTCCCAGCCCACCAGCGTGACCTTGGCGGCCTTCACCATCGCGTCGGAGGCTTCAATCATTGCCACCAGCCCGCGCGTCTCGATCATTCCCAATGCTTCACCCATAAGAGTCTCCAGTTACTTTTTATTGCCGTTCGCCCCTTGGCCATCGGCCGTTCGCCTTTGGCCGTACAAGGAAGCGGAATCTTATGTGTCCGCTCCCCGCTTGCCAAGCTAAAAGCTAATCGCTAATAGCTGGTTCTACCACCGCCGCTTGCCGCTCTGCCGCAGCGCGTCTTCCACGATCGTCGCCAGTTCTTCCCGCGTGACCGTGATCTTTCCCGCGCCATCCGCACCGGATTTCGCCTCGCTTGCTTTCGATGCCGGTTTGCCGGCTGCTTCCGCCGTAACCGGGCACGCCGCTACGTTCTTCCCCGGCCCGCTGATTCCGTAACGCTCACGCGCGTCAATCAGCTTGCCGACATCCTCCTGCGACAGCAGTTGCTGTTTGCCCAGAAGGTGCGTGATCAGCGTGATCTGCGCGAAGTGTTCCACCGTTTCCATCTTCATGTACGCCCGTGTCAGGTCCTCGCCGTACGTGACCACGCCGTGGTTGGCCATCAGGATGGCGTCGTACTGCGGCACCAATGGCGCCAGCGCCTCCACCAGTTCCTGCGTGCCCGGCGTGGCGTAGCGTGCCAAGGGAATGCAGCCCAGCGAGAGTACGATTTCCGACACCAGCGCCTGGTTCAGCGGCAGACCGGCGGCAGCGTATCCCGTGGCCGTGGTCGGATGCGCGTGCACGATTCCGTGCGCGTCCGGCCGCAGCCCGTAAACCAGCAGGTGCATGCCGATCTCGCTCGACACCTGTCTCCGCCCCATCACCTTCTTGCCCTTCATGTCCACCACCACCAGGTCTTCCGGCTCCAGCATGCCCTTACTCATGCCGGTTGGGGTGGATAGGACGGTCTCGCTGTCCAGCCGTACGGACAGGTTTCCGTCCGTCGCCGCGACATAGCCGCGTTCGTGCAGCATGCGGCCAAAGCGCACAATTTCTTCACGATGCTGGCGTTCGCTCTTCATTACTACTATTGTAGTATTTGGCGCCTTTGGCGCGGCCCGAGCATCCTACAGCAGCACCCCCGGCAAGGGCAATCAGGCCATCCCCCAAGCCGTTTAGCTTGAGCCCTGCGCCTTGCGCCTATACAACTAATCTTGTGCTGGTTTCCGAGTTTGATTACCTACTCCCCCCTGAACTCATCGCCCAGCAGGCGCTGGCCGACCGCAGCGCCTCGCGCATGCTGCACCTGGTCCGCGCGACCGGGAAGTTGGCGGACTGCGCATTTCGTGAGTTCCCCAGCCTGCTTCGCCCTGACGACCTGGTCGTCTTCAACAACACGCGCGTGTTTCCGGCGCGCCTTTTCGGCCGCCGCAGCGGCGCCCGCTCCCAGCCGGTGAGTCCACGCAATCGCACCGCAAAGGAGTTCCTCAAGGGCAGGGTGGAAGTGCTGCTCACGTCGCCAGTAGCTGAGACGGCTAATGAAATCGGGTGGCGCAGGCCCCTAGGCCTGCATTCAGGCGGCCAACAAGAATCGGCTTTAGCCGCTGAGGTACGTTCCTCCGCATTGGCCGACAACCGACGACCGAAGACGGAAGACCCTGTGGTGTGGAACGCACTCGTCCGCCCTGGCCGGAAGATCGGCGTCGGAGAAAAGCTCTGTTTCGGCGACCGCGACGAGCTCCGCGCCGAAGTCATTGCCCGACGCGAGTTCGGCGAGCGCACGCTGCGCTTCGAACCGGTGGAGGACTTCTTCGCCGTCGTGGAGCGCATCGGGCACGTCCCGCTGCCGCCCTACATCGCCCGGGCCGACGCTCCGGCGGACCGCGAACGCTATCAGACCGTCTACGCCCGCCAGCGCGGCTCCGTGGCCGCGCCCACTGCGGGCCTGCACTTCACCCCCGAGATCCTGGAGAGCATGCGCGCCCGCGGAATTGAGTCCGCCGAGATCACCTTGCATGTTGGCCTCGGCACCTTCCAGCCTGTGCACGCCGAAGTCGTCGAGCAGCACAAACTCCACCGCGAGTGGTACCACATCTCGGAAGACGCGGCCGGCAAAATCAACCATGCGCTCGCCGCCGGCCGCCGCATCGTCGCCATTGGCACCACCACCGTCCGAACTCTTGAGTATGCTGCCGGCGCTGGCAGGCCAACGACCGACGACCAACGACCAACGACCGGCATTCAGGCCGGCTCCGGCGAAGCCGACATCTTCATCTATCCGGAATTTCAGTTCCGCGTGACTGGCGCCCTGCTGACCAACTTCCACCTGCCGAAATCCACGCTGCTGATGCTGGTCAGCGCCTTCGCAGGACGCGAACGCGTCCTCGCCGCCTACCAGCACGCCGTCGAACAGCGCTACAGGTTCTATTCGTATGGGGACTGCATGTTCGTTGAATAGCTTTTAGCTCTTAGCTGACTTCGTCTAAGCAATCGTGTGGAGTAGCATTCGCACATGCGCACCTTTCCGAAATCCCTCGCGGCATTTCAGAACATTGTGAATGAGCGCGGTGAGCGATTGCGGAAACTTTCCTTCACGGAACTCAATAGCGCAGCTTTCTCAACAGAGCACATCGAAGTTGAATCGCGTCCCGCGACGATAGACGTGATCGTGCAGCCGAGGCCTGATGGATCAGTCCGGGTTGTGCTGCAGGGGTTCCTGAAAGCTCGACTCCTCGGCAAGCACGTCGCGCTAGATGGCTTTTACAAGCACCCTGACGGATCTGTTTCGGCGATGCCAGACCGAGAATTTTACGAATTTGATTAGCATTGCTTGAAGCAGCTAAAGGCAAAGAGCTAACAGCTAAGAGCTCCTATACACAAAATTCCCGCCCACAATCGTCGCCACCACCTTGCCCGTAAACGTCCATCCATCGAAGGGGCTGTTGCGCGACTTCGACGCCGACTGCGTCACGTTATACGTCCAGCGCTTCTTCGGATCGAAGATGGTGATGTCGGCGACCGATCCCGGCGCCAGCGTGCCTCGCCCGCGCAGCCCGGCAATGCGCGCCGGGTTGGTGGAAAGCAGCTCGACTAACCGCCGCAGCGGAATGTTCTTCTCGCGATGCAATCGCGTGATGGCCAGTCCCAGGGCGGTTTCCAGACCGATAATGCCGAACGGCGCGCGATCGAATTCCACCTGTTTTTCGTGGGGCGCGTGCGGCGCATGATCGGTGGCGATGGCGTCGATCGCGCCATCGGCCAGCGCGGCCATGATGGCTTCGCGGTCGGCGGAAGTCCGCAGCGGCGGGTTCATCTTGTACGTCGAATCGTATTCCGCGACATCCTCGTCAATCAGGGTGAAGTGGTGCGGCGTCACCTCGCAAGTGACGCGCACGCGATCGCGCTTGCCGCGTCGTACCGCTTTCAGCGCCGCCGACGTTGAAAGATGCGCCACGTGCAGATGCGACTGCGTCAACCTCGCCAGCTCGATATCGCGCTCCACGATGCGCGATTCCGCCTCCGCCGGCATGCCGCGCAGCCCGAGACGAAACGCCATCGCGCCGTCGTTCATGGTGGCGCCCGCAGTCAGGCGCGTGTCCTCGGCGTGCTGGATCACCGGCACGCGCAGCTTCGCTGCCATCACCAGCGCTTCGCGCATCAGGTTTTCATTCAGGATCGGGTGGCCGTCGTCGGTAAACGCGATGGCGCCGGCCCTCTGCAACGCGTAGAAATCGGAAAGCTGCTCGCCGCTGCTGCCGGCGCTTGCCGCCGCCACCGGGAACACGTTCGTTACCGCCCCTCGCGCCGCCTGCTGCATCCACGTCGTGATCTCGGCCGAGTCATTCACTGGCGACGTGTTCGGCATCGCGCAGACCGAGCTGAATCCGCCGGCCGCCGCTGCGGCCGTGCCGGTCGCGATGGTTTCTTTGTGCGACTGGCCCGGTTCTCGCAGGTGAACGTGCAGATCGATGAAGCCGGGCGCCACCACCAGCCCGCGCGCGTCCAGTGTCTGCGCTGCTTTGCCGATCAACTTCGACCGCGGCGCCAGCTCCGCCACTTTGCCGTCGCGCAGCAGCAGGTCCAGCTCACCGTCGGTGCTGGTCGCCGGATCGATCACCCGCCCGCCGCGAATCAGCAGTGAATTCGACGAGGCCTTGTCCTCCCGGACGATCGCCGGCGCGCCCGCAGCCTTCCGCCGCGTGGCTGGCTTCCTCCGCCCCGGCTTGGCTTTCTTCTTTGGCATCAATCAGTGTTCATCTGTGTTGATCAGTGGCCGGCCATGTTTCCCGCTCGGAAACGGAACTCGCAACTGGGAACTCACACGCGTATATTCATCGCCCTCGCCAGGATCGCCATCCGCACCGGAACGCCGTTGGCCACTTGCTGCAGCACCACCGACTGCGGACTGTCAGCCAGGTCGCCAGTCAACTCCATGCCGCGGATGATTGGCCCGGGATGCATCAGGATGGCGTCGCGTTTCGCCATGTTGAGGCGCTCCGCCGTCACCTGATAATTCGAAATATACTGCTCCACGCTGATCTGCTTGCCCGCCAGCCGCTCTTTCTGGATGCGCAGCACCATCACGACGTCTGCCGCGCGCATGGCCTCCCCGATCGTCCGAGTCACCTGGACACCGGACGCGAGCGTGGCCGCCGCTTCCGGCGCCAGCTCCGGTGGCCCGCATAGCACCACCTTCGCTCCAAAGCGGCTGAGCAGGTGCACCTCCGACCGCGCCACCCGGCTGTGAAAAATGTCGCCGATGATCGCCACCTTCAGCCCGCGCAGCGCTCTTTTGTGTTGCAGAATCGTGAAAGCGTCCAGCAGCGCCTGCGACGGGTGCTCGTGCATGCCATCGCCGGCATTGATGACCGGCACGTCTACGTAGCGCGCCAGCACATGCGGCGCACCCGACGACGGGTGGCGAATGATGATGACGTGCGCGCCCAGCGCGCGGATGGTCAGCCCGGTGTCAAGCAACGACTCGCCCTTCTCCACGCTCGACGCCGTGGGATGAACGATGGTGGTGGTTGCGCCCAGCACCTTGGCGGCAAATTCGAAGGAAATGCGCGTCCGCGTGGACGCTTCATAGAACAACAGCGCGATGCGCTTTTCTTTGAAAATGGGGCGGGGACGGCCGCGCTGGAAACGGCGGGCCAGCCGCAGGATGGCGGTGATCTCGTCGGTTTCGAGCTGTTCAATACCCAGCAGCGACGCGTGTTGCAGCTTGCGCCTCGCCGCCGGGGCGTCCGTGCGCGCGATCAGGTTTCCTTCTCCACCAGCAGCACCTTCTCCATGCTGTCGGTTTCCTGGAGCTTGACCTCGATAATCTCGTTGCGCGAAGTCTGTACCGTGCGTCCCACGAACCCGGCCTCGATCGGCAGCTCGCGGTGCCCGCGATCAATCAGCGCCAGCAGTTGCACCCGGCTAGGACGCCCGTGATCCACCAGCGCGTCCAGCGCCGCCCGCGTCGTGCGGCCTGTGTACAGCACGTCATCGCAGAGCACCACGTTCTTCTCTGTCACCTCGCAACCCATCTCCGCCTTGCGGACTTCCGGCTTCGGGCCCACCGTGGACAGATCGTCGCGGTACAGCGAGATATCCAGAATTCCCACCGGCACCGGCGTTCCCTCGATGCGCTGAATAATGCGCGCTATCCGCTGTGCGATCGGCACCCCGCGCCGCTTGATCCCGACCAGCGCCAGGTCCTTGATGCCGTTGTTTTTCTCGATGATTTCGTGGGCCAGCCGCACCAGCGTCCGCTCGATCTCGGAGGCGGACATCAGTTGGGCTTTCACGCGCAGCTTGGGCTGGGTCGTCGTTGGCGTGGAACTCATGGCGCGCATGATAATCGGCCCTCGCGCGCTGTACAACCAGCTTTTAGCTGTTAGCTCTTAGCTTTTAGCTTGGAAGACCGGCTTTTCGCGGTGGGAGCACCCGGACTTTAGGCCAGTGAAAACTGGCTCCAATGGTTTGGCCAAGAGCCAAGAGCCAAGAGCTAACAGCTAAGAGCTTTTTTTCTTCCCCAACAGCCACGCGCCCACCGCCCCGCCGGCGCTGGAAAGGGCCAGGAAGACCACCAGGAACACCACCAGCATGAAAGTAATCAGCAAAGCCAGCCCCGCGGGCGTCATCATCTGCTGGACGGCCTCCTGCGCGCGCGGATCGGGATTACGCGCTGCCGCCTGCTGGATGACCTCTTGCACCAGGCGCCGCAGCCGCCCGGAGCCGCGGCTGGCCAGCAATTCCACGCCGAACACGCCCGCGAAGATGGCGAACCCGAACAGGCCCGAGATCGCGCCAATCCGCGCCCCCAAGCCTGGGGTCAGCATGGAATTCGGCGCTCGCCGCCGGTACAACGCCACCGTCACCAGCCCAGCGCCCACTACCCAGAGCAGCACGCCGACCACCGGAATCGCTGCGGCCGCCAGGAACAATCCGCCCAGAGCGGCGGCAGGTACGGCCTGGCTCCAATCAATTCCCGCGCTGAGAACCGGTGCGGGAGCCTGCCCCTCCACCGCCACCGGCTCCGCCGGAGGCTGCATCTCTTCCGGCGTCCCTGGAGGCAGCGGCGGTGTCGCCGGTTTCTCGTCGTAGGCTACGCGGATTTGCGGCGCCCCACATTGTTTGCAGAACGCGGTGCCTTCTTCCACCTGTGCGCCGCACTGATGACACACGTGATCCACAAATTGAAACTATCAGGTGGTTGGAATACGAGCAACCGTAGCAAGTATCGACTAGCCAGTTGCAGCACTGGGAAGGGATCGGACCGCATCAGGGTGGAAGAAAGCAGCCCCGGCGGCTCGCCGGGGCTGCTCTCGTTGTGCCGCAGATTGCGTGTCGCGCGGGCGTCCTCGCTCGCGACTCCAAATGGCGCGTGCTACTCCTGCTCCCGGTGCAGCACCTGCTTCGCCTTGGCAACCATCTCGCCCATGGTGGACCCGATGGTGCGCGCGACGTCGGTGAGCCGGTCTCCTGCGACTTCGGCCGCCGGCGTGACCGACGCGCTTTTCGCTCGTGCAGTCTTTTTCCGAGTCGTACTCTTTCTGGCAGCGGTCTTCTTCGCGGCTGGTCGCCGCGCACTGGTCTTCTTCTTCGCACTGGTGGCGCGTTTTTTTGCTGGCATTCCTCGCTCCTGAATGCCCGGCAGTATACGACAGACCCCAGCCGCTAGTCCCTAGTCGCGCTATCGCGACGATGATGCGCCGCGCAATGACAACACCGGACAGCCGACCTCGCACACGACTTGGTAGGCATGCATCCAGGGCAGGCGGTCCGCGTAGCTTTCCGGAGGCTTCAGCCCGAAGGCGATCAGGTCGGTCTTCAGACGGCTCGCGGCCTGAATCAGAGTCTCCGCCACATCCCCGAATTCCACCTCGAACTCGACATAGGGCGGCATGGGCACAAGCGCGGAAACCATGGCACGCATTTTTTCTTCAAGTCCGCCGCAGACTCGTGCCCGATCACGCGCCCCTTCGCTGCCAAGCCGCTCGACGACGTGCATGACCGTGAGCTTGGCGCCAAAATCAGCCGCCAGCGTCAACGCATAGGGCAGTGCCCGCGCCGAGTCGCGTGAAAAATCTGTCGGAAATAGCACATGCTTCAGACGAACCGTTTGCGGATCGGACTGCCAGGAATGCGGTCCTACCGTCAGCACCGGGCAGGTTGCATGCCGGAATACCTCCTCGGCAACCGAACCCAGCACAATCTTGCGAAGTCCTGTGCGGCCGTGCGTGCCCACAACCACCAGGTCAATATTCTCGCTGGCGATCAGCACTCGCAGGAGGTCCGCTGCCGTTCCCGCTTCCACCCAGGTGCGGTGCTTCAGATCCTGGCAATGAGTGCGGCGCAGGACGTCGGCCAGCAGATGCTCACTCTCTGTCCGGCTGATTTCAATGGCGCGCGTGATCGCCTCCGATGTCCCCATGTAGGCTTCCGGTGGAACGAAGGACAACATCGCGGGCTGCACGATGTGCGCCACGTGCAGCGTGGACCCGAAGTGATGCGCGGCGGCCACGGCGTGGAGCAGCGCGCGCTGCGAGCATTCGGAAAAGTCGGTGGCGATCAGGACGTTGTGGATGGCAACAGCGACATCAGGAGCTGTGCTTGTCATAGACACCTCCCTCGGGAAGTGCCGGGTCAAGCTGCTACTCGGCGATCTCGATTGGTCTATCTCCAGCCTAGGCGCACCGTGCGGACTGCGCTGTGACGCGCCGCACATCGGCTACGCTCATATTTCGTATTTGGACACAGCGACGGCCGGATCAGAACCGTGCCAGCAACTCTCGCTTCTTCTCCTCCGGCAGGAACGACGCGCGAAAAGAATTCATGGCCATTTGGCGCAACTGCGCGTCGGTGAAGCCGAACGTCTGCTGCGCTACCTGGTACTCCCGCGAGAGCGTGGTCTCAAACATGGCAGGATCATCGGTGTTGAGCGTCACCATCACGCCGGCGTCGAAATACGTCTTCAGCGGATGGTGCTCGGCCGCGTGACAGCACCTGGTGCGCAAATTGCTGCTCAGGCAGATTTCCACCGGCACCTGTGTTCTCGCCAGCCGCGCCACCAACTCACGGTCCTGAAACGCGGTCAGGCCGTGACCGATGCGCTCGGCGTGCAGCGCGTCCAACGCACCCAGAATAGATTCCGGGCCGCTGGATTCGCCGGCATGTGCGGTGAGCCGCAGTCCCTGGTCGCGCGCTCGCGCGTAGAGCTCGCGAAATAGCTCCGGCGCCGCCAGTCGCTCGTCGCCGCCGATGCCGATGCCCACCACGTTGTGGTCACGCAGGCACGCAGCGAGATCGAATACGCGCTGCGCTGCTTCCACGCCAAAATGACGCACCGCGTCGAAGATCCAGAACAGCGATACGCCGAAATCTCGCTCACCGCGCTTCCGACCGCGCTCGAGCGCCTCGAAAATCGGCTCGAACTTCCGATTTCGAAACAGCAGCACGCCGACCGATACGTACACCTCCGCGTGCAGCACGTTTTCCGCCTTCAGCTTCTCCATGAGCCGGTAGGTGATGAGCTCGTAATCTTCCGGCGCGCGCAGCCACGACGTGACGCGCTTGAACGCGTCCAGAAATGCGGTGAAATCCTTGTGCTGGTAAAGGCGCGCCAGCCGCTCGCGGTCCACCGGACCGCCGCCGTGACGCACGATCAGTTCCGCCAGCTCATCCGGCCCGATGGAGCCTTCCATGTGAAGGTGCAACTCCGCCTTGGGCAGCGCGCGGATGAATGGAGAAGGCTCCGTCGCGGTCATGAGGAAGGCTTCCACCACAGGGGCACCGGGACACGGAGAACATTATTGTCGATTGCCGATTGTCGATTCTTGATTTTCCAATGCGCAGCACAGCCGCGGCCATCGGCAATCGGAAATTCCTTCGACTTTGTTCTGTGCTTCTGTGCCTCTGTGCTCATCGGGATTTCGCGAACTCTGAATGCCGCCGGCTGTACAGAAAATAAATGCACAGCCCGATGGCCAGCCACACAAAGAACCGGATCCACGTGATGACGGTCAATCCGGTCATCAACCCGCCGCAAAGCACCACCGAGATCAGAGGGAACAGCGGCACCAGCGGCACGCGGAATCCGCGGGGCCGGTCGGGCTGCGTGCGCCGCAGGAAAATCACTCCCAGCGAAACCAGCACGAAGGCAAACAGCGTGCCGATGTTGGAAAGATCAGCGGCGTCTCCAATATCCACCAGCCCAGCCGGAAGGCCAACCGCGAATCCCGCGATCCATGTGGACCAGTGCGGCGTCTTGAACTTCTTGTGCACCACGGAAAAAATCTTGGGCAGCAAGCCGTCGCGCGACATCGCGAACCAAATGCGCGTCTGGCCGTACTGGAACACCAGCAGCGACGAGAGCATGCCCATCAGCGCGCCGATAATGATCACCGACTGCCATACTCGGCTGGCGCCGAGCTGTTTCAGTGCGTACGCCACCGGCGCTTCCGCCGCCGCGCCTTCGGTGAACGTGGTGTACTTCATCATCCCGAGCAGCACCAGCGCGACGCCAACGTACAGCACCGTGCAGACGATGAGCGAGGCGATGATGCCGAACGGGATGTCCTTCTGCGGCTGCTCCGCTTCCTCGGCCGCGGTCGAAACCGAATCGAACCCAATGTAGGTGAAGAAAATAATCGCCCCGCCCGTGACTACCCCGGCGAATCCCGAGGGGGCAAACGGGTGCCAGTTCGCCGGCCTCACCAGCATTCCGCCGATGATCAGAAACACCACGATGGCGCACAGCTTGATCGCCACCATCACGTTGTTGGTCTCCGCTGATTCGCGCACCCCGCGCACCAGCAGCACCGTCAACACGAACACCACGAGAAATGCGGGAATGTTGAAGTAGGCCCCGGTCCATTTCCCCGAAGCCCACACCGCGCTCGACCACGCGTCGGGCAAGACAATGCCGAACGCCGCGAGCTGGGCCTTCAGGTAGCCGCTGAACCCGACCGCCACCGCCACGTTGCTGACCGCGTACTCCAGGATCAGGTCCCAACCGATGACCCAGGCGAAGATTTCGCCCAGCGTGGCGTACGAATACGTGTACGCGCTGCCGGCAATGGGAATCATCGACGCCAGCTCTGCGTAACACAGCCCGGCGAAGCTGCAGGCCACCGCCACCAAAATGAAAGAGATCGCAATCGCCGGTCCGGCCGGCGGCCGCCCGTGCATCAGGGCACCCGCGCTCGATCCGTGGCGCAAAAAATTGGCGATGAGGTCGAGCACCTGTGCGTGCAAGATCGAGGGCACTTCGAAGTGCTCGCCGGCGGCGGCCGTCCCGGTCAGCACGAAAATGCCGCTGCCGATGATGGCGCCGATGCCCAGCGCCGTCAGGCTCCACGGCCCCAGCGTCTTCTTCAGCCGGTGCTCGGGGTTCTCGGAGTCCGAGATGAGCTTGTCGATGGATTTGCGCGCGAAGAATTGCGAGCCGGATGGCGTGTCGCTGTCGGTCGTCGCGGAGGTGTTTGGCAAGTTAGTTTCGTTGAGCCGCGAACCGCAAGGTCCTTCGACTCGCGCGTCCAACAGCGGGACGCGCTAGCTCAGGATGACAATCGTTCAACAACAGAGTGCCCTCGGTCGCCGCGCGCGGGCGGCCGAGGGCCGAGCTGCAATGGTTATCGTTTCGACTGCCCTCGCACCATCTTCTTCACTTTGCGCTTCTTCGAGCCGCGCGCGTAACCGCGCCGCTTCTTCGGTTTTTCGATCGTGGCCTTTTTGCGGGCCGCGCGTTTGGTTTTCTTGCGTTCTTCCTTGGAGAGTGCTGACGTATTTGCCATGAGTTCTCGCTAACAATTGATTTTCAGCCTTGAGCCTTGTTCCTCGCGCCGTGAGCCTGCGTCGTCAGACGCGCTCCAGTTGAGCGTACTTCTCCACTAGCTTCTTCAGGCCGAATCTTGGAAATTGTACCGTAATCTTCGCGTCCTCTCCGTCGCCTTCGCGCTTATACACCGTCCCCTCACCATATTTGGGGTGCCGCACGCGCTGCCCGGGCCGGAAACCGGTGCGTCCAGTTGGGGCACCCACGTCAATTTTCGGACGCGTGAACTTCTTCCCACGCGAGGCGAAAAACTCGGCGATATTGTCGATCGAGTTGTAGGTTGGGTGCGACGACGGCTGTGAGGCGCGTTTCGGCCGGCCGTAGCTGGGGCGCTGGTCCTCGCTTTCGTAGTCGTAATGCGTGGACGCGTAATCTTCCTTGTACTCGCGGATGCGGTCTTCCGTGCTCCAGGACGAAGACGAGGCCGAGCGTCGCGGCGACCCCAGGTCCTCCAGCAACTGCGGCGGGATTTCCTCCAGGAAGCGCGACGCGATCGACGCCTCCGGCATATCCGTGCCGTAGCGCCGCCGGTACCGCGCCCGGCTCACGATGAGCTGGTCCATGGCTCGCGTCATGCCGACATAGCACAAGCGCCGTTCCTCCTCGACGTCGTCAGGATTGAGAAATGTTCGCGAGTGCGGGAACAGGCCCTCCTCCATTCCCGCCAGCACCACCAGCGGAAACTCCAGCCCCTTGGCCGAGTGCAGCGTCATCAGCGTGATCTTGGCCCCGGCATCGTACTGGTCGGCATCGCTAACCAGCGCCGCATGATCGAGAAATTCTTGGAGCGACTCGCCGCGGTCCCGCGAATCCATCGCCGCATTGACCAGTTCGTGCAGGTTCTCGACTCGCGCCAGCGATTCCGGCGTGTCCTCTTCCTCCAGTTGCTTGATGTAGCCCGTGCGGTCCAGAAGGTACTTCAACAACTCCGCCGTAGTTGCGGGGCGCGTCCCGGGGCCGGCAGCTTCCGCACTCGTCTGGTCCGAGTCTTCCGCTGGATTGTGTGGCACGGGCACGGGTCTCCGACCCGTGCCTTCGTCTTCCTCCACATTCGCCCCGAACTCGAACGAAACATTTTCCTCGTCGCCGGTCGCCGCCTGCGCTTCCGGCACGCTTCGCTGTTCCGGCTCGCTCTGGCTCTCGTCTGCGGAATCGCCCAGCCACTCAGCGTACGTGCCGGCCAGCATGGCGCGTCCGCCCTCGATGATGTCGCGGAAATTCTTCAGCGCGGCCACCGCGCGCGGAGGCAGCAGCAGGCCATCAATCGCATTGCTCACCGCTCGCCACAACGGCGCCCCGGTCTCGACCGCCAGCCGTTCAACGGTATCCAGCGTGGTGCGACCAATGCCGCGGGCCGGCGTGTTGATCACCCGCAAGAGCGCAATGCTGTCGTCGGGATTCTGGATGAGCTTCAGATACGAGATCAGGTCTTTGATCTCGGCGCGCTCGTAGAACGAGAACCCGCCCACCACGTGATACTGCATCTGGTAGCGGCGCATCGCCTCTTCAAACAAACGCGACTGCGCGTTGGTGCGATAGAGCACGGCGGCGCGCCCGCGATCGTCCCCGTCCTTCGCCGATTCCTGGAGGTACTTGGAGATCAGGTCGGCGGCAAACAGCGCTTCGTTTTCGCCGTCCGGCGCCTCGTAGTAACCGAGATTTCGCCCGCCCTGCCGCGACGTCCACAGGTTCTTGCCCTTGCGCTTGACGTTGTTGGCCACCACCGCCGACGCGGCGGTCAGGATGTTCTGCGTCGAGCGGTAGTTCTGCTCCAGCCGGATGATCTTGGCGTCGGGAAAATCGCGCTCGAACTCCAGGATGTTGCGGATGTCAGCTCCGCGCCACGAGTAAATGGACTGGTCTTCGTCGCCGACGGCGCACACGTTGTGCCGCTCTCCTGCCAGCAGCCGCATCAGCTCGTACTGCGGCCGGTTCGTGTCCTGGTACTCGTCCACCAGGAGGTACTCGAAGCGCCGGTTCCAGTGGTGCCGTACCGGCTCGGCCACCTTCAGCAGCCGGACGGTCTCCAGCAGCAGGTCGTCGAAGTCCATGGCGTTGGCCTTGCGCAGCTCCTGCCGGTAGATTTCGTAAATCTGCGCCACCTTCTCCGTCTTTGGATCCGATGACTGGAGATAGACCTCCTGAGGGTCCAGCATGTGGTTCTTCGCCCAGGAAATGCGCGCCAGCACGGAGCGCGGCGTCACCTGCTTGTCGTCCAGGCCGAGACGGCGAATGGCGGCCTTCACCAGTGACGACTGGTCCGCTTCGTCGTAGATGGCGAAATCTTTGGTGTGCCCGACATTGTTGATGCGCATCGCCTCGATGTCCCGGCGCAGCATGCGCACGCACATCGAGTGAAAGGTCGAAATCCACGGCTTGGCGAACGAGCGTCCCCCGACCAGGTGCTCGACGCGCTCGGCCATCTCCTGCGACGCCTTATTGGTGAAGGTGACGGCCAGAATGGATTCCGGCTTGGCCCCGAGGTGCTCGATCAGGTGCGCGATGCGGTAGGTAATGACGCGCGTTTTGCCCGAACCGGCGCCCGCCAGAATGAGGATTGGCCCGTCGGCGGTTTCCACCGCCTCGCGCTGCTCAGGATTGAGATCGTCGAGAAAAGACACTGCTACCAGTTTATCGCGGGCGAAGCCGCACAAGACGACCTAAGGCTGACTTAGCGGGCGACGGGCACTGGACTGGCGTAATCTGCAAGTCTTCCGCGGGCACGAAGCTAGCCGGAACGGTCAGTGCCACCCTAAACCTGATCCAGTGAATCTTGCCGCATTGACCATTCCCGCAGTCAGAGTAGCCGGGGACTGGCGTGCCGGGTGTGATTTGGGAATTCGTGACCTTGAATTCACCGGTGCCCGAAGGCAGCGATGCCAGTTTCTCGAGAGCCGTCATCTGATCCGTTTCTGATTTGGGCCAGAGGACATTATCAATCACCGAGGTAGCGACTACTGCGTCGTCACGCGAAAGCAGAAACCAAAATTGCCGATGGTTCCTGACGGCATCCTGCGCGGTGACACCCCAGCCGGTATTTACTTCGCGCGCGCCGCCGAACCGATACGGTGGCGTCAGGGGATACACATACTGGTCCCACTCCTTCGGACTGGGTGCGGTAGGTCCAATTTCAAATTCCCACCCTCCGCTGTCTTTCCAGGGATCAATTCGAAACGACAGTTCATTTCCGATCTCGCGTCTGAATCCCTCTCCTGCTCTCAGCTCGCCGGTTATAGAAAACTCTTTGCAATGGTTCTTGTCTTGTGTCGAGGCGGGCACAGCGAAGAAAGCGGCCAGGACGATCAGAACTATCGCGCGACGGTTCATCCAGTTAATGCGGGGTGGTTCTCGTCACGCCCGCGCCCTCGGGCTTGTTCGCCTTGCGTAGCGACGAACATTCCCGGCAGGGGCAAAACTCGCGGAGGAAGTCCCACGAGTAAATGCCGTGCTCATGGCCGTCGCTCCAGGTGAAGCGGATGGCGTACTTGCCTACGCCCTCAGTCTCGGTCGGTTTGGGCGCTGGCTTGAACATCGGCAGCGCGCCGGGCGCGGCCTTGGCCGGTTCGCCGGGTTCTCGCCCCTGCTTCTGCCGTTCGTCATCGCACAGCGCGCATGGACAAGCGTCGCGCAGGTATTGGAACGTGTACGAGCTCTTGTGTCCGTCCTTCCACACGATGTCCATGCCCGTGCCTTCGGTCTTCTTTACGATCACGGACTTCGGTTCGGCATGAGCGGGGGAAGGCATGAAATCAGTATCGCACAGCGCTTTGACCTTATGCAGAGCAGGGCGTAGGCTGGTGCACTTCCGCAATGACAAAGGACAAGGAAGACGGCATTCGGGACGTCATGCGTTCTGAGCGGAGCCGAGGTGCGAGGCACGCATCACTTGCAGCGAAGAGGGATCGCGACGTCCTGCGTCGTATGCAGGCATTGCTCGAGCTTGAGGATGAGCGTGAGTTCAAGGCAGCGCTGAAGGATGAATTTGGAATTACCGAGACTTCGCAGAATTTCGCTGCGATTGTGCAGGCTTGGCGCGCGAGGCGGTGAGCTTATCCACGCGCCGACAGAAGGAGTCAATTCTCCGATGCTGTTCTTCCTCAGGAAACTGCTTGAGATGTTCAAAGACGAGGTCGGTAATTTTGCGTGCGGCTTCCTTGGTGGTTAATTTCGGCGGGCGTTTCGGTGCTGTTGCCATGGGTTTTCTGGACGGCATTTTACACCTGGTCTGTTAGATGCGCCCGCGTAGCTGGCCAATTCCTCCCGGCTCCTGTAAAATCTATGTTTTGCCCCACTGGGATTGGAAGGATTCTGAGCAGTCATGGCACAAGTCTGTGATGTTTGCGGCAAGGGGCCGCAGTTCGGCAACAATATCAGCCACGCCCACAATGTCACCAAGCGGCGCTGGAACGTCAACCTGCGCCCGGTGCGCGCCAAGGTGAAGGGCGCTACCAAGAAGCTGCGCGTCTGCACCTCGTGCCTGCGCAGCGGCAAAGTCGTCAAGGCGTAAACCCTGATCGAAGACCTCATCCGCAAGAACTGCCCCAAGTGCCAGTCCGACAAGCGTTACTGGCATCATGCGGGCGTGTTCCTGGTCACCGAGAACAAGGAAGAAAGCAGTGCCGGCGGGTTTGCCCAGGCCGCGGCGGTGGTTTGCCCCGACTGCGGTCTCATCGAGTTCTACTCCGGCCACGCCGACCTGCTGCGCGAACTGCCTGAGGCGCAGGTCCCGCATACCGAAGGTCCTCCCGCCAGTTAGTAACAAATCCTTCTTTCCGCGGGCCGCACAAGGCCGACGGTTCGCCTTCTGCGGATCTCATTACCCGTGCGCTACACCGCAGTTACCCCCGTACCGTTTACGGCCAATGCCATCGCTCGTACTCTGAACCGTTATAGCGACGACCCCCAACCAGGTCGAGCACGGGAGAGATCATATGGCGTGCATGGCTCCGGGAAGCGCGGGAATTCTCTTGCGTGTCCTCACTCCAGCGGGAACCGGCAAAGCAAAAGGTCAGAGGCGGGCATTCCCCCGTTGGCGAACGACCTTCCCCGTGCTGCATGGTTTCGGCGTGCCCGATATGGGTTCCGATGCTGGTGATATCAGCGAGGAGGGCATGGCGTTCCGCAGCCATGTGCCCTATCCGACCGGCGCCAAGATCGTCGTCGAGATGCAGCTACCGGCGCGTCCGATCCGCGTCGACGCCGTCATTAAGCACCGCCATCACGGTGTCGTTGGCGTGCAGTTCCTCAATTTGTCGCTGACCAGCCGGCTTGTGCTCTCCCAATTTTCTTGCGCACTGCCAAAAGAGGCATCCGAGCAGGCCGCAATCGACTGAGAATTTTCTACGGCCGAAAGGCGGGGAGCCGGCGTGACTGCCGGCTCTTTCGTTTTGAGTTGCGGAATCTATTCCGGAGGCTTGGGCGGAGTGCCCGTCTCGTATCCCTTTTCCGCCGCCTTCTTCACCACCTGCTCGCCGATCTGCCGCCCCAGCGCTTCGCCCCACTGTTGTCCTACCTGCGCCGCTTCCTCCTGGATGCGAGGCAGCTCGCCGATGACTTTCTTTCCTACAGGCGTCTGGTAGAACGCAATGAGTTCCCGAATTTCGCCCGCGGTGAAGTGTTTCTCGTAGATGGGAATGATCCGCTCAATCAGGTCCTCCGCGTGAACCTGGTTATGTACCTCGTGGGCAAAATCCGCCCAGAAGGCCTGCGGGATGTCGGGGCGGAGCTTGGCGAATGCCTGCATCATGTTCCCGAACGACCTCTCCACCATGGTGTTGATCATCTGGGATGCGCCCATCAAATCGAGCAGGCGGCGGGTCTCGGCGGCAGTGCTGTCTTTAGCTTGCGCCGCGGCTTTCGGCGCTGCCGGAGCCGGTTGCGGCCGGGGCGGCGGCGCTTGGGCCGCCAGCATCACGGATAGAACAAAAATCGCGGCGAGGATTCTCATAACGGCTCACATTACTGCAATCACATCAATCTCCACCAGCACGTCTTTGGGCAGCCTCGCCGCCTCCACCGTGGAGCGCGCCGGCGGCTGCTTGGCAAAAAATTTCCCGTATACCTCGTTCATCACCGCAAAATCGCCCATGTTCTTCAGGAATACCGTGGTCTTGACCACGTGGTCCAGATTGCTGCCTGCCTCCCAGAGCACCGCAGACAGGTTCTTCAGCACACGCTCGGTTTGCGCTGCCACGTCGCCTTCAATCAGCTGATTGGTCACCGGGTCCAGCGCGATCTGGCCGGAGCAGAAGATCATTCCATTCGCCCGAATCGCCTGCGAATACGGCCCGATGGCCTTCGGTGCATTGCTGGTGGCAACAATTTCTTTCATGGTTCCTCCCAAATGAACACCGCATTGTAATCGCCGCCTCCGGGGCCGGAGGCGAAAGCCTAATGCAAGACTTTGCAACTCATTGGCTTCTTTGGTCTAAGACGAGAAAGTCCTTGGTGGCGCACTGAATCGGGTGCATCATTCCAGCAGCAATCGATCTGGCCCAAAAGGCGTGGAGTTGAGATGGCGTATTCACACGCTCGCCTACGCAAGACCTTGGCGTTCGTTCGCATCCTGACCGGCATTGCCTTCCTTGTTCTGGGGCAGTACAAAGTGGGATCCCTTGAATTCGCCGAAGTCGAATTCCCCATTTTCTTGCGCGACGCCATCCAGGGCAATGCCGTCGCTTTCTACGGGCACTTTCTCAACAGCTTCGTTTGGGACCACACCCGCAGCTACGCGGTGCTGATCGGCCTGATGGAATTATTCATCGGCGTCTCGCTGGTACTGGGCCTGGCAGTGCGTCCGGTCGCGCTGCTGGGAATCGTCTATTGCGTGCACATGATGCTGTCCACCTGGTGGGCGCCCGGTCTTGCCGAACCGGCCTGGCGTTACGTGGACAATGAGTTCCGGGTCTTTACTGCGCTGTTCCTGTTCCTCCTCTTCGCTGTAGGCCACGCCGGCGAAAATTGGGGATTGGGCGCCCTCTACCACCATCACCGTAACCGCAAATGGGAACGCGCCTCGGCGGCAGCGCCGGAACAAAAACCCAGGCCCGTCTTGGTTGAGAACCAAGCCGAGCCCGAGCCTGAGGCCGAAAACATTGAGGAAGCCGAAGGCGAATCGGAAGTCGAAGCCGAAGGCACCTACCAACGCCGTTTCTGATCTCGATTCACCCCGCGCCCCCGAGTAGCCGCGGCTCAGGCTCACGGCTGCTATAATCAGGTTACGCACTGATGAAAGCTCCGCGCGCCGTAGCCGGCAGTTCTTTCCCGAAAATCCGCTCTACCACCGTGCTGGCCGTACGCAAGGACGGCAAGGTTGTCATGGCGGGGGACGGGCAGGTAACTCTCGGCGAGGGCATCGTCAAGCACTCGGCTCGAAAGATTCGCCGCCTCTACCAGGACAAGATCCTGGCCGGCTTCGCCGGCTCCACTGCTGACGCTTTTTCGCTGTTCAGTCGCTTCGAGTCGAAGCTCGAGCAGTATCACGGGAATCTTGGTCGCGCCGCGGTGGAACTTGCAAAAGATTGGCGTACCGACAAGGCCCTGCGGCACTTGGAGGCGCTGCTGCTGGTCGCTGACCATACCCAGACCTACCTGATCAGCGGCGCCGGTGATGTGATCGAGCCGGACTCCGGCATCGCCGCCATCGGCAGCGGCGGCCCCTACGCCCAGGCGGCGGCGCAGGCGCTGGCTTCCCATACCGAGCTCCCGGCCCGCAAGATTGCCGAGGAAGCCATGAAGATTGCCGGCCGCATGTGCATTTATACGAACGAGAGCTTTACCTTCGAAGAGCTGTAACGAGGATGGTTCGAAACTACTAATGACGAACGGCTAGCTACTGGTTTTTTATGGCTATCTATCTCCCCCAAATCGCGGACGAAGAACAGATCGGGTTGGACGAACTGACCCCGCGCGAGATTGTCTCCGAACTGGACAAGCACGTCGTCGGTCAAAACGCCGCCAAGCGCGCGGTAGCCATTGCCCTGCGCAACCGCATGCGCCGCCAGAAGCTCGCGCCCGAGCTGGCGGAGGAAGTGATTCCCAAGAACATCATCATGATCGGCCCGACCGGGGTGGGTAAAACCGAGATTGCGCGCCGCCTGGCCAAACTGGCCAACTCGCCCTTCCTGAAAGTCGAAGCGTCCAAGTTCACCGAAGTCGGATACGTTGGCCGCGACGTGGAATCCATGATTCGCGATCTCGTCGAGATTGCCATTGACATGGTTCGCGAGGAGAAGCTGGAGGACGTTAGCGACAAGGCCGAACTCAACGCCGAAGAGCGTCTTCTGGATCTCCTGCTGCCCGCCAGCGTCGGCTTCGGCAGCACTCCGCGCGGTGACGGCGGCGCTGCCATCGAGATCGTCCATCCCGTGGAATCCGGCTCCCGCACTCGCGAAAAACTCCGCCAGCAGTTGCGCGAAGGCAAGCTCGACGATCGTATCGTCGAACTCGATATCCGCGAAAAATCCTTCCCCGCCTTCGAAATCGTTTCCAATCAGGGCGTCGAGGAGATGGACGTCAACATCAAGGACATGCTGCCGAACATCTTCGGCCAGCGCACCAAGAAGCGGAAGATGAAGGTCAGCGAGGCCTTCGACTACCTGGTGCAGGAAGAAGAGCAGCGCCTGATTGACATGGAGCAGGTCACGCGCATCGCGGTCGAGCGCGTCGAGCAGTCCGGCATCATTTTTCTCGATGAGATTGACAAGATCGCCGGCCGCGAGAGCGGCCACGGTCCCGATGTCTCCCGCGAAGGCGTGCAGCGCGACATCCTCCCCATCGTGGAAGGCACCACCGTCAACACCCGCTATGGCATGGTGCGCACCGACCACATCCTGTTTATTGCCGCCGGCGCCTTCCACGTCTCCAAGCCGAGTGACTTGATTCCCGAACTCCAGGGACGTTTTCCGATTCGCGTGGAGCTGCAATCCCTCACCATCGCCGACTTCATCAAGATTCTCACCGAACCCAAGTCCTCGCTGGTGAAGCAGTACACGGCCCTGCTGGAGACCGAGGGACTGAAGCTGGAGTTCACGCCCGACGCGCTCGAGGAAGTCGCCAACTTTGCCGCGCGCGTCAACGAGGGCACCGAGAACATCGGCGCCCGCCGCCTCCATACCATCATGGAGCGCGTCCTCGACCAGATCAGCTTCGAAGCGCCTGACATGAAGGAGAAGCAGGTCACGGTGGATGCCGCCTACGTCCGCAAAATGCTCGCCGACATCGTTAAGGACCAGGACCTGTCGCGGTACATTCTCTAGCAATGGCGGGTTGGACAGATCAAGGGGACGGCAGCTGCTATGCCGTCCTTCTCTTCTTCGCTGCCTTCTTCGTACTCACCATCGCATGCCTCAGGAGCATGTTGGCCTTCGTCTGGTATCCGGGCCCATAGCCCTTGAGCCATTCAATTACATCAGCGTCCAGCCGCATGGTCACTGGCGTCTTGGTCGCCCGGTAGAACTTGCCGATTTCAGCACCGCTCCAATCCAGGACCTCTGGGACCTCAGAAAGATCAATGTCGGCGTCTTTCTTCTTCCCCACGGCGGCGATTTCTCGTTTTTGCTGGCTTGTGAGTTTTTTCATAGTCCTTCTTCTCGCGGGATGTTGCGGCGCGAGCGGAAATCATCCTGATGACTTCCTCGCCGCCACTGTTCTCTAAGCTGGTATGTACAACCAGCAGAATGGCGCCGGGACCGATTGCGCCGAGAGTGAGGAAGCGTTCCTCTTCCTCGTCGTGTGCGAAATCCGGCTTTGTGAGCGCATACGGATCATCAAACACCAGCGTAGCCGTCACGAAGCTCACGCCATGCTTGCTCCGGTTCTTCTCGTTCTTATCTTCGCCCCATTCATAGCGCATGCTTGCCGCTCGGAGAAACTTTAATGGCTAGTATTTACAATTGTATTTACAATTGTCAATACATCATTCTTTTGCTTCTCGCCGTTTTCGGGAGCAGGGATCGTGAATTCAAGCCGCCAGCAACCCTCTGAGTCCCGTGCGGCCAAGGTCCTAAAACTACAAATTACAAATTACCAATTACAAATCCTCTGCTAACCTGAACAGCTTTCATGAAATTCCTATCTCCTGTCGCTCTCGCGCTTCTGGTGTGTGCCCTGGCCTGCGGCACCCCCGGTGCGCCCCGGCCTCTCTCGCTCGACTTGCCGCGTCCGGTCAGCGATCTGGCTGCCGCTCGCCAGGGGAACCAGGTCACACTCACCTGGTCGGCGCCGCGCGAGACCACCGACCGCCAGGGCATCCGGCGGCCGGGTCCGGTGCTCATCTGTCGCGGCGTGAACGTCACCGCCATGGTGCAGTGCCCGCAGGTCGCGGAACTTTCGCCCGGCCCAGTCCCGCCGAAGATCGGCAAGCCTGAGCAGCGCACGTACACCGACACACTTCCGCTTCAAATCCAGCAGCAGAACCCCACGGGCTTTGCCACCTACGCGCTAGAGTCGCTGAACCAGCACGGCCGCAGCGCCGGATTGTCGAACCAGGTGGAAGTGCAGTTGGCGCCGACGCTGCCGCCGCCTTCCCACGTCCGCGCCCAGGTCACCGCCGAAGGTATCTTGCTGGCATGGACCGGTGTCTCGCACCAGGACGAAGCCCCGCAGTTGCGACACCTGTACCGCATCTTCCGGCGAGGCGAAAATGCGCCTGCGCAGGCCATTGCGGATGTACTGCTTTCCACCGATCCGCACGCCAGCTTCCTCGACCATTCCTTCGACTGGCAGAAAACATATTTCTATCGGCTCGCCGTCGTGACCGTCGTCAATGTTGCCCAACCGCCCGTACAGGTGGAAGGGGAGCGCTCGCCTGAGGTCAAGGTCTTCGCCAACGACGTCTTCCCGCCCTCCACGCCGACCGGCCTCCAGGCGGTTGCCAGCGGTGTCGGCCAGCAGCCCTTCGTTGACCTTACTTGGGCGCCCAACACCGAGAGCGATCTGGCTGGCTACAACGTTTATCGCTCGGAAGCCGGCCAACAGCCGGTGAAGATCAACAACGAGCTGGTGAAAACGCCGTCCTATCGCGACACTGCCGCCGCGGCGGGACATGAGTACACCTACACGGTGAGCGCGGTAGATCTGCGCAACAACGAGAGCCCCCGGTCCGCCGAAGCTTCCGAGTCCCTACCGTAAAGCGATTGGCAGTTGGCCTTCGACGCCTGGCTGTTGAAGGCTTACGCGGAAAATGAATAGCCAAAAGCCAACGGCCAATAGCCAACGGCGTTTTCAGAATTTGCGATAAAGTGTAACGAGATGAAATATTGCCGAATTCTTCTGAAGAACGAACCGCAGTTCGCCCTCGTCGAAACCGAAGGCTCCACCGGACGCGAGCTCATCACCCGCGTCTTCAAGTCCGAACCCGGCGCTCGCATTCCCGACGAGGACGCCTCCTCCCGCCGCATTGACGCCATCCCGCTCGCTGAGGCCAAGCTGCTCACGCCCGTGCTGCCCTCCAAAATCGTGTGCGTCGGACGTAACTATCGCGCCCACGCCGCTGAACTCGGCAACGAAGTTCCCACTCAGCCGCTCATTTTCTTCAAGCCGCCATCCTCGCTTTGCGATCCCGGCGCTGAAATCCGCCTGCCCAGGCTCTCGCAAAGCGTGCACTACGAAGGCGAGCTGGCGCTGGTGATCGGCAAGACCTGCTACCACGTCCGCGAAGGTGAGGACGTCCGCGACTACATCCTCGGTTACACCATCCTGAACGACGTTACCGCGCGCGATCTCCAGAAAAAAGAAAACCAGTGGGCGCGCGCCAAGGGATTCGATACCTTCACTCCGGTCGGACCTGTGGTGGTGGATGGTCTCGATCCCTGGGCCGGTGTTCAGGTGGAAACGCGCATCAATCACGAGGTGCGGCAGCACGGCACCACCGCGGATTTCATCTTTCCGCTCGATGTTATAATCCGCCACATCACCGCAGCCATGACGCTTCTTCCCGGCGATGTGATTGCCACCGGGACCCCCGAAGGGGTCGGGCCGCTGCATGCCGGCGACGTCGTGGAAATCAGCGTCGACGGTGTGGGCACGCTGCGCAACCCCGTGGTGGACGAGAGCGATGGACACTGACAGAAAAGGTTCTGAATGGGACTAACGTATGTCAAAGGCGTTGCACAAAACGCCACGGGAAAAAGAGTGAACGTCAAGTTCCTCGTTGATTCCGGAGCCAGCTATACGTTACTGCCGTACCAGGTCTGGCGAACGCTGGGCTTGAAGAGCATGGAAGTGATTCGCTGTGAGCTGGCTGACGGTACCGAGGTTGAACGCAGGCTATCGGAGTGCTTACTGGAGCTTGATCATCGCCAGCGGCACACACCGGTGATCCTCGGAGAAAAAGACGATACCGCTCTGTTAGGTGCGATCACTCTTGAGGAATTCGGCTTAGTGCTGAATCCGTTTACGCGCGAACTCCAGCCCATGCGGATGATGCTCGCCCGAACGAGTGAGTAGACGCGGAGGATCGACGACACGCGAGGTAATTCCGAGATCAACAAGAAGTAGAATGGGTGCACCGATGAAATTCTTCATTGATACTGCCAATCTCAAGGAAATTCGCGAAGCCAACGAGATGGGCATCCTCGACGGCGTCACCACCAACCCTTCACTTATCGCCAAGGAAGGTAAGCCCTTCAAGGAAACCATCCTCGAGATCTGCAAGGTTGTGGACGGACCGGTCAGCGTCGAGGTCGTCGCTCTGGAGATGAAGGGCATGGTGCGTGAGGCGGAAGAGTTCGCCGACTGGCACAAGAATGTCGTCGTCAAGCTGCCCACCACGCGCGAAGGCGTCAAGGCCTGCAAATATCTTTCCGGCAAAGGCATCAAGACCAACCTGACGCTCTGTTTCTCCGCCAACCAGGCGCTGATGGTCGCCAAGGCGGGCGCCACCTACGTCAGCCCGTTCGTCGGCCGGCTCGACGACATCAGCCACGTCGGCATGGATTTGATCAAGCAGGCCGTGCAGATTTACAAGAATTACAGCTACAAGACGGAAGTGCTCGCCGCCTCGCTCCGCCACCCGCTTCACGTGGTGGACGCTGCCCTGGCGGGCGCGCACGTTGCCACCATTCCCTTCAAGGTCCTCGACCTGATGATGAAGCACCCACTCACCGATAAAGGCCTGGAGAACTTCCTGAAGGATTGGGAGAAGGTCAAAGCCATGGCCGAAGCCGATCTGGTCGCCAAGGGCTAACCCTCGGTCTGACGCAATGTAGCCCGGCCGCCCTCGGCCGGGGATTTCTTTTCACAACTGACAACGCCTCGGTATGGGGTACTAGATACTCCGTACTGTATTAACCCGATACGCCCGCGACCCAGCCTCGTAGTAATCTTCCAACAGCAAAGTATGAGCGCACTTCGTGCAGGGGCGGTGATCGCCGCGGGGACCGCCGCGGCGGCGTTGGGGATCTGGCAATGGGTCCGGTCTCACCGCGTCACTTCCGAGGAGCGCGAACGCCGGCGCCGCCAGCTCATCGCCGAAACCGGACGCATCTGCGACGGCACGGTTCTCGACGTGCAGGAAATCAGCTACAACGGCCAGGGCGAGACCCAACTCCTCATTTACACCTACGACGTCGGCGGCGTGCAATATGAGGCCTCGCAGGACATCACCCATCTCCGCCACTACATCGACGTCCACTCCTGCAAGCTCGGTCTGCCGACTTCCATCAAGTACGACCCCCACAACCCCGGCAACTCCATCGTGATCTCGGAAGTCTGGACCGGCCTGCGAACGTAGCGCGGCTGCCGAAGGCCCCGCCGATCTTGAATACCTCCACAAAATCGCAGGCCCCGGCGCCTCGCCGGGGCTGCACCCAACTTGCCCGGAATCCGTATGGCCCGGGCGCCCTCGCCCGCGACCCTGCGCCGTCTCGGTGGGAGCACCGGCCTTTAGGCCGGTGAAAAGAGGACGAACTTACAACCGGCTTTAGCCCTGGTCCAAACTCGCGACTCGGGGCTCGGGACTGAACAGCCCCGGCAGCAGCTCGGCCGCCTTTCCCAGGAAGCATTCTTCAAACAGCGCGGCGTTCGCCGGCTCCTCCGGCCCGACGTAATACGTCCGCACTCCTTGACTCCGCGCGTGCGCCACGAACGCTGCCGCCGGATACACTACTCCCGATGTGCCAACCGCTACGAAGACCGTGCTGTTCTCCAGCGCCTGCTGAATCTGTTCCAAGTGGTACGGCATCTCGCCGAACCAGCAGACGTGCGGCCGGATCTGCCCACCGCACTCGCACCGCGGCACCTCGTCCTCGTAGCGGTTGGAATCATCGAACGGCGGGCGCGTGCAGCTTTCGCAGCGGCTCATCAGCAGACGCCCGTGCATATGCACCACCCGCCGTGATCCCGCCTGTTCGTGCAAGCTGTCCACATTCTGCGTGCACAAGAACAGCCGCTCGCCGATCGCCTCCTCCAGTTCGACCAGGGCCGTGTGCGCCGGGTTCGGCATTTTCTCCGTGTGCGCCTGCCGCCGCATCGAGTAGAACTGCCACACCAGCTTGGGATCGCGCGTCCACGCCGCCGGCGACGCCACCTCTTCCACCCGGTACCCGCGCCACAGCCCGCCCGCCCCGCGGAACGTCGGCAGCCCGCTTTCCGCGCTCACTCCCGCTCCCGTGAGCAGGAAAACCCGGTCCTCTGGATGAATTTCTATTTTCCCGATCACCCGATTCCCAGCGCCTTCCCAATTTCTTCCGCAATGTTGTCGGTGATCCGGCGCATTTTGACCTCGGTCTCCGCTTCCACCATCACCCGCGCCAGCGCCTCGGTCCCGGAATATCGCACCACGACCCGCCCGTTCCCATGCAGTTCTTCCTCCGCCGCCCGGATCGCCCGCATCACCTCCGGAAATTCCTCGAACGGCTTCTTCTCCCGCACCCGCACGTTCTTGATTGTCTGCGGAAACACCTTCAATCCCTTCGCCAGTTCATCCAGCGGCTTGCCCGTGCGCGCCATGATTTCCATCACGCGCAGCGCCGTCAACAACCCATCGCCCGTGGTCGAGTCGCCGTCCCGAAAAATGATGTGTCCCGACTGCTCTCCGCCCAGCGTCGCGCCCGTCTTCCGCATTTCCTCCAGCACGTACTTGTCGCCCACGGCCGCGCGAAGCATGCGGATGCCGCTGTCCCGCAGCGCGATCTCCAGCCCCATGTTCGACATCGTCGTTGCCACTACCGTGTCGCCCTTCAGCAGGCCGCGCGACTTCATGTCCCGCGACGCCACCAGCAGGATCGCGTCCCCGTTCACTACGTTGCCGTGGTTGTCGGAGAACAGCGCCCGATCGGCGTCTCCGTCGAAGGTGATTCCCAGGTCGAACGTGCCGCGCTGTACCGCCACGGCGCCCGCCACCGTCTGCGGGTACAGCGCCCCACACTTTTCGTTGATATTGCGCCCGTTGGGACGGTCATGCATGAACTTCGCTTCCACCCCGCACGCCCGAAAGATTTCGTGCGCCACCGGCGTCGCCGCTCCATTCGCGCAATCCACCAGCGCGCGTACTCCGCTGAGCCGGGTCGCGCGCACGTTCTCCCCCAGCCATGCCGCATATTTCCGCAACAATTCTGGATTGCATTCCGGCGCCGCCGCCTGCGGTGCTCCATTTGCTGCTGCCCCACCCTCATCGCGACTTTGGGGCGGCCCACCCAACGCGGTGTTCGTTGGGCGGGGATTCGCTGATCTCAACTCGTTCCCGTGCAGCAGCGCGAAGATGTCGCCTTCCAGCTTCTCTTCTCGCTCATCGGAGAGCTTGTACCCGTCGTGCCCGAAAATCTTGATCCCATTGTCCGTCCACGGATTGTGCGACGCCGAAATCACCACCCCCGCCGCGAACCCGCCCCGCGCCAGGTACGCGATCGCCGGCGTGGTAATCACTCCCGCGCTCTCCACCTCCGCCCCCGCCGATTCC
Source organism: Terriglobales bacterium (assembly GCA_051006995.1). Lineage (GTDB taxonomy): Bacteria > Acidobacteriota > Terriglobia > Terriglobales > Acidobacteriaceae > JAIQGF01. Next base: position 228,277 of record JBPCSQ010000004.1, read on the forward strand.
AGCCCTCCGGTCAGCGACTCGGCAATCCACCCGCTCGATTCGCGCGTGTCCTGCCCGATCACGATTCGCGTGCCCTGGTCTGCCGGGTGGCGCACCCTTGCGTCCGATGTTGGCGCAGGATGGGTCAAACTCCTCCCCAGCGCCGCTCCCACCGCGAACACGGTCATGTGGTCCAGCGGAGGATCTCCCGCCACCCCGCGAATCCCGTCGGTGCCAAACAACATTCTCATCGCGCAGATTCTATACTCTCAACCATGCCCGAACTTCGCGAACCCGCCTATCTCCACACCGAGGACGCTGTCGCCGCCCGCAGCCCCCTTGCAAGCCACTTCCTCGAGACGCGCCGCCGCCTCAACGATAACGTCAACGCCGCCGACAACGCCTTGCTCAAGCGCTTCTACAATCTTGACCACAACACCTATCTCGACGGCGTCATTCCCGCGAAATACAAGGAACTGATGGGGCTGGTGGTTTCCGCTGGGCTGCGTTGTGACGACTGCATCAACTACCACATCATCCAGTCCTACCGCCTCGGCGCCTCGCGCCCCGAGCAGGAGGAAGCGCTCAATGTCGCGCTCATCGTCGGCGGCAGCATCGTCATCCCTCACCTCCGCCGCGCCTACGCGTTGCTGACCGAGCTGTATTCGTAGGCACTGGGGAAGTCCCCTGATGGGGTGTCATCCCGAGCGCAGCCAGGGACCTGCTTGAAGAATCACCGTGCCCCTGACTCCATCATCCCCCTCGCCCTCTGCTCCCCGTCTTCCACCTTGGCGTTGAATCCCGCCCCGAACCGCGCCGCATCGCCGACAAACGGACTCGATTTCCGTGCCCGCTCAAACGCCTCCAGCGCCGCTTGCGGCCGGCCCGTGCTCAGGTACAGCTGCCCCAGGTGCATCCACATGCCCGACGGATACACTTCCAGCCTCGCCGCCTTCTCCATCGCCGGCGCCGCCTCCGCCCACCGCTTCTCCTGCTCCAGCAGCAACCCGAGCGCGAACCACGCCACGCTGGTCGGCTTCAATTGCAGCGCCACCTCATACTCCCGCTCCGCCTCCAGCAACCTTCCCTTCGCCTGGAACAATTGCGCCTTGGTCAAATGCACTTCCGCGTCGTAAGGCGCCATCTGCTCGGCCCGATCCAAAGACTGCAGCGCTTCCGCGTCGCGTCCCAGCAAATACAGGATCGCCCCCGTGTTTCCATAAAACTGGAACAGCTCCGCCTGGGTGCGCGCGTGCGGCGTGAACGTCACCGTCGCGCAGTTTATTTTCAGACGCTCGATCGTGGCCGCATTTTCCGGCCGGTTGCGCACAAACACCGCTGCCACCTCATCCAGGTACACCGGCGCCCACTGAGTGCTTGCGCAAAACTCCGGCAATGGAAATCCCAGCCCTCCATAACGTGCCGCCGAAAGAAATATGGTGTTGATCCCCCAGCGGTCCGCCTCGCGCTGCCACGACGCCGCATCCGGGGGCTGCTGCATCAGTGCCCGCTGATGAAACAGAAGCGTCGTGCCGAAGGGGATGGCCCGGTTGTCCGAATACACCGGATACTGCGGCAGGCGCCACGTCAGGTACGCGCCCACATTGAAGTCGTTGTACATGTTGCCCGGCAGCTTCTCCCGCTCCACAAACTGCGCCGCCCGCTCCGGATACCACCACGTCGGCCCCGCCCCAAACTCCGCCACTTCCGCCGCCCGAATGTAATAACGGTTCGTCACCAAGTCCGCCGCCCGAATCCCGGTAAACAGTGCCAGGACCGCCGCCGCAGCGACTACCGGCCACAATACCGGTTTCTTGCTTCGCACTTCGCACTTCTCACTTAGCACTTCCTGCAGCACCGCACCCGCCACCATCACCACCACCACCGCAAACATGGCCTGAAACCTGACTCTCGAAAACGAAACCCACGCTGCCCCCGCCAGCAGCAACGCCGGTCCGATCTGCCGTCGGACAACCGCGATCACCATTGCCACCACGGCCACCGCCATCAACCACCAGTACGACATTTGCGGATCACGCCAGTCCAGCGCCCCACGGACGGTTCCCAGCGGTGTGCCCGCGAACTCTCCCACCAGGTAATTCCACGCCTTGCTGACCAGCGGTTGCTCGAATACTCCGCGATACAGCCGCCATCCAAACGGATTCGCCAGCGTGGCCACCGCTCCCGCCACCAGCCACGGCCACGCCGCCCGCAGTCTCTCCCCCTGCGGGTGCCCCGGTTCGGCCTGGTTTTGGCCGGGCCGGGGATTTTTCACAACCACCTCCAAAATCTCCATCCCCACATACGCCACCAGGATTCCTATCCCCGCCACGAATCCCAAATGCATGTTCGCCCACAGGCACATGAGCACGGGAATCAGCCACAGGCGCGCCCCGCGTCCGCGGTAGTAGCTCCACACCACGTGCAGCAGCGCCGCGAACAGCACCGTGTTGAACAGGTCCGCCCTCGCCACCGTGCGAAAGGCAATCGCCGGCACCGCGATGACCGCCAGCGCGTTGGTGATCGGCTCATCACGGCGCAGCGTCAACCCCACTGTCGCCACGCACGCCGCCGCCGTCAGCCACGACAATGCTTTCCATCCCGCCAGCCAGTACAGCAGGTAGAAAATCACTCCCGGCAGCGGCGGATAAATCCACTCCGCTCCACGCGCCGTGTACGAAAACTGATCTGTCGTGAAGACCTGGTGATGTTGGACCACCCATCGTCCGGTGGCCAGGTGCCACCCCGTATCAAAGTCCGTGGTGTGAAATCCCGCCAGGAATGCGTAGGCCAGCGCCAGAAACATCAGCAGTAACGAAACCGTGGAAGCTCCGGCAATGGTGGAAACATCGGCAGAATTGCGAGCGCCAGCAATGGTGGGAGCATCGGCCTTTAGGCCGATGAATATGCGCTTTAAGAACTTTGTCATTCCGAGCGGGACTTCAGTCCCGCGAGGAATCCGCTGTTCCCCATGTCCGCAGTCTACTTGCGAGTCCCACAGGTACGGTAGTTCATAGCCCGGCACGTAAGTGCCGGGACAGTTGCTTGCGGACCCAAAATGCAAACGGCGCGCCGCGGCGCGCCGTACAAAGCTAAGAGCTAATGGCTAATCGCTGCTTTTCAGTACGGGAACGGCTCCACCTTCCACCGCTCCCACACCTTGGAATCCAGGAACAGCTGGAACAGGTTGGGATCGATGTTCCCGTCCTTCATTTCCATGCCGAGAATGTCCAGCGCCTTTTCCACCGGCACGGCGCGCTTGTAGGGCCGGTCGTTGGCGGCCAGCGCGTCAAAAATATCCGAGATGGTCATCATCCGCGTTTGCAGTGGAATTTCCTGCGCCAGCAGCTTGCTCGGATATCCCTTCCCGGTCAGCTTCTCGTGATGGCTGCGCGCGATCTCCGGAATGTTGCGGATTTCTTTCGTCCACGGAATCTGCGTCAGAAAGTTGAACGTGTGCACCACGTGCGACTCGATCTGCAGCCGCTCCGCCTCATCCAGCGATCCTTTGCGGATGGACAGCAGGCGCACCTCGTCCCCGGTCAGCAACTGCTGTTCGGCGCCGTCGAAGTCCAAGAAGTGCCGCGCCGCGATTTCCGTCAGCCTCTCGAAATTGCCCGCCGGCAACACCGTCGGCTCGTTCGATTGCAGCACCGTCGCGAAATAATCGTCCACTTCCTTGAGTTGCGCTGCCGCCGCTCCATCCAACTCGCCCTGCTTCGCCAGGTACTCGTCGCGCCCTTTTTCCAGCGCATAAGCCAGCTTCGATTGCAGCGATTCCACCTGCATGGAGCGCTTGACGAAGTGGAACCGCTGTTTGATCAGCTCCAGTTGCGATGGATAGAGCTTCTTGGCCTTGACCAGCACTTCCTCGCGCACGCCGACCTTGCCGAAGTCGTGCAGCAGCGATGCGTACCGGATTTCCTTCATCTGGTCGCGGCTGAACTGCACTTCCTTGTACGGCCCGTCAGCGATCCGGTCCACGGTCTCCGCCAACGCGACGGTCAGGTTCGCCACCCGGAACGAGTGGCCCGACGTGGTCGGGTCTCGCGACTCGATCGCCGTGACTGCCGCCCGCACGAACCCTTCGAACAGCGTCTGGATGTTCTGGTACAACCGGCTGTTCTCCAGCGCCACCGCCGCCTGGCTGGCCAGCGACGCCACCATCTCCTGCTGCCGGATGGTGTACGGCACCACCTGCCCCACCACCGCCGACAACGAGGTCAGCTTCGCTTCGTAGTTCCGCTTGGCGTTAATCAACTGCACGATGCCGACGATCTCGCCCTTCGGGTTGCGCATCGGCACCGTCAGCATGGACTTGGTGCGGTACCCGGAACCTTCATCAATTTTGCGGTTGAATTTGTACGGCACCAGGTCGGGAAGGTGGTACGCATCCTCCAGGTTGACGATGTCGCCCGTCTTCACCACGTACCCGGAGATGGACTTGTCGCTGATGTCCATCACGAACTCGCGGAACGGGGCTGCCACGGTGTCGTTCTGTGTCAACTTGAAGCGTAGGACTTTCTTCGTGTTCTCCGGACGGCTGACCACCAGCCGCGCTCCGGCGAATTCCGGCGCGGGCGGCGGTGCATCCGTCTGCTCCGGCAGCGCCTGCGCCTCCAGCGGTACCTCTTCCACCAGGTACAGCGATCCCGCGTCGCTCTTCGTAATCTCCCGCGACTTGGTCAGGATCATCTCCAGCAGCTTCTCGGTGTCGTGCTCCGCCGATAGCGCTGCCCCGATGGCGTTCAGTTCGTTGATTTCCTTGGTGGCGCCGGCCAGCCGCTCGTTCACTTCGCGGCGGGTCGCCAGCAGGTGGATGTGGTCGAGCGCGTTGTCCATCATGCGCTCCACCAAGGATGGCGGCGTGGCGACCGGCAGGTAGCCATACACCGCGCCGTCCAGCCGCGCGTCGCGGAATCTCGTATCGGACAGCGCCAGGATGCGGATGTTCGGCGCCCGCAGCAAATGCGCCGATTGCGCCAGTTGCCGCTCGTTCGAGCAGAGGATGATCGTCTCCGCCTCGCGCCCTTCCAGGTCGGTGAATTTCAGGCGGGCATACCGCTGGCACCCCGCGATCGCCTTGTGCGCCACCTCGTCGCCTTCAAGACAGATCACCGCCGGCATGGTGCGCAGCGCGCTCGATGCGCTCGGTTTTTCCGGCGTCGCCTTGGTGCTCATAACAAATGGACAGAGGCCAAACGCGGTTGCCCCGCCCTTATCGCGCCTGCCTTGGGTGCAATAAAGTGGAGAAGCGCAACCCCTGTTCCCCCGCCGTCCTCCGGCTTTCCAGCCACTTACGTCGGCTCACTATATCCCAAGAACCCGCCAAAAAGAACCTGCCCGCCGGACGTGCCCGAATTCCCGTTTTTTCTCGCAACTCGGAACTCACAACTCCGAACTCCGGTGTTGTATAATCCGGCACCTCTTTCCCCCGAGTGGGCAATCGCAAAACGATCTCGGCCCGAGCCTGTTCAGGAGGCCCAATTTAATGTCCACCACAGCGAACGCACCCGCGGCTGCTCCCGGTTTGGATTCCACCAGGATCGCCGTGTCTCCTTCCGCGGCGGCGCCCAAGCCGGCTGCCGCTGCTCCGGCCGAGCCGCAGCACTTCCTCCAGCGCATCAAGCTGTTCAGCGCGCTCTCCATTGACGAGTGCCAGCAGGTCGTTCGCCGCATGAAGCGCCGCGACTTTCCGCCCAACCAGGTCATCGTTCGCGAGGGTTCTCCCGGCAACTCCATGTTCTTCATTACCGCCGGGCTGGTGGACATCCGCAAGAAGGACCCCAACACCGGTATTGATTTCCTGCTCACCGAGATGGGCCCCGGCCAGAACTTCGGCGAGATGGCGCTGCTCACGGGAAAGCCCCGCACTGCCACCGTCAGCGCGATTCAGCCCACCACCTGCGCCGTGCTCGAGCAGGTGGATTTCCACGACCTGATGATGAAGTACCCCAAGATTGGGCTGGCTCTTACTACCGTGCTCGCCGAGCGCGTCGAGACGGCCAGCCAGCAGGTCGGCATCGAATACATGAACCTCAGCAAGATGCAATTCGATGCCCGCGTTCTTGGCCTCCTGCCGGAAGCCATGATGCTCCAGCACAAGGTCATTCCCGTGGCCTTCATGAATAACCGCCTCTCGCTGGCCATGGTGAATCCCAACAACATCATCGCGCTCGACGATATCCGCCGCATCATCAAGGGCGTCATGATCGAGCCCGTCGTCACTACCGAAGACGACTTCAAGAAGTTCCTCAGCACCACCTATCGCACCTTGATGCACAAGGACGAGCCGGTCAAGACCGATGCCGGCGCCTCCACCGGCAAGATGGCCGCCGCCGGCGGGCCCATGCGCCAGGCTTCCGCCGAAGACCTGATGCACGACCTCCAGTCCGACACCATCGAGAAGCTCCAGGTCACCGAGGACATGGCCACGTCCGAGGCCAAGCAGGACCTGATGTCCGCCTCCGAGGACGCGCCCATCATCCGCCTCGCCAACTCCGTTCTCGGACTCGCCATTAAGAAGGGCGCCAGCGACATTCACGTCGAGCCCATGGAGAAGGAAATCGTCATCCGCTACCGCATTGACGGTGTCCTCCAGACCATCCAGAACCTGCCCAAGAAGGTTCAGCTCGGCCTCATCTCCCGCCTCAAGATTCTCAGCAAGCTCGACATTTCCGAGAAGCGCCTCCCGCAGGACGGCCGCATCTCCGTCAACATGGAAGGCAAGCCCATCGACTTCCGCGTTTCCACTGTGCCTGCCAAGTGGGGCGAGAAAGTCTGCTTGCGTATTCTCGACAAGTCCAACACCACGCTCGGTCTCGACAAGGTCGTGACCCACGAGGACACACTCAAGCTCATTCGCGAGCTCGTCAACCAGCCCTACGGCATCATGTACGTCACTGGGCCGACCGGCTCCGGCAAGACCACCACGCTGTACTCCGCGCTCGCCGAGATCAACGAGCCCGGCATCAACATCTCCACCGCCGAGGACCCGATCGAATACGACCTTGCTGGAGTCAACCAGATTCAGGCCAACAAGGACATCGGCCTCGACTTCGCCCGCATTCTCCGCGCCTTCCTCCGCCAGGATCCCGACGTCATCCTCGTCGGCGAAACTCGCGACAAGGAGACCGCGCACATCGCCGTCGAAGCCGCGCTCACCGGCCACCTCGTATTCACCACGCTCCACACCAACTCCGCCGCCGGCGCCTTCACCCGCCTCGGCGAAATGGGCATTGAGCCGTTCCTGGTTTCCTCGTCCACCATCGGCGTAATGGCGCAGCGCCTTGCCCGCCGCCTCTGCAAGCACTGCAAGGAAGAGTACGTCGCTGACGACGCCACCTGCGACTACATGGGCCTGCCTCGCGGCTCCAAGGTCTTTAAGGGGAAGGGCTGCGACGCGTGCGGAGGCAAGGGCGTCAAGGGACGCGTCGGCATCTACGAGGTCATGAAGATGAACGCCGAGCTCCGCGCCATGGTCGCCAAGGGCGCGCTCACCGAGGACATCCACAATACCGCGCTCCGGATCGGCATGCTCGACCTCAAGAAATACGCCGGCATTCTCCTGCTCAACGGAGATACCTCGGTCGAGGAAGTCCTGCAGGTCGTTTCCGTGCAGGAATAACGGCTGCTGGAGCGCGCTCGCCCTCGAGCGCGAATTTCCAGTCCCGTAGGGACGAAAGAAAAAGCGCCGCACCCGCGGCGCTTCACTCTTCATTCGGACTTCTTAATTCTTACTTTCCCTTTACGCCGCGCTCGTCCCTTTTTTCTGCTCGCCGAACGCACGCAACGCCGCTTCTTCGTCCGCATAGACATCCAGCACCGCGTGCAGGCTGGTGATCACCAGCAGATCGTTAACGCGCGGGCTGGTGTTGCACACCTTCATGTCGCCGCCCTGGTTGTAAATCGAGGTATTGCACGAGACCAGCTCGCCCAGGCCCGAGCTGTCAATGTAGGTGACCTCCCGAAGGTTGAGGAGGATTTTCCGGCTGCCGGTTTTCGCGGTGTTGCGCACCACTTCGTGCAGCAGCGCGTCGCCGGCTGCGCCCGATGCCGGCGCTTCTCCAAGACTGATGCGGCCGCCAAGGTCCAGCACCGTCACATCACCGACTTGGCGAATTACGTAGCTCATGCTCATGGGGGAGTACCTCCGGTGGAAGCGCGGGCAGGGAACTCTCGCTCCACCCCACGCAGTGGCGAGATTCTACCCCCATTTGCTCCCGGCTGCCATGGGATGAGGGTCATTGTCCTACCGGCCACTGACCATTGGCGCAGCCTGGAGCCTGCAGCCTGTTCCTACGCTCCTGCCGCCAGCGCTTTGCCTTCCTTCGTGCCAAACGCCGTCTGGATCAGGTCAGGCGAGAACCCCGCCGGCACCTGCCGCTGCGACGCGTACCGGTAGAGCGCCACCGTGAAAATCGTTTTCACCGCCGCCGCCACCACCGCCAGCGCCAGGAAGTACAGCACGCCGGCGACGATTCCCAGTACCGGGTGCGCCATCATCAGCCCGAACGCCGCCACCACGCCCAGCAGGATGAACCCCAGCCAGATCAGCCCGAAGCTGAACCCGCTGATGACTTCTTCTCCCCAGGTATCTTTCAACACGCGCGTCGAGCGCTTCACCGAGTCCACGATGCCGAGGTCTTCGAACACCAGCACCGGCACGACGAAGTAGGTCATCAGCGTCCACGCCGTGCCCAGCACCCAGGTAATCAGCCGCGCCCACTTGCCCAGCCGGTCTTCGATCATGCGCAGGATCATCCCGACCGTGGCCGCCACCAGCGCCCACATGAAGATCGCGCCCAGCCGGTCCCACGACGCCTTCAGTCCGTCGCGCACCGTGGCGTGCCCGCCCGACAGGCAGATGCTGGCGCAGTACACCAGCGCGCTGTTGAAGAACACGATCACAAAGTAGTTGACGAAATAGAAGCCGAACAGCACCGCGTACTGAGTGTTCGTCGTCGCCGCCCCGCGCTGCACATTCAGCCCGCCTGCCAGGAACACCGGGATAGCGTAGCTGACGCTCACCAGCACCACCGCGATCGCGCTCAGCACCGGAAACAGCAGCAGCCGCTTGTCCGCCGCCAGAACTTTGAAACTCTGCTTGGCCAACGCCCAGGTCCGCCCGGTTCTGCTCATACGCACCTCCTCCCTGATTTCGGCGCAGCATAGCACCGAAAACTCACCTCAACCATTGGCATTCCGAGCGCGGCGAGGGACCTGCTGCTGGCGCTTTGGCCATTGGGCTCGCAGCGGCGGCGGCGCATTCGGGGTGGCTGAGCGGCAGTGGCCAGGGGACGGGCGCGCCGGTAGCTCCGGCGGCGGCGCGGCGACGAGCCTCCTCCTCTCTTGCCAGGACGGCCGGGTCGTCGGGCTCCGACAGGCCGAGCTGTTTGACGAAAGATTCGGCAAGACTTTCTTCGGTGGTGTCGAGGTCATCAGCGGCCTCGACCTGCTCATTCAGGCGCTTCAGGTTGGACGAGGCGATCTGGAGTCCATAGAGCAGGATGGCGGCGGTGTGGCGGTCTACCTCGTGGTTGGTGAGGGCGCGCAGCACCTGCATGATGGCGTACTGAAGCGAGAGGGCGTCCTCGAGGACGGGGAAGCGGCATCCGGGTCGCCGGAGGCGGGCGGCGGTATGGAAGCGGCAGAACTTGGTGGCGCGCAGGGCGGGCTGGCCGCAGGGTTTGTTGTCGAGGCGGACGTGGCGGCAGAGCGGGGTTTTGGCGAAGGTATCAGCGAGCATAAGGGAGAAACCCCCTCCAGGGGGTGGTGAAGAAAACAAAGGAGTTGGGCAAGGGATCCCTTGGGAATCCCTTGGTGTCCCTTGGGGGAGCAGTGGGCAGTGGCCGGAATAGGGATCGGGTGGGGGCGGGACGGAAAAAGGAAAACGCGTACAAAATCAGCAGCGGCACAGGGCGGCGGAACTACGTTTTCCATAGTGCGGCAGAGAGGAGGGGGAGTCAAGAAATTTATTTCTTTTAGTTTGTTGAAGTTACAAAACATATTCTTACAGATATAGAAGATCGCATACGTGGAGCAGTTTTTCAGCAACTTACCGGCGAGCAGTGGTTGCGTTGTGACGTGGCGCACAGCGGAGGGTGATTCAAAATCCAGATCGGGCCACTGCCGTGAGTATTAGCCCGCTTCAGCGGGCGAGAGATTCATAGCCCGGCACGTGAGTGCCGGGACAGTCGGCGCACCGAGCTGAAGAGTCAGTGCCGGAATCTGAGTAGCGCCGCCGCCCTCATCGCCGCCACGTCCGCCGCGATTCGACGCTGACCACTCGCGCCGGCATGACGGCCAGGAGAACGGCGTACTAACGAACAGCGCGCACTGGCTCTGGGGCTCTTAACGCGCGCCCCAACCCCGGGCTTGCGCCCGGGGCTAGGGTCTGCCGCGCGCTACGCGCGCTGGGTCTGCGCACGCGAGGGCGCCCTTCGACAAGCTGAGGCCGGGCGGTGTGCCACACGCTCGGGCTGGCGCCCTCGCGAAACGCGTGCCGGCCTCCCCCTCCGCCTCCCCCCTCGCTGCGCTTCGGCGTCGGTTTCGGGGTCGGGCTGGTGATTCATTTGCGCACGGGTTCCCAACGCTCACGCGGTTGGGCTGACAAAGCGTGCCGGGCTCGCTGGCGGCTCGCGCTGGGGTGCGTTCGGTGCGAGGCCATTGGCGCACACGCGAGGGCGCGTGCCACACTACCCCCGCCCCGGCCAAAACCGGGCTAGGACGGGGCACGCGGCTACAGGGGTGCCTTCAGATACTCGTGAAGACCGCACAATGGGCAGCTGACATTCAGGTCGGGTGTTCGGTTTCCGGAGCGGCGGGTTTCGGATATACGCAACGGAACTCCATCCGCGGGGCACTTTGGTTCGCGGCCGCTGAAATACAGAGCGCGAATAAGTTCCGCGTCGAGCGCGCCACCGGATGGAGCTTTTCTGCGGACAACGTGAGAGGGGCGGGTCGGTTCCTCGTCGCCAGTTACGCATACTAAATCGCGACCTAATTTCTTGGCTTTGTACATGGCTTGGTCGGCTTGTCGAAGCAGCTCATCTAGGCTATTCGCATGCGCGGGGAAAGAGGAGACGCCGACGCTTACCGTCACAGGGAGTTTCTGTGAACCCATCTTTTGGGCAGCTACCGTACTTCTGACGCGCTCGGCGACGGCTGTCGCCTCTAGAGGCGAGAAATTTGGCAAGACTACGATGATTTCTTCGCCGCCGTATCGATAAACTTCACCTTTGTGTTCAATAGCGGAATTAATGATTTCGGCGCATTCAACTAAAACTTCATCGCCGACTCTGTGGCCATGTTCATCGTTAACCTTCTTAAAGTTATCCAAATCAACCATCAGGAGACTTAAGGGCTTCTCGTCCCGTTGTGCCGCTTCGAATGCGTCCTTGATTTGCGAATCGAAGGCTTTACGACGAAGCACCGGCAGGAGGTCGTCGCGTTCCTCGCCTCGGGACATCTCGTTTGTGGCAAATGGAAAAGATATACCGCTCGGTACGCCGAATTGCGGAATAGCGGGATTCTTGACGAGCTTTCTGGGAAGAACTTTAAGCCTGCCAGGTGGCCCATTCTGAGCTTCAGCGTACGAGTCGAGAATTCCGTCCGAGGATAGTAGCCATATCGCAAGTTCGTCGGGGACGAAATCGAGGCGAACCTCGGCTGTGGAACTCCTTACGTCAACAGAAGTCGCTGCTGTCCTTTTCCCAATTGAATAGGCAATCTTGACCTTGGATTCTAAGGGACGTTTTCTTGTGTCGAACTGGAATGCGAGAGTAAGGCCGGTTAGTCTCACATCCACAATGCGCGCGGTTGTGACTGGCACAAAAAACACAGCGTGCCCGATTCGACCATCTGAATGGCCGCCGAAATCGGGAAGCTCAACAAAAGAGCCAAGAGCGTCGTAAGGAGACTTGTAGGACGGATGGTCGATATGAAGCAGTGGCTCGTAACCAAGTTGGACCTGTGAGGCGAGTGTGATTTCGAAGAGCGTGCCAGGCCACTCGGAGTACCCATTTGCGCTCGGCAAAAATACATCGTGAAATCCCAAAATCTGAAGCGGCACCTGCAACGTATTAACAGAAAACTTGCGGTCATGAAGTAATGCGAAGCGGTTCAACAGATGGTCGATGCTCATGTACTCGTCATGAAACTGCAGCCACTCGTAATCCATGACGAGCGGTGTTGTTGCTGAGCGTTCGTCTTCAAACAGGTCAATTCGACAGATGGCAAATTCGATACCGGCGGGCCGTGTTGCGATAACTGACCGCTGACGAGCCAACCGAAAGCGGGCGCACAGTCTCTTTGCGCGCGAGAGGAAATCATCAGGACCATAATTGTAGTTTTGAGTGGCAGCAGTGCTCATGTTGGTTATTCCAGCGGCAGATTCATATTTGCGGCGGCGCGGCGGGCTTTGGGGGCGCGTTTGAAGGTGGCGTCGGCGGCGCCGCGTGGGTAATCGATGGCTTTGCCCGCCAGTAATTCTTCAATCGTCTGAATCTGAATGCGGGGGAATTTGCCCCAGTCC
>JBPCSQ010000005.1:0-70454 GCA_051006995.1 Terriglobales bacterium
GGACAACTACAGCATCACCAACAACGGCGCCGACTTCACCATCAGCAAGCGTAATGCTACGTGGACGACCAGCGCGGCCAGCAAGACCTACGGCGATGCCGATCCGAGTCCGCTGACCACGGGAGCAAGCGCGGCGGCGCCGAATAACTTCCTGGCGGCTGACAACGTGACGGCTACCTACAGCCGGGTCGCGGGTGAAACGGTAGCAAACGGTCCGTACCACATCACTGCGGCCTTGAGTGCGGCAGCCGGTGTGCTGGACAATTACAACATCACCAATAACGGTGCCGACTTCACCATCAGCAAACGTAATGCTACGTGGACGACCAGCGCGGCCAGCAAGACCTACGGCGATGCCGATCCGAGTCCGCTGACCACGGGAGCAAGCGCGGCGACGCCGAATAACTTCCTGGCGGCTGACGGCGTAACGGCTACCTACAGCCGGGCCGTGGGTGAAACGGTAGCAAACGGTCCGTACCACATCACGGCCGCGTTGAGTGCGGCGGCAGGGGTGCTGGACAACTACAGCATCACCAACAACGGCGCCGACTTCACCATCAGCAAGCGTAATGCTACGTGGACGACCAGCGCGGCCAGCAAGACCTACGGCGATGCCGATCCGAATCCGCTGACCACGGGCAGCGGCTCGAACTTTGTTGACGCAGTTTCGGCCAGCTACAGCCGGGCCCCGGGCGAGACGGTTGCGGGCGGTCCGTACCACATTACGGCCGCGCTGAATGCGACCGCCGGGGTGCTGGACAATTACAGCATCACGAACGCAGGCGCTGACTTCACCATCAACAAGGCGACTCCCGTTGTCGCGGTGAGTTTCGCGGCCAGCCCGATTACTTACGACGGCGGTTCGCACCCCGCAACGGCTACGGTGACCGGGGTGGCCAGCGCTGACCTCAGTAGCGGCCACGGCATAGTTACGATCGCCTACACGCCAGGTGGCAGCAGCGTTCCGACGAATGCCGGCAGCTACTCGGCTTCGGCCCACTTCGCCAGCAGCGATGGCAACTACACCGACGCGGACAGCAGCACGCCGGCTTCGCTGACCATCAACGCTGCACCAGTGACGGCAACCGCCGGCAACTACAGCGGCGTTTATGACGGCAGCGCGCATTCGACTTCGGCATGCGCCGTCACGGGCACCTACAAGGGTGACCTGAGCTGCACGAACGACCTTACTTCGGTGGGACCGGGCGTCAGCTCAGGGGACGTGAATCCGGTGGTCAGCGGCACCGGTCTGTCGAACTTCGCCATCACGCCGGTAAAGGGCGCGTATTCCATCAGCAAAGCTCCGGTGACGGCGACGGGTGGCAGTTACAGCGGCGTTTATGACGGCAGCGCGCATTCGACTTCGGCATGCTCCGTCACGGGAACCTACAAGGGTGACCTGAGCTGCACGAACGACCTCACTTCGGTGGGACCGGACGTCAGCTCGGGTGCGGTGACTCCGCAAGTCAGCGGCACCGGCCTGAGCAACTTCACAATAAACAAAACGAACGGGGCATACGCCATCACTCCGGCGCCGGTGACGGCAACCGCCGGCAGTTACAGCGGCGTGTACGACGCGCTCGCGCATTCGCCCTCGGCTTGCGTGATAACGGGGGCCTACACCGGAGACCTGACCTGCGCTAACACTCCATCCCCGCTGGGACCGGACGTCGGCTCGGGTGCGGTGACTCCGCAAGTCAGCGGCACCGGCCTGAGCAACTTCGCCGTAAGCAAGACGAACGGGGCGTATTCGATCACGAAGGCGAACGCCATCATCAATGTCACGCCATATAACGTGATTTTTGACGGCTCGCCGCACCTTGCCACCGGCACCGCCACCGGGGTAGGTGGTGTGGATCTAAGCGCCTGGCTTAACTTGAGCGGCACCAATCACATTCTCGTCGGGGACTACCCCAGCGATCCCTGGTCTTTCAACGGCGGTACGAACTACAACAATGCCAGCGGTGCGGTGCACGACAGCGTAGGCGCCTGGACGATTAACGGCTATTACTCTCCGGTTAATTGGTCTACCTCGGTGCTGGTGTGGAACTCTGTTAAGGGCGGTTCGACAGTACCGCTGAAGTTCAACGTGCTGGAAGGCTCGGCGAACCAAACCAGCGTCTCGGTAGTGCAGGGTCAGTCTGCCACGCTGGCAGTGGTGAGCTGCGCAATGATCGGACTGGTGAGCGACTTAACCACCGCAGACGTAACCAATACCGGAAATACGGCGTTGCGCTACGATTCGACCAGTGGTCAATTCATCCAAAACTGGCAGACGCCAACAGCAAAGAACACCTGCTACTTGGTAAGGGTGATCACCTTGGATGGCAGCAGGCGTGACGCGTATTTCCAGATCACCAAGTGACCGGGACAGGCGGGCGAAGTGCCCGCCTGAGAAGGAACACCGCTTCGACTGCTCCCTCCCGTCCCCCGCGGGACAGGAGGGAGCACCGATCGTCGTTGGCGCAACGTTGTTATGCCGCCGAGATGGCGGTGCGCCCCAGCTTCTCTTCTTTCCGCAGGGGACGCCGCGCTATCAGCGGCAAGACCAGCGAGACCGCCAGCACCACCGCGACCACGTAGATGGAGTTGTCGAACTTGCCGGTCGCCTGGTGCAGGCGCGCGATCATGATGGGCGAGGGAATGGCAGCCGCGCCCCACGCCAGCAGGATGATCCCGTAAATCCCGCCCATATACTTCGGCCCGAAGAAGTCAGCGGTGAATGACGGCATGGTGCCAAAGCCGCCGCCATAGCACAGGCCGATCACGGCAAACGCCAGGCTGAACAGCGTCAGGTTATGGATCTTCGGCAGCGAGAAGAAGATCACCACCTGGATGAGGTAGAGCAGGAAGTAGACGCGCGCCCGCCCGAGGTGGTCGGAGACCCAGGCCCAGAAGACGCGGCCCAGGCCATTGAAGATTGAGATCAGCCCCACCATGCTGGCGGCGGCCACGGCGCTCATGCCCACCATCTGCTGCGCCATGGGCGAAGCCTGGCTGATGATCATGATTCCGGCCGAGACGTTCAGGAACAGCAGCGCCCACAACAGCCAGAACTGCCAGGTGCTCATCGCCTCCCGCACCGAGTAGTCGTAAGTGGAGGCGGCCTTGGCGACGGCCGAGCGCGGCTCCCATCCGGCGGGCTTCCACCCGGCCGGGGGATTGGCGTAGAACTGCGCGGCGGCCACGACCAGCACCAGGTAGACGGCGCCGAGCGCCTCGAAGGTGTAGGCCACGCCGTGACCGATGATGAGGCGGGCAGCGATGGGGCTCATGACCAGTGCCCCGGCGCCGTAGCCGCAGACTGCGACCCCGGTCATCAACCCGCGCCGCTCCGGGAACCACTTCACCAGCGTGGCCACCGGGCAGATGTATCCCATGCCCATGCCCAAGCCGGTGAGCGCGCCGTAAGCGAAATACAAACCGTTCAGGCTATGGCCGGTGGTGAATACGCCGGCGAGCAGATAGCCGACGCCGTAGACCACGCCGGCGACGGAGGCGACCAGGCGCGGGCCTTTGCGGTCCTGCCACAGGCCTCCGATGATGGTGCCGAATCCCAGGAACAGGATGGCGAGCGTGAAGTTGAGTTGGACCTGGGTTTCGGACCAGTGTTCGGCGCGCATCAGCGGAATCTTGAAAACGCTCCAGCCGTACACCGCCCCAAGGCAGATCTGCATTACCACTGCTGCGACTGCAATCCCCCACCGATTCGGCAGTCGTTCCGTTGTCATAGTTGTCAGCTCCTCTATGCGGCGAATGCCGCGAATGTCACGACCTTGCTGCTGCGGGGCCGCCTACATATATCGCACTACGATACAAGTGCCGAAACATCGGGGCCGTTACCTGCGAGCCTGAGAAGAGCTATGCGGAAGAAGCCGGGGCGGAAGCGGGCGCCAAAGCCAGGCGCGCCTCGCCCGAATAAACCAGGAACCTGCGTCCACGAAGGAATCCGACCAGCGTAAGACCGAACTCGCGCGCCAGGCGCACGGCCAGGCTGGAAGGCGCGGAGACGGAGGCCACCAGGGGAAGGCCTGCGGCCAGCGCTTTCTGGATAATTTCAAAGCCGCCGCGTCCGCTGACCATCAGGGCGCATTCTTTCAGCGGTAGGCGATCCTTGCTGAGCGCCCATCCGACGACTTTGTCCACGGCGTTGTGCCGACCGACGTCTTCGCGCAGGCAGAGCAGCTCGCCAGCGGGCGTGAACAAGCCGGCGGCGTGCAGGCCGCCAGTACGGCCGAAAATGGTTTGCGCAGCGCGAAGCTTGTCGGGGAACGAGCAAAGCAGGTCCGGGTCGAGGCGAAAATCCGGATTCGGCGAACGCAGCCCGCGATTGCGCACGGCATCAATGGAGGCTTTGCCGCAGATGCCGCAACTAGAGGCGACAAAGAAATTGCGCTGCATCGCATCAGGGTCGAGGGCAACGTCGAGCCTGGCCTCGACGATATTTCCGCTGGCTTCCTGGCGGTCGGTCTTGCCGAAGTCCAGCGAGCGGATCTGCTTGCGCGTCTCAATGATCCCCTCGGTCAGGAGGAAGCCTGCGGTCAATTCCAGGTCGTTGCCCGGGGTGCGCATGGTGACGGAGAGGGGCGCACCGTTGAGGCGGATTTCCAGCGGCTCCTCGGCGACTAGGTAGTCGTCGAGGCGGCGGGCTTCGCCGTCGCTCCACTCGGTGACCTGCGTCAGATCAATGCCACGCGGTTTGTGCAGCAATCGGTCCTCTGTTGAACAGCACATTCCTGGGGCTGAAGCCCCTCGGAATGACCAATCATAAACGCATCTTACGACACGCCCTGAGACATCGTTCCGAACCCACCCTAGCAAAGCCGATCTAATCGGCGGCGACGCCCTCCGATTCCGGCTGTGCCGCCAAGCACTTTGCGCCCACCACTTCCACCACGGCGTTGTAATCGGGAACGCCGCTGGGATCGAGCCGGCCGGCGGGGATGATGACGTTCACTTCCGGCCAGTGCGCCTGCAGGCATCCGGGTTTGATGCGGTCCACGCGCACGCGGCCATGGAACTCGCCGCGGTCGTTGCGCAAGGTGATGGCGTCGCCGTTGCGCAGCCCGAGCCGGTCGGCATCTTCCCTGGCCATGATGACATCATCGCGGCGCGCGCCGGTAATCGGGTCCTTGTCGTCCCACAAAATGCTGTTGAACTGCTTGCCGCGGCGGGTGGCCAGCAGGAACCAGCCGTCGGGCACGCGCTCCTCAGGCAAGCCGATGGCCGAGAAATGCCCTTTGCCGTCGGGGGTAAGGAACTTATCGGCGAGCAAGCGCTTGCCGCCGTACTGGAACTGGTCGCCCTTCTTTTGCAGGCTGGCGATACCGCGATAGGTGGGGCAGACACGGTCGATTTCGTCGCGAATGTCCTGGGTGTCGCGCCAGGCAAAGAATACGGAGGCGCGCGCCGGGTCGAGCTTGCGCGCAACCATCACCGGGACCAGCCACTCGTCCATGGTTTCGCCCGGACGCGGCCCGGGAATTTCCGGCGAGAAAATGATGCGTCGCTCGGTGCTGGTTTCGGTGCCGCCGCCGCGCTGCTCGTAGCGCGTGCGCGAAGGCAGCAGAACCACCGTGTCCGCAGGCTCGAAGAACATGGTCGGATTGGCCACAATATCCTGGTGCACGCGCAGCTTGATGCGTCCGATGGCGCGCTCCACCAGGTCGGGCTCAGGCAGAGTCTGCTTGAAGTTGCCGCCGGTTTGCCAAAGGGCATCAATCTCGCCGCGCTCGGCCGCCAGAACCATGTGGGCCGCGCTGAGCCCTTTCCATGCGGGGGGCTCGAATCCCCACATATCGGGCTCGGCGAACTTCCTGGCATTAGCCTCGTTGGCAGGAAAGCCCATGACGTAGGCGCCGGGCATGCCGCCCATCTCGGCGCCGCCTTGTACGCCGCTGTGACCGCGAATCGGCATCAGGCCGGTGTGCGGGCGCCCGACATTGCCCTTGGCCAGCTGCAGGTTGACGATGGAGCGCACGTTGTCGCTGCCGTAGGCGTGCTGCGTGATGCCCATGCTCCAGGCGATGATGGCGTGCCGCGCCTTACTGAAAGCTTCGGCGAAGCGGTACATGTCGGCGCGGGTCAGGCCGGCGCCGCGCTCCAAATCCTCCCAGGCAAAATTTCTCGCCTTGGCGGCGGTTTCTTCCCAACCCACGGTGCGCGCGCTGATGAACTCGTGGTCCACCCAGTCGTTCTCGACCAGATGCTTGAGCACGCCGTAGAAAAACGGGATGTCACCGCCGGCGTGAATCTGGAAAAAATCGTCCACAATCTTGGTCCCGAACAG
Organism: Terriglobales bacterium; assembly: GCA_051006995.1. Lineage (GTDB taxonomy): Bacteria > Acidobacteriota > Terriglobia > Terriglobales > Acidobacteriaceae > JAIQGF01. The sequence goes on from JBPCSQ010000005.1 coordinate 6,290, forward strand.
CGCACTTTCGGTCACCGACGGAACCCAGTAACGTTCCAGCCCCGGCTCAAAGTACGGGTTGACCAGGAAGACCTTGGTGCCGGCGCGCTTGGCGTAGTGCAAGTACTTGGTGGCGACGGGCTGGTTGTTAGCGACATTCGTCCCGACCAGCACCACGAGATCGGCGCCGATCCAGTCGCCGTAGGAGCAAGTGGTGGCGGCACAGCCGACGGTCGAACTCAAGCCCGCGGTGGAAGGCGCATGGCAGATGCGCGCGCTGGTGTCCACGTGGTTGGTGCCGAGGAAGCGGGCGACCTTCTGATGGGCGTAATAGGCTTCATTGGTGAGGCCGCGAGAGGTCATGTACCAGCCCAGGCGCTTGGGATCCACCTTGCGCAGCTCATCCGCCACCAAGGCGATCGCGTCGTCCCAGGTGATTCTTCGAAAACCTTTGTCGCCCTTGCGGCGCACCATGGGGACGGCGAGCCGGCCGAGCGCGCGCAGTTCCTTCTCGTTCTTGTCGCGCAGTGGACCAACGTCTTCGAGCAAGCGCCAATCCATGGCGCCCATGGTGTTGAGGCGCAGCAGCTCGAGGCGGATGTTGCACAGGTGCACGCCCTTCATGGTCCAGTCATGGATACCGGAAGTGCCGAGAGAGCAGCCGTCGCAGCAGCCGTCGCGCAGAATGCGCCAGGCGTAGCCGAGATTGTCGCGGTTCTCGACCACGCAGTTGACGATGTCCTTGTAGGCGTTGGGATGCTGCTCGGTCAGCCCGTAGGGAACGACGCCGGCCCAGTTCTTCGGGTCCCAGCCTTTGGACTTGGCTTCGGCATGCAGGTCAGCAGAGTGGTCCATGGTGATCTCCAGAGCCGTACGCAACGGCGGCAGGCGCGCTCGAACGCGCGCAGATGCAACTGCGATGAAACACCCCACGAAGCCGCCGGAAAGCGTATCGTGCTACGATACGACTCGGCCAATGGATAAGAGAATACACGCACCGGAGAGGATGCACAATATTCTCGTCGGGAGGGACAGGCTGGCTATAATAAGCGGGCCCAAGGAGGCCGACCATGCTGCTTCGGACCAGCACCCGGATGTTCGGACCGGTAGCGATTCTGGATTGCGAAGGCCGGATTGTTTTCGGCGAGGAAACCGCGCTTTTACACCTGCAGGTAAAGAATGTACTCGCCGACAGCAAGTCGGTGGTGTTGAACCTTGCCAAGGTGAATTACATTGACAGCTCCGGGGTAGGCGAAGTGGTGGGCTTGTACGCCTCGGCGCAGCGCGTGGGCGCGAAAATCGTGCTCGCGGGAGTGAGTGGGCGGGCGCGCGACGTGCTCGAGATCATGAAGCTGACCACGATCTTTGAAACCTATGCAACCGCCGAGGAAGCCGCCGAGTCGTTCAATCCGCAGGCGGGGCTGACAACCGCGGCCGAAGGCCTGGGATAGCGCAGCGGTTTACCACCGGGCTAAAGTTCCATCTTGGTTTCGGGTTGGATTCGCGGGCCCGAAGGCCCGCGCTCCCACCATCCAATCGTTGAGGACCGGCTGGCTACCGCCTATTGCAGGATCGGCAAGGGCGAAGCCGGCAGCGGCGCCATCAGCACCTTGGCGCGTTCGGTGTGCGCCAGGTTCATGACGCGCCATAGACCGATGCCCCACCACGCCAGGGCCGTTACCTCGATAAAGCCTGTCAGCCCTACCAGCGGATACGCCACCCGCGGATAAAAGTCGGTTGCGATCTGAAGCACGACGCGGCCGGCATCGCCGGCCAGGATCAGCAGGAACGGTCCCCAGAGATTCGAGAGCCGGCGCGCGTCCACGCCGGCGAGAATGGGCACCACACGCGCAGCCACGCCCATGATCATCGTGCTGATGAAACCAACGGTGAAAGCGTGCCGATGCGCTCCCATGTAGGCGTGCGCGAACCCCTGCCGGGTCAGGATGCCGTACACCAGGAAGAACGGCATCATGGCGTTGGCGATGATCAGCCACACGTAGGCGGCGCGGATGAACTTGAAGGTCCGGTCCGGCTGCGAGGGCTTGCGGAATACGCCGAGCTGGATGGCGAGCAGCACGGCCCATACCGGCATCATCAAGTACGCGATTTCCAGGCCTAGGCCCCAGGCCAGATTCCCCGTGGTCAGAACGGCAACGTAGCTGATGATGTTGAGCACGAGTGCGGCGTTCATGATGGTGAAGATCATCTGCTGGCGGTCTTTCCGGGGCGGCTGCAGGCCGTAGACGTGCGGGACGAAGCGCTGGCTGACTCCGGCGATGATGAGCGCGGTAAAGCCGAGCAACTGAATGTCGCGCAGGGGGCCGTCCAGCAGCGCGATACGGCGGATGAGCTGCTGCTGCCCGACGGCGGTGGCTTTGGCGAAGAAAAAGACGTCGCTGAGGATCGCCTGCACGAAAAACCAGAAAAACGATGCTGCCAGGAACTTTTCGTAAGGATTGTGCGGAGCGATGGACTGACGCGCGGTCCGGTAAATGATGAGCAGGAAGAGCGCAACCGAAATCAGTTCCACCACGGCGGCAAAGAACCCCAGCGCCAGGCCGGGCGCGGTGGAGATGAGCAATTCCGCCGACATGCGGGCGAAGATTCCGGCCAGCATCAGGTAGAAGGAGAGGTTTGCCAGGTCGGGACGCCAGAGAGTGGTGTTCTTGAAACGCGGGAAGCTCTGGTAGGCGAAGCCCATGACGAACAGGCCGACCCAGCCGAAAATCATGGCGTGCGCGTGCGCGTGGATGGATTGCACCAGGTGCAGTTGGAGGAAGTTTCTGCCCAGGGCGATCTGCGCCAGGTTGACTGCGCCCCACAGCGCGCCCACGGTGAGCACGATGGCGATTCCAGCCTTGAAGAAGCGGCGATAAATGAAGTCCTGGAGCGTCTCCTGGTAGGCGATGCCCGGCTGCGGACGCGCCGCCTCGTCGTTCAGCTCCGCCAGCAAATCCCGCAAGTCGGTCTGGTGTACGGCGGCAAAGAACGACAGCGGCTCGCTGGGGCCATGCGCCCCACCGCAGCCGTGCAGCCCGTGCTTGTCGAAGATGGTGCGCGCTCCGGGAACTGCTTTGACGATGTCGGCGACGCTGGTGCTCTCGGTAATGACCATGACTTCCTCCGCTCAGAGAAAGCCTACGGGCGGGGCGGCTGCCGGGGTATGACTTCAGTCACGGCCGCCGAAACTGAAACTGAAACTCCCAACTGTATTTAGAATGAGCTTCGCATGGACCTGCTCTACAGCGCGTTGCTGGCCCTGGCCGCGGTGTTGACCTCCCCGTTCTGGCTGCTGCGCATGCTGCGCTACGGCAAGTACCGGGCGGGGCTGAAGGAGCGCCTGGGAAACGTGCCGGAGCGGCTGCGCGATTCCGAGCAAAGACCGACGATCTGGGTCCACGCCGTCTCGGTCGGTGAACTCATGGCCGTCAGCGGGTTGATTGGCGACTTGCAACAGCGCTTTCCGTCGCATCGCGTGGTGATTTCGACGACCACCATGACCGGTCAGAAGCTGGCGCGCGAACGCTTTGGCGAGAACAACGCCTTCTATTTCCCGCTGGATTTCGCATTCGCCGTGCGGCCGCACCTGCGGGCGCTGCGACCGGAACTAGTGGTGATCGCCGAAACCGAGTTCTGGCCGAACTTTCTCCGGCTAGCGAAAGACGGCGGCGCGCGCGTCGCGGTGGTGAACGCGCGAATTTCCGACCGCTCCTTTCCCCGCTACTTGAGGTTCCGGGGCTGGATTCAGGCGGTGCTGCGGCGCGTCGATCTGTTCCTGGCACAGAGCGAGGAAGACCAGCGGCGGCTGCTGGAGATCGGAGCGCCGGCCGAGCGGGTTCAGGTGAGCGGCAACCTGAAATTCGACACGCCCTTCGCGGCCGAGATGCCGATTGTCGCTTCCGTCCGCGCCGGCATTGAACGCGAGCACGCCGGGCCAGTGCTGGTCTGCGGCAGCACCGTCGAAGGCGAGGAGGCGATGCTGCTGCGGAGCTTTACCGCCATCCGTGAACGCTACGCGTCGGCTGTGCTGGTGCTGGCGCCGCGGCATACGGAGCGGTTCGAAGCCGTTGCCGATCAATTGGCATCATCTCGCATTGCATTTCGCCGCCGATCGCAATGGAACCCCGGGGATCCAATCGCCGGCGGAGTGTTTCTTCTGGATTCGCTGGGCGAGCTGTCCTCCATGTACGCGCTTGCGGATGTCGCCTTCGTTGGCGGAAGCCTTGTGCCCAAGGGCGGACACAACATTCTGGAGGCGGCGCAGCACGGCAGAGCCATCATCGTCGGGCCGCATACGGAAAATTTTCGCGACATCATCGCGCTGTTTCGCCGGGCCAATGCGGTCGTCGTCACCGGCGCGGGGGATTTGACCAGGACCTTTCTTGATCTGCTTGCGGACGGCGGCGCTCGCGCCGGGCTAGGTCAACGCGCCCGCGACGTCCTGCGCATGCAATCCGGCGCCACGGCTCGCACGGTGGCCGCGCTGGAATCGCTGCTGAGGTCGGCGGCGCCGAACGCTGTTTCCGCGCCAAAGCCCAAAGTCTCTCCTCCGGTGCAAACCTGATGGCGACGCGGGTTCTTTCCGGGCTGTTCGGCGGCGCGGTGCGGCTGCGCAACACGCTGTACGACCGCGGCGCCATTGCCGCCCGCCGCCTGCAGGGACCGGTAGTCAGCGTCGGAAACTTGTCCGTCGGTGGATCTGGCAAAACGCCCTTCGTGATTTATCTGGGCGAGTTGTTGCAGGCGCGCGGCATCAACTTCGACGTGCTCTCGCGCGGGTACAAGCGGCAGACCCAGGGCGTTGCGATGGTGGATCCCGCCGGATTGCCGCGCGACTTCGGTGACGAGCCCCTGCTGATCGCGCGCCGGCTGCGCGTCCCGGTGGTGCTCGGGGAGGAGCGCTATGCCGCCGGGGCCGTGGCCGAGCAGCGTTTTGGCCCGCATCTGCACCTGCTCGATGATGGCTTCCAGCACCGCCAACTGGCGCGCGACTTCGACATCGTGCTGGTCACGCCGGACGATGCGCGCGACCACCTGGTTCCTGCCGGGCGCCTGCGCGAGCCGCTGAGCGCGTTGCGACGCGCCGATGCCGTCGTGCTCACCAGCGGCGCCGAGCCAACGAAATTTCCCCTTGAGGGCAAGCTCGTCTGGCGCGTCCGCCGCAGCGTCGCTGCCGAGAATGTTCCCAAGCTACCCATCGCCTTTTGCGGAATCGCCCGTCCGCAGAGCTTCTTCGCGCAATTGCGCAAGGCAGGTGTCGAGCCCGCCGCCGAAGTTGCCTTCCCCGACCATTACACTTATAAGGACAAGGACCTGCGCGATCTCCAGTTCCTCGCCGAGCAGAACCAGGCCGGCGGCTTTGCCACGACCGAGAAAGATGCGGTCAACCTCGGCGGCTACTTGTCTGCTCTGAAGCCGCTGGCGGTTGTGCCGGTCAAGATGGACCTGATAGACGCGCCGCGGGCGCTGGATGCGATGCTGGAGAGGCTTAAAAATCGAGGAAAGCCCGCCTCGTGAGAGAATCTGCAATTTGTAATTGGTAATTTGTGATTGGCGGTCTCAGGCACACTGTCGGCGCCGCGATCCATTACAAATTACCAATTGCAAATTACAAATCCGTTGAAGCAGAACACCCAAGCCGACCGCCTGCGGAAGATCGTCGAGGCCTTCCCGCGCCTCACCATCACGGTGCTGGCCGATCTGGTGGCGGACGAATTCGTCTTCGGCGAAATCTCGCGCGTGTCGCGTGAGGCGCCGGTGCTCATCCTCAAGCACCGCGAGCGCACTGTAGTGCCGGGCGGCGGCGCCAACGCGGTCTACAATCTCGCAGACCTCGGCGTGAGCGTGCTGCCGGTGGGGGTCATTGGCGACGACGAACCCGGACGCCTGCTGCTGCGCCGTTTTCGCCAGAAACACATCGCCACCTCCGGCATCCTGCGCCTGAAGGGACACACCACCGTCACCAAGACACGCATTCTCGCCGGCATGACGCATACCGCGCGCCAGCAGGTGGTGCGCGTGGATCGCGAGCCCGAGAGCGAGCTTCACTTCATTCACCAACAGGACCTGGTGGCCGCCGCGCGCCGTTTCCTCCGCGCCTCCGACGCGCTGCTCGTTTCCGACTACGGTTACGGCAGCGCTACCCCGCAAATGTTGAAAGACCTGCGCGGCCGCGGCGCGCTCGACGGCGTGCCGGTCACGCTCGACTCGCGTTATCGCCTGCTGCAATTTTCCGGGGTCTCCGCCGCCACGCCGAACGAGCCAGAAATCGAGCAGCAGCTCGGCCTGCGCATCGGCAACGACTCCTCGCGCCTGCTGGCGGCAGGCAAGAAGGTGCTGGAACGGATGAAGTTGGCGTCGCTGGTAGTCACGCGCGGGCGCGACGGCATGGTCGCCTTCGCCCGCGGGCGCAAACCGGTGGAGATTCCGATTCACGGCAGCGACCAGGTCGCCGACGTTACCGGCGCGGGGGATACCGTAATTGCGACTCTCACCGCCGCGCTCGCTGCCGGCGCCGGCGCCGAAGAAGCGGCCCGCCTGGCGAACTATGCCGGTGGCATCGTGGTGATGAAGCGGGGCACGGCGACGGTAACGCGCGAAGAGCTGCTGCAGGCAATTTCCGCAGGAGGCCCATCGCAATGATGTTTTTTCACCAGCGAAGCACTGAGGTCGGCGAGGCTCACGGAGTTGTTCTTGATTCCCTCGGTGCTCCCGCAGTGATCTCGGTGTCTCGGCGGTAAGGAATAACGTGCACTCCGACAAAATCCTCACCCGCGAGCAGCTCCGCCGCCGCGTTGCCGAATGGCGCGGCGCGGGCGAGCGCATTGTGCTTACCAACGGCTGCTTCGACCTGCTGCACGTCGGGCACGTCCGCTATTTACAAGGCGCCAAGCGGCTCGGCGGCAAGCTGGTGGTGGGCCTGAATTCCGACGATTCGGTGCGCCACCTCAAGGGAGAAGGCCGGCCGCTCATGACGCAGGACGAACGCGCGGAAATCCTGGCGGCGCTGAGCGACGTGGATGCCGTGGTCGTCTTTCCCGAGCCGGACGTGCGCGACCTGGTGCGCGAAATCCGCCCCGACATCCATGCCAAGGGGACGGACTACACCGAAGAGTCCGTGCCCGAGCGCATCACGGTGCTGGAATGCGGCGGGCGGGTGGAGATCGTCGGCGACCCGAAAGGCCACTCCGCCTCCGACTTCATCGCGCGCATGGGACGCAAGGAGCAGCGGTGACGCCTTCTTGGGCCGGCGCGGCCTTGCCTGCGCGCATTCTCGTTGTTCGCCTCGGCTCCATGGGCGATGTCATTCATGCGCTTCCGGCGGTGAGCGAGGTTCGCCGCGCCTTTCCGCTCGCGACGATCGGGTGGGCCATCGAGCGGCGCTGGCTGGAACTGCTTTCCACCGACGTGGCGCTGGTGGGGCCGCGCTCGGAGCAGAAGCCGCTGGTGGATGTGGTACATGCTGTGGACACGCTGGCGTGGCGACGGGCGCTGCTTTCCGACGAAACCTGGCGCGAGATGGGCTCTGTTGTAGGCGATCTGCGGCGGCGACGTTACGACCTCGCCCTCGATTTCCAGGGAGCATGGAAGTCGGCGGTGTTGGCGCAGTTGTCAGCAGCGCCGCGCCGCATCGGCCTCATGCAGCCGCGCGAAAAACCAGCGTCGCTGTTCTATACGCATCAAATCGTGGCGGAAGGCCGCCACGTGATTGAGCAGTACCTGTCGCTGGTGGCCGAACTGTGTGTCCCAGGTCCTGGAGCCGGGTACGCGGGTCAGAGACCCGCGCCACGCGAACTGTTTCCCCTGCCACGCGATCCTGCCGCCGATCTCGCTTGCGAACAAATGCTACGCGGGCGCGGTCTGCGGGATTTCGCCATCATCAATCCGGGCGCTGGCTGGGGCGCCAAGTGCTGGCCTGCCGAACGCTATGCCGAGGTGGCGCAGGCATTATCGAAGGATGGCCTTCGCTCCATCGTGAACTTCGGTCCAGGAGAAGAAGATCTGGCTCGCGCTGTCGAGCTAGCATCCGCCGATGCAGCCGTAGCCTTGGCCTCCACCGTGGGCGAGTTGATTGCGCTGACCCGGCGCGCTCGCTTGTTCGTCGGGGGGGATACCGGCCCGATGCACCTCGCGGTGGCGCTGAATGTTCCGGTGGTGGCGCTCTATGGGCCTACCGACCCGGTTCGTAGCGGCCCCTACACGGCGAACGCCGTGGTGCTGCGCAGTGCCGAGAGCCAAACCACGTATTCACATCGCGCCGCCCCGGAGAAGGGGTTGCTGCAAATTACTGCCGCCGAGGTGATCGAAGCCACCCGCCGCTTGCTCCAGTCCGCGCCGGCACCACAGCTTGCCGGGAGGCAATCGTGAGCTGGGCACGCGTCGCGCGGCGCATTCGCGTGCCTCTCGGTTTCGCCTTTGCCGTGTTCTACCTGTGGCGTGCGCGGCCGACGTGGTTGTTCATCGCGATCGGCGGGACGATTGTGGCTGCCGGCCTGGCGTTGAGGGCGGTGGCTTCCGGTCACATCAGCAAGAACTCCGAGCTGACTACCTCCGGGCCGTACGCGCGCACACGGAATCCTCTCTACCTCGGATCGGTGATCATCGCCGCCGGTTTCGTTTTAGCCGCGCGCAGCGCCTGGGTGGCGTTGGCGGCCGCAGTGTTCTTCCTCGCCATCTACCTGCCTGTTATTGCTGACGAAGAGAAGTTTTTGCGCTCCCGCTTTCCCGAGTTCGAGGATTACGCTCGCCAGGTACCGCGATTCCTGCCGCGGGCGACTGCCGCCGGAGCCCCGACCGGCGCGTTTTCCCGGAAACGCTACCTCCAGCATCGCGAGTACAATGCAGTGCTGGGCGCCCTGTTGATGATGGCGGCGCTGGCGGCCAAGCTCTTGTGGACCCCGCGCTAGGTTCGACGCTTGATGAGGCCCACCTCTATCTTCGCCGGCATGCTTTTCTTTCTGGCCTTAGCCCTGCTTGCTGGACAGCTGGCCGCGCGTCCTGCGGCCCAGGGCGCGGCGATTGGGCCAGTCGCGCAGATTCATCCTCCGCCCGATAGCTATGTTTTTCCCGGCGGGCAGGCCTTTGTGTACGATGCCGAATGGCGGCTATGGAACGCGGGCACGGCGCGCATCAGTCTCGATCAGGTCGGCGGCAACGGCCGCGTCTTCGCGACGGCTGAGTCCAGTGGCTTCGTCAACGTGCTCTATCCGGTGCACGACCGTTTCCAGTCCAGCTTCGATCGCCGCACCTTCTGTTCGCTCAGCCTCACCAAGCACAGCGAGGAAGGCTTCCGCGCGCGCGAGACCCTGATCGCCTTCAACTACGCACAGCACAAAAGCATTCTGGATGAAACCAACCTGAAGAACGGCGAGAAGAAGCACGTGGACAATGACATCCCAGGCTGCGTGACCGATGTGCTCTCCGGCATCTTCTACGTCGGCTCGCAGCCGCTAACGCCTGACGCGGTGTACACGTTTCCGCTTAATGACGGCGGCAACACGGTCGAGGTTCGCGCCCGCGTCGAGGGACGCGAGCAAGTCAAAACTCCCGCCGGCAGCTTCGCTACCGTGCGGGTTGCGCCCGAAGCCCTCAGCGGCCCTCTAAAATCGAAGGGGCGCATCTGGATCTGGTACACCGACGACGCCCGCCACATCCCTGTGCAAATGCGTGCCCGGATGTTCTGGGGCACCCTGACATTTCATCTCGTCCGCATCGAGAAGAAGTAGAAAACCCACCTCAAAAATCGTTTTTTTGCGGGCACACCTTTGCCAACCGAGGCATCCAGACAGGGTAATGGAGCCGAAAAATCTGGCCAGTTTTAGCCCATATTCGATCTGAGATATATGTGTAACTATATTAAAATAAAATAACATATATATATTGACAATAACAGACTAAGATTTTATGCTTCGCAAATATCAGGGATGCATCTAAGCAAACCGAGAACGCTTGAGGCGAGTCTTCAAAGCTGAATTTAAGGAGGATTTGCTATGGCTATCACCCGTTGGGATCCTTTTCAGGAGCTGAACTTGATCACCGATCGTATGAACCGCCTGTTCCAGGACACCTATGGACCGAGCCGCGGTGACGAGAGCATGACCACCGCGTCCTTTGTGCCCCCGGTGGACATCTACGAAGATGAGCACAACATCACGTTGAAGCTGGAAGTTCCCGGCATCGAACAGAAGGACATTGATGTCCGCATGGAGAACAACACATTGACGGTGCGCGGCGAGCGCAAGTTCGAGAAGGAAGAGAAAGAGGAGAACTTCCACCGCGTCGAGCGCCGCTACGGCAGCTTCTACCGCGCGTTTACTCTGCCGAATACAGTGGACGCCGACAACATCAATGCCGAGTACGAGAACGGCGTGCTCACGATCAAGCTGGCCAAGAAGGCCGAAGCCAAGCCGAAGCAGATCAAGGTGAACGTCGGTGGCGGTCACAAGACCATCGACCCCGGCAAAGGCAAGGCAGCGTAAAAGCAGCCCATCAGCTATCGGCCGTCAGCTTTCAGCTACGGCACAGGAGGGGAGGCGACTGAGCGAAGCGTCTCCCCATATTTTTGTGAGCTAAATTTCTAGGCGGAGTCATGCCGAGCGCAGCGAGGCATCTGTTTCCGTACCAGCATCGCTGCTGATTATTACAGCAGGTCCCTCGCTGCGCTCGGGATGACTCGCGCAGTGATCAGCGTTAATCTGCGTTAATACGCGGCGAGAGGTTTTATGGCAATCCGGTGGGATAAATTCACGGTGAAAGCGCAGGAAGCGGTGCAGCGCGCCAGCGAACTGGCTTCCGAACGCGGGAATCCCGAGCTGCTGTCTCTGCATTTGCTGGCCGCGCTGGTCGGCGATCGCGAAGGCATCGTTGCGCCGGTGTTGGAGAAAATCGGGGTAGGTCCGAACGCGGTGGAAGCGCAGGCGACCTCCGCCCTCGACCGGCTGCCCAAGGTCTCCGGCGGCGCCGCCCAGCCAACACTCTCCACCGCCGCGCAGCGCCTGCTCGACCAGGCTTTCAAAGAAGCCGACAATTTCAAAGATGACTACGTCTCCACCGAGCACCTGCTGCTGGCCATGACCGACCAGCGCGGCGACGCCGCGCAGCAGGTCCTGGCGGGGCAGGGCGCAACGCGCGACGCCGTGCTCAAGGCACTGACCGCGGTGCGCGGCAACCAGCGCGTCACCGACCAGAATCCGGAGGCCAAGTACCAGGCGCTGGAGCGGTATGCCAAGGACCTAACCGAACTGGCGCGTCGCGGCAAGCTCGACCCGGTGATCGGACGCGATGAAGAAATTCGCCGCCTGGTCCAGGTGCTCTCCCGCCGCACCAAGAACAACCCGGTGCTCATCGGCGAGCCGGGCGTGGGCAAGACGGCCATCGTTGAAGGGCTGGCGCAGCGGATTGTGTCCGGCGACGTGCCGGAAGTGTTGAAGAACAAGCGCGTGGTGGGTCTTGACCTGGGCGCCATGCTGGCTGGCGCGAAGTATCGCGGCGAGTTTGAAGATCGCCTGAAGGCCGTGCTCAAAGAGATCGAGGAGTCGGAAGGCAAGATTATCCTCTTCATTGACGAGCTGCACACGCTGGTGGGCGCCGGCGCGGCCGAAGGCGCGATTGACGCCAGCAACATGCTGAAGCCGGCACTGGCGCGCGGCGAGCTGCGCGCCATCGGCGCCACCACGCTCAACGAGTATCGCAAGTACATCGAGAAAGACGCCGCGCTGGAGCGCCGCTTCCAGCCGGTGTTCGTGGGCGAGCCCACGGTGGAGGACGCCATCGCCATCCTGCGCGGGCTGAAGCAGCGCTACGAGGTGCATCACGGCGTGCGCATTAAGGATTCCGCGATCGTCGCTGCCGCCACGCTATCGCACCGCTACATCCCCGACCGTTTTCTGCCGGACAAGGCGATTGACCTGATTGACGAAGCCGCGGCGTCGCTGCGCATCCAGATCGATTCCATGCCGACGGAAATTGACCAGCTCGAGCGCCGCGCCACGCAACTGGAGATTGAGCGCCAGGCGCTGATGAAGGAAACCGACCCCAATTCGCGTGAACGGCTTTCCATCGTCGAAAAAGAGTTGGCCAATTTGCGCGAGCAGTCGAACCGGCTCAAGGCCGTGTGGCAGCAGGAGAAGGATAAGATCAACCGCATTCGCGAGCTCAAGGAGCGCATCGAGCAGCTCAAACTGGAGGAGCAGACCGCCACCCGCAAGGGCGACTACACGCGCGCGTCGCAGATCCAGTATGGCGAACAGCCGCAAGTGCAGGCCGAACTCGACAAGCTGAACGCGGAGGCCGATGGCAAGTCCGCGCGCATGCTCAAGGAAGAAGTGGACGAGGAGGACGTGGCCCGCATCGTCAGCAAGTGGACCGGCATTCCGGTCAGCAAGATGCTGGAGGGCGAGGTCAAAAAGCTGGTGGAGATGGAGAGCCGCCTGGGGCAGCGCGTCATCGGGCAGGACGAGGCGCTGGCGAAAGTGTCGAATGCCATCCGACGTTCCCGGGCTGGACTGAGCGATCCGCGACGCCCGATCGGCTCATTCATCTTTCTCGGTCCGACCGGCGTCGGCAAGACGGAGCTGGCGCGCGCCCTGGCCGAATTCCTGTTCGACGACGAGCACAACATGGTGCGCATTGACATGTCCGAGTACATGGAGAAGCACGCCGTCGCCCGGCTGATCGGCGCGCCTCCGGGCTATGTCGGCTACGAAGAAGGCGGGCAGCTCACTGAGGCGGTGCGCCGCCGCCCCTACGCGGTCGTGCTGTTCGACGAAATCGAAAAGGCGCACCCGGACGTCTTCAATGTGTTGTTGCAGATCATGGACGACGGGCGCCTGACCGATGGCAAGGGCCGCGCCGTGGATTTCAAGAACACCATCATCATCATGACGTCGAACCTCGGCTCAGCGTATCTCACTCCGCAGGATTTCAATCCGCAGGGGAGCTGGGTCAACGTCGAGCGGGAGATGGCACAGGCGCGCGAAAAAGTGATGGAGGCGCTGCGGGCGCACTTCAAGCCCGAGTTCCTTAACCGCGTGGACGATATCGTGATTTTCCAGCCGCTGCGGAAGGAGCAGTTGACGAAGATCGTAGACCTGAGGCTGGAGGACCTGCGCCGCCTGCTGGCCGAGCGCAAGATTTCCATCGAGCTGACCGACGCAGCCAAGGAACTGCTGTTCGCCGAGGGCTACGACGTGCAGTACGGGGCGCGTCCGCTGAAGCGCGCCATCCAGCGCATGATCCAAGACCCGCTGGCGCTGAAGATCCTCGACGGCGAGGTGCTGCATGGTGACCACGTGGTGGTGGACGCCGATCCAGCGCGGCACGAGATGACCTTCAAGGTCTCCCGAAGGGTGAGTGAACCCGCGCCTGCGAAGAAATAAACCACCGATTGGCAGGAGGGGCACAGATACAACCGCATAGGTTTATCCGCGCCAATCCCTGGTCAGAGTTTGTTCTTCCGCACCGCTTCAATGAAGTCGGTGTATGCAGGTTCGCCGGCGCGGTCGCGCACGGCCGCCGCAATCTGACCGCGATGATAGGTGCCGTGCATGGCCACGTGCATCAGCACGTCGCGCACATGGTTGGTGTACTGCTCGCCCTTGGAGTTGGTGTACGACACTGCTTCCTGCAAGCGGCACTTCGCCAAATACTCCTGCCAGCCCTGGCGAATTTCCGGCAACTGGCGCTCGACGTCCGGCAAGCCCCACAGCGGCCACACCGGGACGTTCGGCTTCTCCTGTTTCAGCCGCCCCAGCCAGAGCCATTCCGCCGCCACGATGTGCGCCATTACTCGCCGCGCGCGTTCCGGCGGGTCGTCCATGTCCTGCAACGACCGCAGCGACTCGCCGTTGGCCCAATGGTTGTAGGAGAACAAGCCCTGCAAGTAGTCCAGTAGCTCCATGGTTTGCCCCTAAAACAACAGATGATCCGACCGGCTCCGCCGTTCCTGAAGTTCGCGCCGACACAACCTCTACGTTCACACGCGCCGTCCTACTTTCCAAAGGGGGAATACCAAATGCCACGACGCAAGTCTTCGTCGCGTAAAAAGAGTTCCGGACGCAAATACGGCAAGAAGGCCTCGCAGGAAGTTCGCACCGAGATGCATCACATGCGCAGCGGCAAGCACAAGGTCAAGAACCGCAAGCAGGCCATCGCCATCGGCCTCTCAAAGGCGCGCCAAAAAGGCGCCAAGGTACCTCGCAAAAAAGCCGCTTAGCTGCAGTTGTCGGTTCTCGGTTGTCGGTTATCAGTGCTTTGCAGACTGCGCACATCCAGCCTCGAAAACCGGCACTGATTAGGAATCTAACCGAGGACCGACAACGTGTTTACCGCCAGGTAAATAAGTAAGTTTTGCCCCATCCCGCAACTTTTGCCCCAATCCAGGTGATGCGCCTTTCTGCTGCGCATCTGATTCCTGCAGTGGCCCCGCTCGCGATCCCGACGAAAGCCCTTGCTGGATCAGGGTTTCCGCACCCTTCGCGCGATTCTCCAGCCGGACAATGTACTCCGGTGTGCTGGAAGCCATCGTGCATTGCTTCTACTTGCCTTGGAGAGGGAGGATGTTCATGATTTCTCGCAAGACGACAATCCTTGTACTTACGGTCATCGCGGTCATTGCCGCCGCCGTGCTCGTCGCCTGTAGCGGCGGGAACGGCAACACCAGCACCGCCCCCGGCATTGTCAACACCACGCTCAGTGATCCCGCCACCTGCTCGGCTTCCGCTTCCGGGCCGTACAACAATGTGTGGGTGACCGTCACCGACGTGCAGATCAACGCCAGCTCCAGCGCCGGCGACAATGATCCTAACTGGATTGATCTGACACCGAATCTGAAGGGAGCGCCGCAACAGGTGGACCTGCTGTCGCAAGCGGCCACCAGTTGTTTCCTGGCTACGCTCGGCTCCAACGTGCTGCTCCAGCCAGGTACCTACCAGCAGATCCGCATCATGCTTGCGCCCAACAACACCAGCGTCTCCGGCAATCACTGTGGCAGCGCCGGCGCCAATTGCATCGTGCTGGCGGCCAGCCCCAATAGTCCTCAGCCACTGCTGTTGTCGAGCGAGGCGACCACCGGCATCAAGATTCCTTCGGGGCAGATCGCAGGCGGGCAGTTCACCATCGGCTCCGGCCAGACCAAGGACCTGAACATTGACTTCAACACCTGCGCGTCCATCGTCGTGCAGGGTACCGGGCAGTTCCGCCTGAAGCCCGTGCTGACCGCCGGGGAAGTTTCCACGGTGGCGTTTATCAGTGGCAAGCTCATTGATGGTTCGACGAAACAGGCCATCAACGGCGGCAAAGCCATTGTTGCCCTCGAGCAGAAAGACACCAACGGCGTGGACCGGGTGATTATGCAGGCCACGCCCGACAGCACCGGCGCATTCAACTTTTGCCCTGTCCCCGTGGGGACTTACGACGTGGTCGCCGTCGCGGTCAATGGGGCGGGCGCGGCCTATGCCGCCACCATCACGACTGGCGTGCCGGCCGGCACCACCATGGGCAACATTCCGCTCACTCCAATCGCTCCGGTGCCAACCGCAGTGGGCTCCATCACCGGTACCGTGACCTCGGCCAACGGCAGCGCCCAGGGCGTCGCCGCCAATATCCAGCTTTCGGCGCTGCAAACCGTGAGCGCGACCGTTTACACCATCCCGGCCGGCAACCAGTCGGCTACGCTGACCGTCCAGACGGCGAAGCCTTCCGGTTGCGCCGCCGATCCGTGCCCGCCCTACACCGCCGCGTACACCATGGCGATGGTGCCGCCGATCGCGCCGGCCATCGGCGCTTTCTCCGTCACTCCGCCAACCAGTTACACCGGAGGGACGGGGGCCCCACCGGCGTCCTACGTCGTGGAGGGACAGGCGTTCATGCTTAGCCCTTCGACCCAGAGCTTCTGCAGCCCGTCTTTGAAGACCACGGCTGCGGTTTCCGTCAACGCGGGCTCGCCGGCTGCGAGCGCGCCGCAACTGGACTTCACCGGCTGCCAGTAATTTGATTGGCGGCTGCAATCTCTTTGGCTGACGCTGTTCTCCCGCAAAAAGGCACGGGCTTCGGCCCGTGCCTTTTTGTTGATGTAAGGTTTGCGACGCGGACGACACTGCATCCCACATCTGCCAAAACCGGGCAGATGTGGGGCACCCGCTCTGGATGACTCCAGTTGAACTCAGGTACCGAAGGTACTCAGGTATTCTTCTTGTCCTTCTTCGCTGGCTTGGACTCGCTTTTCGTCGTCTCCGTCTTACTCTCGGCCTTTGCCTCCGCTTTCTTTCCATCACCCGAGGGCGCGCCTGACTTGCGCGCATAATCGGTTACATACCACCCCGTCCCCTTAAACTGCACCGCAGGCGCGGAAAGCAGTTGGGAAACCTTGCCGCCGCATTTTGGACACTTGGTGGCCGGCGGGTCCGAGAGCTTTTGCAATCTCTCAAACCGGAGCTGGCACTTCTGGCACTCGTACTCGTAAATCGGCACGTATTCGATTCTAGGGGGCCGCAGGAAAGGGCGTCAATTCAGTGCAAAGTGCGAAGCGACACCAAAGAGACTTCGCACTTGGCGCTTAGCACTTCGAACCCTCCACGGTGCTAGACTTCCGCCGTGCCTTCCAACGACGCCACCCGCGACGCGCTTGCTCCCGGGCTTTACATCGTCGGCACGCCCATCGGCAATCTGGAAGACATCACCCTGCGCGCCTTGCGCGTCCTCAAACAGGTGGACCTGATCGCCTGCGAAGACACTCGCCAGACCCAGAAGCTGCTCAACCATTACGAAATCCACACCCCCACCACCAGCTACCACGAGCACAACGAGATGACGCGCGCCGGAGAACTCATCTGCCGCCTGGAAGAGGGAGCGCGCATCGCCCTGGTGACCGATGCCGGCATGCCCGCTGTCTCCGATCCCGGGTTCCGCCTGATCTCGCTCGCCGTCCGCCACCATGTGCCGGTGGTCCCCATTCCGGGCGCATCGGCCTTCCTGTCGGCGCTGGTGGCCAGCGGCTTGCCCACCGATTCCTTCCGCTTCAGTGGCTTTCTTCCCGCCAAGCGCGGCGAGCGCCGCACCCTGCTGGAGTCATTGAAGGATTCACCCCGAACCCAGATTTTCTACGAGGCTCCGCACCGCATCGTCGCGGCCATGGAGGATGTCGTCGTCGTGCTCGGCGGCTCGCGGCACGTGGTCATCGCGCGTGAAGTTACCAAGCTGCACGAGGAATTTCTGCGCGGGCGCGCCGATGAGGTTCTGGATCGCCTGCAGGCGCATCCCCCCAAGGGTGAGATCACCCTGCTCATCGCCAAGGCGGAAGAAGCCAGGGAAGATGCCGATCCGGAACAGGCGCGCGCCGGCATCGGCGAACGCGTACGCGAGCTGATGTCTTCAGAGCAGTTGGATGAAAAGGCCGCGCTCAAGCGAGTCGCGAAAGAACTGGGAATCTCGAAAAGCGAAGCCTACCGCGAGCTGCAGCGATCAAAGTGAGCTTCACCACCGAGGCACAGAGAACCCAAAGGCGGAACCGAGGAGCCTTTTTCCTTTCTATGGATTCTCGGTGCGATCTAGGTGGCTCAGTGTCTCTATGGTGAAAAAGGCGAGTTCATCCGTCCCGTCAAATTCCGACTCATTCATGTTGACCCACCCAATGTTGCCCGACGGCAGCCTCACCTTCGCCCACCAGACTTTCTTGCCTAAATCAACATACGTCGCCGCGCAGTGCTCGCCGCCGCAACCTGCGCCATCCGGCCATTTTGTGAAGGAAATGTCGAACTCAGGATAGAACTTGCCACCGAACCACACCGCCGAGAATCCCTCGCCACGATAGGTGTAGGTCAGGATCGTGTCTCCCCGCTTCAGCCCGTCTTCCGGCAGGTCTTTATCCATGTGGATGGTTCCTGGCTTGAAGGTGATAACCACGCCAGTGATTGCCTTGACCTTGCTTCCCGCCTCGAGTCGCGCGATGTTTCGGCGGTGATCTTCCATCGTGTCGTACACGGCAATCGTTTTCAGCGCCGTCCACTCGCGATAGACGCAGCCCTCGAAGGGACACGCCTTCCAGTCGTAATAGGGCAGCGGTGGCGCCGGGCCCGGCTTGACCCCGTTTGCTTCCTGCGCTGTCGCAAGCGCCAGCGACAGTGCGAGCAGGAGCACGGCCGAAATGAGGCGCTTGCCAGGCATACACCAACAATATGCCGGTTCATGAGGCGGTGAAAGAAGCAAGTGCGGGTGCAACAGTGCACCTCCCCTAGCTCATCACGAAAGAGGTGGAACTGGGCGGACACATCCATATCGGGCGGGACAAATCCGGACGCTTGTTTGTAGCGCGCTGCATGCGATGCGGGCAACTGCTGGCCGGTGCGGCCCAGGTTGCGGCCCTGCTGCCGGCAGCGCGCCTGCATCTCTGCAAAATCAAGACCGGAGGGGAGCGAAGAGTGGAACAGACCCATCGTTCCACCGAAGACATACGCACCGAAGCACGGGAGCTGAGAAGCAGAGCGCAGCACGTTCGCCGGCAGGTGAGGGAGCGTCGCGAGCAGATGCTGGAAGAAGTCAAGCAGCGCGCGCGAACGAAGAAGAAAGAGAGCGGCGGCGCGGGGGATAAACCTAAGCGCCGCCCCAGTCGTGGCAATGGCAAGCAGGAGTGAACAATCTTAGCCGGCTACAGGCAGCTCGGAATCTGCAATGCCTTCGCCGAGATGACCGTCCTTCGCGGCCAGGTTTTTCCCGGCACCAAACTTCTGGATCCACGCACGCACGAAGGCCTGCTCCACGGCGCGTGACGCCTCGGTAATCGGCAACGGCGGGACCACCGTGAGGCCGAGCATCGTCGCCAGGCGATGATAACTGTGGCGGCAGATGTGCAGGTACTCCAGCGGATATTCCGGCTTGCGCTCGCGCGCGGCCTCCGGATCGGCGTCGAGCACGTAAGCCACATCCGGGCGCGGGGCAATCGCGGCGACGAAGCGCACGAACGCGCGCGTCAGCGGATTCGCCAACGGCAGGTTGGCCAGCTCGTCATGGATGTAGCGGTCCATGATGATGACCTCCGCGCCGCGCGCACCGGCCAGCACGCGCCGCAGGTTGAGCGCGTCCATGAAATACATCCCGTGACGTGCCAGGCTCACGTACCAGCCGCGCACGTTTTTGTCGCGGCGGTTCACCGGCTTGCCCGGCGCGCCGATGCCGCGCTCGCTCTTGAACACTTTGTGCACGAAGCCTTCGCGGTAGCGCGCCAGCACGACCACGTCGTCCCAGAACGCCAGCAGACCCGTTCGCAGCCCGCGCGCTTCCAGGGCCCGGCGCAGGTTTTCGATCTGCGTGCTCTTGCCGGCGCCGTCCATGCCGGAGAAGGAGATGAGGAAAGGCCTTGATTGCATAGCTCACGTCCATTCACTACCGAGATACAGAGGGCCCCAAGATTCACTGAGAAAGCGTTCTTATTCTCTCGGTGCTCCCTCGGTGACTCGGTGTCTCGGTGGTGAGAAACCTCACCGCGCCGCGCCCGGAGGAACGCTCGGGGTGCCGCGTGACAGTGCTACCACCGCGCCCAGCGCCGCGCCGCCGGCAGCGATGGCGCCCAGCTTGATGAGGAACGAGCGCATCTGCTTCTGCTTCGCTGGAGCGATCGCCGTGCCTGCGGGCTTGGAGGCCGCGCCGCCCGCCGTCGGTCCGGTCTGCGCCGCCGCTGCGCCCAGCGGCGTCTGGTCCTTCTTCTTGTTTTGGTCCTGCTTGTTCTGGTCTTGCTGCTGCGGCGTTTCCGAGCCTTGCGGCAGCGCGGGCGTGCCTACCGGTTGCTGAGCCGTCGAAGGCGCATCGGGCAGCGGCTGCGGCGGCTCGGTCGTGCCGGTCCGATCGGTCGTGGCCGGCTGGGTCTGCGCGCTCTGTTGCGCCTGCACCAGTTGCGGGCCGCCGAGCAGCACGAACAGCAGCAGTACGCACAGGAACGGAACCAACTTGGCGATTTTCGGGTTCATCGGGGGAACACTCCTTGGATTCGGGACTATTTCGCTTCCATAGCTGTACCGGTATCCGGCGCGGCGTACGGCGGCGCCAATCCCGGCCGATCGAGTTCGGCGACCAGGCGCCCGACATCCGCTTCCCGGTTGCCGAAATGTTTCAGACGATTTGCGGCGTAGCGCAGCATGTTGGCGACGGTCGGGTCGCCGTACCAGCAGCACTGGGCCATGCGCGGCGACGCGCCGAAGTACATGCGGAAGCGGCTTTTCAGCAGCTCCGGCGAAACCAGCAGCGCGGCGGTCAGGCGATGGTTTCCTTCCAGAATGGTGACCGGCAATTCATCGTTGATGCCGATCAGCACGACGGCGCTCCGGTCGTCACGAGCGGCCAAATCGCGGCTGAAGGCGCGCACCCCGTCCACGATGGAGCCGACATCGGAAATCTCGACGCCACCATGCGCGGTGCCGCCGACGACGCGCACGCCGTGGAAGTCGCGAGCGCGAATCTGCTCGACCACATGGCGCAGCAGGCAGTTGCGGCCGCCAATCTTGCGCCAGTGCGTCCGGGCGAAAACGCACAGCCGGTCGAGATCGGAATCCTCAAGTTGCACGCGCCACCACTGCGTATCGCGGGGAATCTGGTTCCACATGTGTCCGCGGCGCCGATAGAAGAGCGCGCGGCGGAGCGCGTCCTGGCGCGGATCGTTGGCGTCGCCGCTCTCAACCATGGCAGCGAAGCGGTCGCGGTCGCGATCGAAATCGTGGTGATGGAATTCGTTGCGCAGGAATTCCCAGATCACCTCGGCTTCCGAGGCCGCGCGGAACTTGTTCATGCCGCCTCCTGCAAGACGCGCTGCGGGCGCAACCGGCGGACGAGAAGCGCCAGGGCCACGATGCCCAAAAGTACGGCCATCATGACGAGCTGCACCAGCACCACTTCTGTGAGTGTCGCGTGGAACAGGAAGATGCCTGCCACTATCGCCACCGCGATCGCCAGTTGGACCCAGGCGGTATTGGCGATGCGGCGGGACATTTCATAGGTGATGAGCACGACGCTGAGCGAGTACACGCCGGCCATGAGCGCGCACAGCGGCAGCAGGCTGTCGAGCCCGCCACCGGCAAACGCCGAGCCGAAAACGGTGCTCAGCACGAAGTGGGGAAACGCGGAAAGAAACAGGACGAAGCCGCCCGAGATGCCGATGACGAACAGCACCGGCACAGCCAGAATGCTTTTGGCGCTCTCTCCTTCCGCAGCGCCCGCGGAGATGGGAAACATTGCGCTCACCACCATCCAGGAGGCGAAATACACCAGCCGCCCGACCAGCGCGCGAGTGGCGTAGAGCCCGGCAATGGCGGGTGGAAAGAAGTGCTTTACCAGCACGATGTCGGTGTTGCTGATAATGACCTGGCCGACGAAAAAGACGATGGCCTGCAGCGCCTCGCGCGAAGAGGCGGGAAGATCCGCCGAGGTTTCCATCTTCAATTCCGGCGGAACGGGCAGCACATACGCAAGCAGAACGGAGGCGGAGATGGCGGCAATGGCGCCCATGGCTCCGAAGCCGCCTTCGACCAGCAGGACGGCGGCCACGAACTTCAACAGGGCTTCGACGATGTAGGAGGAGGCAAGCCGCGGGAAGGCGCACATGCCCTGCATACCGCCGCGACGTGCGCCCAGCGGAACATAGAAAGTGAAGCCGACGGCCAGCACCACGATCATCCACGGTGACGGAAGATTGAGGTACTGCGCCACAGCCCCACTGGCAGCCAACAGCACGGCGCCGATTGCCAGCCCTACCTTCCACGCATTGCGCAGCAGACGCTGATACACCGCGGCCTTGGCTTCCATGATTTCGTTGCGCGCTACCAGCTTGGCGCATACCAACTGGAACGAAAGCGTAACGGCGGAAACCAGCATGAGCAGGGTGATGGCGACCGCGGCGTGGCCAAATCCGGCCGGGCCGAGCATGCGCGCGACGGCGACGTTGTAGGCGAAGTTAAGAACGCTGACCAGCGCCGAGCCGGCCAGCATGATGACGCTGCCGCCCAGCAGGCGGCTTCGCGTGGAACGCTGTGAGCGGAGACTCTGGATGGCCGCGCGCCAACCGAGGCGCGGTACCGGGACCGCCGTAGTTTCGGAGATGGACATAGGTTCAGGCAGCCAGGTCTGCCGGGGCAGCGCCCTCCGCTGAGTTGGATGCGGCCGCACGCGGCGGCGCCAGTTGAGGAATTGCCGGCATGGTGAATACGGCCGGTTGCTTCAAATGTGCAGGCAGGAAGCGGCTGAAGCTGAGGACGGCATCGCTGGAGCTTTCGTAAATCTCGAACAGCCGCTCGGTACGGGTCATCTCCAGGATAATTGCCATCTGAGGCGAGAGCGCCGCCAGCTTCAGGTCGCCGTCGCGCCGGATGACGTGCGACAGGCATTGCAACAGCATTTCGACGCCCGCTGCATCCACCTGCTTGACCTGCGAGCAATCGAACACGATTTGCGGCCGGTCCGAATTCAGGATCGGGTCCATTTCCCGGCAAAACGCCCGCGCCTGTTTCAAGTTCAGGCGTTCGGGAATGCGCTTCACCACTACGGGCCTATTGGTCTCCATATCTCCTCGCGACTGCAAGACTGGCGGGGAACGAGGAGGCTTCACGGGAAGCCTCGAATCCGGCGGGCGCGCTCAGGGCCGAAGAAGGCGCATGAGCGGCCGCAGGGAATTCCTTGGGCTGGTCGCGATGGGACGTCGCGAACAGCCCACGGAAGAATTGCAGCGGCAAGTAGGCCGCCAGCGAGGCCGCGCTGCTCAGGGCGCGCAACGACGCGTGTTCGGAAACGGTGTCCATCAACCGGGGATCGGAGATCTCGACTTCAACGTTGCGCGCCAGGTGCAGCAGCCGTCTGCCTCCGGCCACTGCGTGCGCAACGTCCAATCCCGGACCGATGCAGGTGTAGGGCAGCACGGTAGCGTTCTCGATGACCGTGCCGGTGTCGATTTCGGCGTGGTGCTCGATTACGCTGCCGCGCGTGATGACCGCGGCGGCGCGGACGTTGGCGTGAGCTCCGATAAATGCCGGCGCAAGAATGCGGGCGCGGCGGTCTACCCGCGCGCTCGGGGCAATCCAGATACCGGGGCGGCGCTCCTCACCGATGGAGGCAAGCGGCACGCGCTGCATGAGTGCGTCCACCGCCAGGGCGCGCAGGTCTCGCGCGCTGGCCAACGGGTTGAAGTAGCCACGGAAAACCCACTCTCCACTTGCGGCGCGGCACTGCTGAAGGTGATGACGGAAAAGATAAGCGGCGTCGTTGCGCCGGGAGGACGCGATCATAAACAGGCCAAGCCCAGCGCCGTTGCCGTCCACGGCGCGGGTAACGTGGGCGCGGCCGTCGAGGTGGCGCTGAAGAAATTCCTCCACTTCGAATTCGGCATAGCCGCCGAGACGCAGCACGAGAACTCCTTCGGCGCCGGCCTGTGCATGATCGGAGAAGGCGTTTTCAGCAACACGGAAAAGCTGTCCGGCGGCGACGGTGGTCCAGTTGAGCGCCTGCTGAGCGTTGCGTATCGCGCCTTCCAGCGGCGGCATTGGCATTTCACTGATAACGCTAATCGCGCCGATGCCTTGAGCTTGGAGCCGGTCGACGATGCGGTGCAGTACCGGCCGCCCAAGGACGTCGTGCAAGGCGAGAGGAGTGCCCGCGAAGGACTCCGCTTCCGGTCCGAATTCTGGCTTGGCGCCGCCGATCAGGATGATGGCCCTTACGTCCACTGTGCGGTCTCCTCCGATGCCGCGGACGACCCAGGGACGTACGCGAACGAAATGTCTGGGGAATGGCGGGGCGCGCGGGGATAACGGCTGGCGCATTTGTCCCGGCAAAACCGTTTCGACAGGCTGCTTCTCATGGGCCCCTCTGGCGCTCTAAGGACAGGCAGCGCAACCGCTTTGTGTTGCCTGCGGCCAGCAGTTGGATTGTTGAACGACCGTTGTCTATTCCGAGGCGCGACGCTACGCCCGGAGTGTGCTGCGCTACACCAACGTTTCAGGTGCAGTGTGCTGCTCTAAGAGATGGCGAAATCACCGGGTACGTTGTCACCGTAGTTATCAATCTATCGATAAACAACGGGCCGGCGTATGCTGCCCGCCACCTGCTTAGGTCGGCCCTTTCCGTGAAACAGCGGCAGAACGGCCGGCAAAAATAGTCTCGCAAGCAAGCTGCCACTCCTCGATGTGTTAACTGTGTGTTAAACAGCAGTTCTGCCCGTCAAGCCCGGGTTCGGAGTACCGTGATGCGGTACCGGGATTCCGTCAGTGGCTGCGGCGGTGCTCAGGTGCGGCGTGTTGTAGATGCAGGAGTGAGAAGTCTCAGGGTGCGCGAGGTTACATTTTGTAACACCGCGGAAGCAGCAGAACCATTCCCGCGGACGGCAGTCGTTAGTTGTTCCTGGTCGCGACCACGCGAGGAATGCCCTGCAGATCGGGAATGACGCGGAGCTCGGCCCAGTCGCGCAGCAGCTTGCGAACCGCGGCCTCCATGGAGTAACCGATTTCCATGGCCAGCCAGCCGCCGGGCTGGAGTGCGGCGCGCGCCTGCGGAACCAGGCGGCGGATGACGTCGAGACCTTCCGCGCCGGCGAAGACAGCCGAGTGCGGCTCGAATTTGCGGACTTCGAGTTGGACTTTGTCGAACTCGCTGTCGCCGACGTAGGGGGGATTCGAAGCGATGATGTCGAACGGCCCTTCGACGCCGGTGAGTAAGTCGGTGGCATGAAACACCACGCGCTGATCGAGGCCGAGGCGAGCGGCGTTGGCGCGCGCGAATTCCAGCGCCTGGGCGGAATCTTCGGTGGCGTGAATTTCGGCGCGCGGAAATTCGGTGGCCAGCGCCAGCGCGACGCAGCCGGAGCCGGTTCCGACGTCCACGATGCGAGGAAAGCGGATGCCGGCGGCGAGTTCGAGCACGGTTTCGACCAAGTGCTCGGTTTCAGGACGCGGTATCAGCACGCCGGGTCCGACGACGAAATCCAAGCCCCAGAATTCCTGATGGCCGGTGATGTATTGGGCGGGAATGCCGCGGGCGCGCTGGGCGAGCGCCTCATCGTAGCGTTCAGTTTCCGCCGGCGAAAGTTCGCGCTCGGGATGCGCGTAGAGGTAGGCGCGGTCGCAGCCGAGGACGAACATGAGCAGGACCTCGGCGTTCATCCGCGGCGATCCGACATGATTCGCCTCCAGCATGGAGACGGCGTCGCGCAGGGCGTCTTTCAGCTGCATTGCGACAGATTTAAACACAGAGGGACGCAGGCACGGAGGAAAGAAGCTCAATAACGGCGCGATAGCGAAGTAAAATTCCGGCGTGCGATTTGTAATGATAATTCTTCTGATTATCAGCGTCGGGAGGTTCGGCCAAATAAATGAGCCTCCGAGAATTGACGAAGTGTTCCGCCAATTGCCAACGGACGAGCACGCGCGAGACTATTTGCGAATTCAACCAATAATCGTGAAACCGAGCTCCGTCTGTGCGGAATACTGCAGCGTCAATATTGACGGCAAGGTATTGCCTGTCTACAGGGTGGGCGGCGGCGTAACACCGCCGCGCGCAGTGAAGGCGTCCGCTCCGCATTATGCTGAACAGGCGCAAAAAGCGAAGTACCAGGGGACGGTGGTTCTCTTCTGCGTGATCGGCCCGGACGGCGTGCCATATGACGTGCGAGTCGCAAGATCTCTCGGTCTGGGCTTGGATGAGGAGGCCAGAAATGCGGTGCGGAAGTGGCGGTTTCGGCCAGCGATGAAGGATGGAAATCCTGTCGCTGTGATGGTCAATATCGAAGTGAACTTCAAGCTGGGCAATTGACTGAACTACGCCACCACCGTCGCCTGGTCCTTCATCTTCTCCGCGTTGAAATGGGTTGTGAGGGCGTCAATGATCGGCTGGAGGCGCCCGTCCATCACGTCGGCAAGCTGGTGCAAGGTGAGGCCGATGCGGTGGTCGGTGACGCGGTTCTGCGGGAAGTTGTAGGTGCGGATTTTTTCGCTGCGATCGCCGGTACCGACCATGGCGCGCCGCTCCTTCGCCAGCGCCGCCTGCTGTTTCTCGCGCTCCATGTCGTAAAGGCGGGAGCGCAGCACGCGCATCGCTTTTTCACGGTTCTTGATCTGCGACTTCTCGTCCTGGCAACTCACCACGGTGTTCGTCGGAATGTGGGTGATGCGAACGGCGGAGTAGGTGGTATTGACCGATTGTCCGCCGGGGCCGGAGGAGCAGAAGGTATCTACGCGAATGTCCTTGGCTTCGATTTTGACGTCCACTTCCTCGGCTTCCGGCATGACGGCGACGGTCACGGCCGAGGTGTGGACGCGGCCCTGCTGCTCGGTTTCGGGGACGCGCTGCACGCGGTGGACACCGCCCTCGTACTTCAGCTTGGAGTAAGCGCCGCGGCCCTCGACCATGGCAATCACTTCCTTCAGCCCGCCGATGCCGGATTCGGAAGAGGACAGCACTTCCACTTTCCAGCGCTGACCTTCGGCGTAGCGCGTGTACATGCGGAAGAGCTCGGCGGCAAACAGCGAAGCTTCGTCGCCGCCGGTGCCGGCGCGGATTTCCAGAATGACGTTCTTCTCATCGTTGGGATCTTTGGGGATGAGCAGGAATTTAAGGTCCTGCTCGACGGTGGCCAGGCGCTGCTCGAGGGAATGGAGCTCGTCCTGCGCCATTTGTCTCATGTCGGCGTCGGTTTCGTCGGTGAGCATCTGCCGAGTTTCGGCGACGCCTTTCTTCAGATCCTTGTATTCCCGAAACTTCTCGACGATGGGGGCCAGTTCGCTGTGCGCCTTGGCGGTCTTCTGGTACTTCGCTGAATCGGCGAAGACACCGGGGTCCGCGAGAGCTCGGGTCAGCTCTTCGTAGCGCGCCTCGGTTTGTTCCAGACGGTCAAACATGATTGATGGTCGACGGTCGGCGGTCTCTCGCGTCGGGCACGACCGAGGCAGCGAGGCCACCGAGATTCACCGAGGGAGTCTTTTTGAAACAATTCTCGGTGACGCCTCGGCGCTCTCTGTGTCTCGGTGGTGATATTGGGAGTTTAACATCCGTCGGCCGTCGACCATCGACCGTCGGCTACGCTATCACCAGCTCCCCGCCGCGCTGGGCTTCCAGTTCCATGGCGTGGTCCAAGGCGCCGATGGCGCATTCCAACTGGTCGTCGGAGGGAGGCTGGGTGGTGATGCGCTGCAACCACAGTCCGGGAGCGGTCATGATGGAAAACAGCGAGCCGCGGTGCCTGGCCGCGAAGCGGATGATTTCATAGGACACGCCGGCAATGAATGGCAGCAGCGCAATCCGGATGGCAAAGCGGGTGGCGAACGTATGCACCGGGACGGCAGTGTAGACGGCAATCGAGAGGAGCATCACCGTCATCAGGAAGCTTGTGCCGCAGCGCGGGTGCCAGGTGACGTATTTCTGGACCGACGCGGGCGTCATCGAATCTTTCGCTTCGAAGGCAAACACGGTCTTGTGCTCGGCGCCGTGGTACTGGTAGACGCGGCGCAGGTCGGCCCACAACGAGGTCGCCCAGATAAACAGAAGGAAGAGGGCGATGCGGATAATGCCGTCCACCAGGTTGAAGACGATCTGGTTGCCGAAGACAGGCGAGACGCGCTGCTTCAGCTCAGTGGCAGCCACCAGCGGAATGAACTTGTACATGAAGATGAAGAAGCCGACCGAGAGCAGGATGTTGAGGGCGGCGACCCATCCGTTGATTTCGATTTTCTTGCCCTTGGTATCGGCCTGAGCATCGCCGAGGGCGACATTGGCGGAGAATCGCAACGCGCGAAAGCCCAGTCCCATGGCTTGACCAAGGGTGACCACCCCGCGAATCACGGGCCAGGCCATCCACTTGTGCTTCTCCGAGGGGCGCTCCAAGGGCTCGGAATGCGAAGCGATGGAGCCGTCCTGCTTGCGCACGCAAATCCCCCAGGCATGGGGCGAGCGCATCATGACGCCCTCGAGCACGGCCTGGCCACCGACCAGAATGTCTTCGCCGCTTTCCAGCGCCGGCAAGAGTTGCACGGCAGCTAAAAAACGCAGGTATTTACGCCAGTTGGTCATTCACATCCTTGGATGGCCGGAGCAGTCCCGGGGGTTATTCCAGCGTAGCCGCAAGCGGGAGGGCTGTCAATTTTGGCGCGTTCTGAAATCGTATCAAGAATAAGAAAGGACATCCCATCCGGGAACTCGCTGGTACGTTGAGATAAGGAGTGAACCCGGTATGGACTCTGAACTGGGGCGCAGAGTTGAATTAGTGATGGCGGAGCTTCACGCGATCCGCGCCGAGTTGGAACATCCGCGGGCTGATCCGACCACGGGTTTGGCCGAGCCGCGACTGCCGGCGGACACCGTCCGCAGGCTGCAACAGGAGGTGGATCGGACACGGCTGTCGCTGTGGGCTTACATAGATAGCTGGTCGGTAGGCGGAAACGACCCGGCGCTGCGGCTGCGGCAAATGCGCATGGAATCTGCCGCCAACATGCTGCGCCAGCTGAAGCAGGAATTCCAGACCAGCGGGTTGCCGGCCAATCCGGAAGCGCGCCGCCTCTCCGACGAGGTGCGCGAATTTGCTCCCTTCGCCCGCGAGCGCCAGGCCGGCTGATAAACTCGCTGCGCGGCGAAAGTTCGGCAGCCGCTCAGCGCCATTGATCCGCTAAGCCGTGGCCTAGGTGTGGCGCGAAACCGTGCAGGCGGCGCACATGCCGCGCCCCAGGCGCGCCTACAGCATCGAATCCAGCGAGAACCCCGATGCATGCTCTGGCATCCGCCGCTGAAGCCATCGCCGGCACCACCAAGAAAACGGAAAAGGTGCGCATTCTCTCCGAGTACCTGCGGGCGCGAACTGTAGAGGATTCGGCGATCTCCGCTGTGTTTCTCTCGGGCCGGGCTTTTCCCGCGTGGGAGGAGACCACGCTCCAGGTGGGCGGAGCGCTGATCTGGCAGGCTCTGAAGGACATCACCGGGAAATCCGATGCGGCGATGACGGCCGCGTACAGGAAATATGGCGACCTGGGGTGGGCGGCGCACGAGTTGCTGAGCGGCGACCCCACGGTGTCTCGCCGAGAGCGGCCGAGACAAGGATGGGCCGCCCTCAGCGTTCTCGATGTGGCACGCGCGTTGCGCGCCATCGCGACCGTGCGCGGGCCGGCGGCGAAAGCCGCGCTGTTGCGGCAGCTACTCGAAAAACTTAAGCCCCTCGAAGCGAAGTACCTGGTGAAAATCATGACCGGGGAATTGCGTATCGGCCTGAAGGAAAGCCTTGTAGAAGAGGCGGTCGCGAAAGCGTACGGCGCGCCGCTCGCCGATGTGCAGCGCGCGAACATGCTGCTGGGCGATATCGGGGAAACGCTGCGGCTGGCTTCGGCGGGAAAGCTGGCTGAGGCGCGCATGCGCCTGTTTCATCCCCTGGGATTCATGCTGGCCAGCCCGGTGGAAACGGCCGAGGAGGCGTTTGAATTTTTTACCGATGGGGCGGTGGAAGACAAATATGACGGCATCCGAGCGCAAGCGCACATCGGGCTGCAGGCTTCAGGCGCAAGGCTCCAGCAAAAGCAGGTGCGATTATTTTCGAGGACGCGGGATGAAATCTCGGATTCCTTCCCGGAGCTGGCGGGGCCGCTCACGGATTTCTCGGGAGACGTGATTCTGGACGGAGAGATTGTGGCCTGGCGCGCGGGGCGGGCGCTGCCTTTTTCCGAATTACAGAAGCGGTTGGGACGGAAGACCGTCACCGAACGCCTGATGCACGAGGTGCCGGTGTGCTACGTGGTGTTTGACGTTCTATTTGCCGGCGGCGAACTGGTGATCGATCGTCCGTTGCGCGAACGGCAGGCGTTGCTGGATGGAATCTTTGCCGGCGCCACTCGGCAGCATCGCGAGCGGGTCCGCGATCCGCAAGGAAGGTTTGAGTTCGAGCCCGCGATCGAGCAGGAAGATGAAGCGCACGTAGCGGCGCTCCGCGCGCCGGTGCTGCGGGCTGGGTCGCCCGAGCACCTGGGCGAGCTGTTTGAGGCGGCGCAAGCGCGCGGCAACGAAGGGCTGATGATCAAGGACCTCAACTCGGTGTATACACCGGGCCGGCGCGGGCGATCGTGGCTGAAGCTGAAACGCGAGCTGGCAACACTGGACGTGGCGGTGACTTCGGTGGAGTGGGGCCACGGTAAGCGCGCGGGCGTGCTCAGCGACTACACCTTCGCGGTGCGCGATGGCGAGCGGCTGGTGAATGTCGGGAAGGCTTACTCCGGCCTGACCGACAAGGAGATCGCCGAAATGACGGAGTGGTTCCTGGCGCACACCATCGTGGACCACGGCTTCTGGCGCGAGGTCGAGCCCAGCGTCGTGCTGGAGGTGGCGTTCAACGCGGTGATGAAGTCCGACCGGCACGATAGCGGCTTCGCCCTGCGCTTTCCCCGCATCCTGCGGCTGCGGCCCGACAAGACAGCGGCGGAGGTTGATACCTTGGGACGGGTGCAGGAAATCCACGAGCGGCAGAAGGTCGCGTATCCGAATGCGGTCTAGCCACAACCCACATCTGCAATCACCGGGCAGATGGGGACACAGGGAGCTTTTCAGAGCACCACGTCCGCGGCGCCGGCCGCATCTGAACAGCGCGAGGGGATTTATGGCTCATTACGCAATGCTGCGGGACTACCACTTTTCAGCGGATGAAGACGATATTCGCGGCGCCAAGTTGTACGCCGCCGACGGGTCCACGCTCGGCAAAGTTCATGACGTGATCTTCGACCACGACAGCGGAGAAATCGAGTACCTGGTGGCCGATCTTGGAAAGGACCGCAAGGTGCTTGTGCCGACCAACCACGTGTACCGCTCCATCGCCGATGAAGACGATTTCGGCACCAACCTGATGCCGGCGGAAGCCCAAGCCTTGCCCGCGTTCGACGAGAAAATGATGGAGGAGGAGAAGCGCTGGCGCGAGCACCGCCGCGAGCATCACCGGGCGTGGAACGAGTTGGAAGAAAAGTGGCTAGGTGAATACAAGGAAAAATGGAGCGAGGCCCCGGTGCAACATCGGCAGGGAACAGAGCGCAATATTACGCCCGACGAGACGCGCGGCGACCGTCCCAGCCATGGCGGCGAACGCCGGATCACGGCGGCGCAGTTATTTCCGAGGCGCATCGCGGGAAAGTTTGCCGGCGCCGATCCGATGCTCGTTCCCGGTGCGCCCAACGCTGACGAGACCACGCTCAAACCGGCGCGCACGCAGGGAGAAGAAACCTCGGCGGCGCTGGAGGGCAGGAGCGAGCGCTGGGAGCAGTTCGGAAACACGGTGCGCGCGCGCGCCGGCGAGATTCGAAAGCAGTGCGCGTTCTGCTGCCGTCCGGACGCCTCGCGGGTGGCCTGAAGGCACTACCTGAGCACCCAACTGTGGGAGTGCCTGAGGTCGCGCGCGGCGCCCTGCTGCCCGCAAGCTGCGCCGAAGGACCGTTGGTTCTCTGTCTTATCCCTGCGAATCTTCAGCCCTGCCCCGCCGATCCGGGGCCCCACCGCGCCGGTTTTGCGCGATGGGGCGGAGCCACATGCGATAATTGTGATTGCGATTCACAATGATCAGGCGGGTGTCTGTGTTCCTTTTTCGACGTTCCGTAGTGGCCATTCTGCTGCTGTGCATGGGATGCGCGGCGCAATCCAACGCTCCTGAGCTCAACCAGCGCATCGAGCGCCAGGTGCGCACCTACTTCAATATTCCCGCCGACGTACAGATTGAGGTCGGACCGCGCAAGCCCAGCCCCGACATTCCCAGCTACGATGTGGTGAACGTCTCGTTTATGCAAATGGAGCGCAAGGGCGACGGGAAAGTTGACGTCCACAAGCAGACGCACGATTTCCTGATTTCCAAGGACAACAAGTCGCTGGTGCGGATGACCAAGCTGGACCTGACCAAGGACCCGTACGCCGAACTGATGAGCAAGATTGATCTGACGGGGCGTCCGGTGCGGGGCAACAAGAACGCCAAGGTTACGATCGTCAACTTCGACGATTTCGAGTGCCCGTTCTGCTCGCGCATGCACGCCGTCCTCATGCAGGACATCCTGAAAAACTACGGCGACAGCGTAAGGATCGTGTACAAGGATTTTCCGATCGTGGAAATCCACCCGTGGGCGCTGCACGCGGCCAATGACGCCAATTGCCTCGCCTCCCAAAACGGCGATGCGTATTGGGACTACGCCGACTACCTGCATGCGCACCAGGCGGAAATCAGCGCCGACATGAAGCCGCCGCTAACCGCCCAATTCGAGCGCCTGGACAAGGCAGCGCTGGAAGCCGCACAGCGCCACAACCTGCCGCTCACGCCACTGCAATCGTGCATCAAGGCGCAGTCGGATGCGCAGGTGAAGGCTTCAGTCGAAGAAGGCAAGGCGCTGGGCATCAGCGCCACGCCGATGGCGTACGTCAACGGAGAGAAGATGGACGGCGCTTTGCCCGGGCCGCTGGTGCACCTGATTGTGGACCGGGCATTGCGCGACGCCGGTCAGCCGGTGCCATTGCAAGCCAATGCCGCCCCGGTGTCCAAATAGTTCGGAGGAACACTTGATGCGTCTTTTTCAGGGGCCCCGGAAGATCGGCGCCTGGTTCGTTCTCATTCTCTCGCTCCTTTTCGCATTGGGTTGTAACCGCGGGCAGGCAGGCACCGACGTCATGGCCAAAGTAAATGGCCGCAAGATCCTGCGCACCGAGGTGGACAAGTACTACGCCAACCAGACTGCCAGCTCGCCGCAGCAGCCCACCGACGAGCAAGCCAACAGCCTGAAGCTCAGCATCCTGAAGGAACTCATTGACAATGAGATCCTGATGCAGCGCGCGGAAAAGCTCGGCCTGCTGGCCACCAACGAGGAAGTCGACCAGAAGCTGAACGAGATCAAGGCGCCGTATACGCAGGAAGAATTCGACCGCCGGCTGAAGGACCGCAAGATCACGGTGGAGGACTTCAAGCGCGATCTGCGGCGCTCCATCACCATCGACAAGGTGATGAACCGGGAGATCACCTCGAAGATCACCATTTCCGACGGCGATATCGTGGCTTATTACAACGCGCATAAGGCGGAATTCAACCTGATTGAGCCGCAGTTCCACGTGGCCCACATCATGGTGACGACCATGCCGAACGCCCAGGTGCGCAACCTCAAGGGCGATAAGGCTCAAAACGACGCCGACGCGCGCAAGAAAATCCAGATGATCATGAACCGGCTGGACAGCGGCGAGGACTTCGCCACCGTGGCGATGAACTACTCCGAAGATCCCGAGTCGGCGAATAACGGCGGCGACCTCGGGTTCATGCCGCAATCGGCGCTGGCCAAGACCGATCCGCCGACTCGCGATGCCATCAGCAAGCTGAAACCGGGACAGTACAGTTCCGTGATCACCATCGTGAACCCGGAAACCAAGCAGCCCTTCGGCTACCGCATCGTCAAGCTGATCGCCAAGGAGCCGGCCGGGCAGCGCGAGTTGAACGACCCGCGCGTGCAGCAGGCGATCCGCGACCAGCTCCGCGACCGCCGCGAGCAGCTGCTCAAGGCCGCCTACTACGACGTGGTCCGCGACCAGGCGAAGGTGGAGAACTACTTCGCCGAACAAATCCTGAAGAATACCGGGCAGAAGTAGCCGCCGCTTGTCTCTGGCGTGTGCTGCGGGTGCGCAGACACCCTGCTTTAGGGACAACCCTGCCCCAGTGCCGCTTACTCCTACCGTGGAATCGCTCTGCAGGGAGCTTGGAAGGAGTAGTCATGCGAAAATTGTGGTTGTGGATTGGGATCGTTCTGCTGTGCGCGGTGTTTGCGGCCGCGCAGACCAGCGGAAGCAGCTCAGGTACGTCCCAGCAATCCTCTTCACCGTCGGCGCAACAGGCGCAACCGCCATCGCAGCAGTCCCCGAGCAGCGGCGCGACGGGAGCGGCCGCGGGCTCAACCCCATCGGGTTCTGCTGCCGGGTCGGGAACCGCGGGCAATCCGGGTAATGCCTCGCCCAGCAGCAACGCCAATGCGAACAACCCGACCGCGTCGCAGAGCAATCCCAACGGCCCAAATGCCGAGGCGACGCAGCGGGCCTCTTCGCGCGGCGGCCTGGGCTGGATTTGGATCGTGGTGGCGGTAGCCATCATTGCCCTGATCATCGCGCTGGTTGGCCGTGGCGGCGGCGTGGAGCGCGTGGACCGGGTGGAGCGCACCGACCATGACGATATTCGCCGCGTCGGTTAGGACCTAGGGCACGCGAGGGTGGCACGGAGCCGTGCCACACTTCGCATCCGGCGGAAAATTAAGGTAGTGCGGCAGCAGCTCGGAAGCATCCAATCCAGAAAACCAGCTATCCGAGTCGAAGCGTGCCGAAGCGAAAAAGAAGTCGCAGCAGCAAGCGGGCGCAGCCCCAGGTGTCGAAGTTTCCGCCTGATGCGGCGGCGGCGCGCGATGAAGGACCACGGCTGATTCCGCTACCCGACAAGCGGCAGGCGGATCTGAGTGGCTTGCCCCGAGATTCCTACATCACTCTGGCCGACCGCGCGCTGGAACTCTGGCACAAGAAGCCGCAGCGACGTGGCGCCCCGGGAAACAACAAACATCAGGACTAAAAGACACACGGCAGCGAAGGCGGGACAACCGCGCCTTCGCTGCCGCTTGTTTCGATCTCTAGTCGGGGGTGGCGCCCAGCATCCCTTCATGCTCGCCGAGGACTTCGGTGAGCCGCGTCATGCTGAACAGTTCTTTTACGCGCGGCGTAAGGTTGATGAGCGTGAGCCTGCAGCCGGCGCGCTTCGAGGACAGCTTCAGTCCCACGATGGCGCCCAGCGCCGAGCTGTCGATGTAGTTCACACCGGTCAGGTCCAGCACCAGCGACTTGGTCTCGGACAGCAGCGGCCGGACTGTGCTCTGCAGCTGCGCGCAGGTGTCGGATACAAACCTGCCGGAGCAATGTACGGTGATCTGTTGGGGAGTTTTTTCGGTTTCCAGCGTCAAAACTGGCGTCGGCGAAACGGGGTTAGCAGCCATGGGGTTTTTCCTCTCCTGCCGTGTACAAGATGAAGACGCTGGCACTGCAGGAACTAATAATTCGTGAGAACGCAGGACAGTTTGCCGCACCCCGGCGGCTAATCTAAAAAGCACCCGGCGCAGGCCCTGCGGCCGGCGGGCCGGGCAAGTAGCAGCAGTATATTGAGCTTTGCCGAAAAGGCAAGAGGGGGACGCGCCATGGCGCATAAGGGCCTGTGTCGCGTGTTAAAATTCACCTACCCCTGACCGTCGGGACGTGGCTCAGCCTGGTAGAGCACTCGCTTGGGGTGCGAGGGGTCGGCAGTTCAAATCTGCCCGTCCCGACCAATTCTTATTCTCCATACAATTGACGGCTTTGAAGAGTGCGGCTTGGTGTGCCGAGCGCGAGCACCCCAAGGCTTTGCGCCGCCGCGCAGCGGAGGCGCTAAGAAAGCATGCGAGGGGCCTCCGCGCAGCGGCGCGTTCGGCAGTTCAAATCTGCCCGTCCCGACCAATCTCTCCTTCTCTCCCAAAATTAATACCAGTAGCGAACTTCAGGTGCCGACCGCGAGCACCCAAGGCTTTGCACCGCAGCGCAGCGGACGCGCGCGGCTGTCCGACACACAGCGTGCTACCATGGCCGCATCCGGGAGGGTGGCAGTGATCGGCACAACGGTGTCGCACTATCGCGTCGTGCGCGAGATCGGGCGCGGCGGCATGGGCGTGGTGTATGAAGCGGAAGACCTGAAGCTGGGTCGCCGCGTCGCGCTGAAATTCCTGCCGCGCGAGATGATGGAGAACTCCCAGGCGCTTCATCGCTTTCAACTGGAGGCCCGCGCCGCGTCCGCAACTGCCCATGAGGGCATCTGCACCATCTTCGAAGTTGACGAGGCTGAGGGGCAGCCCTTCATCGCCATGGAATTGCTGGAAGGCGTGGCGCTCTCGGAGCGGCTGATCGGCTCGACCGTGAGCCTGGAGGCGGTGCTGGAAATCGCTATCCAGATCGCCGACGCGCTCGACGCTGCGCACGCCAAGGGCATCATCCATCGCGATATCAAGCCTGCCAACATTTTCATTACGTCGCGCGGACGCACCAAGGTGCTCGATTTCGGGCTGGCCAAGGTCGCGCCTCATCCGATGCTGGCAGCCGCAGGTGGCTCGGCCACGATGGATGCTCCGCCGCACCTTACCAGCCCCGGTTCCTCGGTCGGAACCGTGGCCTATATGTCGCCGGAGCAGGCACGCGGCGAGCCCCTGGATGCGCGCACCGATCTGTTCAGCTTTGGCGCGGTGCTCTACCAGTTGACGACCGGCAAGATGCCGTTCGAAGGACCGACTTCGGCGGTGATCTTCACCAAGATCCTGGAAAAAGAATCACCGGCGCCCTCCACCATCAATCCCGATCTGCCGCCCAAGCTGGATGAAATCATCGGCAAAGCTTTGGAGAAAGACCGAGAGCTGCGTTACCAGACCGCGGCGGAAATGCGCGCCGACCTGAAGCGGCTGAAGCGCGACAGCGATTCTGGGAAATCGTCGGGACGCGGCGTTGCCGTGGCAGCGCGGGCGCCGGAAGCTGGTCAGGCCGCTGCTCCTGCTCCCTCGACAACCCAAATCGAGCAGCCGCGCAGCCGGCGGAAATGGTGGATAGGCGCGGTGGCAGCGGTGATCGTCGTCGCGGTCGCCGTGGGTGCCTGGATGTGGCGCGGCGGCGCTACCAAATCCGGCATCAGCTCGCTGGCTGTGCTGCCGTTCACCTACGACCGCAGCGATGCCAGCCACGAATTCCTGGCGGACGGGATTACGGAAGAAGTGATCAACAATCTGGCGCAGATTCCCGGCTTGCGCGTGATGGCGCGCACCACCGTGTTCCGTTACAAGGGCAAGGAGATTGATCCGCAGCAGGTTGGTCAAAAACTGAACGTGGACGCGATCCTGACGGGGCGGCTGGCCCATCACGATGAGCAAATGACGATTCAGGCGGACCTGGTGCGCGTCTCCGACGGAGCACAAATCTGGGGACAGCAGTTTACCCGCCCGGAACAGCAGGCCCATGATCTGCAAAGCGATATTACGAGAGAGATTTCGCAGATGCTTCGCGCACGGATCACCGGCGCCGAGATGCAGCACATCACCGCAGCCAAGACCAAGGACCCGGAGGCCTACGAGCTCTATCTGAAGGGCCGGTTCTATCTCACCAAGCGGACGAAGCAGGACATCGCGGACGCCATCAAGTATCTGCAGCAGGCGGCCGACCGGGACCCGACCTACGCGGATGCCCACGCCGCGTTGGCGCTGGCGTACGGTCTGGCGCCCGGGTACGACGTG
Organism: Terriglobales bacterium; assembly: GCA_051006995.1. Lineage (GTDB taxonomy): Bacteria > Acidobacteriota > Terriglobia > Terriglobales > Acidobacteriaceae > JAIQGF01. Next base: position 43,540 of record JBPCSQ010000005.1, read on the forward strand.
ATGCCTTTCGCCAAAGCCCAACCCATGGCCAAGAGCGAAGCCGCCAAAGCTCTGCAAGCCGATCCCAACCTCAGTGAAGCGCATACCGCAATGGCGTCGGCCATGGCGGCGGAATTCGACTGGAACGGCGCCGAGCGCGAGTACAAGCGTGCCATCGAGCTGAAGCCGAATGACTCCGCCGCCCACTATTTCTATGTCCAGATGTGTCTGCTGCCGCAGGGGCGTTATCAGGATGCGATCGCCGAGTATCACAAGGCTCTCGAGTTGGACCCGTTTTCCGGCATCGTGAACACCAATTTCGCGGCGGCGCTGTCAGCGGCGGGGCGCCCCGATGACGCCATCCAGCAGATTCGGAAGACGCTCGACATGGACTCCCATTTCGAGGTGGCCCTGGACCGCGGCGCCGAGTTGTTTTCGTCTCGCGGCGATTACGCCGAAGCCTGGAAGCTGGTGGCGCGCGCCCACCCCGAGGCCGCCAATCTCTACTCCGGCGGCGGCCGCGACGCGTATTACTCCGCCCGGCTGAAAGTTATCGCCCCGACGGACGCGGCCGACCGCTCTGTGGCTTACGCCGCTTGGGGCAAAAAGGATGAGACGATTGCCGAGCTCAGGAAAACTCTCGAAGTGGATCCCATTGACGTCGGCGGCTACATTCGCCGTCCGGAGTTCGACTCGCTGCGCGGTGATCCTCGCTACATCGAGATCATGAAGAAGATGAACCTGAAGCCCTGAGAAAGTTTGCCGGCCGGCGGCAGGGACTGCGGACCCTGCCTTCGGACTCGGCTGCGCTGCGTTACTCCCAGCTCGTCTTGCCGTCGGGACCATACCAACCCTGGTAACGAAGGGAGCTGGGCACCTCGCGTACCTTCCAATATCCGTTGTTGGCGCTGACGTAGGCGCGCAGCGACTCCAGGAGCCTGCCGTAATCCTTGCGGTCCTGGTCGCTGAGCTTGGCGTCGGACTGCCGCGCGTTCAGGAACTGGATGGTGGCATCCCGCAGCAGCCCCAGGTCTTTGTCCGGCCAGCGTACCAGCACCATGTCGTTGTCCGGATTGCTGTCCTGTTGGTTGGCCGCCAGGATCTGCTTCAGCTTGGCGCCCTGCTGCCGCAGGTTTTCGCCGTACGACGTCACCACGTGGTCGCGCGCCACGCTTAGGGCCAGCATCTGCTGGGCCGGACTCAGCTTGTTCCACACCTTCTTGTTCACGATCATGTAAGTAATCAGGAATGGCTGGTGCCAGCCCGGAAAGTGCATATAGCGCGTCCGCACCGTGCCGGGATTTCCCTCCGGCAGCCCAAAGAGCTGGGTGTAGTCGTCCAGGGGCGTGGCCATCTCGTAGGCCTGGAGCTGGCCGTCCGCGACCGCCTTCACCAGCGACGCGTTTCCGGAAATGGCCTGGATGAACTTGATTTTCTTCTTCGGAATCACGCCTGCGGTGACCAGGTTGTCGCAGGCGCGGTCAATCACGTACTGCGCCGGCGGCAGGTAGCGGAAGGTCCATTCCTGCTGGCACAGCCCGGCCATGCCGATACCCGGTTTCGTGCCCACATTGCCCACCGGCAGCATGAAATATCCGGAACCCTGCTGGCTGCTGGCAACAATGGGAAACGCCACCACGTTCTTCCCCGATTGGTCCAGGATCTGCTGCAGCAGATCGAGCCCTGTCATGTTGCCGTTCTCCACCGACTTGCCGTAGAGAAAGCCTGTGAATTCATCGAAGTTGGGGCCAAAGGGAATTCCCGAGTTGTAGATGAATCCCCACGCCGGGTTGAGATCGCCGCCGGAGACATAGGCAGCGTCGAATCCTGCTCCGCCCGCGAGAGTTCCTCCGGCGGAGACTGCATCCACGATGTTCTTGAATTCCTTCGGAACCGGAGGCGTGGGCGTCTGCCGGATGAAGTTCACGCGGCCGTCCTTGCCCAGGGCGGTGGTGGAAACGCTGAGCAGCTTGGCGGCGTATTCATCGGCCGGCGGGCCGATGGCCGCCCAGTTACTGAAGGCGCGGAAGGAAATGTCCTGCGCCGCCGCCGTCGTTGGAACCAGCAGGCCAGCGCACAGCAGCACCGTGACCGCCGCGCGGAAAAATACCGGGCGTTTTGCAAATGTCATGGCTTCACTCCTCCAAAGCATCATCTGAATTTTCAAGGGAATGAGTTCCGAACCGGGAATTGTAGCGCCGCATGGCAGCCCAAGAGCGAGAAACAGCACCGGCCCGCACCCCTGTTCCCACTTTGGGAATTAGAAGACGATTGGCGAATTGCGAGCTCGAATAAGCTCTGTCGCCGAGCACCGCCACCTGGCTTGGAACCCCCCTAGTCACCTCTCGCAACTGCCCGCAGCCACCATAATTGGCCAGCAACTTGTCTGTACAAGGAGCCGCACCCGTGAATTCGGCGCCAGCCAGGACCCTCGTTTCGTTCGCCGTGCCCGGAGGCGCGCTGCTGGTGGGCTCGCTCGTGCTGGCGCACGTCCGGATGACGCATGCGGCGTCGCCGCCGGTGGTCGAATTCCTTCTCTGGACGTCGCTTCTGGCGGCGCTGGCGATGGCGTGGCGGTTTCATTCCAGCCGCGTGCTGTTTGCCGTCATCGTCCTGTGTCTTACCGACCGCGGTCTGCTGATGCTGGCGCACGCTTCCCCCGCGGCCGCCAACGCCGGGTACGCGCTGCTGGCGATCCTGGCGCCCGTGAACCTGGTGTTCTTCTCCGTCATTGGCGAGTGCGGCTTGACGCTGACGTCCATCGGCTCGGGGGCGGGCATTCTCTCAATCCAGGCGATTGCAGTGGCGGTGCTGGCCCGCGCGGAGAACGCTGAATTTGCCGCATGGGCGGAGCACGCTTATCTTCCCCATGAAATTTTCGCCTGGACGCCGCTGCCGCAATTGGGCCTGCTGGCATTCGTTGCGGCCTTGGCGTGGCTGGCGATGCGCATGAGCCTGCTGCGCAAACCGGTGGACACCGCGTTCTTCTGGGCGGTGTGGGCGGCATTTGCCGGCATGCACGCCGCCTCGCCCGGGCGGAGCTCCACCCTGTATTTCGCCAGCGGCGTGGTGATATTCCTGGCTTCGCTGGTGGAGACATCGTACTTGCTGGCGTTCCACGATGAGCTCACCACCTTGCCCGGACGCCGGGCCCTGAACCAGGCGATGCAGGGTTTGACCGATGCCTACACCATCGCCATGGTGGATGTGGACCACTTCAAGAATTTCAACGACTCCTACGGCCACGATACCGGCGACCAGGTGTTGCGCATGGTGGCGGGCCGGCTGGAGGAAGTCGGCGGCGGCGGCCGTGCCTACCGTTACGGCGGCGAGGAGTTCGCGATCCTGTTTCCGGGACGCGAAATGCAGGATTGCCTGGGTGAGCTGGAAATGGTGCGCGAGAAAGTGCAGCACACGACCTTCATGGTGCGCGGGCCGGACCGCAGCAACCGCAAGCGCGACGAGCGTCGCTTTTCCAACCCCGGCCGCAAACCCGTGGGACGCGAGCGCACGCGGACCTCGGTGACGGTGAGCATTGGGGTGGCCGAGGTTTCCGCCCGGCTGCGCACGCCGGAGTTGGTGATCGAGGCCGCCGACCAGGCGCTGTATCGCGCCAAGGACCAGGGAAGAAACCGCGTCGAGGTCGCGGGCTCAAGGTCCAAGGCACAAGGCGCAAGGCAGCTTGACCGCGCGGCAGCGCCCATGCGATAGACCTACGCCTTCGCGCTCAGTTCCTTCACCTGCTCGGAGGTCATGCCGTAGAGCGGCGGCGTCGTTACCCCAAGCATTCCCAAGTAGACGTAAATTTCTCCTCGGTGGTGGATTTCGTGCTCCACCAGCAGCCGCAGAATCTTCCACGCGCTGATGGTGCTGCCGTCAGGCAAGGCGCGCTTGGCCTTGAGGTCCTCGGGCGTGAGCCGCGCGAAAATTTCGACCGACTCGCCATGCAGGCGCTGCACGAAGGCGAGGACGTTTTCGTAACCGTCGGCCAGGTCGCGCCCGCAGCCGTGATACTGGTTCGGCCGGCCCTGTACCAGTTCCGCCCACAAGTAGCGCTCAATCGTGGCGAGGTGGCGCAGCAGGTCGCCCAGCGTGAACTTGCCGGGCGCGTAAGTCCATTCAATTTTCTCGGGCGGAATCACGCGCGCCAGCCGTAGGGTGCGCTCGCGGACGTTCTTGTAGTAGGGCAGGAAGGACTCGATGTTTGTAATTTCCATTCGTACGCCTCTTCTGCGGCCTTGCGCCCTGAGCCTTGAGCCTTGAGCTTTGAACCTTGCGCCTTGAGCCTAATGCCTGTGCCGGCGCTGGGCGCGTGACGGCCGTTCCTCCAGGACGGCAAACTGGATTTTGTGCTGCACGCTATCAATGCGGTCCACGATCACCCGGATTTTATCGCCGAGCGAATACTTCTTCTTGGACCTGTGGCCGATGATCTGGCGCGTGTTTTCGTGGAATGAGTACTGGTCGTCGGTCAGGGACGAGAGCGGCACCAGGCCCTCGATGAACATGTCGAGCAGCTCGACGAAAAAGCCGAACTTGGTGACGCTGATGATCATGCCGTCGAAGTCTTCGCCGACGCGGTCCTGCATGAACTTCGATTTCTTCCAATCCATGAGCTCGCGCTCGGCGTCGTCGGCGCGGCGCTCGGATTCGGATGATTCTTCTGCAACCTCGTGCAGCGCTCCGGGCGGAATGGGACCCTGTTCTTGTGTGGCACGGGTCTCTGAGTCGTGCCGGTCGCGATGGCCGGCACGCTTCGGCGATCCCTTGCTCCAGGGCGACTCCTGCTTTTCCTGAAGCCTCGAGCCGGAAGCCGGGAGCCTCTTCTCCGCCCATGCCCCTCGCTTCTGCGAGAGCGTTCCCACCCCGATCGGCACCGTGCCCTCGTGCTTCTCGGCCGAATCTTGCAGCACCTCCTTCAGGATGCGGTGAACGATGAGGTCGGGATAGCGGCGGATGGGCGAAGTGAAGTGCGTGTACGTCGGCGCGGCCAGCGCGAAGTGCCCAACATTGTCCTCCGAGTAGCGCGCCTGCTTCAGAGAGCGCAGCATGAGATACGACAGAATCCGCTCCCCCGGCTTGCCGGAGATTTTCTGCGTGAGCTTCTGGTACATGTGCGGGGTGATGAAGACGTCCTCGGGAATTTCGACCTCATGGCGCTGTTGTCCGGAACGGGTGCGCGCGCCCGGCCCTCGGCCGGGGCGGCGCTGGTCGGTGTAGGAAAAGCGCTTCACCGGGAGCGCGCCGACGCCAAGCGAGTAGCCGAATGCGGCGGCGATGGTCTCGAAATCCAGCACGCGTTTGGGGTCGGGTTTCTCGTGGATGCGATAAAGCGAAGGCACGCCTTTGTTTTCGAGATAGGAGGCCACGCTCTCGTTGGCAGCCAGCATGAACTCCTCGATCAGGCGGTGCGCGATATTGCGCTCGGAGCGGCTGATGGTTTTCATCAGGCCGAACTCGTCGAACTCGATGACCGGCTCGGGGAGATCGAAGTCAATCGAGCCGCGGCGCACGCGCTTGCGGTTCAGGATCATCGCCAGCTCGCGCATCAGCTCGAAGACGTCCACTAGCTGGTGATAGCGCTCGTGCAGCTTGGCATCGCCCTCCAGGACCGCGTTCACGTCGGCGTAGGTCATGCGCTCGGCGGAGCGAATCACACCGGGATTGATTTCGTAACCGGCGATTTCGCCATGATGGTCAATCTCCATGGTGCACGACATCACCAGCCGGTCCAGGTGCGGCCGAAGCGAGCAGATGTCGGTGGAAAGCTCGATGGGCAGCATCGGCACGGCGCGGTCGGGAAAGTAGACGGATGTTCCCCGCAGCCGGGCTTCGCCATCGAGCGCGGCGCCTTCCCGGACGTACTGCGCCACATCAGCAATGTGCACCTGCAGCTCGAAGCTGCCGTTATGACGGCGGCGCACGAACACCGCGTCGTCAAAATCTCGCGCCGTCTCTCCATCAATGGTGACGATGGGCAGGTTGCGGTAATCGCGGCGGCCGCGCAGCTCCCGCGCCGGAATTACGTTTTCGATGGACTGCGCTTCCTCGAGCACCTCGACCGGGAAGCGGTGCGGCAGGTGGTACTTGCGGATGACGATCTCGACGTCCACGCCGAAATCGTCGGCATAGCCGAGAATTTCCACCACCCGGCCGCGCGGGTTCTGCGTCGGCGTGGGCCAGTCGGTGATCTCGACATCCACCACGACGTTTTCCAGGTCCTCAATGAGTTCCGTTCGCTTCGCTTCGGTTCCCAGTACCCGATGCCGCTCTTTCTTTTTGTTTGTGTAGGCGTCTTCTGCGTCCCCGGCGGTAGGAGTTTCGGCTCCGCGTGGGATCACGATGTCGAGCGTGATCTTCTCGTCCATGGGGGTAACGTAGTTGTAGCGCGCGCCGTAGTGGAATGCGCCGACGACGGTGGAATGGGCGCGGCTGGCCACCCGGACGATCTGGCCTTCCGCGCGGCCATCGGAGCGTACCGGCCCCATCTCGACGAGCACGCGATCGCCATGCATGGCGGTACCGATATTCTGCGGGCTGATGTAAATGTCGCCGCTGAGCCGTCCGCGCAGCTCCTCGCTGTCGGGAATCACAAATCCATAGCCGTCGCGGTGCATGGTGAGGCGTCCGGAGACAAGGTTGCGGCTCGACACCTTTTGCGGAATGGCGTAGCGATCGCCATCCTGCGCTAGCAGTTCGCCCCGCTTGACCAGTTGGTGCAGGCGGTCGGCGAACGCGCGACGATCCTCGCCGGCGACACGCAACTCGCGCACCAGTTGCTTAAAGCCGGCGGACTGCTTCGGCTGCTGGGCGATTTTCTTCAGGATGTCAGCGTCGGAAATCACAGGGCATTAACAAAGTCGGAAATCACAGGGCATTAACAAAGAGGACACGGAGAACACCGAGGATGCTTATTCTTCCGCCCCGTCTCCCATCGCTGTTCCCGGCCCTAGCCAGGACAATTTACCGGCCAGTGCGTCCCGCGGTCTTTCGCTGTCCCGTTTCAGACAGGAAGCGGTCCTGGCACTGCGCCGACTCGGCGGCCACGGCCGCAAATTCCGGGCTGGCCCGCAGCTTGTTGAGCGCAGGATCGGCATGCAGCGCCGAATTCGCGCAATAGTTCTGCTGGATGGCGCTGCGGATCACCTCCGCCGACTCCGCTGGCTTCCCGCACCAGGCCAGAATCGCGCCGTGATAATAACGGAACTCGGGATCACGCAGCGCCAGCATTTCGGGAACCGCGGCGCGAGTCATGCGCGTCAATTCAGCCGGGGATACGGGTTTGACGCACGCCTGGAAGTAGCCGGCAAACCAAGCCGGGCTTGACGACATTTTTGTGGCGGCGCTGCGCGCTCCTGCCACATCACCCTGGCGGAGCAGAACGGCCGGCAACACACTGGCAGCCCACTCCGAGCCGCTGTCGAGTTGCAGGTACTCGAGGGCCCGGGTGGAGTTGCCGAGCTCGAAGAAAACGAACGAGCAGGAGCGGAAGTCGTAGTTGCTGGGATCCAGCGCCAAGGCCGAATCGCACTCCCGCGCAGCGTCCTGCAGCAAGCCGGCATAGCGCAGTACATACGCCAGCGTAAAGTGCGACTGCGCATTTTCCGGGCGCCGGTGCACCAGTTCCACCGCTTCCTTGTAGGCCAGCGCGATCTGCCCCCGCTCAGCGCGGTTGCGCGTCAGGTGCGCCGCCGACGAGATCAGGTTCGGATCCAGCTTCAGCGCCTTCTCATACGCCTCGGCCGACTTGTCGAACATCGCCTGGCCCCCGCCCGAGTAGGACGCGTCGTAGTAATAGCGCAGCGCCAGTGCGTCCCAGGCGGGCGCGAACTGCGCGTCCAGTTCCACCGCGCGCTCCAGCATGGTGATGGCGGTGCTGTTTGGCGCCGGGTCATGCGGCAGCGACGAGCCTCGCAGGTAGAGGTCGTACGCGTCGGCGTTGCGCGGCTGCGTGGCGCTGCTGATGGCTTCGGCGGTGATGCTGAGGGTGGGCAGCAGGCTGTGACGAACTTCGTTCGCCAGTTCCCCCTGAAGAGAAATCAGGTTGGCCGCCGGCACGGTCACGCTGCCCTGCCACACCAGGCGGTTGTGCCGCACGTCAATGTCATCGAGAGTGATGATCAGCCGGTCGCCCTGGCTCATGAAATGGCCGGTGAGAACATTGGCGGCCTTCAGTTCGCGCCCCGCCTGCGCCGGATCCGCGCCCACGTACTTGGCCGCCGTCGGCACCGGGCGGATCTCCAGCGCGCGCGAATACGCCAGGATCTTGACCAGCTCGTCGGGCAGCGCAAAGCGCAGGAAGTCGGTGTCGGGATCGCCGCTCACGTTGGTGAACGGCAGCACCACAATGGTGTTGTTCGCGGCCACGGGGACGGGACCGCCGCGCCCGTGCTTGGCCCACCACACCGTGATGACCAGCAGAATCATCACCAGCAGGCCGGCGATGCCCACCAGCGCGTAGATCTGGCGCACGCTCAGCTTGCGGAACGTGCGGGAAGGCGCGGCGGCGCGCGTCGGAACTTCCGCGCCCAGCGCCCGCATCTCCAGATCGCGGCGCAGAAGCCGGAGATCCGTCGCCAGTTCGTGCGCGCTTTGGTAACGATCGTCGCGATTCTTCTCCAGCAGCTTGCCCACCAGCGGCTCAAAGCCGGACGGCAGCTCTGGGTTCAGGCTGAGCGGCGAAACCGGGCGCTGGTGCTGGATGGCGTCCAGCGCCAGCACCGAGGTGCGCGCCATGAACGGCTTGCGTCCGGTCGCCATCTCGTAGAGCACGATGCCGAGCGAGAACAGGTCACTGCGCGGGTCCAGCGGCTCGTTCCGCGCCTGCTCCGGCGACATGTACACCGTCGTCCCTGGAATCACGTTCATCTCGGTGATGGCCTCGGCGGGCTTGTGGCGGCGTCCCGCGCCCACCGGCTCGGCGACCATCTGCTGATCGGGCGCCAGCTTGGCCAGGCCAAAATCGAGAATCTTCGCCTGCCCGCGGTTGGTGAGGAAGATGTTGCCGGGCTTGAGGTCGCGATGCACGATGCCGCTGGCGTGGGCCGCGTCCAGCGCGTCGGCGAGCTGGATGGCGATGTCCAGCACCTCCACGATATCAATCAGGCTGGTGCGTTCCAGCCGGTCCTTGATGCTCTCGCCCTGCAGCAGCTCCATCACGATAAACGGCAGGCCGTTGTGCGAGGCGATGTCGTAAATGGTGGCGATGTTGGGATGATTCAGCGACGAGGTGGTGCGCGCTTCCTGCTCGAAGCGAGCCAGCGCATTGCCGTTGCCGGAAATGTTTTCCGGAATGAACTTCAGCGCCACGCGGCGCCCGAGGCGGATGTCTTCGGCTTCGTAAACCAGCCCCATGCCTCCGCTTCCCAGCTTCTTCAGGATGCGGTAATGGGTAATGGTTTGGCCGAGCAACGGAATTTACCCCGAAAGAGGGAATCTTAGGTCTGCGCGGCGGCGAAATCAATTCACTCCAGTTGTGGGTGCCCCACGTCTCCTGCCTTTGGCAGATGTGGGTTCTTGAAACCCGGTGCCCCTCATCCGGCCGCCTTTGGCAGGCTGGTGGGAGCACCGGGCTTTCAGCCCGGTGAAACTCTCGCCCCCAGCAGCGCTTTAGCGCTGGAACGCTCGGGCCACCAAACCTCCTGTGCTAAGCACGAATGGCGTCTTCCGGTAGGTACTTTGCCCGATATAAGAACTGCCCTCGCGGGGCCAAGATTTACATCGCCCGGCAGGCGCTTTGTCCGGATGGCGGTGGAAAACTCTGCTATAAAAGACGGACAGGCAGCAGCAACTCACGTCTGCTGAACGAGTACGGAACATCTCGCTGGAGCACTCGCCGCGCCGCCGTTTGGCCAGTGAAATGCGAAGGCAAACAAGAACCTCCCCAAAAGGAAAGGATTCACTAGCCATGTGGAAGCCCACGAATCAGCCCACGACCGGCGGACCGGCCGCGACTCCGGAGCCGCTGCGTCCGACGACCATGCCAACCCCCTCGGAGCCCACCCCGGCGGCCGCTCCGCGCAACGCGACCGTGAATTCCCAGGACCAGGCGACCATCGGAAAGTCGCTGGTCATTAAGGGCGAAGTCACGGGCTCCGAATCGCTCTACATTGACGGCCGCGTGGAAGGTTCCATTAATTTGCCCGGCAACCGCGTCACCGTCGGCCGCAACGGCGTGGTCAACGCCAACATCAACGCCCGCGAGATCGTGGTCACGGGCAAGGTGCGCGGCAACCTGGTCGCCAGCGATCGCGTGGACATCCGCAACGAAGGCTCGCTGACCGGCGACGTCATCGCGCAGCGCATTTCCATCGAGGACGGCGCCTTCTTTAAGGGCGGCATTGACATTCGCAAGCCCGGCCAGAAGGCCAACGGCGAAGCCAAGGATGCCATGCCGGAACCGGCGACCACCTCCAGCGGCGCCGCCGCCGGCGCGCGCGCCTAATTCTCAGTTGCTGTTGCCCCACCTTATCGCGCCCGATTTTGGCGCGATAAGGTGGGCTCGGCAACTCGCACGTGGCACTCGAAATCGCTACTCGGAACTCGCAACTCAGAACTGTTGGGAACTCCCCCATGTTCGAAAAGATTCTCCAGCTTCTCTCGCTCACCTGCCGCCACAAGCGGACCTCGCAGCCCTTCGCTGCCGCCGCGACCTCCGCCAGCGTGGCCACCGCCCAATGGGAATCCGTCGGCGCCGGTCCCAGCCATTACCTGGTTTGCTTGGATTGCGGCAAGAAGATTCCCTACGACTGGGCCAATATGCGCCGGATGTAGGCTGCTGCGGGGCTGCAGCAGGGCTGCAGGCGCCAGGCTTCAGCTTCGCGTCTTCTAACCGTTATTCCAATTTTGTTCGTCATTCCAATTTCCTGTCATCATTCCAATCTCTGTCATCCTGAGCGAGGGCGCACGCCCGAGTCGAAGGACCCCGAGAACAATTGAAACTTCCGCGGTGTCCTCAGCATTCTCACCAGCTCTCCCAAAAATCCAGCCCCGCGAGGGGCGCCGCTCGCGCCCTCTTTGCTGTGTCATCCCGAGCGAGCGCGCACAAGCGAACGCGACCGAGCGCGAGTCGAGGGACCCCGCGTCTGTTCGCACCCACGCTGCCACCAGCGACGAACATCGGATATCGCCTCAGCGGCACGAAAGCGGCGGAGCCGCGGAATTCGTTAGCCCACCGCGGAAGCGGTGGGAAGAGTTCCGGAACGCGCACGAGCGCCAGCGGCGCGGCACCTCAGTGGTTGTCGCCGCTATTGCCGACATTCTTCGACGCTGATTGTTGATAAACCGCTTTATTGTGAATTACGGGACGCCTGGTTCGTCCCCAATTTCGATACCTGCATAGGCTGCGTTGCTAAGTATTTTCAGTTCGCGGGACGAAGACCATCCTGACCATGCGATTCTGTTACTAGGGCATTTTTTCGGCGATTCGAATACCCACGGCAGACAGAATCTGCGCATCGCACCATTTTCAGATTCACACTGTCGAGTCGCCGGGCAAACTCTTTCACCCCGTTCAAAACAGTAAGCCCTGCCAGATTGAGGCCGTGTCGGCTGACCGGTCCGCAATCGCATTTCGAGGAAGAGGTACGCAATGGCTGTAAAGACTTCCAGAACGGGATTAAGCCCTGTATCCGCGCCTTCGGTACTCACCGTCCCCGAGTCGGAGACGAGCTTCGGACGGATCGTGAGGGAAGCGCAACAGGCGATTGCGCAACGCGCCTATTTTCTCTGCCAGCAGCGTGGCTTCGTTCCCGGCAACGATCTGTATGACTGGTTCCGCGCCGAGTCGGAACAATTCCGGGCGGTTCCAGTCGAGATCTCGGAGGACGAGAACGAGCTGCAGGTCTTGGTCGAAGTACCAGGCTATAGCGCAGAGGACATCAATGTTCACCTCGAGCCAACCCGCCTCGTGATCCGTGGCAACACCGAAGCTGAAGAACAGAAACAAACCGGACACGTCTCCTACTCTGAGCGTGAGGCAACCGAAATCTTCCGGGCGGTCCAACTCCCAGTAGAAGTGGATCCGGAGAAGGCAAGCGCCATGGTTCGGGACGGAATCCTGGAAATCACCTTGCCTAAATCGCAGACCGCAAAAGCGAAGCGTGTACAAGTGAAAGCTGCCTAACGGTCTGCCGAACTAGAACGCAGACACTCCAAAACTCCTGGTGCCTGTTGGCACGGCAGCGGTGAATCGACTCAACAGCCCCCGATATTTCGGCGGGCTTTTTTATGCCAAGCTAGCCAATAGGATCAGGCAAGAAAGTTGAGCTTCCTGCATGACTGTTGATAAATCGGCTTATCACCAGCTATGCATCGACGGGCGGACAAAAAGCGGACGGTTTCCGGTTCTCTGCCTCTCCGCGTCCTCTGCGTTGATCTCTTTGCAACCTGACCCACCCTCCCAAATCGGGCATCACAAAATCCCCACATCATGCTTTTTCGCTTGCTTGTCACAGACACGCCCGCCCCAATCCGCTATCGTGATTCTGCGCCCCAGTGGTGCAGGGTTTTGTGTCTATGCACAAGCCCGTGTTTAGCTCTTCGACAACTTCATCGTCGTCCGCAGCCTGGTGAACCAGTACTACTCGGTCAATCTCTCTCCCAAGGGAGCCCAAGGGATTCCCACGGTATCCGTACGGTTACCGTGACCTGTTTTTTCTGCCTACCTGATTGATTCGGCACAGGAATCTGTCGTTCTGGACATAGAGGGAGGGGGAGGGGGGTGGGTAAACACTTCGTCGTGCGAAATCAATAATCAACTGGTAACCAGGCTCTACGGTTTCGCGCCTCCGCCTAGCTCCTCTGCCGCCCCTTCCGGCACCGCCGGAACCGCTGCTTGCTTTCGTCGCAGGTCCCGCGGCAAGCCGGAGCGCAGGACCCACAGTCCCGTCGCTACTGCCGCCGCCCACGTCACACTCCCGAGCAGCACCGATTCCAGGTCTGCCATGTGCCGTCCGGTCACTGCAACCAGTCCCGCGACCTTGACTCCTGCGATTCCGGCCACAACCGCGGTCACCAGCGCCTTGCCCAGCTCGCTCCAGTTCAATCCCGAGATCGGCACAAGCCGGCGCTGATGCAGCAGAACCGCGAGCACAATGGCGTTGGCCGCGATCCCGATATCGGAGGCAATCGCCAGCCCGACCACGCCGAGCGCGCGAAACAGCGCCCAGTACACCGGCAGCGACAGCACGGTCACGATGCTGGTGGCGATCATCGGCGTCAGCGTGTTCCCGGCGGCGTAGAAAGCTCGCGCATATAACCCCTGCACCGACCAGAACGCCAGCGAGAGCGCAAACCAGAAAAACAGCGCCGCGGTCTCGCGCGAATCGGCAAAGGTGAAGCGCCCGCGCCGATAGACCAGATCAATCACCGGCAGCGCCGTCGCCATCATCCACGCGGTCGCCAGAAACGATGCTGCCGCCAATCGGTAAATGGAGCCGTTCACGGTCTCGGCAAAATCCTTCAGCCGCTTCTCGCCCCACAGGCGCGCGAAAAATGGCAGCGACGCCTGGCCGGTGGCTTGACCGAGCACCGCAATCGGCACCGCGAAAAGACGTTTAGCGTAATTCAGGCGCGTGATGTCGCCAATGCCTCCGGAGGCGAAGTAGCGCAGGATCCAGTCGTCGGCGGTGGCAAGCGATACGCCGAGCATCAGCGGAATCGAGAGCCAGACCCATTCGCGAAACGCGGCATCATGGATGTCGAAGGACAACCGGTAGCGAATTCCGGTGCGTGCCGCGCCGGCGGCGTTCACCAGGAAAGGCCCGGCGAAAGCGCCTGCCACCGCGCCCACGGCCAGGGACGCGATTCCAAACTGCCGCGCGCCAATCACGCCGCCGGCGATGATCCCGGCGTTATACAAAATCGGCGCCAGCGCCGGCATCAGGAACATGCGCCGCGACAGCAGCACCGCCGACACCACCCCGCCGACGTAGAAGAACAATTGTGCCGGCAGCAGAATGCGCGTCAGGTGCACGCATAGATCGAGCTGCGCCGGCGTGAACCGGGGAAAGATCAGCCGCTCGATTTGCGGCGTCAGAATTTCCATGATCGCGATGCCGGTCAGCAGCACCGTGCTCATGACCGTAATGATTACGGAAAACGTCTTCTCGGCGTCGCGCTCCCGCTTCTCGGCCAGGAAGCGCGTGTAAATGGAAATGAAGGTGATGGAGGCCGTGCCGCCGGCCACGATGTAGTTCAGCCAGTCGGGAATGGTGAAGGCGGCGACGTAGGCGTCGGTCTGCGGTCCGGCGCCGAAGGCCCATGCGATATAGGCCTCGCGTACATAGCCGATGACTCTGGACAGCAGCACCGCCGACATCAGCAGCAGCGTGGCGCTGAAGGCGCTGTGCTGGTGCGATGGTCGCAGCACGCGCGCGGCGCGCGAGAAGCGCCCGGACGGTTCGTCGGGTGTGGGCATCGGCACCAGGATTCTACAGTGACTTCTACCCGCGACCGAGATGGCGGCGTGGGTTCCTCGCCCGTTCCTCAGCACCGCTATTCGGAATTGGCAAGGAAACCGCCCATCCCTGGCCGCCTTCCAACCATAAGTTCCCCGACAACGAGCTCTCTTATGGCCGAATCGCACAAAGATACCCGCGCTAAGCAATCTCCCTGGAAATTAGGTGGCCTGCGATTCAAGGACTTGGCCCTAAAGACCTGGCAGGGCATCAACGACGACGACGTGCTCGGACGAGCCGGGCAGCTGGCCTATTTCTTTTTCTTCGCCGTCTTTCCCATGGCCATGTTTTTGACGGCCATGCTGGGCATTGTTGCCGGACCGGGCTCGCCGCTGGCCAACAGCCTGGCCGACTACATCACGCGCGCCATGCCGTCGTCCGCCTCCGACGTCGTGCACCAGACGATGCACAGCACTATGTCGTCCAGCGGCGGTGGCAAGCTTACCTTCGGCATCGTGGTGGCCCTGCTGTCCGCCTCCTCCGGCATGCTGGCCATGATGGCCGTGCTGAACGCCGTGTTTGGAGTGAAGGAGGGAAGATCGTTTCTCAAGCAGCGGGGAATTGCTCTGGGCCTGACGATTGGCACCGGGATCCTGATCTGCGTCGCAATCGGCCTGATCGTGGTCGGTGGGAAGGTGGCCGACGTGGTGGCCGGCGGCGCGCTGGCGTCGGCGTGGAAGATCGCACAGTACCCGATCGCCATCTTCTTCCTGCTGCTGTCGTACTCCGTCATCTATTACTACGCTCCGAATGTGGAGCATCCCGAATGGCATTGGGTCACGCCGGGCGCGGTGGTCGGCGTAATTCTGTGGGCAATCGCTTCGGCGGGATTACGCGTGTACCTGCACTTCTTCAACAGCTACAGCGCGACCTACGGCGCGCTGGGCGGCGTGATGATCCTATTGCTCTGGTTTTACGTGACCGGCGTGGCGTTCCTGATCGGCGGAGAAATCAATGCCGTCATCGAGCGCGCCGGTACTGGGCAGACGAAGCAGCAGGAGCCGCCGGAGCGGCGTCCAGCGGGCAAGATCGAGCGTGAGAAGGAGCAGAAGCAGGCGCAGCAGGAGGTCGAGCCCAAGCGGGTGGCGTGACCCATTGAGTGATTTGTGATTTGTGATTTAGTGATTGCAGGAGCCGCGCCCGCCGCTTTTCAATCGCTAAATCAGTCAATCACCAAATCACCCAATGGAAAAGTGCTCCCAGCCGCGCGACTGCAGTGGCGCACGGCGACCACTAGCGTCCACCAGATACATGTTGTGCTGGCGGATGATCTCTCCGATCCACGTGACTCTCACGCCCGCGATCTGCCGCGGAATGCGCTTCTTCGCCGGTGCGGTGAACAGCAACTCGTAGTCCTCGCCGCCATGCAGCGCCAATTCCAGGGTGGCGCCGCGTGCGACGGGAACGCTGGAGGCATTCACAATTGCGCCGGCGCCGCTCTCCTCGCAGATGTGTGAGAGGTCGGTGGAGAGGCCGTCGCTGAGATCAATGCACGCGGTGGCCAAGCGCCGCAGAGCGCGGCCGACATCAAGGCGCGGCGTGGGATAGAAATGCGTCGCCTTTTGCCGAGGCGTCAGCTTCTTTCCGGCGCGGAGCTGCATGAGGGCAGCCGCCGAGCCGCCCAGTTCGCCGGTCACATAGATGCGATCGCCGGCTCGCGCACCGGATCGCAACAATGCCTTGCCCTTGGCCACGGTGCCGACGACCACGATGTCCGCGAGCACTCCGATGGGGGACTCGGCGATGTCGCCGCCGGCGAGCGGCACACCCACCTCTTTGGCGAGCCGCAGCAGTCCGCGCAGGAAATTGTCGGCCCAGCGCTGCGGCAGATTGGCAGGCAGTCCCAGCGACAGAAATGCCGCCAGCGGCTGTCCACCCATGGCGGCAATGTCGCTCAGCCCGCGTGCGAGACAACGGTGCCCGACAGAGTCGGGCGGGTGCCATGCGCGCCGGAAGTGTGTGCCCTCGAGACTGAAGTCGGTCGTGACCAGCAGTTCGTGGCCGCGAGGCGGACGCAAGACGGCGCAATCGTCGCCGATGCCGACGGGCAGGTGTGGCACCCGCGCCCTCGCGTGTGCGCGAATCCGCTCAATCAGTTTTCGTTCGGGCAGCGGCAAGCGGGTTTAACTATACGAGAATTCACCACCGAGACACAGGGGGCACCGAGAACGCACCGAGAAAAAACCTGAAAAAAGTCTTCTCTGTGTTTCTCGGTGTCCTCGGTGCCTCGGTGGTGAAATAATTCGTCATTCATGGCGAAACGATCGCAACTCGGAACCCGGAACTCGGAACTCTTCCGCCAGCTGCCCGCGGTAGATGAGCTGCTGCGCGCGCCCGAGCTCGCGCCGCTGGTCGAGCGGGAGGGCCGCGCCGCGACGCTCGATGCGGCACGCTCGGTGCTGGAGCGGTTGCGCGCCGAAATCGCTTCCGGCCGCATGGATGCCGCTCAGGTGGAGCTTGCCATCCGCGGCCTGGCGGGCGCGGTTGAACGCCAGTTGCGGCAATCCCTGGAGGTGTCGCTGCGGCCGGTGATCAACGCTACCGGCGTGGTTCTGCACACCAACCTGGGACGGGCACCGCTTGCCGGGCCTGCGCTGCAACATGCGCAGCAGGTCGCGACCACGTATTCAAATCTGGAGTTCAATCTCGATTCCGGCGAGCGTGGCAAGCGCGACGTGCACGTGGACCGGTTATTCGCGCGCCTGCTGAGCGAATTCGCGCCCGATGTGTCCACCGTCGTGGTCAACAACAACGCTGCTGCTGTGCTGCTGGCGCTGAACACGCTCGCCGAAGGCGGCGAAGTCGTGGTCTCGCGCGGTGAATTGGTGGAGATCGGTGGCTCGTTCCGTATTCCTGACGTGATGTCGAAGTCGGGCGCCACCCTGCGCGAGGTGGGCACCACCAATCGCACGCGGCTGGCGGATTATGAGCGGGCCATCAACGAGCGAACGCGCCTGATCTTGCGCGTGCACCGCTCGAATTTCCAAATCGTCGGATTCACCGAGCAGCCGTCGTTGGAGGACCTGGTCGCACTGGCGCACCGGCGAGGGCTGGCCGTCATGGAAGATTTGGGCAGCGGCGCGCTGATTGACCTGCGTACTTTCGGCATCAGCGGCGAGCCGGGCGTCGGCGACAGCCTCCGCGCCGGCGTGGATGTGGTGACCTACAGCGGCGACAAGCTGCTCGGCGGGCCGCAGGCCGGCATTCTCAGCGGGAGAGCTGAAGTGATCGCGCGCATCCGCTCCAACCCGCTGTTCCGGGCCTTGCGCGTGGACAAGCTCATCTACGCAGCACTGGAGGCGACGCTGCTGGCCTACGTCCGGCAAGATCACGATTCGATTCCCGCGCTGCGCATGATGCGCCTGGCGGCAGACGAAATCGGCCGGCGCGCGGAAGCTTTGGCCGGCACGCTGCCAAAGCCGCCGTTCGCAGCCGAAGTGATAGCGGGCGAGTCGGTAATCGGCGGCGGAGCGGCTCCGGGCGCAACCTTGCCCACGCGGCTGCTGGCGCTGAGTCACTCCGATTTCAGTGCGGACGAGTTGGCGTCGCGGTTACGTGCGAGCCAGCCAGCGATTGTGGCGCGCGTGGAAGAAGGCAAGGTGCTGCTGGATTTGCGGACGGTATTCCCCGCGCAGGATTCGCTGGTCGGCGAAGCTTTGAAGAAATTGGCCACAGATCAACACAGATGAACACAGATTCATTTCTGATCCGTGTTCATCATTGGTCATTGGCGAAATCTCCTAGAGCGCCCCGATTCCCGCCGCGATCACCTTGAAGAGCAAGAACGCCGCCAGTACGGTGTAAATGGCGTTGGATGTCTTCAGCTTGCTTACCGAGGCGTAGCCAACGCCCATCAGGATGACCACCCAGAGGGAGAACACGTCGGCAGCCGAGAGCAATCCGTACAGAAATTTGTGCTCCAGCGGATCCATGAAGTAGGCGGGATTGCTGGCCACCGGGTTGCGAATGTTGAAGCCCTCGGTGTCCACACCGATGGCGAGCGACACGATTCCCAAGAGCGCGCTGATCACGAACGGCAGCCAGGAGTACATCACGATGGCCAGCGACTGCTTGAAGGTGATTTCGGCGCTGGCGCCGAAGTTGAAGATGGCGAAGAAAATTCCGGCGACGGCGACCATGAGAACCAGATTCACGATCGGGCTCGCATAGGAAACGTAGGTCGTGATTTTGACGCCGAATTCCAACTGGCGCTCGCGCTGATCAGGCGGCAGCTTTTCCAGTTGCTCCATGCGCGATGGACTCTTCGCCATCTCGTTGCGCATGACCTGGTCGAAGCCGACCTTCTGGCCAATCATGAAGACAAACCCGAGCGACACAATCGCCATCAGCAGCCAGGGCACCCACCAGCTCTGGTTACAACGGATGTCGGCGAATGTTTGCGTCGGGGCGATGAAGGTATTCAGGATGCGCGCGGTCTCGGACAGCGGCGGCTGCGCGGCAGACGCTGGAGTGGTGCTCATGGGAACGGCTCCGGGGGGGAATGTTGCATTAACGGCCGAGTCTAGCAAAGCCGGCGAAAAGGTGCGAAGTGCGAAGTGCCAAGTGCGACGTAAGACGATGTCTTCGCACTTTGAACTTCGCCCTTCACACTACGAATACGGCGCCGGCAGGTTGAGCGCCTTGCGGTGGGCGCGCATGTCCTCGGCGCAGTGCGTGATGATGCGCAGATCCGACCGTGCCTTCCCCGTGCACAGCAGGACGTACCCGGCTTCGCGATCCACCGGGAAGTAGGAATTCGAATCGCTCTGGTCCACTTCGCCGGGACCATCGAGACGCCCGGCGCAGGTAAGACAGCGGCCCTGGTGACAGATGGAGGGCAGCTTGATGCCGGCATCGGCGGCCGCATCCCAGATGTGCTGGTCCTCGCGCACCCAAAGCGAGAATTCGCCCTTGGGGGTGACCAGCGTGACGCGGTGGAACTTGGCGCTTTCGTCCACAACCCGATTCTAATTGCCGAAGTGCGGAAGTGCGGAACTGCGGAATCGAAAACAAAGCCGAATTGCCGTGGTTCAATCCGGCAATTCGGCAGTTCTGCAATTCGGCAATTGAGACTAGCTTCCGATGTAGAAGCTGGCGTTCTTGCTGTAGGGTGCGTGTCCGGGCTCGCCGCGGCGGAAGTGGCCGCTGGGGACCGACTTCTTATCGCGCTCCCAGGCCAGCAGCTCGATGAACCACGCCTCGTGCTCGATTTCCTCGTTTAGGATACGCGCTGCCATGTCGTAGGTGCGCGGGTCCTTGCCGAAGGTGATGTCGCAAATCTCGATCCACGAGCGAATGGCGCAGCGCTCCGACTCCAGCAACAACAGCAGGATGTTCTCCGCCGTCGGCGGGTTGGGTAGCTTGGCCGCGGGACAGCCGGCCTGGTTGTGGAATGCCGGCAGGTCGTTGGGCAGCTCGCCGCCCAGTTCATAAATGCGCGGCACAATCAGCTCCCAGTGAGCGCGGTCTTCCAGGCGCGCGTCTTCGCAGATTTCCTTGTAGTCTTCGTGTCCCGCCAAATGCATGCGCAGGATGGTGTAGTAATAGTAGGTACTGGCGAATTCGGCGGCGGCGTTAGCGATCAGCATCTTGATCAGTTTTTCCACATCCACGCCGCGCTGACGGATTACTTCTACGCCGACGCGCTTGGTGATGTCGCCGGCCTTGACGATATCTTTCGGGGCCATTGATTCCTCCTGCTCTCAGTCTTGGGGTTGTAGACGATTGCGGGCCAGTCCCGGCGGCGTGCCGGGGCGCAGAAAAGAGTTCCAGGAACGCGCGGCGTTCCCGGAAACCGTTGCTACAGATGAAGGCCTGAGCCGAAGAGATTTAAATCTTTGCCGAAACCCCCGCGCGGCTGGCCAGTTCGCGCAGGACCTCGAAGACGTCCTCGTTTTCCGGCACCTCACCCAGCTCGTACACCTTGGAGAAACGGATGATGCCGTCCTTGTCCACGATGAAGATCGCGCGCTCGCTGATTCCCGGGATGGGGTCGCCTTCGCGCAGCACCCCGTAGCGGCGCGCCACATCACCGTGCGGCCAGAAATCGCTGCCCAAAGGATAGCTCAGGATTCCGACTTCAAACTTCTGCCACGCCACGTGGCTGAAAACCGAATCGATGCTCATGCCCACGACCTGGGCATCCATGCCGGCGAACTTATCGCGGTCCGCTTGGTACGCCGACGTTTGCGCCGCTCAAGCCGGGGTGAAGTTCAGGGGATGGAAGGCCAGGACGACGTGCTTCTTTCCCCGATAGTCACTCAGCTTGAGCCGGTGCTTTTCCTCGCCAGTGCACGCCGGGACGTCGAAGTCCGGGGCGCGGCTGCCGGCTTTCAAGGCTTCCATGAGAGCTCCTGTTCCAATTACCGCCGAGGTAGAAACAAGAGATTCTACTGGCCGCGGAAGACACGGGCAAGTCACTGCCGGCTATGGCCAACGCGGGTGCAGCAGCTTTGGGAAAATGGGCAGGTACCGCGGCTGAAAGATCGCCATATCGGCGGCGAAGAAACCGCTGGTGAGCACGAACGCCAGGCCAAATTTGCCAACGTCGCCGAGGCGCTTTTCCGGCAAACGAGCGTAGGCCCATAAGCACCCGACGACCACCATCAGGTTCGACAACCAGGCCGGCACCGCAATCAGCAGGTCGGGCCGGGCGAGATGCCCGGTGCGCATCCATGCGCTCAACTGCTCGAGTCCGCTGGCCAGAAACGTGGTGACGAAAACATTAGCGTAGTCCCAAAGACCCGCCGCCGAAATTCCAATGAAATAGCCCCAGCGGTTCCGCCTGAGGCCGAGGAGGATGGTGGCGACGTACATCCAGGCCTGAAAGAAGTGAAGCCAGCGGATATCTTTCTCGAAGGCAGCAGAGACGGCCAGCACCACAATAAAAATGCAAGCGCCGATCAGGATCAGCCACTCCGGAGCGCCGAGGCCGCTGCGCTTCTGCATGAGTTCCGATACGGAACGCGGTAGGCCAAAGTTCCTGAGAGATGCACTGCTTTCGTGACAACTCGCGAAAATTACCGGGGCGGAAAACGCTGGAGAGAAAGCCCGGCATCTAGATGGATTACCATCGGCCGTGGAGGTTCTCATGTTCGGATTCAAGCGCTACAACTACGACAGCTTCACCAAAGACCTCCTGCTCAAAGATGCCGCCAAAACCGGGTTTGGCAGCGGACCGGAGCCTGGGGAACTCGCCCCCGACTTCGAAGCGCGTACCCTGGACGGCGAAGATATCTCGCTCAGCGACTTTGAGGGCGAGAAGAACGTGGTGCTGACGTTCGGCTCCGCCACTTGCCCGTTCACCGCCGCTTCGATTCGCGGGCTGAACGAGCTATACGACGACTACAGAGGCGAGGATGTGGAGTTTCTCTTCGTCTACGTGCGCGAGGCCCATCCCGGCGAAAAGATTCCTGCGCACCGCTCCATGGAAGACAAGACCAAGGCAGCCGAGCTCTTCCGCGATGAAGAACACGTGGAGATCCCCATCGCGGTGGACGATCTGAAGGGCAAGATTCACAAGAAATATGGCGCCATGCCGAATCCGACCTACATTATTGATAAGTCCGGCCGCATTGCCTTCCGTTGCCTGTGGACACGGGCTTCGGTGGTGGAGGAGGCGCTGGACGAGCTGCTGGAACGGGAGGAGGAGCGGGGAACCGAGCACGCGATAGTGGGCAACGGCGAGGACCTGAAGGCCCCGATGACCTACGCGGTGCTGCATGCCCATCGCGCGCTGGACCGCGGCGGTTCCAAGGCGATTGCCGACTTCCGCCGGGAGCTGGGCCTGCCGGGACGGATCGCGCACACCGCCAGCCGTGTGGCCGAGCCCATTGCTCTGCATCCCGGGCGCACCGTGGCGACCGTGCTGATTACCGGCGGGGTCGTCGCCGGCGGGCTGCTGCTCGGCCGCAAGCTGCGCCAGCGGCGCTATGCCTCCTTGCGCAGCCCATACAGTTTCGAGATGCCGCGACAACGCTCCGCTAACGAAGGTGACTACGCGGTGGGGATCTAGTCTAGAAGGCTACTGACTGCAGGCTACAGGCGGCAGGAAAACAGCTCAGGCGATAAGCGTTTGAGCTGTTTTATTTTGGGCGGAGTTTCGCAGCGGAGTCATTCCGAGCGCAGCCAGGAACCCTTTGTGATGGCAGTTCTGCTGCGCGCTTTTAGCCGGCCTCGTATTTTCCTGCGGCCTGTAGCCCGCCGCCTGGTCTTCAGCCTGTTTTGGGAAGCGCATTCTGCCGCGCGTGACAGTAATCACCGCAATCTTTCCCCGCCCGCGCTAGCCTAGAGCCAAACGCGGGCTCCTGCCATGCAATCCACCGCAGCGGTGGAAGAGGAGGTTGCCATGGGAGCTTTGCTGACACCTTCGCTCACCTCAGTCACCATCAAAAACATTCTTTTTGCCACAGATTTTTCGCCTTGCTCTGAGACTGCTCTACCGTTCGCTGCCGCCATGGCCCGGCGCTTTGGCGCGACGCTGTTTATCACTCACATCATTTCGCCGAATGCGACGCCGTATGTGCCGATGGACTCGCTTCCGGCCGAGCACGATTACGTTCGCAACCGGGCGCAGATGGAATTGGAAAAGCTCGCCCGCTCTGCGGTACTGAACGACATCGAGCGTGAAGCGCTGCTGCGCCAGGGCGAACTCTGGGAAACGATGGCGGCGGTGGTGCAGGAGCGCCAGATGGATCTCATCGTCGCCGGAACGCATGGACGCGAAGGCGTACCGAAGCTGGTGCTGGGCTCGGTTGCGGAGGAGATTTTCCGCCTGGCGGCCTGCCCGGTCATGACCGTCGGACCGCACGTGACCATCGACATGCTGCCGGACCGCAAGCTGGAGCGCATCGTGTTCGCCACCGATTTTTCCGATGGCTCTCTGCACGCTTTGCCCTATGCGATCGCCTTGGCCGCGGAAGACAAGGCGCAGCTCACGCTGCTCAATGCCATCCACCTCGACTCGTCGACCGCCGAACTGGGAGTCCCGATGGATGATCAGCGGCTGGTTGACTTGGCGGAACAGCGCCTGCTGGCACTGCTACCGCCCGCCGGAACGCTGGCCATGCCGGCCGACGTGGTAGCGAAAATTGGGCACCCCAAGGACGTAATTATCGAAGTTGCGGGAGAACGCAAGGCGCACATCATCATCATGGGCGTGCACGGCGCGCCGATGTTGGCGAGTCATAACCCGTGGACGGTGGCTCACCACGTCGTATGCCATGCCCATTGCCCGGTGCTGACCGTGCGCGGCCACTGACAGGAGGTGGGTCATGCGGGTGCGCGAAGTTATGACGCGGGATCCTTATTGCTGCACTACCCTGAGCACGGCCCAGGATGCCGCGCTGCAGATGCGGCGCTGGAACGCGGGCGCGCTGCCGGTGGTGGACAGCTTCTACGACCGGCGACTGCTCGGCATAGTCACCGATCGCGACCTCTGTCTGGCGGTCGTGGCCACGGACCGCGCACCCAGCCAGGTGCGGCTCGGCGAATGCATGACCCAGCACCCCGTATGTTGCGGAGCCGACGACGACGTCTCCCAAGCCTTACGGCTGATGTGCGAACGCCACCTCCGTCGCCTGCCGGTGTTGAACGCCCAGGGCGTGGTCGTCGGCATGGTCTCCATCACCGATCTGGTGCGTTATCGCGCCATTGGGGAGCGCGAACTGGCCGAAGCCATGCCGCAGATATCTACAGCGGCTGAGGTTTTGCCGCACGTGACGGAGAGATAAAAGGGAGAGATAAGAAGATAAGAAACGGAAGCCGGCCTGACATCCTCTAGGGAAAGGCCGGCCCTCGCAGAGTGGGATCGGTTTGTGCGCGGACCCGGTTGTTTGTCTTAGCCGTCGTAACCCCGAGATCGGTAGTCTCCCTCCCCCTCAACAGGTAATTCTTCTTAGAAAAGGTAAGGCGGACCGCTGATTGGCCGCGCTTCCGCCAGCTTCTAGTCTGCTCCTGCCGCCACTTCCCCTGGAGGAGCATGAACAAGAAGCTGATCTTCACGGCGCTCATTGGAACATCGCTGTTAATTCTTGTCGCCTGCGGTGGCAGTAAAACAGCCGTACAGGGTGCGCTTGGCGATCCCACGGCAGCGGCTCCCAACCCAACTTCCAGCACGACGACCTCTGCGCCCGCCGGCGGCATGCAGGTTGCGCTCGAATCGCCGGCCGCCGGGCCAGTTTCCAACCCGCTCAGCGTGCAGGCGAACGCCACCATGCCGAATGGCGTGTCCGGATGGGCGGTGTATCTCGACAAGAGTGTGGCGTACCAGGCGGATACCTTTTCCAATTCCATGACTGCGCCGGTCACTCTGCCCAGCGGCACGCACACTCTGTATGTCCGCGCCTGGGACAAGGCGGGCGCCGGCTTTGCCACCTCGCCGACGTTGCAGCTCGATGTGCAAGCGGACCAGGTCACGGCCACCCAGATCGCCGCCGGGTCGGCAAATCCGACCACGGTGTCGTCGGCGACGGCGCCTTCCTCTGCATTGCCTCAGCCGCCCGCGAATGCCAAGGTCTGGACCAATATTCAGTCCATTGATAGCGGGTGGAACTCATGCAGCGCCTGTGCCGGCGGCGACTCCGTCACCAGCAACTTCTGGACCGCGGCGCATCAAAGCTCGCCTTCCATGACCGGGAGCAGCCGGGAGTTCTTTGTGGGAGGATCGAGTTGGGGCGCGGCCCTGTGGTGGAAGACACTCGGCGAGAACAATTGGGCGACGCATTTCCTCTGGGATTTCTACGTCCGCTTCGACTCCACCTCGGCCGCGAATGCCTGGACGGCGGAGTATGACCTTTGGCAGTCCATGAACGGCCAGGAATTCATGATTGGCAGCCACTGTGATTTTGGCAAGGGACATTGGGACGTCTACGACAGCGCCGACCATCATTGGGTGAACTCCGGTATCGCCTGCAACCGGTTTTCTCCCGGCGATTGGCACCACATTCAGTGGTACGTGGAGCGGGTGGATTCCCATCATTACCGTTATATTTCCCTGGTGGTGGACGGAAACGCCCATTCCATTGACCAGACCTTCGCCACCAATTCAATCGGTTGGCCGGACAATTTGGGCGTGCAGTGGCAGTTGGACCAGAACAGCGATGGCGTGGACCTGCACGAGTGGGTGGACCAGGTGAAGCTGACGATCTGGTAGACGCGCTCCGTGCACCATCGAGGCACCGAGACGCTGAAGTCGCACCGAGAAAAACTTTGCCAATGTGAATTTCTCGGTGAAACCCCAGTGCCTCGGTGTCCGTTACTGTTTTGATTCCGCAAAAATCCGCGTCGCACTTGCGCAATCAGCGGGGCGGTGGTATAAATGTATTCGTTACGAGATGGCGTTGAACGACGCCGGTGGTCAGGAATTGAGTCCTGATCGTGTCCCCGGCATCCAATCAGTAGAGCCAGAACGAAGGCGCTGCAAGGTAAGCCACCTCAATTTGCTCCTAACGGGGCTCCATTCGGGAACAGAGATTTCCGAAGGGTCGCAAGACCTCCTGAAGATCTTTTGAATTTCAAAAGCACTCTCTGAGGCGATGTGCGCGCCAAAAACGGCAGCGCTGCTTCGGGGAGTTCAAACATGCGCATCGGCGTCAGCAGCGCGTCGGGGGCGGCAAAAGCGGCCGCAGCTCGGGTTGACAGCGCTCCGCGATCGCGGTATGTTTGAAAGGTTTCGAGGACAGCCGGGAGCGGACTAGTGCCGCCGACGGATGTCAATCCGAACCGACCGCCCAGTGCGGCTCCGGAACGGTCTTTGACAACAGGTTGAACGTGCCAGTCGCGAGTGATGGTGCTCGGGTTCAATTCGAGCGACATACTCACAACATTGGTTGGCTTCGTCTTCGGACGGGGTCACCTTTTATCAGGTTTCAAACGAGAGTTTGATCCTGGCTCAGAATCAACGCTGGCGGCGTGCCTAACACATGCAAGTCGAACGAGAAAGTCCCCGCAAGGGGATGAGTAAAGTGGCGACCGGGTGAGTAACACGTGACTAACCTACCCTCAAGTGGGGAATAACCTCGGGAAACCGGGGCTAATTCCGCATAACACCGCGAGCTGGAATGCTGGCGGTCAAAGGAGCAATTCGCTGGAGGAGGGGGTCGCGGCTGATTAGCTAGTTGGCAGGGTAACGGCCTACCAAGGCGATGATCAGTAGCCGGCCTGAGAGGGCGCACGGCCACACTGGAACTGAAACACGGTCCAGACTCCTACGGGAGGCAGCAGTGGGGAATTTTGCGCAATGGGGGAAACCCTGACGCAGCAACGCCGCGTGGAGGATGAAGTCCCTTGGGACGTAAACTCCTTTCGAACGGGACGAAAAAAATGACGGTACCGTAAGAAGAAGCCCCGGCTAACTCCGTGCCAGCAGCCGCGGTAATACGGGGGGGGCGAGCGTTGTTCGGAATTATTGGGCGTAAAGGGCGCGTAGGCGGTGTCGCAAGTCCGTGGTGAAATCTCCAGGCTCAACTTGGAGTCTGC
>JBPCSQ010000006.1:0-287410 GCA_051006995.1 Terriglobales bacterium
GTACGTGATCGGCCAGGAGCACGCCAAGCGCGCGCTGAGCGTCGCGGTGCACAACCACTACAAGCGCCTCTCGCAGCTGGAGAACGAGAACTCCCCCGTCGAGCTGGACAAGTCGAACGTGCTGATGATCGGCTCGACCGGCACGGGCAAGACCCTGCTGGCGAAGACGCTCGCGCGCATCCTGAACGTGCCGTTCGCGATCGGCGACGCCACCACGCTCACGGAGGCGGGCTACGTGGGCGAGGACGTGGAGAACATCATCCTGAAGCTGCTGCAGGCCGCCGACGGCGACGTAGGCCGCGCCCAGACCGGCATCATCTACATTGACGAGGTGGACAAGATCGGGCGCAAGGACGAGAACCCGTCTATCACCCGCGACGTCTCCGGCGAAGGCGTGCAGCAGGCGCTGCTCAAGATTCTGGAAGGCACCATCGCCAACGTTCCGCCGCAGGGCGGACGCAAGCATCCCCACCAGGAATTTACGCCGGTGGACACGACCAACATCCTGTTTATCTGCGGCGGGGCGTTCGTCGGGCTGGAAAAAGTGGTATCGCGGCGCGTCGGCAAAAAGAGCCTCGGCTTCAAGAGCGACCCGCAGCAGGGTGGCGATGGGCAGATTCCGCCGCAGCGGCGCGATGTGGCGCTGCTGCAGCAGACGCAGCCTCAGGACCTGATCAAGTTCGGGCTGATCCCCGAGTTCGTCGGCCGCATGCCGGTAGTAGGCGTGCTGGAAGACCTCGATGAAGCCGCGCTGGTCGAAATCCTCACCCGGCCGCGGAACGCCATCAGCAAGCAGTACCAGCGGCTGTTCGAGTTCGAGAACGTCCGCCTGAAGTTCACTGACGATGCGCTGCACGCCATCGCGCGCGAGGCGCTGAACCGCAAGGTAGGCGCGCGCGGCCTGCGCATGATTTTGGAAGAGCTGATGCTCGACTTAATGTATTACTTGCCCAGCCAGAAGCGGGTGAAGGATTTCGAGGTCACTCGCGAAATGGTGGAGAAGCGCGACCTGGCCATCGCGGTGATGGAGAAAGCCGGGTAGCTTCCAGGCTCCAGGGCTCCAGGAAAACCAAGGCGGGCTGCGGCCCGCCTTTTGATTTGCATAAAAGCTGCCGCGGATTTGCGCGAATAAACCCGGATGCGGCCTGTCTGAGTCGTTGATGAGAGTAAACGGTTCGGACGAGCAAAACCCAGCCCGTCTGGGGCACCTCCCAACATTTGTGATTTAGGGATTTCTGATTAGTGATTTGCCAGTCGGCCGCACCCGCGCCGCACCGGAGGCGGGACAAGAAGCGCTCCACTCGCCGTTGGTCCTCCGTGTTCTGAATTCGTAACAGAGTGCATTTTCTGCTGGATTCGTGTCGGCTTGCGATAGTGTGAGAGATAAAATGGAATTCCGCTACGGCCGGCAATTGGTGTTCAAAATGTCGGAGGGGTTCAAGGGGTGGTTCTGTGAGCGCTGCTGCTGGAGCGTGAGGCTGCCTCCGCTGGGACCGGAGCGCGACGCGACGGCGACAGGCGTGCAGCAAATGTTTGAGGCACACGATTGCGAAGCGTTTGCGCAGCAGAACTGGAGATCAAAACCCGGCGATTCCCCTGCCATCCCTGACGGGAGTCCAAATTTCTAAAACAGATCGGACCCGGAACTTGCGTCCGGGGCGGCTCGTCTGGCATTTGTAATTTAGTGATTGCTGGTTTGGTGATGCTCATTAGCCGCTTAAATCGGCAAATCACAATTCGAGCAGGTCACAACTAGAAGCAAAAAGACCGGCTCGTCTGGGGCACCAGCGGGTTAGCGGGCTGCCTTTTTCTCCAGCGCGATGGGGCGAGCGCTGCGGGGCGGGCGGCGCGAGTCGGCGCGCAAGGCGCGGGCGTCCACCTTGAGTTCGGTGATCGTCCGGCTGAGCGTGTTGCGGTGCATGCCCAATTCACGCGCCGCCTTGCACTGATTTCCCTGGTTGCTCTGCAGCACGGTAAGGATGAACCGTTTCTTGAACTCGCGGACCGCTTCCGAATAAAGAATGCCGCTCTTGTACATCTGCATGACCAAGGATTCCAACTGGTCTTTCACGGTTCCCTCTCCTTCTCAGCAGAACAATCCTATGGTTGCGGCGCCGGCTTGACCTCAGCATTCGGCGCACCCGATGTCTTTCCCGCAGCCGGCTTGCCCTCGCGAAGATTGTTGATGGCATCGGCACCGGCGCGAAATTGCTGTCGCACCTGGCTGGGCGCCAGCCAGACCGCCGCCCTTGCCACCACCAGCAGATACGGCGCCATGCTGGAGCGCGCCAGCAAACCCGAATTCGGCGCGAACGAAGCTACCGCCAGCACGAACACCATCACCAGCAAAACCCCGCGTACCAAGCCGAACATGGCGCCGAGGATGCGGTCAAACCATCGCAGCCCAACTTCCTTCACCAGCGATCGAGCCACCCGACCGCAAATTCCGGCGACGATCACGATGGCGACGAAAATCGTCAAAAACCCGGCCATCGCGGCGACCCATGGCGCGCTGACGTAAGGGGCGTACCAAGCCGCCACAGCCGTGTATCCCCAGGCCGCTACCAGATAACCAACGACCACTCCGGCCAAAGAAAACACTTCGTAAAAAAAGCCTTGCAGCGCCGCCAGCACAACCGAAAGCAGAACGACGGCCACAATCAGCCAGTCCGCTCCGGTCATGCGGCGTCCACATCCATCTGCAACTCACGCCCGGTGAGGCGGCGATAGGCCTCACGGTACTTCTCGCTGGTCTTGGCGACGACGTCGTCGGGCAGGGCCGGCGCCGGGGGCTGCTTGTTCCACTTGAGCTGCTCGAGGTAGTCGCGGACGTACTGCTTGTCGAACGACTCCTGGGCCTTGCCCGGCATGTAAGTTTCCGAGGGCCAGAAGCGCGAGGAATCCGGAGTCAGGACCTCGTCGGCGAGCACCAGGCCGGCGGCGGTGCGGCCGAATTCAAACTTGGTGTCGGCAATGATGATGCCGCGGCCAGCGGCGTAGTCGGAAGCTCGCGAATAAATTTGCAGGCTGAGGTCGCGCAGCTCTTCGGCCAGTGCGGCGCCGATAATCTTCTTCATCTCGGAAAAAGGAATATTTTCGTCGTGGCCGGTCGTCGCCTTGGTTGCCGGAGTGAAGATCGGCTCGGGAAGCACCGCGGATTCCTGCATTCCCTTGGGAAGCTCGATGCCGCAAACCGAGCCGGTGGCCTGGTATTCCTTCCAGGCGGAGCCTGAGAGGAACCCGCGCACCACGCATTCGACCGGCACCATGTCGGCGACGACGACCAGCATGGAGCGCCCGCGCAGTTGCTCGCGGTACTTCTGCAAGTGCTTGGGGTAGCGCTCCACGTCGGCGGTGACCAGGTGGTTGGCGACGATGCTCTTCAGAAAGTCGAACCAGAAGAGCGAGATCTGGGTCAGTACCTGCCCCTTGTGCGGAATGCCGGAGGCGAGCACGTAGTCGAATGCCGAGATGCGGTCGGTGGCGACAAACAGAAGGTGCTCGTTGTCCACGCGGTACAGGTCCCGTACCTTCCCGCTGGCGTAGAGCTCAAGGTCGGCGAAGTCGGTCTGCAGCAGGACGTCTTGTCGAAGGGGGCGGGCCACGGTTGGGGTTTACAAAAACTTTTATTTAAAGAACGTCGCGTATTCTAGCGTCCCACGTTTTTTTGTCAACGCCCCGAATCACACGTACGGCGGACGAGAGCACATCCCGCAAAAACCTATTGACAGAAACCCGATTTGCGCGAAATAGGCTCTGGTAGCCTCTTTACACCGATCGCGATGCGCAAAAGAAAAAGCACGCGTCCGCTCGATCCGGCGTGGCGCAAGTTGACATCAATGGTGCCGGCAGGAGAGCCGCGCAGATAGCGGCTGCGCGAGCCACGCACAAAATATTTCACTCACGGCCACGCAG
Organism: Terriglobales bacterium; assembly: GCA_051006995.1. Taxonomy (GTDB): domain Bacteria; phylum Acidobacteriota; class Terriglobia; order Terriglobales; family Acidobacteriaceae; genus JAIQGF01. Next base: position 3,916 of record JBPCSQ010000006.1, read on the forward strand.
GTTCGAACGTCGCACACAAAGAAAAACGGATGAGAGGAATCGAAAGTTTCCTCGCATCCGTGAAGTTCATCGTCCGGCGACTCAGCTCGGCGTTACGCCGTCGCCGGCTGCCGATCCTCGTGGAAGCGCACCGAGACCAGCTTGGAGACGCCGGGCTCCTGCATGGTGACACCGTACATAACGGGCGCGGCGCTCATCGTCTTCTTGCTGTGGGTGATGAGGATGAACTGGGTCTGCACGCTCATCTCGCGCACCAACTCGGTAAATCGGCCGACGTTGCTCTCGTCGAGAGGCGCGTCCACCTCGTCGAGAATACAGAACGGACTGGGCTGGTACTGGAAAATGCCGACCAGCAGCGCCAGAGCGGTGAGCGCCTTTTCGCCGCCCGACAGCAGCAGCACGTTTTGCAGCTTCTTGCCGGGAGGCGAGGCGACCACGTCGATACCGCTGTCCATGGCGTTTTCTTCGTCGGTGAGGCGCATACATGCCGTGCCGCCGCCGAAGAGCTTGCGGAACGTCGCCTGGAAATTGATGTTGATAGCGGCGAACGCCTCCTGGAATTTCTGCCGGGACACGACATCGATTTCGCGGATCGCGTTCTGCGTGTTCTCGATCGAGTCCAGCAGGTCCCTGCGCTGCGTATCCAGGAACTGGTGGCGCTGCGCGGCTTCCTGGTATTCCTCCAGAGCCATCATGTTGACCGGGCCCATGTTATCGATCTTCGTGCGCAGCTCGCGGCAGGAGGCGTCCTCCGCTGTCAGCTCTTCCCCGCTGACCTGGCGGATGGATTCGTCGGCCAGCAGCGCGTCGGCGGTAACGTTCAGATCGTTCAAGCATGTTTCCGACATGTGCTGCTGATCGGACTGGAGCTTGGCGGCCTGAGCGGAGATTTCTCCCCGGCGGTCGCGCACCGCATCAAGCTGCTGGCGCGCCGAGCGCAGCTCCTGTTCGATTTCGCCGAGGCGGGCGCGCACGCGGTCGGCCTCCGCTTGCAGCGTGGTTCCCTGCTCCACGGCCTGGACGCGCTGCTCGACCAGGGCGACCAATTGCTCGCCAAGCTCGAGATTTTCGATTTCGCGCTGCGCCTGCTCGGCGGATGCCATCTGCAACTGGTTGTCCAAGGATTCGACCGCCGCCGCGCTTTCCTGCACCAAAGTCTCAATCCGCACCAGCGCGGCCTCGGCGGCCCGCCGGCGCTCTTCCACGGCCGCCACCTGCGCTTTCATTTCAGCGGCAGTCTGCGCCTGCACGTCGCGTGCAGCACGCAACGATGCCAGTGTCTCCTGGGCGGTAAGAGCCTGCTGCTCCAGCATGGCGCGAGATTCATCGCAGGCAGCCAGCTCGGTCTGCTTCTGCGCGACCAGCGACTCGTTGGTCGCGCGCTCCGCCTGGACCTGGCGCACCTCGCGCTCAGCAATCTCGACGCGCTCAGCAATGCGCGCGACCTCGGATTCCAGTTGGCGCAAGTTGTGGCCGGTGGTCAGCGCGGCGTTGTCAGCTTCCCGCTTCTCAGCTTCCAGGCGTTCCAGCAAGCCGGACAAATCGGCAATCTCGCGTCCCAGGGTCGCAGAACGCCGTTCTTCCTCAATCAGCGCGCGCTCCACCTCGGCAATGGCGCGCAGCACGTCGCGCAGCTCGCGCTTCATGGAGAGGGGACCTTCACTGCGCTGCTTGCCACCGGTCACCGTCACGTTGTGGAAGCACTCGCCGGACTGCGAGAGGAAGAACGCGTCAGGATTTTCCAGCGCGAGATCGCGCGCGACCGCCGGGTCAGGCACGATGTAGCCGTCGCGCAGCTTGGGGAGGATGACCTCGAGAGACTTGCCGAAGCCGTTGAGCACGCGAATCGTCTGCTTCAGCGGCAGGATGGGCTCGCTGCGCTGCGGTGCGTGGTGCGCCGCCTCATCGAGTACGAAGGAGAAGCGTGCCTGCGAGTCGTTGGGGTGGACCAGGAAGGTGGCGCGGCCATCCACATCGGAGCGCAGCAGGCGCATGCCTTCGTCGGCAGCATCCCAGGACTTGACCACGATGTAATTCAGTTCGTCGCGCAGAAAGTCCTCGACGACCGCCTCGTAGCGATCTTCGACCTCGAGGAAATCGGCGAGGACGCCGACGGGCGCGAAGCCGCTGTTGAATGCGCCCGACTGGAAGAGGCGCCGCACGGACTCGGTGGAGTAGCCATGCTCGGCGATGACGGCCTCGAGCGAACCTTTCTTGCCGAGCGCAGTGGCGTACTCGGCGCGCATGGTGTCGAGGTGGCGTTTCGATTCGGCTTCCGCCGCGCGCTTCTCCGCAATGGCAGTGCGGGTCTGTTCGATGTCTTCCACCAGATTGGTCACGCGCTGCGATGCAGACTCAAACTCGATGGCAATCTGTCCATGACGGCCGCCAAAAGTTTCAATCTGGCCGCGACCCGACTCCACTTCCGAGGTCAGGCGGCGCAACTCGCGGTCGAGACCGGCAATCCGCTCCTGCGCGCGCGAAAGCTGATCGCGGACACTGGAGGCGACGGCCACGGCTTCCATGATGGCGGCCCGCCGCGACTCCTGCTCGCCCTCGACACCGGCTAAAGACGCGGCGGCGGCCGTTGCCTGCTCTTGGGCGTGTGCGGCTTGCTGCTGGGCTGCCGCGACCTCTTCGGCGGCGGAGTCAACGCTCTGACGGTGCGACTGGCGCTCCGCCTCGATGCCGCCAAGGCGCGCCCGCGCCTGCGCCAGTTCCGTGGCTGCGGTCGCGCCACGCCGGGTCAACTCAGCGCAGCGTTCTTCATTGGTACGCCGCTTCGAAGCCGCTCGGTCGGCTTCCAGCGTGACCGAAGACAACAACTCCCGGTTCTGCCGAAGCTCGTTTTCGATGGCATAACCACGTTGGGTGCCGGATGCCTGCTCCAGTTCGAGTTCACCCACGGCCTGCGTCTTCGCTCGCAGTTCCTCGGCCAAGGCGTTGAGGGTTGATTCCAGTTCGGCCGCCTCGGCACGGAGGTGAGCAAACTTGCTGGCCAGCACGACCCGCAGCTTGCCTCGCATCTCGTCGCGCAGGCGAGCGTAGCGCTCGGCCTTCGAGGCCTGGCGCTTAAGCGAATTCATCTGGCGCGTGACTTCTTCGAAGATGTCGTTGACGCGGGCGAGATTCAGCTTGGCCTCTTCCAGGCGCGCCTCGGCCAGACGCTTGCGGGTTTTGAACTTGGTTATGCCGGCGGCTTCTTCGATGATGGCGCGGCGGTCGGTGGGCTTGCTGGACAGAATCTGCCCAATCCGGCCCTGCTCGATGATTGCGTAGGACTCGGGGCCCAGGCCGGTGCCAAGGAAAATGTCCTGAATATCACGCAGGCGGCAGAGTTTGCCGTTGAGCAGGTACTCGCTGTCGCCGGAGCGGAACAGGCGTCGAGTGACGACGATTTCGCCGACGTGCGCGGCGGGCTTGAACTTGCGGCGGCGAATTTTGAGGACGACAGCTGAGGCTGGAGTAGAGGCGGCTTCCGCGCTCGAGGGCGAGCTCGCTCCAGCCTCCTGATTGGATTCAGTGGTACCGGTTTGGTCTGACGCGCTCGAGGGCGCTTCAGCGTCCTCGCTAGATTCTGTGGTGGCGACCGCTGGGACGTCGCCGATCACCGGCGGCTGATCGCCGGTAGCCGGCTTTCCTTCGACTTCAAATTTCTGTCCTGGCTGAATGTCGGCGAGGTACTCCTCGGTTTCGCGCGCCGCCAGGTCTCGTGCCGCCGCCTCGTCCCAATCGGCTTCGGTCATCTCCTCACGAATTTCGACCTCCGGCTCGTCGGCGACAGCGGGGCCATCGTAGACATCCGGGTCAATGAGGGTGAGCGACACCTCTGCCATGCCGGTGGGTTTGCGGTCGCGCGTACCCGCAAAGATGACGTCCTCCATGCGGGCGCCGCGCAAGGTGCGTGCCGATTGCTCGCCGAGAACCCACGCGATAGCGTCGGAGATGTTGGATTTTCCGCACCCGTTGGGACCGACGATGGCGGCGATGCCGTCGCCGTGGAATTTCAGTTCGGTGCGGTCACAGAACGACTTGAAACCCAGGATCTGAAGCTTCTTCAGTTTCAGCAACGTCCACTCCTTAAACCGGCGACAGTTTGCTTGCCGACGACAACGTTGCGTTACTCAGTCCGCCGAAACGGGCCGGACCCGGCGCGCATCCTGCGGCGCGTTCTGGCTGGAGAGACGCCGCTTCGCGGTATGCCTCCCGGGCCAGCCGGAAGCTGCCGCGTAGCATGGATTAACGCCAACTCTACCGGCCAAAGCCGCGGGCGTCAAGACAGAAAACGCTACAGGTTGTGGCCAGCTGTGGATAAACGCAACATCCAGCATAGCTCATGTAACCCACGAAGGTTCAACGTGGATCATGCCGATTTCATGGTGGGAAACGAGGAGGCGGGAGCTGCCAGTAGCACCAGAACTGTAGCGCAATCGCGGCAGACGCGCAACCGTCATTTCAGGGGCGGGCAGTGCGGCTGGTACGGGTTGACCTGCAATCGCGACAGAAACTCATCCCAGGGAAAACGGTCGCCGGGGCACAAGGTCGGCGAGAGCTCGCGGTGGGCGCGCACGTGATGCAGACTGATGCCGTACCTTTTCTCCAGCCGGCGGCACAGCAACACCAGCGAGGCCAGTTGCGCTTCCGTCGGCGCTTGCAACCCATGTTGTCCGCGCCGGTTGTCCTTGCTGCTGAAATCGCCCACTAGGACGATTCCCAGAAAATTGTTGTAGTGCTGCGCGTGGGCGCCTCGCAAGTGCTCGGGCCGGGCCGGAATCACTCGGCCGTCGGGGAAAATCACGTAATGGTAGCCAACGTGATAGACATGGCCGTAGTAGAACGCGCCGAAACCGCGCTCCTTGTGAAATTCCTCGAGCAACGGCAGAGTGACCGGATCGCCATTGGTAAGCGGACCGGTATGGTGAATGACGATTCCGACAGGAGTGATGGTGTGTGCCCAGGAAACCAGCAGACCAATCACGACCGGCAGCAGCAGAGCGGCAAGGACCGCGCGGCGTATGTTCCAGAATCGTGCCGCAGTTCGCCTTGAAGATCGCCACTGATCAGGTTCGAGCGGCGGCAGCCTCTGCGGAAGCGACACGAGACCTCGGGATCAGCGCGACGGTTGTTGCCTGTGACGCTTGAGCCACTCCGACGCGCGCCGGGTGGCGGCGGCGATTTGCGCCCTGCTCATCTTCGAGGCCAGGGCGGCCTTGGCGCGTTGCCCTTCCGCGCTCCCGGCGGCGTCGGCCAGGCTGTACCAGGTATAGGCAGAAACTTTGTCGGCGCGAGTGCCGGCGCCTTGGGCATACATATCGCCGAGCACGGTGCGCACCTGAGCGATCTGTGCAGCGCTCATCCGCGCGGCAAGGGCTTTCAGCAGTTCCTCACCATCCGATCCGCCGTCAGCATTCGCGAGGACAAGAAACGCATACGCCTTGACGTGGTCCACGGGCACGCCGAGCCCGGCAGCATAGGCGCGGCCAAGCTCCAACTGAGCCCGGTGGTCGCCCTGGTCGGCCGCTTTGCCGAGCCAGTTCACCGATTGCGCCTGGTCCTGCGGAACATCGGCGCCGTTGCTGTACGCCATCCCGAGATCGTACTGTGCGGCGGCGTCGCCCTGCTCGGCGGCGCTGCGCAGCGCCTGGAAGGCGGACACGGTCGCATTGCTGGAGGACGACAACTCAGGTTGAGGCGCACGCTTCTCGGCCATCCGCCACCACATGGCGCCGCCCGCAGCAGCGATGAGAAGCACTGTGGCTGCAAACATCAACAGCACACGGCGCGCCGGCGGGGCGCTCTCCATGCCGGAGAAGGCGGATTCGTCAAGCTCGCTGGCAGCCATGACCGACGCAGGTTCGGCCGGCGCCTCCAACAGCGCCGGCGGAAAAGCAGCTTGGAGCTCCTCTGGTAACTCAGCGTCGGCCGCGACCGGAGTGTCGGAGGGGGCTTTCATCCATACTTGGTCGGCAGCTTGGTTGAGCTGAGGCGGCTCGGCAGGAGCGCCGCCGTAGTGTTTCGCTCCGTAAATTCCAAGCGCCAGGACAGCCGATTGCTCGAGGAAACAATCCGCTTCGGCTCCGAACGCATGGTCGCGCTCCGCAAACACTTCTATCAGGCCGAGAGTCGCGCCTTGAATCTGCAGCGGCACGGCGATAATGGAGCGAATGCCGAGACGCTTGGCTGCTTCCAAGTCCACGCGCTCGTCGGTGTCGGCGTCGTCACAGCGGATCTTGGTTCCCGACCTGAGGCATAGCCCCGACACGCCCGAGGTTTTATCCAAAGTGGCGCCCACGGGCGGAGCGCAGCGACCGGCACGCGCAACGCAGACAATGCTTCCGTTCTCTTCCAGAGCGATAGCAGCGCCGTCTGCACCGGTGGCAGCGCACGCTTGGTCGGCTATTTCCGCCAGAAGAGCTTCCTCAGCCGCAGGCTGGATGCCGGGCGTTTGCACCAACACCGGACCGGAAGACTCAGGCGGTTCGGCGGGCCAAGCTCTTGGACGTAGAAATGTTCGAGACATGGGGGAAAAAGGTGTCTGTATTGCTGATTATAGCAATACTTTATCAGTTACTATGACCGCAAGGCCCTCTGTTTTTCGAGGTGAGTACCCGCCGCGGTGGATGTCGAGGACAAAAAATAAAGGGGCGCAGCGCGCGCGCCCCTCAATCATGCTTCCACTCCGGATCTATCCCAGCATTTGGAAGAACCGGATCAGCGATTCAATCCCGCGATAGAAGTTCGGGATGTGGAACTTTTCGTTGGGGGCGTGGAGATTGTCGTCCGGCAGGCCCATGCCCATCATGACGCTGGGAATTTTGAGCTCATTCTCGAAATCGGAGACGATCGGGATGGAGCCTCCGGAGCGGATGTACACGGTATCCTTGCTGAAGATTTCGTGCATTGCATCGGTTGCTGCCTTGATGTAGCGATTGTCGGTGGAAACCACGCAGGCCGGGCCCTTGCTGTGCACCTTGATCTTGAGCTGGATACCCTTGGGCGTGAGCTTGGTCACGTAATCGGTGTACTTCTTCAGGATGTCGTCGGGCTCCTGGTCGGGAACGAGACGCATGGAGACTTTAGCCGAGGCGCGCGCCGGGATAACCGTCTTGGCGCCCTGGCCGACGAAGCCGCCGGGCATGCCGTGCACTTCCAGCGTAGGCCGCGCCCAGGTGCGATAAAGCACCGAGTAGCCCGGTTCGCCGGTCAGCACGTTGGAACCGACCTCTTTCTTCCGATACTCCTCGTCGTTAAACGGCAGACGCTTCCAGGCATCGAGCTCGGCCTTGGTAGGCTCTTTCACCTTTTCGTAGAAACCCGGAATCAAGATTTTGCCGTTCTCATCCTTCAGCTTGCTGATGATCTCGCAGAGCGCGAACAGCGGGTTGGGCGCGGCGCCGCCGTAGACGCCAGAGTGCAAATCCGTCGAGGCACCCTGGACTTCGATTTCGGTATAAACGAGGCCGCGCAGGCCGACGCACAGCGTGGGCATGTCAGGGGCGAACAGCTCGGTGTCAGTGACCAGTGCGAAGTCGGCCTTGAGCTTGTCTTTCTGTTTGTGGACGTATTCGGCGATGGACTCCCCGCCCACTTCTTCCTCGCCCTCGAGAATGACTTTGACGTTGATGGGCAGCTTGCCGCCGCCGGACTTCATGAGCGATTCAAATGCCTTGAGCTGCATCCAGAGCTGGCCTTTGTCGTCCACGGCGCCGCGAGCGTAGATGTTGTTGTTGCGCTCGGTGGGCTCAAAGGGCGGCGTCTTCCACTCGTCTAGCGGTTCGGCGGGCTGCACATCGTAATGCGCATAGCAGAGGGCCGTGGGCTTGCCGCCTGCGTGCAGCCAGTCGGCATAGACCAGCGGGTGAGCGTTGGGACGCTCCTTGCTAGCGGTGGCAATGACCTCGACGTGCTCGAAGCCGATGCGCTTCAGTTCATTGGCGCAGACGGCCGCCGCTCTCTCCGTGTCCTTGTTGTGCTCTTCCAGCGTGCTGATGCTGGGAATACGGAGCAGGTCCTTCAATTCGTCCAGAAACCGCTTCTGGTTCTCACGAGCGTAATTGAGTGCGGGGGTCGCCGTCACCGTAGCCATCTGAATGTTCTCCTCCGCTGGGCTGGCCAGCAATGAAGCTCAATGTCCATCAGACAAACTAGAAAGTATACAACGCGAGCGGAGGGGAGGCGGACGCAGGAGCTTGGGTTCCAGGTGAGGAAGTCTGATTTGGTAATTTCGTAAATTCGTAATTTGCTAATTCCGAATGCCCTAGAAATTTCTGCTGCGGCCAGTACCAAATTGCCAGATTGCCAACAAATCACTGCATCCCGCCGTGACGCTGGAGTTGCTCGAGCAGACGGGGATTGCCGCAGGCGGCGGCGAATTCGGCGTGCACGCGGGCGCGGTCAAAATCGCTTTCGGAAAGATAGATTTCGCCGAGGGCGACATGCGCGTCGGCGAGCGTGGGCTTCTTCTCGAGAGCGGTCAACAGGTGCTGCTTGGCTTCGTCGCGCTTGTGCTGCACGCGCAGCAACTGAGCCAAGTGGTAATAGCCTTCGGCCCAGTCGGGATTCTGGGCGAGCGCGCGCTGCTGCTCGGCAATGTGGGCGGCAGTGTCGCCATCGAGCATCTGGTCGGCAACGCGGCGGAAGAAATCGTCGCTCATTTTGAATACCAACCTGCCGCCGAGTAACGCAGAGCAGAAGAGGCGAATTCCATCTGCGTTCATCAGCGCCATTCAGCGGCTAGTTTCAAACAATCCAGCCGCCGCCGACCACGATATCGGCTTCGTAGAACACCGCCGCCTGACCGGGTGTGACCGCGCGCTGCGGCTGGTCGAAGGTGACCTTCACTTCGTCGTCGGCCACGGGCTCAAGGAGCGCCGGCGCGGGCTCGTGACGGTTGCGAATCTTCACCGCAGTGCGCAGCGGCTCGCGCAGACGCTCCACCGCAATCCAGTTCAGCCGGCGCACGCGCATGGTGTTGGTGTAGAGCTCGTCGCCGCTCCCGACCACGACCTGGCGCTTGTCGCCACGCAACTCAATCACATAGAGGGGCGAGCCGGTGGCCACGCCCAAACCCTTGCGTTGGCCGACGGTAAAGTTGTGAATGCCGGTATGCGTTCCGATCACTTCGCCGGTGGTGGTGACCAGCTCGCCGGCGGTGTCCGGGAGCGATTCGCCCTGCTCGGCCAGATAGGCGTCAATGAACTGCTTGTAATCACCAGTCGGGACAAAGCAGATTTCCTGCGAGTCCGGCTTCTCCGCCAATGCCAGTCCATGTTGGCGCGCCAACTCGCGCACCTCCGGCTTGCGCAAGTTTCCCAGCGGAAACAGGGTGCGTGAGAGCTGTTCCTGGGTGAGGCCGAATAGGAAGTAAGTCTGGTCCTTGCTGAGATCGGCGGGGCGCTTCAGCAACCAGCGTCGGCGCGACTCGTCGTACTGAACACGAGCGTAGTGGCCAGTGGCGAGCTGCTCGGCGCCGATCTGGCGCGCGGTGATCAGTAACTGATCGAACTTGATGTGGTTGTTGCACAAGCTGCACGGGATGGGCGTGCGTCCGGAAAGGTATTCGTCTACAAACGGGCGCACCACGTCTTCCTCGAAGCGGCGCTCCTGGTTGACGACGTAGTAGGGAATACCAAGAGTTTCGGCGACGCGGCGGGCGTCGTACACGTCATCGAGAGAGCAGCAGCGGCCAGTGACCGTCTCCGACATGCCGTGCTGTCCCGCAAGGCGGCGCTGGTTCCAGAGCTGCATGGTGAGACCGATGACCGGATGGCCTTCCGAACGCAGCATGGCCGCGACGGTGGAAGAATCCACACCGCCCGACATAGCGACGGCAATGGTAGGCGAAGCCATTAGTTGTTAGCCATTAGCTCTTAGCCGAGCAGCGTTGAGCAGCCTGCAAAGAAATATTCACCGCCGGGCGAAACGTGAACCCCACACTGAACGCCCAAAGGCTTGCTGTAGCGAACAGCTAAGAGCTAACAGCTTTATTGTAAACGGGAGATAGCTCCCTCAGGCGGGCGACCGTCTCCGGCAGCACCGACAGCAGCAGGTCCACGTCTTCGCTGGTGTTCTGCTTGCCGAGAGAGAAGCGAATGCTGCCGCGCGCCTGATCGGCCGACAGGCCCATGGCGGTCAAGACGTGCGAAGGCTCGGTCGCGCCCGAAGAACACGCCGCGCCCGTGGACACGGCCACGCCCCTCAGATCGAGGGCGATTACCATTGCTTCGCCCTCGATGAAATCGAAGCGGATGTTGCTGGTGTTGGGCGTACGCGGCGCCTGGCCGCTGTTCACCGCGACGGACTCGATTTCCGATGTGATCGTCTTCTCCACGCGATCGCGCAACTGGCGAATGCGGTCCACTTCCCCGTTGCCGAACCCGGCGCGCGCAATCTCCGCGGCCTTGCCGAGCCCGACAATGCCGGCGACGTTCTCGGTTCCGGCGCGGCGTGAGCGTTCGTGACGTCCGCCGTAAATCATCGGCTGGAGCAGTGTGCCCTTGTGCACGTATAAGGCGCCAACGCCTTGCGGAGCATGAATCTTGTGGCCCGAGATAGACAGCAGATCGCAGCCGATACCCTTCACGTCAATCGGCGCCTTGCCGGCGGCCTGCACCGCGTCGGTGTGGAAGTACACGTCGGCTTCGCCGCAGATGCGGCCGATCTCCTCCACCGGTTGCAGCACGCCAGTCTCGTTGTTGGCCATCATGACCGAGACCAGACGCGTGTTGGGACGGAGAGCGCGCTTCACGTCGGCGGGGTCTACCAAAGCCTGGCCGTCCACCGGAATGTAGGTGATCTCGCAGCCCACGGCAGTAAGCCGTTTGCAGGTGTTGAGCACCGCGTCGTGCTCAATCGTGCTGGTGATAACGTGATCTCCCGGCTTGACGATGCCGAAGAGGGCGAGGTTGTCGGCCTCGGTACCGCCGCTGGTGAAGACAACCTCTGCCGCCCGGCAGCCGAGCAGCGCTGCAACCGATTCGCGCGCCGCTTCCACTGCTGCCCGCGTCTGCTGACCGTGATGGTGGACAGACGAGGCGTTTCCGAATTGCTCGATGAAGTACGGCTGCATCGCCTCCAGCACAGGCGGGAGAAGCGGCGTGGTGGCATTGTTGTCGAGGTAGGCGCGGCGCATAAGAATAGCTCTTAGCCTTTAGCCCTTAGCTTCTTGGCTTGTGTACCCCACGGCAATATTTTACGCCGTTACCTGAAATGCAAGCTGGAGGAGATGGAATTCCGCCGTCAGCCAGCAGCATTCCACAACCCGGCGCTAAACCTACTGCTCAGTACTGGCTTCGCCAGCTAACGGCTAAGAGCTCTTTCACCGCCGGTCGATGGGCACGTAGTGCTGCGGGTACTTCGGGCCAACGTAATCGGCGCGCGGTCGGATGAGGCGGTTGTCGGACAACTGCTCCATCACGTGCGCTGTCCACCCGCTGATACGTGAGACCGCGAAAATCGGGGTGAACAGATCTACCTCGATCCCCAGCGTGTGGTAGGTCGAGGCGGAATAGAAATCCACGTTGGCGTTCAGCTTCTTGTCGGCCTTCATGAAGTCTTCGATCTTCTTCGACATCTGGAACCACTGCGCCTGGCCGCTGGATTCGCCCAGTTCGCGCGACATCTGCCGCAGGTGCGTGGCGCGCGGGTCCTCGGTGTGGTACACGCGATGGCCGAAGCCGGGCACTTTCTTCTTCTCGGCGAGCATGCCTTTGACGTGCTCGATAGGGTCAGCGCCGGCTTTCACGATCTTCTCCAGGATGGCGAATACCGCTTCGTTGGCGCCGCCGTGCAGCGGGCCTTTGAGCGCGCCAATGCCGGAGGTGATGGCCGAATGCATGTCGGACAGCGTGGCGGCCGTGACGCGAGCGGCAAAGGTGGAGGCATTCAACTCGTGATCGGCATGGAGAATGAGCGCGATATCCAGGGCGCGCTCGGCCGTCTTGGAGGGCGCGTCGCCATTCAGCATAAGCAGGAAATTCGCGGCGTGAGAGAGCGAGCGGTCGGGCTCAACCACGGGACGACCCCTGCGGATGCGGTCGTAGGCGGCAACGATCATCGCCAATTGCGAAGTAAGCCGGATGGACTTGTGCAGGTTGGCTTCCGCAGTGTTGATCTTTTCTTCCGGATCGTAGAAGGCCAGCGCCGATACGGCGGTGCGCAGAACGTCCATGGGCAGGGCGTGTCTCGGCGCCTGACGCATCAGGTTGAGGGCGCCGGAATCGAGCTTGCGTTCCTCAGCCAGGCTGCGGCTGAAGTCCTTCAGTTCGGCGCGGGAGGGCAGCTTGCCGAACCACAGCAGGTAGCAGGTCTCTTCGAACGTGGAATTCTCGGCCAGTTCGTGGATATCAATCCCGCGGTAGGCCAGGATGCCGCGATCTCCGTCGATGAAGCAGATGCTGGATACCGCCGCGACTACGCCTTCCAAGCCCTTGGGGGTAACTGTGCTTGTGGACATGATTGCCTCGTTACTAGCTATGGATGCCGACAGCAGCGAGCGAGACTCGACCGATACGGAGCGCGGCCGCGATATCGCACTAGCGGCCGAGCCGATACGAAGACCGCTAACGATACCCCAAACCCTGGCGGTCTCCAAGCGTTCCCGATCAGTCATTACACGAGGTTGCCGCCGGCCGGGGCTGCGGGTATATTCGAAGGTTTGCCATTCAGCTCGGAGGCCGCATGAGGAATCGCACCATCTGGCTGTTCGCCATCATCCTGCTCTTTAGCGGTATGTCCACTGCCGACGAAGGCATGTGGCTGTTCAACGCTTTTCCCGCCGCCAAGGTCAAAGCCAAGTACGGATTCGAGCCGACGCAGGCGTGGCTGGACCACGTGCGCCTGTCGTCGGTGCGCTTCAACGTCGGCTCGGGATCGTTCGTCTCGCCGGATGGCCTGACCTTCACCAACCACCACGTCGGATCGGCGTGCGTACAGCAGCTTTCTACCGGCGGCAAGGATTACATGAAGCTTGGCTACGTCGCCAAAACGCAGGCGGAGGAAGCCAAATGTCCGGACCTCGAACTCAACGTGTTGGAGAGCATCGAGGACGTCACGCAGAAGGTGCACGGCGCGGCCAAGCCAGGGATGTCGGCGGCCGAATCGGGGCAGGCGATTCGGGCGGCGATGACGGCCATCGAAAGCGATTGCGCCAAGACTACCGGGCTGCACTGCGACGTAGTTACGCTGTACGCGGGCGGGAAATACGATCTTTACCGGTACAAGCAGTATACCGACGTCAGGCTGGTGTTTGCGCCCGAGTTCGCAGCCGCATTTTTCGGCGGCGATCCCGACAATTTCGAGTATCCGCGCTACGACCTTGACATCACGTTTTTCCGCATTTATGAAAATGATAAGCCGGCACATCTAAAGAATTACTTTAAGTGGTCTACGGCCGGCGTCAAAGATGGCGAGTTGATCTTTGTTCCCGGAAATCCAGGCAGCACCGGCAGACTGCTTACAGTCGCCCAATTGCAATTCCTGCGCGACACCAGCTATCCCTGGCGATTGAAGGCGCTGCACCATACGATCAAGGCACTGGAAGATTTCTCGGCGGGTTCAGCCGAAAACGCACGCCGCGCCCAGGAAACCATTTTCTATCGCCAGAATTCATTCAAGGCAATCACGGGATTCGAATCCGGGTTGAAGGATCCGAAGCTGATGTCGGCCAAAGAGGCCGAGGAACAGAAGCTGAAACAGGGCGTGACATCCGATCCCAAGAAGAAGCAGGAGTTCGGAGATCCATGGGCCGACCTGGCGCAAGCGGAGCAGGCTTACAAGCGCATCTTCTTTCCCTATAACTATCTGGAGCGGCGCGCCGGGTTCGCCGGTGACCTGGCGGGCATCGCGCGCATCCTGGTGCGGGCCGGCGTGGAGAAGCAGAAGCCCAACGGCGAGCGCCTGCGCGAGTACCGCGATTCCGCGCTGCCCTCGCTGGAGCAACAGCTTTTCTCCACCGCGCCGGTTTACAAGGACTTGGAAACCGTGTTGCTGACGCAATCTCTCAGCGAGCTTCAGTCGGAACTCGGCAGCAGCAACCCGTTGGTGGCGCAGGTGCTGCACGGGGAGCAGCCGGCACGCGTCGCGAAAACCGCGATCGAGGGAACAAAACTCGACGACGTAGCCGTCCGCAAGCAGCTCTACGAGGGCGGCGCGCAGGCGGCGAATGCCAGCACGGATCCGATGATCGTGCTGCTGCGTGCCATCGACCCGGAAGCGCGCAAGTACCGCAAGCAATACGACGATGAGGTGGATGCGGTGGAGAAGCGCACTGGGCCCGTGCTCGCCAAGATCCGTTTTGCGGAACTGGGCACCGGCACCTATCCCGACGCTACCTTTACGCTTCGCTTGAGCTACGGTGCGGTGAAGGGTTACACCGAGGACGGGCGCGGCACTGTTCCCAAAGGCACAAAGCTTCCCTACTTCACCACCTTCGACGGCGCCTTCAAGCACGCCGCCGATCATGGCAACAAGCCGCCCTACAATCTGGCGGAAAGCTGGATGAGAAATAAGTCGAAGCTCAAGCTGAATACGCCGCTGAACGTAATCGAAACAGCGGACGTGACGGGCGGCAACTCCGGCAGCCCGGTGGTCAATACGGCCGGGGAAGTTGTCGGCATCATCTTCGACGGAAACATTCAGTCGTTACCATGGGACTTCCAGTACGAAGACGTGGTGGGCCGCTCACTGCACGTGGATTCACGCGGCATCATGGAGGCACTGCGCAATATCTATGGCGCCACTCGGCTAGTGAACGAACTGACGGGAACATCGGCGGCTGCGGCCGGCGCAGGCAACAGCCACAAGTAAGCGAACGCGGAAATTCGTGACGAGGTCGTTCCGAGCGCAGCAAGGAGCTATGGTGGCCATCACAACAGGTCCCTCGCTCCGCTCGGGATGACTCCATACCTTTGTGTTTATGCCGGCCAGATGGTCAGGGCGGTCTTGCTGAGGATTTGCTGTCGAGCTGCATCCGAGAGCGGCAGGGCCTTGAAGTCGTCGAGGTTGCGCTTAATGTCGGGCACGCCCGGACCGGGCCAGTCGGTACCAAACAACGATTTGGCCGCGATCTCCTCCAGGCGCGGGAAGTACTTCAGCAGCGTCTTCGGCGGAATTCCACTAGTGTCGAGATAGACGTTGGGATGCCGCCGCACCAGGAAGAAAGCAGTATTCATCCACAATGGGCGTCCGCCGTGCGCCAGCAGGATTTTTAGGTTGGGAAAATCAACGGCGACATCGTCCACGTAAATAGGATCGCCGTACTTATTGCGCGCGCTGGGAAAAACCGACGTGCCGGTGTGAAACATGACCGGAATGCCGTTGGCCTCGGCCGCACGGTAGATGATCTCCAGCTCCTTCACTCCCTTCAGGTAATCGTTGGGATAAAGGAGCTGGTGGGGCGGATGGATCTTGATCAGACGGATGCCGAGCCGGACCAGCTGCTCGACATCGGCCATGATATTTTCCGAATGCCGCGGGTGCAGCGAGCCGCACGGAATGAGCCGCCGCGGTTCTTCCTTGACGTAATCGGCGACGAACTCGTTCACGCCGGCGGTGAAGCCGATCACCTCCGGCGCGACATAGTTGATCAGCACGGCGCGGTCGATGCCGGCTGCGTCCATGTACTTGAGGAACTCCTTGGGCGAGCGGCAGAACTCCTCGATCTGCGGAAACTCGGGGCGTTTGACCTTCATCAGCCGCAACGCCTCGGGCTTGAACATCTCGATCGGCTGAATGTGAATGTGGCAGTCGGTAATCAAACAGGCTCCAGGCTTCAGCGTAAGGCTTCAGGCTTCAGCGTAAGGCTTCAGGCTTCAGGCTTCAGGGTAAGGCTACTGCTTACGGCAACCTTTCTACGGCCAAATGCCACCGATCAATACAGTTCACTCCGGCCAAATTCTGGCAGCGGTTCTTCCAAGTATCTGCTCCTTGCCCGCATCCGACAGCGGCAGAGCACGGATCGCGTCAAGATTCTTGCGGATGTCGCCCGCGCCGGGACCGGGCCAGTCGCTGCCGAACAGTGTCTTGTGAGCGATCTCCTCCAGACGGGGAAACCAGTTCAGAAGTTGACGCGGAGGAATCCCGCTGATGTCGAGATAAACATTCGGATGGCGGCGCAGCAGGAAGAATGCAGTGTCCATCCAAAGAGGACGTCCGCCGTGCGCCAGCAGGATTTTGAGCTGCGGGAAATCCACGGCGACATCGTCCACGTAAATCGGGTCACCGTACTTGTTGCGCGCGCCGGGAAAGACCGACGTTCCGGTGTGAAACATGACCGGCAAGCCGTTGGCCTCGGCGGCGCGGTACATCAGTTCGAGTTCATTCATCCCGCTGAGGTAGTCGTTGGGATAGAACAATTGGTGCGGCGGATGGATCTTGATCAGGCGAATGCCGAGCCGCAGCAGCTCGTCCAAATCCGCCATGAAGTTTGCCGTGTGTTTCGGATGCAGGCCGCCGCACGGGATCAGGCGCTTGGGATCCGTGCGCGCGTAGTTGGAGTAGAAGGAATTGATGCTGGAATCGAGTCCGATCACCTCCGGCGACACCGAGCCGATGAGCACGGCGCGGTCCACTCCGATCTCGTCGAGATATTTCAGGAACGCCGCGGGCGAACGGCTGAACTGGCGCATCTGCTCGTACACGGCTCCGGCGGCCTGCATCAAGGCTTCGGCGCCAGGCTTCAGCAGCGGCTCGGTCGGCTGAATGTGTATGTGACAATCAGTGATCAAAGCAGGCTCTAGGCTTTAGGCTTCAGGTTTGAATCGCTTCTAACAGCGCCCTTTTGGTGAACACCCGAATCATCTCACGGCGGTACTCGGGCGTCAGTGCCGATGTGGTCAGTGGCTTGGCGGTGCGCGCCGCCAGCTCGCCGATTTCCGCCGCAAGCTCTTCGCCGACTTTCCTGCCCTTCAACGCTTCGGCGGCGTGGCGCAGCAGTTGCGGCGCCGGGTTCACGGCGGTGATGGCGACGCGAGCGTCCTCCAAGCGACCGTTGCTGCGCTTCAGCGCTACCGCCACTCCAGCCAGTGGGTAGTCAATCGAGCCGCGAATGCGCAGTTTGCGGTAGACGCCGCGCCATCCCGCGGTGCGCGCCGGCAGCAGCACGCGCGTCAGCAGCTCGTTTTTGTCCAGCTTCATGCGCGCGTCGCCGACATTGGTATAGAACTCGGCCAGTGGCACGCGCCGCGTCCCCTTCGGGCCGGCGATTTCGATCTCCGCTTCCAGACAGAGTAGCGCCGGCGGCGTGTCGGCGGAGAATGCTGCCCAGCACTTCGTTCCGCCGGGAGCGACGTGGCACAGGTCGCCGTCCTTCTTAATGCAGAAGCCGCACGATTTCCGCCATTGCAGCGACTGGTTGTACCAGAGGCAGCGCGTATCCAGGCAGATGTTCCCCCCAAGGGTGCCCATGTTGCGCAGCACGGGTGAGGCCACGGTCTTGGCGGCCTCGCGCAGGACGGGATAGTTGCGCGCAATTTCAGGCGATCGCTCGATAGCGGTTAGCGTGGTGAGCGCGTCAATTTCCATTCCGCCGTCGCGAGCACGAATTCCGCGCAACTCGGCGATGCCGCGGATGTCTACCAGGAACCGGGGTGCAAACAGTCGCTGGCCCAGGGAAGGAACCAGGTCGGTGCCACCGGCGACGATCTGCGCGGAGCCAGCGTGCTTCGCCAGAAGGTCAACCGCTTCAGCGATGGTACACGGGCGGAGTAATTGAAATTCAGGCAAACTCATTGATATGGATTCCGCAGCATTCTCTGCAGGTCTGCTCGGTTAAGACTTACCTGTATGCGAGTAATTCGACGCAGAGTGCCGGCGAATGAACCCATATGCCCAAAGGACTTGGCGTCAAACACCCCTTCCACTAGAACATACCGGCCCTGCAATTCCTTGATCTGGGTCTTGTCCTTCAAGACACCAGGTTCGAAATCGAGCCAAACACCATTGCTACCAGTGAGGTGCTCATAGTCATCGCGTGAAAAATACAGCCCATAATCCTCAAACTCAAGGCTTACGTATCCCTTTACAACAACCACTTTCTTGTCATACTTCTCGGGCGTCACTATAAGTTGCATCAGGCTAACTGACGGCAAAATACGCCCAGTAGGCAAGTGCGGACTTGTTTCCTGTGCACAACAGAGAATCGCAGCACTGCAGATGATTGGTATCGAAAACAGAACATTTCTCATCCCCGCTCCTTCTCTGCACCTTGACGAGCAACGCGCGAAGGGTCCTCCGCGTGCCGCGCCGGGCCTTTTCCCTTGAACCACAGTGCGCCGCCATGCTCGGGGAATGTCGCGGGAGCGGTCGGATCAACATCACGCGTCATGTTCAGCTTTTTGTCACCTTTTTTCGCGCGCAGCGCGGCCAACACGCGCTCGGGTGTGAACGGCGCCTCGCGCAGGCGCACGCCGACGGCGTCGTAAATTGCGTTCGCAATCGCCGGAATGGTCGCCGCCAGCGAGCCCTCACCCGCTTCCTTCGCGCCGAACGGGCCCTCGGGATCAACGCTCTCGACGATGAAGCACTCAATCTCGGGCGACTCTGCCGACGAGGGCGAGCGGTACTCCAGCATCCCCGGGTTCATCAGCAGACCGTCCTTCCATATCATCTCCTCTTCCATCGCCTGCCCGAGACCCATCCACACCGAGCCGATCACCTGGCCTTCGACGGCAACCGGGTTGAGCGCGCGACCGCAATCGTGCGCCGCCCAAATTTTGTGGACTGTGACTTCCCCGGTCTCCTCGTCCACGGCGACTTCGGCCACCTGCGCCGAATACGAGTACGCGGGCGATGGACCCACGCCCGCGCCTTTGAACTTGCCGCCGCGCGCGGCATCGGGCGGCGCGTAGGATCCGGTGCCGGTGAGCGCCCCGCTGAAATCAATGGCGGCGACTACCGCCTCCTCGAAGCTCATCCAGTCCTTCGGTCCTTCTTCTTTTCTCTTCTGCTGCACCGAGCCGCGCAGGATCTGGCCCTCGACATGGCCCTGGACCTTGATCGCGCTCGAGGGCGAGCGCGCTCCATCCTCCGCCGGACCGCGAGGCGTGTCCTTCTGCTCCAGGATTTCAGCAACGCTCTCGCCCGCGCCGGGCGGCGTTACTCCCTTGCGGAAGACGCGATCGTCTCGGAAGATCACGTCCTCGGGCGCGCAGTTTAGCCGGCGCGCTGCCGCTGCAGCGATTTTCTTCCTAAGTTCCTGGGCGGCGCGCAATGAGGCGTTGCCGTTCATGAAGGTCACGCGGCTGGAATAGGAACCGAGATCAATCGGGGTGAGGTCCGTATCGGCGGCCACCACTTTCACGCGCGCCAGCTTGCAACCCAGCACTTCGGCGATGATCTGCGCCGTCATGGTGTCCGACCCCTGGCCGATTTCCGACGCCCCGGTGTAGGCAACCACACCGCCGTCGCGGTCCACCTTGATGTTTACGGTGGAATGCGGCATATCAGAGCGAATGATGGAATTGGCGGCGCCGCTGACGTAGTGCGAGCAAGCGATGCCGAGGCCGCGCCGCTTACGGTCGATGGCCGGCGGTCGCTGGTCGACGGCAGCGCGCTCCTCATCCCACTCTGAAGCAGTCACTACCTTCTCAATGCATTCGGGAAGTCCATAGCTCAAGACGCGCAGGCCATTGACGGTGACACATGGAGGCTTCAGCAAATTAATGCGGCGGACCTCGGCGGGATCGAGCTTAAGCGCGACGGCGATTTCGTCCAGTTGCGACTCGAAGGCAAAACGCACGTTGACCGTGCCATGCCCGCGCATGGCGCCGCAAGCCGGCTTGTTGGTCAACACGCGATACCCGTCGTAGCGGACGTTCGGGATGTCATACAGCGCTCCCAGCAGTGCGCCCGAATAAAGAATCGTCACCGGACCATAGGAACAGTACCCACCGCCATCTTGAACGACTCGCGCTGCGACGGCGACAATCCGTCCATCCTTCTTCGCGCCCATCTTCAGATCCACGATGGTGCGCGGGCGACCGCGGTGCGCCCAGAACACTTCCTCGCGGGTGTACGTGATTTTGACCGGAGCGCCGGCTGCGCGCGCGGCAATCGCCGCCGTGATCTCCAGGGGGATGACTTCGCTCTTGCCGCCGAAACCGCCGCCCACCAGCGGCTTGATGACGCGAATTTGCGACATCGGCATGTCCAGCACGAGCGAGAGCTTGTGCTGGAGGTAGTACGGGACTTGGGTTGACGACCATACGGTCAGCCGCCCCGGCTTGCCGGTCTGCGGATCGGGCTCGAAGGCCGCCAGGGTGGAATGCGGCTCCATGGCGGCGTGCGTCACCTCGTTGGCGATGTAGCGCGCCTCGGCAAGATGATCTGCCTCGGCGAAGGCCTTGTCGGGATCGCCAAACACGTGGTGGTATTCCTTTTCGATATTGTGCGGCCGATTCTGGTGAATGAAATCGGCTTCCGCCTTCATGGACTGCTCGGGATCAAACCACGCCGGAAGCAGCTCATAGTTGACGTCAATCAACTCCAGCGCCTTCTCCGCCGTAGCTTCATCCACCGCCGCCACACAGGCGACGTTATCGCCAACGTAGCGAACCTTATCGAGCGCCAGCGCGTGCTCATCGTGTCCGATGGGCAGAATGCCGTAAGTCGTGGGCGCGTCTTGTCCGGTGACGAGGGCGATGACGCCCGGCAGGGCGCGGGCGCGGCTGGTGTCAATGTTCTTAATTCGCGCGTGCGGGTGCGGCGAATGCAGAATCTTGCCGATCAGCATGCCGGGCACGCTGAGGTCGTCAGTGTACTTGCCGTGGCCGGTGACTTTCTCCGCCGCGTCCACAAACGCCACTGGCTTGCCGATGGTGCTGAAGTCGCTCATGCGCCGCTCTTCCGCGGATCCATGTCAATGCCCGCCTCTTCCGGATCGCGCACCATCGCGATATTGGCCTCAATCGCGCGCAGCCGAATGGGAATGATCTGCTGATACTCTGGGGAGTCGTACCACTTCCGCGCCGACGCAAAGTTCGGATAGGCGACGATGATGGTGCGCACAAAGGGCCACTCTCCGGTGCGCACGTCTGGCGCTTTGTCCACCGCGACGTACTGCCCGCCATGCCTCTCGATAATCGGCTTCACGCGGTCGGCGTATTCGCGGAATGCTTCCAGATCCAAAACCTTTTTGATGGTGACGATCACGTAGGTCATCGCGTCGCCACCTGCGCCTGGCGGCCTTTGCGCTCGGCTTCAATCGCTGCTTTGATGGCCTGGAACATCTGCATGTAGCCGGTGCAGCGGCACAGGTTGCCGCTCAGCGCTTCCTGGATTTGCTGTTCGCTGGGGTCGGGATTCTCCGCCAGCAAGTGATCCACGGTCATCATGAAACCCGGGGTGCAGTAGCCGCACTGCGCTCCGCCCCAATCGCCGTACGCCTTCTGAATTGCCGCCAGCGAGCCGTGCTCCGCCAGCCCTTCCACCGTCGTGATCTCCTGCTCCTGGCAGGAAGCGGCCAGCAGCGTGCATGCCAGCATCGGAATGCCATCAATCTGCACGGTGCAGGCGCCGCAGGAGCTGTCGTCGCAACCGCGCTTCGAGCCGGTGAGCCCGAGGTCCTGGCGCAGCACCTCCAGCAAGAGCCGGTTGGGCTCGATGGCGAGCTCGTGTGGGCGGCCGTTGATTTTTAGTGTGACAAGTTCTTTCTTCATTCAGGTCCTAACTCTCAGCCTTTAGCTCTTAGCTTTCAGCTCTAAGCTGAAACTGAATTGGCTAAAAGCTAACGGCTAAGAGCTTCAGTACGTCGGCACCTTCGAGTCCACTTCGCCTGACCAGCGATCAATTCCGCCGCGCATGGATTGCACCTTATCGAATCCCTGCTGCCGCAGCCAGTGGGTGACGTTCAGCGAGCGCACGCCATGATGGCAGATGACCACAATGTGCTGTTGCGCATCGAGCTCCTGTGCGCGCAGCGGCAGTTCGCCCATGGGGATATGCATCACGCCCTCGATGCGTGCCATCTGCAATTCCACTGGCTCGCGCACGTCGAGCAAGACTGGTGCCTCCGCGCTCTCCAACTTCTGCTTGAGTTCCGCGGGCGTGATTTCGTAATCCATAAGCGAGGTTCCGGCTTTTAGCTTTTAGCTTTTAGCTTTTAACTTTTAACTTTCAGCTCTTAGCTCTTATCGACTATTCGGCTAAAAGCTAAGAGCTAACAGCTAAGAGCTTCTTCAGTATCCAAAATCGGCTGCGGCCGCGTACGCGTGCTGCTGCACGCCCAATTCCTTCACCCGGCATTCTCCCAATTGTCTTGCGTACTCGGCGCGATCCGCGACGGCGTGCACCCAGCGCTGCGCCCATTGCTCGAACTCCGGCTTGGTTTTCGTCTGCTCATGATACTGACGGAAGAAAGCATCGTCGCGCTTGTAATAGCCCTGCACCGGCGACGGGTGCGCTCCCAGCGGCGATTCGACGACGGCGCTGGCCAGAAATCCTGGAATCACGGTGCGGTTGGGATCACTGGCAATCACCTCGGCCGGCACAATCTCCTCCGCAGCGACAATCACCCGCTTGGCGGCGCGTACCGCTTCGATCATGATCCCAAAATTCCCCCAGCAATGGGCGTTGCCCTCGGCATCGGCCCGCTGGACGTGCACGATCGCCACATCGGGGTGCAGCGCCTTGACGGCGTGCAGCTTGTAGTTCCGAGATGTAGACCGGACACCCGGTACCACCGTTCCCGCGCTCGAGGGCGAGCGCGCTCCATCTTCATGGAACGGCGAATCGATTTCCGCAAAGAACTCATTTCCCTTGGCCACGTCGCTTCCCTGCGCGCTCAACGTCGGCAGGAACGGTACGCCCATGGCTGCAGCCTGCAGCGCCAGCGCAACCGTGAAGTTCGTCATGTCGGTGACCTTCAGCGCCTCCTGCTCCACTGCGCGCCGGAAGTTATAGGCCGAGCCCATCATTACATTGCCGACCCAGGCGGCAATCACGCGCTCGACGCATCCGGCGCCGATCATCTGGTCGAACAGAATGTCCGAGATGGGTCCGATCAGCGTCAGCCCGCGCTT
The DNA here is from genome assembly GCA_051006995.1 of Terriglobales bacterium. Lineage (GTDB taxonomy): Bacteria > Acidobacteriota > Terriglobia > Terriglobales > Acidobacteriaceae > JAIQGF01. Next base: position 26,931 of record JBPCSQ010000006.1, read on the forward strand.
TTTCTGCCGCATGATCTCGTGCCCGGCAGCGAACGGGATCATCTGCTCCATCTGGCAACCGAGAACAATACTGCTGCCGTCGGGAACGAGTCGGGAAATTGCCTCGCGCATTGTGACGAGCTTAGGCATTTGTAATTTGCAATTTGTAATTTGCAATTTCTACTGGCGCGGTAGTCCCGCTTGCAAATTACAAATTACCAATTACAAATTATCTTCCCTTCCATATAGGCTGCCGCTTCTCGATGAATGCCCTGATTCCCTCGCGCGCGTCGTCCAGCTTCATCAACTCTTCCAGATAGATTTGCTCCGCGCGGCCCAGCCCTTTCTCGAAGTGCATGGCCTCCCACGTGTACAACGCTTTCTTGGTCGCCGCCAGCGATGCTGCGCTTAGCTTCCCCAGCCGCTCTGCGGTTTCGTCAATCAATTCCGACAACTCGTCTTCGGCTACCGCTTCGTTGGCCAGCCCAATGCGCATCGCTTCTTCGCCCGTGATGCTGCGGCCGGTGAGAATCAGATCCGCAGCGCGCTTCTGCCCGACGACTGCGGACAGCACCACCGCGGCCACCGGCGGAAAGCAGCCCAGCGAGATTTCCGGAAACCCCCAAGTCGCGTTATCGGTGGTGAACACCAGGTCACAGACAGCCGCCAATTCGGCGCCTCCACCGAGGCAATTACCGCGCACCGCGGCGATGGTCACCTTGCGTGTGGAAACCAGAGCGCGAATCACCGAGTGAAATTTGACCAGCATCTCGCGCACTTTGTCGGGCGTGTGCGCCGCTACGTCTACCCCGGCGGAAAAGGCGCGATCACTGCCGGCAAAAACGATGGCGGCAATGTCACTGCGCGTTTCCACATCCTCAAGAACGACCAGCAACTCCTCCATCATCGGCACATCAATGACGTTCACCGGCGGATTCGCCAGAATCACACGCGCCACCGGCGGCTGAAGGGAAACCATGAGGCGCTGGTAACCGGGATTTCGCGCTGTCGCCATGTTGTCAGGTTTCAAGCTTCACGTTTATCGCTTTGGCGATTCTCTCTACAACATTGAAACGTGAAACTACTTTGTCCAGAACCCTTTCCGGTCGTACTCTCGAATTGCTTTCAACTCCGCCTCTGCCGGCGCCTGTGTCTGGCCGACATCATCGGCCACACGTAATTTCCAGCCGGTATTTGCGAGGACATCTTCCACGGTGACCCCCGGGTGTACCGACTTCAGGTAAGCCTCGCCATCCTTGCCAAATCGCAATACAGCCTTGGTTGTAATCGCGGCGCTGGGGCCACCGCGCGGCAGGCCGACGCGCTCTCTCCATCCGGCGCCGTCGCCATTTCCCGGACTCGTGATGTACGAGACACGCTCCGGCAGCCGCCGCCTGGAATGCTCCAGCAGCACGACAAAACGTTTTGCTAGTGATGCAATATCGCAGGCACCACCGGAACCTGGAAGGCGAGTGAAATTTGTGTGGCCCCGGTCTTCGACGCGGGCACGCGGGTCGGAAACCCGCGCCACACCAACCTTGGTCGAATTCAGATTGCCGAAGCGATCGACTTCGGCGGCGCCGAGAAATCCCAGGTCCACGCACCCGCTCTGCAATAGGCTCATGACGCTCAGCATGTCGAGGCACTGGGTTGCGCCCAAGATATTCGGCGGATCCGCCATGGTGTAGATCAGCTCCGCCGCCGGCGTGCTGCGGATCACGCCGTTCTCGAATAGTCCCACCGCATTGGGCGCATGCGTCTGCTTGGCGACCACGAACGCAATCAGCGGCAGACGCATGCCGACGAATACGACCTCGCCGTCGCGAATCTCGCGCGCCGCGGAGGCAACCATCAACTCGCCCAGCGTGTAGCTCGTGCTCTGCGAGATTTGTGCGGGAGTGGTCATGAATGGCCTGTCAGTCTCTCGGTCTATCGGTCGCTTGCATCCCTCGTTCCCGATCGACTGAAAGACCGACCGACTAAAGATTAATCGCTGACTTCCTGACTTCCCCGATCGTTTCCAGGGGATCGCGCGCGCCGGTCTTTTCGGCAATCCAATTCTTCTCGTTGCTGATGATGTCGACCAGCAGCTTCTTGTCCGCCGGCGTCGGCATGAAGTCGTCGATCTGCTGCTCGTACGCCTTGTCTTCCATCGCCTCGCCACTCTTGGGATGGAACTTTTGGTCCTTCCAACGTCCGATGGCGCGATTGAACTTGATGTTCGGGGCATACAGCGGCTCCGCTCCCACCGCGAGAAACTTGTTCAGGCGCTGGATAAGTCCCGCCACCTCGTCGTGGTAGAGCTTGCGATTGTAGTCGTTCAGGTCTTCCAAGTCCGGCGTCTGCTCGTTCTTCGGTTCGTCGTACCGCCCCTTGAGCCCCCAAACGTACGCCCAGTGTGCCGATGACGAATTGTCAGTGCCGAACAGATCGTAGGATTCAGAGATCCACTTGTTGAGATATTTCTGCATCAGCCACGCCGGCACCTTGCCGCCCTTGACCACGCGCGCCAGGCCATCGTTGCCGGTGCCCATGTGGAACGCCTCTTCCCGCAGCATGTACGACATCGAGCGTCCCAGCGGCGCAAAGGCGGAGTACTTCAGCATCTGCAACTGGAATTTTCCGTCACGATCAACGAAATCCGTGTAGGTGAAGAAATCCATCCAGTTGTCAACATCCACGTTGAAGGCGCCCAGCAAACGCTTGTTTTCGAAGGCGCGGCGGTCGAGCATCTTCTGCGCTTCCACCTTGCCGGAGTGCCCGAAGTGGTCCACCAGCAGCGCGCACATCTGCCAGCCATGCCGCATCTCTTCGATCCAGACCCGCAGCAGCGCGCGGCGATCGTAATCGGTGGGCGCTGTTTCATACAGCCAACGCTGCTGCTCGACCGAGGCAAACTCGGTGTCGCCCTGATACACGATGAGGTTCATCAGCGCGTCGCGCATCTGCTGGGTCGGCACCTGGCGCAGGTTCTCCCACTTGCGGCGACCCTTGTAGTGGCCGAACTGGATCTCGTCGGTCTCGATGGCGCCAAACAGCGTGTCGAACTTGAAGTTCGAGACTTCCTTCTGGTCGACGCCGATGTCCTTGCGCCACTCGTCGAACAGACCGACCCAGTCGCTGAATGTGCCGATTTTTAAGACTTTTCCTGGCATTCCTCACCCCGTCGTAGGTCGTTTGTCATTGGTCATTCGCGGACCAAGTCTGCCAACGACTATTGACCGACGGCTAACCACCAATCACAAACTCATCCAGACACTCTTCAATTCCGTGTAGTGCTCAATCGCGTGCATGCCCAACTCGCGGCCGAAGCCGGATTGCTTGACTCCGCCGAAGGGCAGCGCGGCGTCCATCAGGCCGTAGGTGTTGATCCACACCGTGCCGGCTTTCAGACGCCGCGAGAGCGCGTGCGCTTTCTTGATGTCGCGCGTCCACACCGCTGCCGCCAGGCCGTACGGATTGCGGTTCGCCTGCTCGGCGACCTGTTCGACATCGTCGAACGGCAGCATCGCCAGCACCGGGCCGAAAATTTCTTCTTGCGCTATCTTCATCTCATTGTTGACGCCGCCGAAAATCGTGGGCTCGATGAAGTAGCCCTTACCATTGCCGGCAATGTCCACACGTTGTCCGCCCGCGGCCAGCTTTGCTCCTTCGCTCTTGCCGGCCTCGATGTAGCCGAGCACCGTCTTCATCTGATGCTCGCTAACGATGGCGCCCAGCCGCGTCTTGGGATCCAACGGATCCCCCGGCCGAAGTTTTTTCGTGCGCTCCACCAACTTGGTCAGGAACTCGTCTTCCACCTTCTTCTCAATGAACAGTCGAGACCCGGCGCAGCAGACTTCGCCCTTGCCGTAGAAGATGCCGTTAATCGCGCCCTTCACCGCGGTGTCGAGGTCGGCATCAGCGAAAACGATGTTGGGGGACTTGCCGCCCAACTCCAACGTCACGCGCTTCAGCGTGTCGGCCGCCGCACGCATGATTTCTTTGCCGACCACGGTCGAGCCGGTGAACGCGACCTTGTCTACGCCGGCATGCTGTACGAGCGCCTTGCCGGTCGCAGGTCCGCCGGTCACGATGTTAAGAGCGCCCGCGGGCAATCCCGCCTGGCGGCACAACTCGCCGAAGCGCAGCGCGGTCAGCGGAGTCTGCTCGGCCGGCTTGAGGAGCACGGTGTTGCCGCAGGCCAGCGCCGGGCCGAGTTTCCATGACGCGAGCAGCAGCGGGAAATTCCACGCCACAATCGCGCCCACCACGCCCACCGGTTCGCGCAGCGTGTAGGTGAACGCCGACTCGTTGATGTTGACCGTTTCGCCGTGAATTTTCGTCGCCCATCCGGCGTAATAGCGGAACACGTCCACCACCATGGGCATGTCCACATAGCGGGACTCGAAGATCGGCTTGCCGTTGTCGAGCGTCTCCAGTTCGGCCAGCTCGTCAATGTTCTGCTCGAGCAAGTCGGCGATTTTCCAGAGCACACGGCCGCGCTCGCTGGCCGACATCTTCCGCCAGGGCCCAGCCGTATCGTCGAACGCCTTGCGGGCCGCCTTGACCGCCGCGTCCACGTCCGCCACGCTCGCGTCGCCTACACTGGTAAGCACCTCGCCGTTGGCGGGATTGATGGTTTCGAATGTCTTGCTGCCGCTCGCGCCGGTCCACTCGCCGCCGATGAGCAACTTGCCAGGTTCAATCTTCGCTTTCGTCGCTGTGAGCATCATTTTTCTCGGAACAGGCCATTCATAGTGCCTTCCCGCTCAAGTCTCTTCACTGGATCGGCAGAACGAATGTAGCGCCAATAAATCTGCATGCCATCTTTTGGACCGTGTTGGTCGAACTCGTCCTCAAACAGCTCAACCGAATCGATGACGTGGGTGACTCGCCATCGAACCGTGTCGCCGAATGGGTTTTTGTACGGCGCCTCGGTACCTTGCGCGAGCTTCCGCCCCTTCTTTCGTGCGTCTCCATGACCCGCCGCTCGAAGCAGGATGATGCGATCTTCAAACAACGGGATCTTCGCGGGCTGGCCCTTGCCGGTGCATTTAAGCAACACTCGAACTGAGTACCAGCCCGTGCCTTTGTTGGTTTTCGTTTTCGCCATCGACCGTCGACCGTCGACTATTTCGCTTTAAATTCCGCCGGCCGCTTCTCCACGTACGCCGCCAGACCTTCCTTCGCGTCCTGGCTGTTGAACAGCAGCGCCTGCAGTTCGCGTTCCACGGCCAGGGCGGACTCCATCGGAATCTCCCAGCCGGTCTGGATCGAGCGTTTGATGTTGCCGACGGCCTTGGCCGCTTTGTTCGGCGGGCAGAACTGACGCGCGTACTCCAGCACGTTGTCCATGAAGCCGTCGCGCTCATAGATGTCGTTCACGATCCCGAGCTCTTTCGCTTCTTCGAACGAGAAGGTGTTCCCGGTGACGATGAGCTCGATCGCCTTCGATTTCCCTATCAGCCTAGACAGCCGCTGCGTACCACCGGTGCCCGGGAGCACGCCGAGGTTGATCTCCGGCAGCCCGATTTTTCCCGCGTCGCGGCGCGCGATGCGGATGTCGGCGGCCATGGCGATCTCCAGCCCGCCACCCACGGTGTGCCCGTTCAGCGCGGCAATCACCAGCTTGGGCGTGTGCTCCAGCCGCAGCAGCGTCTCGTTGGCATGCAGGCAAAAGTAGTACTTGAAAGTCGGGTCTACGCTGGCCAGCATCTTGATGTTCGCGCCGGCGGAGAAAAACTTATCGCCCGCTCCGGTGAGCACGAGCACATGGACGTCATTGTCCATCCGCGCCTTCAGGATGGCTTCGTCCAGTTGCCGGTTCATTTCGTAGGTGTAAGTGTTGGCCGGCGGATCATCGAGGGTGATGATCGCCACGCCTGCGTCGGCGCGGTACTGCACAAGCGTTTTCGTGCCTTCAACCGTCTGGGTGGTACTCGCCATCTCAAGCTCCTTTACGGGTGCCCCGCCGTTCACCGTAGCTGGCGAAACCGGCAGGCTGTCAGAGGTTCGATACAGCCGTGCGCTGTTTGCGCTTGGCCGGGGTCCCCACAGATCCCGGCTTGGAAGTGTTTGTTCCCAAAAGGCCCTTCAGAAAAATGTCTGCCATCTGCTCGGCAATTTCGGTGGCGCCCAGGTCGTGGCGCGGATTGTGCCAGGTATAAATCCAATTCATGGTGCCGAACAGGCTGAGCACGGCCAGCCGGCTGGAAATCTGATCGTTGAAGCCGCGGCCCTTGTCACGGCGCAGATCCTCCACCAGCCCGCGGCACAGGCGGTAGTAGTCGCGCTTCATATTGGCGATGTCGGAGGCGAGGGGGCCGGTCAAGGCTTCGTCCTCGTGCGAAAGCACCTTCATGGCCTTCAGGTTGGCCAGGAAATACTCCAGGTGATTGCGAATGAAAATGCGTAAGCGCTCCTCGGGATCGCTGACCCCCTTCAGCCGTTCCTGCAACTGCTCCATGATGGTGGCGAAGGTGTGTTTCTGGATCAGGTACAACAGCTTTTCCTTCGACTCGAAATAGTAATAAAGACCGGCCAGGGACATGCCAGTAGCGCGCGAAAGCTCGCGCATGGAAGCTCCTTCGTAGCCCTTTTCGTAAATCACGTCGGTGCCGTGCTCCAGGATCTCGTCCAGGCGGCGGTCAAAGCGCGATGAGGGCGGCTCCGGACGAGTGTCGCGCGCGGCGCTACCGTATTTTTTGGCGGCCATGATCGGACTCTATCGAACGTTCGTTATCAAGCATATTCGATGGCTTTGTCCCCACGCAAGTTGCCGATTTTCGCATCCTGCCGCCTCCGCACCCAAAGGGAACCACAGTACGAAGAGAGCCGTCACCACGGTGTGTCGGTCCATCGCGTGTTGCCTCTGCCATGGCCAACGGCGAGCCGCCCACGGCGAATCTAAACTAACCGCCGGCCCTCCATCCTACTCGCCCGGCCTGTGAGGAAGCCATGCCCCAGTTCGTCAAAGATGTCGAAGAAATCCGCCAGCGCGCTATACGCAGAATCGAAGACGGCCCCATCACCGAATCGTATGGTCTCGACAAGGATCATGCCATCCAAATTCTCAACGAAGCGCTAGCCACCGAGATCGTGTGCGTGCTCCGCTACATGCACCACTACTTCATGGCGACCGGGGTCCACGGCAAGTCGGTCGCCGACGAATTCAAAGAGCACGCCGACGCCGAGCGCGAGCACGCCGATCAGATTGCCGAACGCATTTCGCAACTCGGCGGAAAGCCGGATTTCAATCCCCGTTCCCTCATGGAGCGTTCCGCCTCGCAGTACATCGAGGGCGAAACGCTCGCCGACATGATCCGCGAGGACCTCATCGCCGAGCGCATCGTGATCGAAGTTTACGCGGACATGATCCGCTACTTCGGCAATCAGGATCCCACCACGCGCGTCATGCTGGAAGGGATTCTGAAGGATGAGGAGGGGCACGCCAACGATCTGGCGGACCTGCTGTATGTTGTGGATCCCCACACCGGCGAAACGGAAGGTGAAGACCCGGGCACGCGCCCGCTGAGCATGCACCCGGAGCAAAGCCGCCCCAAGCAGGGCGGCAATGGCCGCCGCCAAGACCAGCAAGCTACCGCCGGAGCCGCGCCCCGCGCTGAGAACCAGGGGATGGAACGTCCGAAAGCCGGCCGCGAACCCAGGCCCGAACATGAGCCTGGCACGCGTGGACGTCCGCCGCGTAAGGGTTCGGATGAGGTGTATGCGGAGGCCGGCAGCGTTCGCCAAGGAGAAGCGGCCGGAACCACTCGGGCGGTGCGCGTCACCAATCCAAACCGGAAGCGGAAGAAAGTAGCCTAACAACTAACCACGGATCTACACCGATCTTCACGGATCAAAAGGCCGATCCGTGAACATCCATGACGATCCGTGGTTGTTCTTTTCTAGTTCTTAATCGTCGCCATCAGTCTCTCGGCCGTGGCTTTCTCTTCCGCAGTCAAGGGCAGCAGCGGCAGGCGCACCGGCCCGCCGTAGTAGCCGTTCAGGTCCATGGCGTATTTCACGCCCGGGATGCTCATCTCGGAAACGACCTTCACCGCAGCCTCGGCGATGCGTTCCTGCTTTTCGTGCGCGATGGATTCGTTGTGCTCTTTCCAGGCAGCGAAGATCTCGAAGCACGCGGTCGGAGCGCAGCAGGCAAACGCCAGGATGGCGCCGATGGCGCCCACTGCGAGCGACGGCTCCAGTTTGTGCGCGGCGCCCACCATGACCTGGAACCCGACTTCCTTCTGCCTCGTTTTCAATCCGTCAACCACGGCCACGGCGGACGAAGACGGCTGCCCCGTGATGGGCAAGGAACCGCTGCTCACGGCGGCCTGGGCAGCTTTCTTCATGCGCCCGGTCACGGCCTCCTGCATCTCGGTGACGGCCACGGCGCGCTGGACGTGCCGGGTGAAGGCGACCATCTTCTGCACCTTCTCGATCGAGCCGCTGGATTCCTTGATTCCGATGATATTGGGATGGTCGGCAAGTTGAATCACGACTTCGGCCGGGATGTCGTATCCGGTCGCCTGCGGGAAGTTGTAAATCACGATCGGCAGGGGCGAGCTGTCCGCAACGGTGCGATAAAACGCCAGCATGTTCTGCGGCCGGTTGATCTGCGCCTTGTAGTAGTGCGGGGTGCGCACCATGGCTACGTCGTAGCCGAGCTTGGCCGCGAACTCCGTCAGGCGCAGGGTCTCAATGGCCGACTCGATGCCGGTGCCGGCGATCATCACCTTGTTGGGCGTGGCGGCAGTCATGGCCGCTTCCAGCACGTCGCGGCGCTCCTGATCGCTCATCAGGATGGCCTCACCGGTCGAGCCTTGCACTACCAGACCGGCAACAGGTGATTTCGAATAGCGCGCGACGTTCGCTTCCAGCTTCTTGTAGTAGATATTTCCTTCGGGATAGAAAGGCGTGGTAATCGGAGGAAAAATTCCGTGCAGTAGCATGTCCAATTGCCTGTGGCAGGTTGCCGCGATCGGTGAATGTTTAGGATACAGCGCAGCGCGCCATTCGGCCAGAACTACACCACGATGCGCGCTGCGGTGAACGCCGGATCAGATCACCAACTCGCCGGCTAGCTTCTCCACCAGCGCGGCCAGTACTTTCTCCTTGGTCTTCAGCACCTGTTTGAAATGATGGTGGTCGGTATGCGCAATCTCGCGCAGCAGGTCGCGATGGCGATCGAGCAGAATTTCCTGCAACAACTGTCGCTCATCGGACGTGAGATGCAGTTCCATGGTCCACCCCCGGCGGCCGGCACGACCGCAAGGTACACTCCACACCCGCATGCGTACGCCCGCCATGACGCGCATCACGTCCATGCGTGAGGCACCGCTTCGAGCCGTAGAGTCACTTTGCGGTAGAGAGTCGCTGTGCGTGGAGTACCTGGAGGGCGCGCACGCTGATGTGCTCCTGCTGGAGGGCGGCAATGCCGTCGGCGGCTGCACCGGCGGCAGCCAGCGTGGTGATGCACTGGATGTGGTGGGTAACGGCGGCGCGGCGGATGGATTTCTCGTCGAACCATGGCTCTGCGCCGTGCGGGGTGTTGATGATGAGCTGAATGCGATCGCCCTTGATGAGGTCCACCACGTTCGGCCGGCCCTCTTTGACTTTGTACACGCGCTCGACAGTCAGGTCCGCATTCTCCAGCACACGCCCCGTGCCGCTGGTGGCGACGATTCGAAATCCGAGACCTACGAAGCGCTTGGCAATATCGGCTACCACTGCCTTGTCGCGATCATTCACGCTAATAAATACCGCGCCGTGCGTCGGCAGCCGATTGCCGGCGGCAATCTGCGCCTTGGCGAAGGCTTCGCCAAAACTCTCGGCCACTCCCATCACCTCGCCGGTAGACTTCATCTCCGGCCCCAGCACCGTGTCCACACCGGGAAATTTCGACCACGGAAACACCGGCGACTTCACGTAGTAACAATGTCCCGTATCCAGGTCGGCCGCGCGCTCGATGTTCTCGGGCAGGAATTCCCGCAGCTTGCGCCCGGTCATCAGGCGCGAGGCAATCTTCGCCAGCGCCACGCCGGTGGCCTTCGAGACGAACGGCACCGTGCGCGAGGCCCGCGGGTTCACCTCCAGCACGAATACCTTGCTCTCGCCGTCGCGCTGTTGGATGGCGTACTGTACGTTCATCAGGCCAATGACTTTCAGTGCGCGCGCCAGGCGGAAAGTGTAGTCGCGCATCGTGGCCAGCACCGGGTCGGGCAGGTCCACGGCCGGCAGGACACAGGAGGAATCGCCGCTGTGGATGCCGGCCTCCTCGATATGCTGCATGATGCCGCCGATCACCACGTCCTCGCCGTCGGAGAGCGCGTCCACATCCACTTCGACCGCAGCCTCAAGGAAGTGGTCAATCAGCACGGGGCGTTCCTGCGAGTACTCGACCGCCTCTTTCATATAGCGCACGACAGATTCGTCCTCGTAGGCGATCACCATCGCGCGCCCACCCAGCACATACGAAGGCCGCACCAGCACCGGGTATCCAACCTTGTTGGCGCCCGCAACGGCCTCTTCGATCGAAGTGGCAATCGCCCCGGGCGGCTGCGGAATTTGCAATTCGTCCAGCAGCTTGCCGAAACGCTTGCGATCTTCGGCGAGATCAATGGACTCAGGCGAGGTGCCGATGATCGGCACGCCGGCGGCCTTCAGCGGCAGCGCCAGATTCAACGGAGTCTGCCCGCCGAACTGTACGATCACCCCCACCGGCGCGCCGCCGGAGGATTCGTGCTCGTACACGGCCATCACGTCTTCGAGTGTGAGGGGTTCGAAGTACAGGCGGTCGCTGGTGTCGTAGTCGGTCGAGACCGTCTCCGGATTGCAATTCAGCATGATGGTTTCGTAGCCGTCCTCGCGAAGTGCGAAGGAGGCATGGCAGCAGCAGTAATCGAACTCGATTCCCTGCCCGATGCGGTTCGGTCCTGCGCCCAGGATGATGACCTTCTTCTTCGCCGTCGGAGCGGCCTCGTCCTCTTCTTCGTAGGTCGAATACAGGTAGGGCGTGTAGCTCTCAAACTCGGCCGCGCAGGTGTCCACGTGCTTGTACACCGGGCCAATGCCGCGCGTCTTGCGCAGGTGGCGAATCTTCTCCGCCGCACCGCGTCCATTCGACACTCGCCAGGCGCTCGCCAGCCGGTTGTCGGAAATTCCGGCGCGTTTGGCGGTCCGGATCACCTCCGTCGGCACGGACTCGATCGGATGCTTCTCCACTTCAAGTTGTACGTCAGTGATTTCCTTCAACTGATAGAGGAACCAGGGGTCAATGGAGGTCATCTTCGCCAGTTCTTTGACCGTGTGTCCCTGCCGCAAAGCGTAGCGCAGGTACGACAGCCGCTCGGGATGGGGCGTAACCAGCCGTTGGATGAGGATCTTTGGCTCGATCTCCTCCGATCCGGGCTTCTTGCCCGTCTCCAGTGACCGCACGGCCTTGAGCAGCGCTTCTTTAAACGTCCGGCCGATGGCCATGACCTCGCCCACCGACTTCATCTGCGGGCCCAGGCCCTCGTCGGCGCCGGGGAATTTCTCGAACTGCCACTTGGGAATCTTGACGACCACGTAGTCCAGAGTGGGCTCGAAACACGCAGGCGTCTTGCGCGTGATGTCGTTGGGAATCTCGTCGAGCGTGTAGCCCACTGCGAGCTTGGCCGCGATCTTGGCAATCGGGAAGCCGGTGGCTTTGCTGGCCAGCGCCGACGAGCGCGACACGCGCGGGTTCATCTCGATCACCGTCATGCGCCCTGTCGTCGGCTGCACCGCGAACTGGATGTTGCTGCCGCCGGTCTCCACGCCGATCTCGCGAATGACGCGGATGGCCGCGTCGCGCATGCGCTGGTACTCGCGGTCCGTAAGCGTCTGCGCCGGAGCGACAGTAATGGAGTCGCCGGTGTGCACGCCCATGGGGTCAAAGTTCTCAATCGAGCAGATGATGATGACGTTGTCGCGCAGGTCGCGCATCACCTCCAGCTCGAATTCCTTCCAACCGAGCACCGATTCTTCGATCAGGACTTCGTGTACTGGCGAAAGGTCGAGACCGCGCGCCAGCAACTCCACCAGCTCCTCGCGGTTGTAGGCAATGCCGCCTCCGGTTCCGCCGAGCGTGAACGACGGACGCAGGATCACCGGGAAACCAATCTTGCCGGAGAATTCCATGCCGTCGCGCAGGTTGTTCACGAGCGCGGATTTTGGCACGTCGAGACCGATGCGCGTCATCGCGTCCTTGAACATCAGGCGATCTTCGGCCTTCTTAATCGCCTCGATCTTTGCGCCGATGAGCTGCACGTTGTACTGCTCGAGCACTTGCGCGTCGGAGAGCTCGACCGCCAGGTTCAACGCGGTTTGCCCGCCCACGGTGGGCAGCAGCGCGAACCCGCGCCCGCCCGACATTTCCGACTCGACGCGGATGATTTCTTCGAGGTACGTGCGCGTGAGCGGCTCGATGTAGGTGCGATCGGCAAACTCCGGATCGGTCATGATGGTCGCCGGGTTCGAGTTCGCCAGTACGACCTCATAGCCCTCCGACTTCAGCGCCTTGCACGCCTGCGTCCCGGAGTAATCGAACTCCGCCGATTGACCGATAACGATCGGCCCGGAGCCGATGACAAGAATCTTCGAGATGTCAGTGCGCTTCGGCATCAGCAACCGGCTCTCAATCAACAATGGCGAAGTTTTGAAGTCTAATTTCTCCAGTTTTTTCGTTTACGCTGACAACAGCGGTCCTGTGCTCCTCGTTTGGACAATACCCGCCCGAGCCATACGTAATCTCAACAGGAACAATGATCCTCTTGCCTTTTTTTTCGAACACCACAAAATAGTGACCGCGTTCAAGCTTCCCGGCGCTGAATGAGCCGAAATCACTCGTCTTCGTTCGTTTCACCACCCGACTTTCGTCGCAGCACTCTTTCGGATCTGACGGGGTGCCGTAAACCGTTACGTTCGCATTGGAAAAGCTCTTGCCATTCACCTTAATCTGCGCGCAATCCAGACCATCCGCACGGTTCCATTGCGTCGCCGCGCAGGCTGCGCCCACCAGTGCGAAGAGAGCAATAGCTATCCGAGCTGACCTCATCTTCAGATCACCCGATGGCCCAATCACCCGACGTGCTTTCCCTTCCACTCTTCCATCATCCTCACGAAATCCCCGAACAGATAATGCGAATCATGGGGTCCTGGCGAAGCCTCGGGGTGGTACTGCACAGAGAACAGCGGCAGGTGGCGGTGGCGCAGCCCCTCCAGCGTGTTGTCGTTCAGGTCCATGTGCGTCAGCTCGACCTCGCTCATGGGCAGCGAGTCCGGGTCCACGGCAAAATTGTGGTTATGCGCCGTGATCTCCACCTTGCCGGTGTCCAACTGCTTCACCGGATGGTTCCCGCCGTGATGCCCGAACTTCAGCTTGTAAGTCTTGCCGCCCAGTGCCAGCCCGATTAACTGATGACCGAGACAGATTCCGAAGATCGGCACACGACCCATCAACCGCCGAATGTTTTCCTGCGCGTAGGTGCACGGCTCCGGATCGCCCGGGCCGTTCGATAGGAACACGCCATCGGGCTTGAGCGCCAGCACGTCTTCGGCATTCGTCTCCGCCGGCACGACCGTCACGCGGCAACAGCCGCTCACCAGCTTGCGCAGAATGTTGTGCTTGATGCCGAAGTCGTACGCCACGACATGGTGCTGCGGCTCGGCGTCTTTCACTCCGACCACTTCCGTCGGCTCGATCGAACGCTCGCCCGTGTCCCACACGTAGCGCTGCTTGGTGGAAACGACCTTGGCCAGGTCGGTGCCGTCCATCTTCGGAATCGAGCGCGCCTTTTCGATGAGTTTCTGCGTGTCGGTTTCGATGGTGGAAACCACGCCGCGCATCACGCCGTGGTCGCGCAGATGCCTCACCAATGCACGCGTATCAATGTCGGCCAGCACCGGGATGCGGTACTTCTCCAGGTATTCCTCGGCTACCTGCTGCGAGCGCCAGTTGGAGCTGATGCGCGAGAACTCGCGCACAATCAGGCCCTCGATGTAGGGCCGCGTGGCTTCATTGTCGTCGTCGTTGGTGCCGTAGTTGCCGATCTGGGGGTTGGTAAGAACTACAATCTGCCCGGCGTAAGAAGGGTCGGTGAAAATTTCCTGGTAGCCGGTGATGGAAGTATTAAAAACGACTTCGCCGTAGGATTCACCCTGCGCGCCAAATCCCTTGCCCTTGAAGATTCGCCCGTCTTCCAGGGCCAGAATTGCTTGCACCTAGTTCTCCGAGGAGTGGATTTTAAAGATTTTATCAGGTTTTCGGCTGAGACTACCTTGTGGAAAACCTGAAAGAATTAAAAGGAAAAGCGTATCTCCGTGTTCTGCGGCGTCTCGCTGGTGAAGGATACTTAGGCTACGCGCTCGCCCGCGTCCCGCGCCTCGCCCTCCCATGGCAGCCCGGATTCAATCCAGTCCTTCTTGCCTTCCTTATATTCACGGATATTGGTGTAACCCATGGCCGCCAGTTCACGGGCGGCGTGCTCGGAGGCGTGTCAGGTGACCGCCGCGCAATAAGTCACGATTTCCGCGCTTTTCTCCGGCAGCAGCTTGGGCGCCACCTCACGCACGTGGTCGTACGGAACGTTGATCGCGCCCGGCAGATGGGAGTGGCGATACTTCGCCGGCGCCAGCGCGTCCACCAGAAAGAAGTAATCCTTGCGCTCGATCTTCTGCTTTAGTTCGTCGCGGCTGATGATCCCGATCTCCGGCATACACATTCCCCTTACTGAAGGGGATGTCGGGCCCCGGGCTGCGGTTGCAGGCTAATGCCCGCGGCTGCTGCTGGTGGCCGTATACCTGGGATTGTCGCCGGTATCCACGCAGGCGCCGTCCTTGCTGTTGCGCAGGCGCATGCAGATCACGTTCATCTCGAATTCCGCCGATTCATCGTCACGCCGCACCATCAGCGACCCTTTCCCGGCGCGGAAACTGATCTCCTCGGCGGGCAGCAGCAACGGCGCCGATTTGTTCGCCTGCACCCGGAACACGGTAGTGGCGGAGGTAAGCACGTACTCGGCGCATACCTCGAGGCTGTCATCCGGCATGCCGGACAACGCCGCCCGGATCGAGTGGTGCCGCTTCAGACAATCAGTTGAATCCATGCCCACCACCGTCGTCGCGCTGAAACAATCCGCCACCGGCGATCGCCGCCGTCGCCAGCAGCATGGTCACGAACACGGCTCCCAGCCATCTCTTCATGTCCATCCTCCCCCTGAAGTGCCGGTTCCCCACTTGCTTGCCCCTGTAGACGAGAGTTGGCGCCAAACGATGCACTTTGAGTTTGCAGGGGTTATTAATGCAGGTACAGCCGAAAGGTGCTGCCGGGGAGAGCCGGAACTCAGGATTGGGAGAAGGCCAAATCTGGAATCGTCTAACGCACTACGCCGACCTTATCCACCGGCCAGTATCCGAACACTGCCTTGCCATAGATGTAGCGCCGGCTGACCGGGCCGAACTCGCGGCTGTCGCTGGAGGAACTGCGATGGTCGCCCAGCAGGAAATACATGCCGCGTGCCACCACCATCTCTGGGTAGGAACGTTCGTCAAAAAATTCGGAGGGCACGTACGGCTCAGGCACGTGCTTGCCGTTAACGTAAAGCCTGCCATCGGCGATGCGCACCGTGTCTCCGCCTACGGCAATCACGCGCTTGATGTAGCTCTTGGAGGGATCGCGCGGGTAGCGGAACACCACGATATCGCCGCGCTCGATGGGCTCGAAGCTGTACACAAACTTATTGATGAATATCCGCTCCTGGTCGTCCAGGCCCGGCAGCATGCTGGTGCCTTCCACCTTCACCGGCTGATAGAGAAAGATGATGATGAAGGCGGCAATCAGCAGCGAGATAAACAGGTCGCGCCCCCATCCAGCCAGCAGCGGCAGATGGCGGCGAACACGCTTGCGTCGGGGGGTAAGGATCTGGGCGGCGGGTTCCATTCTCTGTGTCGCATTGTAAGGAGTACCCGGCGGCGCAAAAAGTTGCTTTTTCTTACTGCGCCTCGTTTTCAGTGAAATCGTTTCTGGCCGCCGCAGGTACAGACGGGGTTCATACAACTGCGCCTTAGAAGACCCGCAACTTTGCCCGGGTCACCGGGTACTTTATTCCTAGAGGGCTGGGGACCTCGGTGGGCGCGCAATGTTAATCGTCTGATAACTAGCGGGTTAGCTTTGCACACCGTTTGGCCGTTGACTTGCGTTCGCTATGGGTAAACCGGAGGGCATGATGTCGGAAGCAGTTCACAACGTGCAGCAGGAATACTGGCGTCCGCCTATGCAGGAAGCGCGCGCCGCCGATGCCCCCAGTGCCGTGCGCGGCCAGCTCACGTGTTCCGAGTGCGGATCGGAATTTATCGTCGGAGCACGCTACTGTCACGTCTGCGGCGGTGGGCGCGAGCCACTGGTCGGCTACTCCGGGACAAGCCGCTGGGCGCAAATGCTGGACTTCAGCCGCATTCGTGAGTCCCTGGGATTGGGCGTGGCTTCGCTGGTTTCCTTGATCATCGGGATCGGCTGCATCATCGCCGCGATTGCCACCGGGTTCATGTTTACCGCTGCCACCCTGCTGGACTGGCAGGCGGTCCAGCTCTGGCGCATCGAGTGGCTGCTGGCCGCGGGAGCCGCTTTCCTGGCTGGGATCCTACTGAAAGGTAGCGGAAAGTAAGAACTTCGAATGAACGGCGAAATCAGCCCCGCATGCTGCGGGGCTTTTTCGTGCGAGATGAAGTTTTGCTTTCGCGGCGAATATAATCGCGGACGGCAGAGTGACCTGCAACCGACGCTAGGAGACTATTTTGTTAGAGCGGAACGCGGCAGTCGCAATTGCAATTCTGGTGGCCTGCTCCCTGGCCGCCGCACAGGCGCCCAACATCGCACCGTTCTCGGCTGACATGAAGATGAGCCAGCCGGGCGGCGAGAACGCCACCGGAAAAATGTACTGGGGAAGCGGCAAAATCAGAATCGACATGGATAGCCAAGGCCAGAAAGTCAGCATGATCAATGATGTCCCGAAGAAGACCACCTACATGATCATGCACCAGCAGCGCATGTACATGGAGATGAGCTCCGCCGGCAATCCCATGGGCGGCGGGCAGGGCATGCATGCGACGGACATCAAGCCGTACGATCCGAACAATCCATGCGCCAACCGTGAAGGCTACACCTGCAAGAAGGTTGGGACAGAGACGGTGAACGGGCGCTCCTGCGACAAGTGGGAATTCGCCGGCCCGAACTCCAAAGAAACGGTGTGGATTGATCAGACGCTGCACTTTCCGATCCGCACGGTTTCGGCCGGCGGCTCGACCCTCAACCTGACCAACGTGAAGGAAGGATCGCAGGCGGCTTCGCTGTTTGAAGTCCCCGCCGGATATACCAAGATGAACATGGGTAACATGAAGGGCGGGAAGCCGAAGCCGCAATAGGAGGCAGGCTGCAGGCGCTGCAGGCTGCAGGAAAACAAAAGCCCCGCTTGACGGGGCTTTTTCATGTACCCAATTTTGTTAGCCTGAAGCCTGCAGCCCGTAGCCTGAAGTCTAATCGGACGCTTTCGTCATCTCGTTCAGCTTGATGGACTCGGCCTTGTATCCCTTGCCGCTGAAGACGGCCGATGCGGTCACGTCCGACCCTATGGTTACGTTGTCGCCGACGATGCCAGGCTTAAATTCCAGTTCGTAGGTCTTGTTGTCGGTGACATTTTCAATGGCGATGGTACCGCTGCGCAGATCGAGATAACGCACTTTTCCCGCAAAGGTGAAGCGGCTGCCAGGCACGGCCAGCAGCGAAATCTCCCGTGCCACGCCGCGGCGCGCCTTGTCTGGGGAAAACAGCACGGCTACGAGCGATCCTGGCGCCAGGTCGGAGGCAGAGCCGCTGCCCTTCACCGTCGTCTGTGGAGTTACGTGGAATGTAACCGGCGTGTTGGAGATGTCGTCGCGCACGGTCATGATGCCGCTGCGCGCGTCGTACGAGAGAATCTGGCCGCGCGCGTCCGAAGGCGTGAGGTTGGTGACGATGCGAATGTTGCGGGCGAACAGCTTGGGCCCGTCCAGCATGGTGTCCACGTAAGCGCGATCCCCCTGCCGGATGCCGCGCTCGGTGGTTTCGACCCCGTCGCGGAAGATGTGCGTGCGCTCGTCAAAGCCAAATTTCATGGTCTGGGGATGATCGCCAAACGATTTGATAGTGACGCGGTTGCGTACTCGGTCAATCTTTTGCACCGTGCCGCCGACGAGTGAGATCTTGCCTTTGGGCAGCGGCGGAATCCCAAACAGGGGATCGTTGGCGTCCATGATCTCCGGTGAAGCATCCTTGGGACTCTGCGTCTTGCTTTGTGTGGCCGCCTTAGGCTGGGTCGCCACGCTCGCTGAGGGGCTAGCGGCCTGCGATTGCGCCGTGCTTGCCGAGGCGGTGAGAAGGAAGCTTCCGAGAACAGCCAGGGAGAGAACCAGGGGACGTGTCATTCAACTGCTCCTAAGGATTGGCCTGCCGCCGGCCGCTGACCCGCCTGTCGCCAGGGCTCAGCAACCAGCAGATTTGGATGCCCGCGCTGCCAACCGAGTTAGCACGCGCGTGTCCAAAAAGAGCACCTTGCGTTTCCAGTGCTGGCAAACGCGTAACGAGTATTCCCATCCAATCAAGAGGAAAGCGGCTGCCCAACTGTGGCATGCCTGTTGCAGCAGATTCTTGTGGAGGTCTATCCCTGGTCATGCGGCCCCTACCCCTGGCGCTGTCTCCCATCCTGGCTTTTGCCCTGCTGGCCGGCTCGGCCCGTGCCGGCGATCTCCACATCAACATTCCCAAGCGCACCAAGCCTACGCCGGTGCAGAAGCTCAATCAGGAAGGCGTCAACGCGATCAAGAAGCATAAGTACGATGAGGCGCGGAAGCTCTTTTATCGCGCCTATTTGCTCGATCCCGACGACCCTTTCACGCTGAATAACCTCGGCTACATCTCCGAACTGTCGGGCGATGTGGACCGGGCACAGCGCTTCTACGAACTCGCGGCCGAGAACACCTCTGACGCCACCATCGACAAGTCCACCGATGAGGATCAGCAAGGCAAATCTGTCGCCCAAGTCGCCGGCAAAACCGACGACAAGAAAATGCAGATCAACCGCTACAACGTCCAGGCGCTGGGTCTGCTGATGAAGGACCGGGCCCCGGAAGCCGACCTGGTCTTGCAGAAAGCGCTGGCGCTGGATACGCGCAATCCATTTACGCTCAACAATCTTGGATACGCCAAGGAAAAGGAAGGCGAACTAGAAGAGGCGCTGAACTATTACAGCAAGGCGGCAGCCGCGAACTCCGACGATCCCATTATTGTTACCGCCAACAAAACATGGCGAGGCCGGGGTATCAGCCAAGTCGCATCCAACAACGTCGATAAGTTGCGCAAGCTCATGGCCAAGTCCGAGACCGCGCAATCGCGGGTCGCGCGCTTGAACCTGGAAGGCGTATCGGCGATGAACCGCAACGACCGCTCCGCCGCCCGCAAGTATTTCACCCAAGCCTACAAGCTTTCGCCGAACGATCCGTTCACGCTGAACAACATGGGCTACGTCTCGGAAATGGACGGCGACCGCGAAACCGCCGATTTTTATTATGAGAAAGCCGCCGAGGCCCGCGGCGGGCGCAATACGCGCGTCACGGTGGCTACGCGCCGCGAGGTCGAAGGCAGGCCGATCGCTCAGGTCGCCGCGTTTGGCGACAACCAGATCGAGGCGCGGATGGAAGTGGAGCGCGAAGCGCGCATGCGCGAGGGTGGGCCGGTCATCCTCCGCCGCCGCGACAATTCCGTCGTAGTCGAACCCGACAAGGCCCCGGAGCCTCTGAAAGACGTCCAGCCCATCAACATACGCGACGAGTATCGCGCACCCGAACCGGCGCCTCCGCCAAAGCCTGCGGCTCCGCCACGGCCCAAGCCCAACCCGTCATTGGGTCCGCTGCCCGGCAGCATTGGCGGCCCGCCGGGAGCTGGACTGGCCGAACCGGCTGAGAATCCGGGGAACGTCATGCAGCCGCTGCCCGATACCCAGCAGCCCCCGGCGGCGCAGATAAAAACCGGTGATGTGCTGGAGCCGCTGCCGGACACCCAGCAGCCATCCAACACGCCGCCGCCGCGTCCGCCGCTGTAAAGAAGTACAAGTGCGAAGTACCAAGTACCAAGAGGAAGCAAAGGCTTATGGTACTTGGTACTTTCCTCACCTCTCGCGCAGTCCGTACAAGTGGTTTACCGGCCCTTTGCCTTTTCCAATCGCATAGGCATTTGCAATCGCCTGCCGTACGTACTCTCCCGACGCCCGGACCGCATCCTTCAGTTCGAACGCGCGTGCCAGGTTGCAGGCAAGGGCGGTTGCGAAGGCGCAGCCAGTACCGTGCGTAGCTTTGGACTCTAGCCGCTGGCCGGCAAATTCCACTTGCTCTCCGGCCACGCTCAACAGGTCCACCGGATCGGGCAAGTGCCCGCCAGTTATGACGACCGCCGCCGCCCCGATCTCGTGCAGCTTGCGTGCGGCCGCCCGCATTTCCTCAACGTTGCGGACGGGCACACCGGCTAGAACAGCCGCTTCATCCAGATTCGGGGTCACAACCTCAGCTAACCGAAGCAGCCGCTTTCTTAGGACGTCGATCCCCCTCTCATCCAGCAGCTCCGCCCCGGAAGACGACCTCAGGATGGGGTCCAGCACCACGTGCTTTGGCCGGTGCTGCTCCAGGAAGTCGGCCACTGCCTGGGCGACCTCTCTGGAACCCAGCATCCCGACCCTCACCCCGCCCAAGTCCAGATCTGCCGCCAGCACGTCCAAAGTCTCCGAAACTAGCCGCCCAGTAAGGGGCTGCACCCGCCGTACCCCCGTGGTGGATTGCACCGTCAGAGCGGTAATGCAGGTGACCCCGTAACAGCCGTGGGCCGCGATGGTCTTGATATCGGCCGTCACCCCTGCCCCGGAGCTGGGGTCATAGCCCGCGATACTCAGCACAGTGGGCGGGGACGGATGCATGGCCGCCAGTCTATCGCACCGCCATCCGAGTGCTCCCAATCACTCGTCCCAGACGTATCAAATTGATACGTGACCCGTGAACATCTTTCCGGCTGGCCAACCGCCCAAGCCAGGTGGCCGTCTAAGTGGAAGACGGCAGGGATTATAGGTATTTCAGCCCTCCCCCAGGGTTCCACTCCTGCCGTCGCCACTGCCCTTCGGGGTGCCTGCTTCGTCTGGAAAGTCAAGCCCGAAATGGTTCGGGCAGCTCGATTCCGGTTCCCCGTAAGTTGACTTTTCCTGTTTGTTTCTCTAGCCTTACATGATTCGTCTCTAGGGGGAAGACGACCAGAAGAATGACCAACTTTAACGAGCGAGGTGTCAATGCGACGCGTACTGACCAACATCCTGGTGATCCTTGTATTGGTCACCGGCCTGGAGGCGGCACATCGGCCCACACACCCCGGCCCGGAAGCGGTTCCCTTAAAGACCCCAGATAGCCCCAGGTCTAGGCCCCAGGAGAAGCCCTATCAGATTGGCAAGGCTTCCTGGTATGGCCGCCTCTTCCACGGAAAGAAAACCGCAAGCGGCGAAACTTACAATATGTACCGGATGACTGCGGCCCACCGGCATCTGCCCCTAGGTACACTGGTTAAGGTCACCAACCTGGAAAATGGCGAAAGTGTCATTGTCCGGGTCAACGACCGCGGCCCGGTACCTCATAACCGGATTATCGACCTCTCCTACGGCGCAGCCAGCGTCCTGGGAATGAAAGAAACCGGCATCCAGCCCGTCCGCCTGGATATTGTCGAGCCAGAACCCGAATCGGTTACTGCGGAAGCGTCTGACATGCCGTAAACTGGCGCCATGGACGCCCGTGAGCGCCTGATCGTTGCCTTGGACGTTTCCTCCTCCTCTGAGGCCCGGCGCATAGTCGCCGCAGTTGGCGAATCTGCCCGGATTTTTAAAGTCGGCAAACAGCTCTTTACCGCCCAAGGCCCGCAGGTCGTCCGTGACCTGCAGGCCTCCGGACGGCGTGTCTTCCTCGACCTGAAGTTCCATGACATCCCCAATACGGTCTCGGCTGCTGTCCGCAATGCCGCCGAGATGGGCGTTTCCATGCTTACCGTGCATGCCGCCGGGGGCAGCAGGATGCTGAAGACAGCGGCGGAAGCGGCAGCTTCGTCGTCCGCCCGCCCATTGGTCCTCGCGGTCACGGTCTTGACTAGCTTCACCGAGGAGGACTTACAGGAAACCGGGGTCGCAGGCCGAATCGTGGACCAGGCCCTGCGGCTGGCCGCCTTGGCGCGGACCGCCGGCTGCGGCGGGGTGGTCTCCTCAGCCCGCGAGGCGAGGGAGATCCGTCGCGAGCTCGGCGCCGGTTTTGCCATTATCACCCCGGGCGTGCGTCCCGCGGGGAGTGCCAGCCAGGACCAGGCGCGCGTGGTCACGCCGGCGGACGCGATCAGCGCCGGCGCTTCCCACATCGTTGTGGGGCGCCCCGTCACCTCGGCCGCTGATCCGGCGGCTGCCGCCCGGGCTGTTTTGGACGAAATTTCCTCCGCCCAGCCGGCGAGTGTGTAGTTCCAAATCCCCTCCTAACCAAACCGTCCGGCGCCCGTCTAATTGCCCCAGGGAGGAGCTATGAAGCAGGACAAATCTGTCATTCTCGCGCTGGCGCTGGGCACGCTGGCTGCGCTGCTGCTCACAGCCCATGCTTCCGCGCAGGGCTTCAGCGAGGAATTTCACCAGACTTACAATCTGACCCCCGGCGGCCGCATCGAGCTCCGTAATATCAATGGCTCGGTGAAAATCAGCAGTTGGAGCCAGAATCAGGTCAAGGTGGACGCGGTAAAGTGGGCCAACCGCAAGCACCGCCTCGACGAAGCCAAGATCGAGGTCAACGCCAGCACCGACCTGGTCTCCATACGGACGCGGTATCCGGAAGGCGTCCAGACCTTCCGCGATGACGATTACGACAATCCCGCAAGCGTCGAGTACACACTCACTGTGCCTGCCGGAGCGCGGCTCGATGAAATCAAGCTCATCAACGGCAATCTGGAAGTTCGGAATATGTCGGCACGGGTTTATGCCGCCTGTATCAATGGCAAGCTGACGGCGTCGGGATTGCACGGCGACACTCACCTGTCCACCATCAACGGTCGTCTGGATGCGAACTTCGATCGCCTCGACCCGCGTAACCGTCTTGAGCTGAGCTCGGTAAACGGCAATGTGGATGTGACCCTCCCATCCGATGCCAACACGGAGTTGACGGCGAAGACTGTCCATGGCTTCATCAGCAACGATCTGGGATTGCCTGCCGATAACGACACTTTTGCCAGCCATAAACTTGCCGCACGATTAGGAGCCGGGGACAGCCGTGTGGAGTTGAAGAACGTGAACGGCTCCATCAAAGTGCAGCGTGCCGCCGACGGCAAGCCGGCCAGCCCGGTCACCAACTTGCTGCCGAAGCGGGAGAGCGCCGAATTCTGAATCTTTGCCAGTCGGCTCGTCTCCTCGCCGGCGCAAAAAGGGCACAGTGCTGATCCACTGTGCCCTTTCGCTCTCCCGGGCGAATTGATGTTATCGGACTGTATCGATGGCTGTGGTCAGGTGGTTGTCCACCTGGAACGCGCCGAATACCTCATTGGCCCGCATGCCCGCGACCGTACGATCCATGCTGGAATCCACCGTGCCATAGAGGCCGACGCGGCCGCCATCCACCACAATCCGTATCGGCGCCTGGGGATCCATGGCGTACTTCGAGAGCACCGGGTCGCGGTAAATCGCGCGCGCGATGCGAACGCGCAACTGGTCGTCGGCGAACGATGCCGGCGCCACTTTCACGTTATCCACGACAGCCTTCACACCCGGCGTGCTCGCGACCGCGCTGATTGCGGAATCGCGGTCGACGTAGTCACGTACCTCGCCACCAACCGTGGCGACCCCGTCCTTCACCTCCACAGCCAGGACGTTGAACACGTTGTCGTAGCCAACGCGATCGTAAGCCAGCTTCTGGGCCAGCCGTTGGCGCAGCGCCGCGTCGGACATGCCCGCATCCGCCACTTGCACCTGGTCGCGAACCGCGGTGACGTGCTCTTCTTTGCCGGCCTTCCTGGCCGCATCGAGCTTGTGCTGGTACGTATCCACCGTGCCTTCGAGCGTCACCACGCCGTCCTGCACCGATGAACTAACCTCTTTGAACTGCTTCTTCCCGAGTTGCTGCGTGAGCTTCGCCTGGATTACGCCGTCGTACTGCCCAACTGGAGCTTCGGCCAGCGCCGCTGTAGCTGCGAGCAGGCTGCCGGCCAGCAGCAGCGAATCCAATTTCCACGTGCCTTTCATACGGAATCACCTCCGCTTTTGCGTCCTAACTAACCGTTTAGTTAACTACTTGATTAGACGCGGTAGCGGCGCAAAAGTTGCGGCCAAAACAGCTGTAGCGGGCTGGGCCCACGTTACCCGCTCGAAAGGGACGCGGCGGGGGCTCTCACCCGCCGCTCCGGATTCATATGGGGTTTTATGCGGATCTATTGGTTAGCGTAATAACCCTGCTTGGAGTGAATGCTGAGCCGCGGTAATCCCTTCGGAGGCAGCAGCTTCACCCGGATCTTATGCCACTTGCCATCTTTCGGCTTCTTCGCCGAAGCGTACGCCAGCACATATTCGTTGCGTAACTGCGCGCCGATCTTGGTAGCAACATCCGGGAGTTCATTCGGACTGCCAATCACGAAAGTACGCCCGCCCGTCAGATCGGTCAGTTCGGTCAGCAGCAGCGGGCCGTAGCGTTCTTCAGGAGTCCTGGGCGTTTGATCAAATAGGCCGATGGCGAAGATTTGAACGTCGCCCTCCATCACCGCCGACTTGATCTCGCGCTCGGTGTAGCGGCTGTGGTTGTCGCCGCCGTCAGAAATGATCAGCAACGCCTTGCGCCGGTGCTTGGCATGCTTCATTTCGTTCATGCCGAGGTACACCGCATCCAGCAGCGCCGTCATGCCCTTGGCGTTGGCGGTGACCAATTTCGACTGGATGTCGCCGACCGAGTCGGTGAAGTCCGCCAGCAGCTCCGGGCGGTCGCTGAAGCCGATGATGAAGAACTCGTCTTCGGGATTCGCGGTCTGCATGAATTGCACGACGGCTTCCTTGGACTTATCAATCTTGTCGCTCATGCTGCCGCTCATGTCGAAAATCACTCCCACGGAAATGGGCGCGTCCTCGCTCGACAAATTGCGGATCAGCTGTTTTTCCTTGTCTTCGTAAATCTCGAAGTTGTCCTTCTCCAGCCCGGTCACCAGCCGGTCCCATTCGTCGGTCACCGTGAGCGGGACCAGCACCAGCTCAACGTCGCTGCGCAGCGGCCGGGTGTAGGTTCGGAGCGAGGGATCAGGCGGCGGGGCCAAAGCGGGCTCCGCGCTATTGCGCGCGATGCGCGGCGAGACATGAACTTCCGATGGATCGCTCTGCGCCGTCGCAAACCCAGACAGCGCGCACATTACCAGGAGAATCATCGCGAGTCCGCTCGCGATCGCCAGAATTCTTGGCATAACCAGGGTCCCCGCTTCGGTCGGAAGCGCCGCTCAGTTCCGCGACCAGCGCGCTCTTCGCGGAAGGCTGATGGTTGGATGGGAGTCGCCGGGCAGCAGGTTTGCTGCAGGCGCGCCGTTGTGCGCCTGCAGCTCGCATCGTCCCCCTCCCTGCATCAAGTGCTAAGCGCGAAGTGCTAAGTAAACGCTGCTATCCTGACCTTCGGAACTTAGCAGGTTGGCACCTCGTACTCCTGGCGTAGAGGGATCGAACCACTATGTCTAGCGCCACCGCCGCGCCTCGCGATACAGAGCAATGCTTCCGCCTCCCCGCACTATCGCTGGGCGTGCTGGCCGGCTTCACCGCGGCCAAGTTGGCCCTGCACCTGTCGCTGAGCGGGCGGTACGGATATTTCCGCGACGAACTCTATTACCTCGACACTGCCCGCCATCTCGCTTTCGGCTACGTGGATATGGCGCCCCTGGCGCCGCTCTACGCGCGTCTCGCGCTGCTGCTGGGCGGCTCGCTGCACGTTCTACGCGCTATACCCGCCTTTGCCGGGGCCGGGGTAATGGCTCTCACCATCGTGCTCACGCGGTTGCTCGGCGGAGACCGCTTCGCGCAGGCGTTGGCTGCCCTGTGTCTCTTGGTCGCGCCCGGCTTTCTGATCATGGACAGTCTGATGACGATGAACGCCTTCGAGCCATTGTTCTGGATGGGCGCCATCGCCGTTCTGATCCGCATTCTGCAGACCGGCAATTCGCGTCTGTGGGTATGGTTCGGCGTGCTCTGCGGGTTGGGCCTCGAAAACAAGCATTCCACCGCGTTCTTCGGATTCGCGGTCGTTGTCGGACTTCTTCTCACCGAGCACCGCCGTGAATTCCTGAAGCCGTGGATCTGGATTGGCGGAGCGATCGCGCTGCTGATCTTTCTCCCCAACCTGATCTGGCAAATCCAGCATCACTTCCCTACCCTGCAGGACCTGGAGAACGTCCGGCGCGAAGGCAAGAACGTAGTCCTGCCGCCGGGCAAATTCATCGCTCAGCAGGTCCTGACCATGCAGCCGATCATCTTCCCGGTTTGGCTGATCGGTGCGCTTTCGTTGTTGCGCCGGCGCTGGAGCCGCGTGCTCGGCTGGGCGTTCCTAGCTTTCTTCGTGACCATGATGGCAATGCACGCCAAGGACTATTACCTTTTCCCGATTTATCCGCTGGTCCTGGCGGCAGGAGCAGCTGCCATCGGGCGGTGGCTCCAGGCACGGCAGATAGCCTGGCCGAAGCCGGCAATTTTGGCGGTCATCGCCGCTGTGGGAGCGGTCCTGTTTCCCGTCTGCCTCCCGCTGCTCTCACCGCCACGTTATCTAGCTTATCTCCAGACGATTCACCTGAAGCTGCAGAAGGCCGAAACGCACATGGAGAGCGTCTGGCCACAGCCTTTCGCCGATCAGTTTGGCTGGGAAGATATGGTTCGGGAGGTGGCGGCAATCTACAATTCACTGCCGCCGGAGCAGCGCGCCCGCACCGGCATTCTCGCCGGCAACTACGGTGAGGCCGGAGCGATTGACTTCTTCGGCCCAAAGTACGGATTGCCAAAGGCCATCTGCGGCCATCAGAACCATTATTACTGGGGACCGCCCAAGATTGATCCCGAAACCGTGATCTCCATCCAGTACGGCCCGCGCTGGATGGGTCGGCATTATCGTGAAGTTCGCGCTGCCGGCACGCATCAGAATCCCTGGGGCATGGGCGAGGAGAACCTGACCTTTTATCTCGGCACCGGTCCGAACTTTAAATTCGCCGACATCTGGGACGACCTGAAGCACTGGAATTAGCGCGTCGCGCCGCATTGACTCCTTCCTATATGCTGTTGGCCCGGAGGATGGTATGAAATCTCGCCCCTTCATCGCAGCGATGTTCGTGGTTGTGTGCGCTCTCGCGCTGCTGGCTGCCGCGCCGCAATACAAGGTCGTCAAGCACTACCCGTTTGGAGGCGAAGGCGGTTGGGATTACATCAAAACCGACTCTGCCTCGCGCCGTGTGTACATCGGACGCGCCACGCGCATCATGGTCGTGGACGCTGATTCCGGCAAGTTGATCGGCGAGGTCCCCGACGTGCAGGGCGCCCATGGCGCCGTAGCTGCACCGGAACTGGGCCGCGGATTCGCCACCGCCGGCCGCGCCAGTCAGGTCGTGGTATTCGATCTGAAAACATTGAAAGTCACGGGCACGGTGCCCACGGGAGAGGGTCCCGACGACCTCCTGTACCATCCCGCGACCAAGCGCGTATGGGTCTTCAATGGCCGCAGCAAGAGCGCGACCGTGATCGATGCCGCCTCTCTCAAAGTCGTCGCCACGATTCCGCTTCCCGGTAGACCGGAGGCCGCCGCGGCGGACGAGCGCACGGTGTTCGTCGAGATCGTAGACAAAAACACGATCGCGTCCCTTGATGCTCGCGACCTGAAGATCACCCAGGATTGGCCTACGGCGCCATGCGAAGAGCCGACCGGGCTGGACTTCGACGCCAAGAAAGGCCGCCTGTATGCCGGTTGCGGCAACAAGGTCATGGCTGTGATGGATTCGAAGAACGGGAAGGTGCTCGGCTCCGTTCCCATTGGCGCGGGTTGCGACGGCACGGTGTTTGATCCCGCCGTCGGATACGCGTTCGCTTCCGCCGGACGCGACGGAAACGTAACTGTCGTTGGTGAAACCAGTCCCGGGAAGTTCGAAGCCGTGCAAACTGTGCCCACGCAGGTCAGCGGACGCACCATCGCGATTGACGACAAGACCCACCAACTCTTCATCCCCGCGGCCAAGCTGCAGCCTCCCGCGGCGCCTGGGCAACGTCCAACCATGGAGCCAGGATCATTTGAGCTGGTGGTCGTCGGCCGTTGAGATGATGAGTGTCGTCCGCAGGATCATTGCGATGCTTGTGTTTGCGCTGCTGGCGTTGGGCGCGTGCGAACGCGCACTCGCCCAGGGCGGTCCGCCCATGCGAACCGATGATCCCGGCACTCCCGGTAACGGCAATTGGGAAATCAATATCGGGCTGACGACTGACCGCCGCGCCGACGAACGGAATTTCGAGGCTCCCGTGCTAGACATCAACTATGGCGCCGGCGATCGCGTCCAAATCAATTTCGAAATTCCTTGGGTCGTGCGTGGCATCGACGGCGGCCCCACAAAGCAGGGGCTGGGGAACTCAGGGGTGGCGGTGAAGTGGCGCTTTTATCAAGACGAATCGCGCGGCCTGGAGATTTCGACCTATCCTCGGCTCGAATTCAATAACCCGACCGGCTCGGTGCGAAGAGGGCTGGTCGACCGAGGCCAACGATTCCTGCTGCCCATCGAGGTGTCAAAAAAAATTGGCCCGGTCGAAGTAAACCCGGAGGCCGGCTACTGGATTACGCAATTCGGTCCGAACCAATGGTTTGCCGGAATCGCGGTCGGACATCAAGCGACGCCCCGACTGGAATTGCTCGCTGAGGAGTACAACATCGTAGAAGTTGGCGGCGATTATCACGAGAGCACGATCGGCGGCGGCGGACGCCTGCGCCTGGCACACTCGGCGCTGCTGATCTTCATGGCTGGGCGCAGTTTCCAAGGACCGGCAAGCGGCCAGCCGCAACTGATCGGCTACCTCGGCGTGCAAATCCAGCTCAACAAATCCGAGTCGGCCAAATCCGGCTCGCCGCACGAGTAACGAGCAGGCCGGGGATCTTTCGTCAGATCTTCAGATCCTTCAGTCTTTCCACTGGCCGCGCCAGCACTGCTTTGCTCCCACGCACCACGATCGGCCGCTGAATCAGTTCCGGATGGTCGGCCATGATCCGGATCAGCTGCTCATCTGAGAGTTTCTTGCCTTCTACGAATTCCTTGTACGCCGGTTCCCTGGTACGCACAGCTTCCGCAGGCTTCAGGCCCGCGCTGCGCAGCAGTTTCTTCAGCGAATCGGCGCTCAGCGGCTGCTCGAAATAATTCACTGCCTCGAAGTCGGCTCCCTTTCCAGTCAAGATCCTCTTGACCTCGCGGCACGTGCTTCAAGTGGGCTTCTCGTAAATCGTTATTTTCTCTTTCGCCATGCCGGTAGCCTACTCCGTCGCGATGATCTCCTCAAACCGGCAACCATCAGGCGTTTCAGAATGAGGCTGTACGGCCATGTTCCCAAGAAAATATCAACGCAGAGTGCGCAAAAAACCTGTGAGCTTCATCGCGTGTCTCTGCTCCTCTGCGTCCTCCGCGTTGATCCTTTATTCAATCGGCGCGCGAAACTTCAAAAGCGTAAGCGCATCCAATCGGCATGGCCAACAATCTTGAAACTGTAGTCTTTGGGGGCGGATGTTTCTGGTGCATTGAAGCCGTGTTCGCTCGTCTGGCGGGCGTGCAATCCGCCGAATCCGGCTACATGGGCGGACGGCGGCCGAATCCGACTTACCAGCAGGTATGCACCGGCGCCACCGGCCACGTGGAAGTGGTGCGCGTCACTTTCGACCCGGCGCAGATCACGTTCCGCGAACTGCTCGACGTATTCTTTACCGTGCACGATCCCACCACGCTGAACCGGCAGGGCAACGATGCCGGCACGCAGTACCGTTCGGTGATTTTTTACACCTCGGACCAGCAGAAACGCGAAGCCGCGGGCGTGATCGCGGAACTTAACGGCGAACACGCTTTCTCCAGTCCGATCGTCACCGCGGTTGAACCGGCGCAAGAGTTCTACAAGGCCGAGGACTATCACCAGAACTACTTCACTTCCAATCCCAACCAGCCGTATTGCCAGCTCGTGGTCGCGCCCAAGGTGCGCAAGGCAGAAAAGCATTTTGCCGACAAGCTGCGCGCGTGACAATAGCCGCTGATGAACGCGAACTAACGCTGGTCAAACCATGGGAGTCATTCCGAGCGAAGCGAGGAACCTGTTGTAAACCGTGGCGCTGATGCGGGCGTCTATGCCTTCCCGACCAAGCGCAGTGCTCTCTCCGCCGCCGTCACGCCGCGATATTGCGCTTCCTCGAAGATAGAGAACCCGCTCAGGTCTGAGTTGGCGAACAGCAGGTTGCCGGAAGCGCGCCTCAGCCGTTTGCGTTCCTCGGAGAAAATTGCGCCCACCTTCGGCCGCGCCATGGCGTGGCCGATGCGCATCACGTCAATCCGCGACACGCATTGCCGAATGTCGGGATGGACACGCCCCAGGTCGTGCAGTATCGCGTCCCGCCAGTACGCCCAGTCTTTTGCCAGCAGCATTTGCCGGTTCGCCGCCGCCGGCCCCTCCGCCAGCGCCCAGTAAAACGTCCACACCGTCTTCTCGATATTGGTGCGCAATGATTGATGCGTCGCGTCCACGTAACCGAGCGTCGGCGAATCCAGCACTACGTTGTCCCACGCAACTTCCATGCCGCCGCGCGGTCGGGGAATGCTCTCCAGCCTGAGATTCGCCGTCAACCATGGCGAGTACTCAAACTCACGCAGCGGCGCCATGCCTTCGATCACGTAAGGCCCTACGAAAGTCGGCGCCGCCCATATCACCACGTCGGTGCGATATTCCACCGGCCCGGCGAATACGCTCCAGCCGCGCCCGCGCCGCGCTGCCCTATGCGCCATGCGACCGGTACGCACGTTGGCCGCAACTCGCTCCAGCAGGCGCTTCACGATCCAGCCATTACCTTCCGGCCAGGTCAATGGCCCCTTGTCTTCCGGCTCGCGTGAGGCGAAATAGTGAATGCCTGCCCACGCGGATGTCTCCGCTGCCATCGCGCCATAGTCGTCCCGGCAAGCGTAATTCATGTACCAGCGCACCAGCTTGCCATCCATGCCCTGGCGGCTGAGCCAGTCCGCGAAGGAAATCCGGTCGAGTTCCGCCGTCTTTTCCGATAACCCGGTCTCCATCGGAATAGTGAATTGTCCGCTCGCGCGATACTCGGCAACCTTCTCCTCGAACCGCCGAAACTGCTCGCGTTCTTTCTCCGTCAGCGCAATGGCGGGCTCGATTCCATCCTGCCAGCGCCCATACAGGAAGAGCCGCTCCTGGGGTGTGAAGCACAGGTAGCGCTCCTCCCACTGACCATTCTTCAGAACGCCGAGCTCTTCGAACAGCTCGCGAACCAGCGTGGACTGCCTCCCCGGCACAGGCACATAGTGCGCAGCCCAGGGATACGCCGTGATCTCGTTCTCCCCGCATCGCGAGTTCCCTCCCGCGTCATGCTCCATCTCCAGCAGCACGAAATCGGTGAAGCCGCGCTTGCGCAGGCGCCAGGCTGCACTCAGCCCGGCAATCCCGCCACCCACTATTACCACCGACGTCCTTTCGATTTGCGTTGCTGCGGGGAAGGAGGCGCGATCTCTCAGCTTGTGCCCGGCCGCGAAGGCATCATTCACGAATCCACCGGCGATCGGGCGATCGCCTTTCAGGGAGAGCCCTACCAGCGCCGCGCTGCTCGTGGCCAGAAACTCGCGCCGGGTCAGCTTCAATGGCTGATGTCCCTCCAATCGCGGTCGTACAAGCGCACCAGCACCTGGTCGTTCAAGCGGTTGGGCGCCGACGGCAGTGGCGCCATGTCAGGAGGAAATTCGAACATTGCGGGCATGCCCGCGACATTCACGAAGCGCAAGCCCGCCGGCAACGCCTGCGGCGGGGCGTACTCGTGAGCCGACGCGATCACAAATCCCCACTCGCCGAACGACGGCACGTAAGCATGGTAGGGGTACGCTTTCAGGCCTGCTTGCTTCAGCGTTTCCACAATGCACCAGTAGGAATCGCGCGCGAACATCGGCGACGTGCTCTGCACCACCATCAGCCCTTGCGCGCTCAAATGCCGCGCCACGCCGCGGTAGAAGGCCGTGGTGTACAGCTTGCCCAACGAGTAATTCGTCGGATCGGGAAAATCGATGACGATGAAATCGAACATCTCGGTCGCCGAATCCACCCATGGAAACGCGTCCGCATTAGTCACCTTCACCTTCGGCGAGCGCAGCGAGCCGTCGTTCAGCTTGACCAGCATGGGCTGGCTGGAGAACAGACGGGTCATCTCCGGGTCCAAGTCCACCAGCGTGATGCTCTCGATTTGCGGGTACTTCAAAATTTCGCGCACGGCGAGGCCGTCGCCGCCGCCGAGCACGAGCACGCGCCGGGACGCGGCAATGGCTGACAATCCCGGATGCACCAGGGCCTCGTGATACCGGTACTCATCACGCGAGCTGAATTGGAGATGGCTGTTCAGAAACAGCCGCAGGTCGTCTTTCCACTTGGTCAGCACGATGTGTTGGTAATGCGTGTCGCGCGCCAGGATGATCTCATCGGCATAAATGTTATCTTCCGCCGCGGCCGTGATGTGCTTTGCCTCTACGATGCCCAGCCCCAGCACGCATAACACCACCACCGCAGCTACTCGCAGCGCGCGCGCAGTCGCCAACTGTCCCGCAAACAGGAAGGTGCTCCACAGCGCCACCGCGACATTGACGATGCCGAACAGCATGGCCGAGCGCACCAGCCCCAGCCGCGGCACCAGAATGATGGGGAACAGCAGCGATGCTCCCAGCGCGCCCAGGTAATCGAACGTCAGCACGTGCGCTACGACGTCCTTGAATTGATAGCGTCCGCGCACGATTCGCATGAGCAGCGGAATCTCCAGGCCAACCAGCACACCGATGATGACGACCAGGGCGTACAGAATGAACTGGAAAGCCTGGGTGTAGGCGAAGGCGACGAACAGCGCCGCCGACGACAGCCCTCCGACCACGCCCACGGCCAGTTCCACCCAGATGAAGCGTTGTACCAGGCCGCGATGGATGTAGCGCGACAACGCGCTCCCAATCCCCATGGCGAACAGATAGCAGCCGATGATGGTGGAAAACTGCAGGATGCTGTCGCCCAGCAGATAGCTGGCCAGCGTGCCCGCGA
Organism: Terriglobales bacterium; assembly: GCA_051006995.1. Taxonomy (GTDB): domain Bacteria; phylum Acidobacteriota; class Terriglobia; order Terriglobales; family Acidobacteriaceae; genus JAIQGF01. The sequence continues at coordinate 60,308 of JBPCSQ010000006.1, forward strand.
TCAGCTCATAGATCAAGCCGCACGCAGCAATCAGCAGCACCGAGATGAACAGCAGAATGGCCACGGCTACCTTATGTTGGCATTCCAGGCGCAGCGAGGAATCTGCTTCCCCTCACAACTCGGAACTCAGAACTCACAACTCGCCTCAGTGCACGGCTGCCGCGATGATGATCGAGATCCCGATCGACATCGCTCCCACCAGCAGCGCCAGCGCCTGGTTGTGCTCCTGCACGATTTCCTTCCACAGGTGGTAGGGCGTCACTTTATCCATCACCACAAATGCCACCGTGAACACGAAGATCCCGAGGAACGCGAAGACCACCGCATTGATCAGGTTGTTGACAACGTTGGGCATCACTTCCCTCCCGTGTAATGGTGATAGCCGCTGTACACCGACCGGTACGATCCTGGGTTGTCGCGCACCGACTTGGGCACGTTCTTCAATTCCGTCACCGGCGTCAGCGACATGCCGCGGAACTCCGCCGCTGCCACCCCTGCCAGCACAATTAATCCGTAGATGAAATATGCTTTGCTAATCATCGTCGTCGCCCGAGCCTCCGCCGCTAAGGGAAATGCCCGACGGGGCGTGATCGCTCTCCGCCCACCGCTTGTGCTCGAAGCTTACCGAGCGCCACGTCACCACGACTGCGGGGATCAGCAGCGCCAGAAAACCGAGCCCGTAGAAGCTGAACTGCGGCACGTCGCGCTTCACGTTCACCGTATAACCGATTACGCCGCGCATGCGGTCCGATTCCGGCTCGACACGCAGGTAATACCGACCCGGCGGCACCGAAGGGATCACCGCGTCGTCGCTGCGGCTGCCCTCACTCCAAGATCCATCCGAATCGTATCCGTGGTAGTAGCTCACCTCGCGCCCGAAGTCCCACGCCTGCCCGGTATCGGCGTTAATCAGCGCGTAGTTCACATAAATCCACTTATTGTCCACGTCGGCCTGGGTCTCCACTTCCACGTCCGACGTGTGTCCCTGCAGTTCGAAAACGTCGGTGACGAACGAAGCATCCTGCCCCACCGGCGCGCTGGTATTGAGCCGGTACGCTCCGGTGAACACATGCTCGTCGCGTGACTGGATGCCCATCACCACCATCACCACGAACAGCAGCAGCGCCAGCACGGCAAAGGAGGTCCACATCCGCAGGGTGCCGGCGCTCATCGGCGAGGGCTGGTTCTCATAGACACCTTCGGCCGTCGGCGGGCTCCCCGGCAGCGCGAAGGACTTCCACACATCCGCGCCGGTCATGTACTCGCCCATGGACCAGTTGATCTCACTGCCCGTCTTCTCCGACGAGAGCACCCGCGGCGGCTTCACATAATCCATCACCGTCACCTTCTCGCCGACACGTACCTGCCACGGGAATTCTCCCAGCACGTAAGTCGTCTCCGCCTCCGAGGTCTGGAAGTGGCGGTAGGTCTCGCCCAGATACTTCACCGACGGCAGAATTCCGGGGACAACTTGCGGCAATGCCTTCAGCGTGCTGACGTCGTTCCAGTGCCCGTTGTATTCGGTGAGGTAACGAAAACCCTTGTAGGGATTGAACAGGAGATACTCGTGCCAGCTGTACGCAGTACCCTCAACCAGGATAGTCCGGCGCTGAAACCCGATTACCATGTACGCCGCGCCCCGGATCGTTCCCTTGGTTCCAAGCGGGATCAGCGGCGTATCTTTCTCGGTCTTCTCCGCGAACTGCTGAAGAATTTTCAGGTTCGGGTCTTTTGCGTCCAGGATGGACCTGCAATTTGGGCAGACAATCGTGACCGCGTGCTCGAAGGAGCGCACCGTCAGCGCCGCCCCGCAATTGGGACAGTTCAGCGCCTTCGCCTGCGCCGGCCGGGGCGGATTCGGCGGGCCTGCGCTCACGACCATCCCTCGAATTCACGCAGATTCTTCATCTTCAGTTCGTCGAATTCGACCATGCGGCCCAGATACAGCACCGGCGGGTCATCGCTGTAATCGAGGGTAGCGAATTCTCCGCCTTGCGACTTCAGGTCGGCAAAGGTCACATCTTCCTTGTCCCAGTACTGGAACGGCAGTTCGCCCTGCACCCCGCGGTAATGCGCCTTGGTGATCGTCGTCACCTGGTAATTCACGCCATCCCAGTGGTACACCTGCCCCACGTCAACTTCTTTTGGGATCGCGCGCCCTTGTGCCGCGAATGACACGGCGTACTCATCTTGCGCGTCGGAGAGCCAGTTGCTGCTGCCGTCGTTCATCGTAATGTGCCATTCGTTCCACGTGCCCTGCTCGTACTCGTAAATGATCCGCCCGATCACCACGAACGACTTACCGCGGTAGATTCCCTCCGTGCCAATCTGAATCGGCGAGCTGTCCGGCGGCAGGTCGGCAACTTCGCCGACTTTCTTCAGGTCCACGTCGGTGCGCACCAGAATGGACTTGCAGTATTCGCACGTGGTCTGCACGCTGCTGGACCAGCGGAAGGTGATCTTCGCCCCGCAATTCGGACAGTTGGCCGTCGGCTGTGTCATCCCCGGTGCCTCGACGCCACTCTGATGCCCTGGTTGTCGGAACTCGGAACCCGGAACTCGGAACTCGTGTACGGCCGCTCCACCTGCCGGACGGTGACCGACTCCGCGTCCAGCATGATCTTCAATTTCTTCTCGAAATCCCACCGCTTCCGCGGCCGGCAGCAGAACAGGTTCAGGCACAGCGACCCATATTCAGGAAATGTATGGATGGTCAGATGGGATTCCGACAACAGACACATGCCGGTGATGCCGCCCGTGCCGGGAAACTGGTGCCATACCGTTTCGCGCACCGGGCGCAGTTCCAGCTCGCGCACCATTTGTTCGAAAACGCGCTTCAACCCCGGCAGATCGGACAGCACCGCCTCGGGACAGCCGTGCGCTTCCACGATCCACTCGATGCCATTCATTGTTCGTCTGGAAACTCGATGGTGCTACACATCTATTCCTGCTGCGAACTTCGTTCGGGTCTCTCCTGCCGTACGCCTTGAGCCTTGTGCCTAGCCCTGCGCCTGCCCGCATTCAGGGCAGAACTTGCTGATGCGCGGAATCTGCTTGCCGCAATTGAGGCAGAACTTCGACTCCGCAGCCGCCGCAGGCGCCCCACCGGCAGGGGCCGCTCCCGCGGGCGCTCCGCCTGTCGGCGCACCACCACCACTCGGCGCGGCGCCCCCACCCGAAGGCGGTGTCCCGCTAGTCTGCCGCATGGCATCCATCATGGCCTGCCCCATGGCGACACCAGCGCCCAAGCCGGCGCCTAGCCCGGCGCCTCCGCCACCCTCGTTCCCTGCCGCGATCGGCACTGACTGCGCCACCTGATATTTCGTGTACTGACCCATGTCGCCGACCATGCGCATGCCGATGCGCTGGTCGAGTATCTTTTGCAACTCGTCCGGCAGTGACAGGTTCTCCACCACAAACGTGTCCAGCGCCAGCCCGAGATCGGCGAACACCGGCTTCATCTGCCCCGCAATCGTGTTCGACAGCGCCATCTGATTCGCCGCCATGTCGAGGAACGGGACATTACTGCTCGCGAATGTGTCGGTCATCCGCCCGATGATGGTGTTACGCAACTGTCCTTCCAGATCGGCCACGCGATACGTGTCGCGCGTGCCGCTCACTTTTTCGTAAAAGATCTTTGGGTCCTGGATACGGTAGCTGTAGATGCCGAATCCACGCATCCGAATGGCGCCGAATTCCTTATCGCGGAAGGTGATCGGGTTAGGCGTTCCCCAGTGCTGGTTGACCTGCAACCGCGTCGAGAAGAAGTAGACGTCCGACTTGAACGGCGACTTGAAGGCCTTGTCCCAATTCATGATGTAGGTCAGCAGTGGCAGCGTATGCGTGTTCAGCGTATACAGTCCCGACTTGAATACGTCTGCTACCTGGCCCTCATTGACGAATACCGCCATCTGCGACTCGCGCACCGTCAGCTTGCCGCCGTTCTGGATTTCGCGGTCTTCCATCGGATAGCGGTAGGCCAGAATGCCCTCTTCCGGCTCAACCCACTCGATGACATCAATGAATTGCTTCGACAGGAACGTCATAGAAACTCCGTCCGCGGCTCGATTAGTGGCCGCATGCTATGGAATACGGCTGGCGAAGTCAAACAGTTCCCCGCCAGCCCTAACCCCATGCATTCAAAGACTGTCATCCGATGTCTTCAATCTGTGCTCTGCAATCACAAAGCCGCCCTCTCAGGCGGCTTTCTAAGGACTACTGTCTAGGGTTCAGCGACTAATTCCCCGGTCTCCGCTTCAGCACCGGGGGCCCGTTCGGATCACTCGACTGCTGACCACCGCCGTTCGAGCCCGGCAAGGGTCCCATCGAGGAATCGGGCGATGACCCCGTCGGATCCGATGTCGTCGAATCCGGGTAGTCCGGCTCCGACGACGTTGCCTGCTGCGGCGGACGCGACCACCGCGTCTGCGGCTGCGGTCCTGAGTCATAGGAATTGTCCGCGCTGCGGCGGTTCGTCGCAGCCACCGGGGTCACGGTGATCGGGCTCTCCAAGCGGAAAGTCAGTAGCGCCTCGGTCGGGATATGCACCTGCTGCGCCTTGGTTGCGGCCTGCACGCCACCGCCGGTGCCGGCGCCGATGACACCGCCGATCGCCGCTCCCTTGCCGCCTCCGGCAATGGCGCCGATGATCGCGCCGATGCCCGCGCCCGCTCCGACTTTCTCGGCGGTGTTGGTGCCGCGCGACTTCCCTACCTGGCTGTACTTGTTGGTTTGGATGCCGTACTTGCGATTGCCCATCTGGATGTTGGTTAACTCCAGCGCCAACTCCGGACGTCCGGCGAAGTGCCCTGCGTCTTTCAAATCTACAATGCGCCCCACGACGTCTGCGCCTTCGGGAATTACGACCTTATCGTCAATCGTAATCGGCGCATCCAGCGTCGCTCGGAAGCTGTCGCCCGCATGGTTCCTGCCGGTATCAATCGAATCAATCATGCGGATGGACAGCGTAGTCCCGCTTGGGACCGTCATTGGCCGCGGCGGAGCCGGTGGCGGCGGTGGGGTGTAGGTGGCCGGCGCCGCTGACGCGTACGTCGTTGTGCTCGGCGTGGAAGCTACCGGTGACCTGTACGTCTGCACCGGTTCACGCCGCGCCGCCCGGCGTGCCGCTGACGGCTTCGCTCGGGCCACCGATTGCGCTAACGGCTCGGGCTGCGGTTGTTCCGGCTGCTGCGCCACCGGCGTGTCCACCGTCAGGTCATTGACCACGGTCTTCACGCCTGCAATCTGCGCTGCGTCCTGCGCTGCCGCGCTGCGCTCGGCGTCGCTTGCCACCTTACCCGCCAGCGTGACCACTCCCTGCTGCGACGTAACGGAAATTTGCTTCGACGTCAGCTTGGCGTCGGAATTGATCCTGGTGACTACCTGCCCGGCGATTTCCGCATCGCTCGTACCGCGATTGCACGCCACCGTGAACACGGTAGCCAGGACCACAGCCAGTACCAGCAACAACGCCCCACGCTTCGCATTCATACACGTATCCTCTATTGAACCAACCAGCTACTCCATACCAACCCGGTTCGGCTCTCTATGTTTCGGGAAATATTGATGGAAGGAAATCGGCAGGATGCCCGAGTGCGCCACTCGGTGGATTAAGTAAGCGCAGTCGTGCCTGGCATCTAGGGACTAACGGCTAGAACTTGATGAGCACCAACTCCGAGCAGAACCCCGGCCCCATGGCGCCGATCACCCCGTAGGTGCCCTGCTCGGTGCGCTGCCGAAGCACCTGTTCCAGCACCGTCAGCACGGATGCCGACGACAGATTTCCCACCTCGCGCAGGCTCTTCCACGACAGCTCCAGTGCGCGCTCCGGCAGCTCGAGAGTCTCCTGGACTGCCTCCAGCACTTTGGGCCCGCCGGTATGCATGATCCACCGGCCGATGTCGCGGCGGGTCAGCCCATGCTCCGCCAGGAATTTGTCCACGTCTTCGCGCAGGTGCGCCTTCGCCATTGCCGGCACGTCGGGTGACAAAACGATCCTGAACCCGCGCTCGGAGACGTCCCATCCCATGACGTCTTCCGTATCTGGATAAAACGTGGACTTGGTTGCGATCACTTCCGGACCCGCCAGCCCTGTCTCGGCTCCCGCGATTACCACCGCAGCAGCGCCGTCGCCAAACAGTCCGGTGGAAATCAGGTTCGCCACCGAGAGATCGTCGCGTTGCCACGTCAGCGAACACAGCTCCACCGACAGCAGCACCGCAATCTCGTTGGGAAAGGCGCGAATGTAATCCGCCACGCGCGCGATCCCTGCCGCGCCCGCCACGCATCCCAGCCCGAAAATCGGCACGCGTTTGATCGACGGTGAAAGTCCCATCCGGTTCACCAGCCGGGCATCAATGGATGGGCTCGCAACTCCGGTAACGGTTACGAAATACAGTGCGTCAATGTCCTTCGGCTCCAGCCCGAGCGGCGTGATCGCGCGGCAGATCGCCTTCGTCCCCAGCTCCTGCGCCTCCTTGATCCAGATCTCATTGGTCTTTCCGAAGGTGTCCGCCTGCTCGTACTTCTCCAGAGGGAGCACCAGCCGGCGCCGCTCCACGCCGGTTCGCGAATGCAGCCGCTCCAGCAGCGCCGCCCGCTCCATGCGCCCGTCCCAGAACTTCATCAGCGCCCCGGCAATCGCCTGCTGGTCGTAACCATGGTTGGGAAACGCAGTCGCCGCGCCCGCAATTTTCATGAATACCCCGTTCGCAGGCGGCACTGCGCCCGCATTGGATGGGAGGCCTTTCCTATTCAGACTCAAACCCCGACCGAAAGGTTACGCTGATTCTTGGCCCGTGTGTATCTCCCGGGGAGCCCCCGCCATCGCGGCAGCCTTTGCTAGCAACTAGCGTAGTTTAGCCAATTCCTGCCCGTACAGATGATTGTGCGGATATTGCCTCGCCAGCTCCTCCAGCAGCAACCGCGCCCGCGCGCGATCATGGTCGCGAAGCGCCGCCACCGCCAGCAGCAGGCGCGCATACGGCATCAGGTAATGCCCCTTGTCGGCCGTGATTCGCAATTTTTGCAATCCCGTGTCCTTGTCGGTCTGCGCTCCGCCCAGACGCAGAAACCACCGCAGCGGCGCCGGTTTGAGGCTTAGTAAATAGTTTTCCACTCCCACCGCGAGGTAGGCGTCGTAGCACCCCGGATCGATGGTCAGCAACTGCTCCGCGGTCGCTCGCCCCTGCTTGATGAACTTCAATCCCTGCAGCTCGCGCTTCTCAATCATGGCCAGGTAATCGCCTTCCAATCCCGCGGAGAGCACGCTGGCCAGCAGCGCATTGGCGTCGCGCGGGTTTTTCGCCAGGGCTTGCGATGCGAGCCCACGTGCCTTTACGAGCTGCTCGCTAAAAGCTTTCTTTACTTGCGCGTCGGGGGATTGTTTCGAGCGCTGCTCGAAGCGGCTGTCGTCCGTGAACAATTCCATTTCCAGCACGTGCAAGCGGTCGAATTCGGCGAACAGATAAGCCGCCGCGTCCGACACCGGCCCCAGCGGGTCCTCCGGATGCTGCGCCTGCCAGCGCGCGAATGATTCGTGCGCCTCCGCGAATTGCAGGTTGTACATCTGCGCATAGCCGTTGTCCAGCAGCGTAGGCCCGCGCTGGTCCGCGTGCGCGCCCAGCGCCGCCGAAATCAGCAGCACAGCGGGAATCAGAAACTTTCGCATGAATGTCAGATTGAATTCCTCACCACGCGTTACAAATACCTAACCCGCGCGCACCGCAAAGGTTGCGGGGTGGACCGCCTAGGGAAGCTGAAACTGGAAACTAGTTGAACCGTGGAACTGAAACTTGAAATTGAAACTATCTGTACATCGGCAGCGCCGAGTCGCTGTCCAGGTCGAGCCCTAATTGCAACTTCGCCGCATCCGACATTCGCGCGGGACTCCACGGCGGGTCGAATACGATCTTCGCCTGCACTTCCTTAACGCTCGGTAACTGCGACAGCTTGCGCTCGATGTCTGCCTTAAGCACGTCGCCCATGCCGCAGCCGGGCGCCGTCATGCTCATATCAATGTCAATCTTGTGCCCGCCCTCGACGGGCGCGATTTTGCAGGCGTAGATCAGCCCGAGATCCACCACGTTCACCGGGATCTCCGGATCGAAGACCGTCTTCAGTTGCTCCCAGACCAGCTTCTCGCTGAATTCCGTCGGGGCTGCTTCCGCTGTTGCAGGCGCTAAGCCGAGCGCGTCGGCGTCCTTCGGCTCGATGCGCATCATGTAGCCGCGGTCGGTTGAGATCGTGTACGTCCCGCCCAACGACTGGAGAATCCTCACTCGCGCCCCTGCCGCGACCTTTTGCTTGCCGCCGTACGGGATCAGCGTGCCTTCCACATCGCGCTTCAGTTCGACCGTATTCTCTGCCATGACCACCCTACTCCGTCGAGACCGCCTGCTGTTCACCCTTCAGCGCCGCGTGCAGCGTGTGCCACGCCAGGGTCGCGCACTTCACCCGCACCGGAAACTCCGACACGCCGGCGAAGGCCGCAAGCTTCCCGAGTTCCCCCGACTCGCCCTCCTGCCCGGTAACTACCTGATGAAACTTCTCAAACATCTTCTCCGCCTCTTCGGTGCTCTTCCCCTTGACCGCTTGCGTCATCATTGACGCCGACGCTTTCGAGATCGCGCACCCGGACCCCTGGAATGCCACATCGCGGATTTTCCCGCCTTCGACGTCGAGGTAAACGGTGAAATGATCGCCGCACAGCGGGTTGTAGCCCTCGGCCTTGTGGCTCGGTCCCGCCAGCTCGCGATAATTCCGCGGCTTCTTGCTGTGCTCCAGGATCACTTCCTGGTAAAGATCGCGCAGCTCGGCCATCAGGCGAATACCTCCTTCACCTTGTGCAGCCCGCAAGCCAGCGCGTCCAGGTCCTTCGTCGTGTTGTACATGGCCAGCGACGCCCGCGCGGTCGCCGGAATCCCGAAGCGCTGCATCAGCGGCTGCGCGCAGTGGTGTCCCGTGCGGATCGCTATCCCTTCCTGATCGAGAATCGTTCCAACATCGTGCGGGTGCACGCCGTCGAGCACAAACGACAGCACGCCTGCCTTGTCCCTTGCCGTCCCGATCAACCGCAGCCCGGGAACGCCCAGCAGCAGCTCTGTGCCGTACGCCAGCACTTGGTGTTCGTGCTCGGCGATCCGTTCGATTCCGAGCTTGGTGACGTACTCCAGCGCCGCTCCCAATCCGATCACGCCTGCCATGTGCGGCGTGCCCGCCTCGAATTTGTGCGGCACCCGGTTGTACAGCGTCTTCTCGAAGGTGACCGAGCTGATCATGTCGCCGCCGCCCTGGTAGGGCGGCATCGCCTCCAGCAGCTCCATCTTCCCGTACAGCGCGCCCACACCGGTCGGCCCGTATACCTTGTGTCCGGAAAAGACGTAGAAGTCGCAATCCAGTGCGCGCACATCCACGGCGACATGCGGCGCTGCCTGCGCTCCGTCCACCAGCACGCGCGCGTTCACCCCGCGCGCCATTTCCACGATCTTGTGAACTGGGTTGACCGTGCCGAGCGCGTTCGACACATGTACTACCGCGACCATCTTGGTCTTGGGCCCGAGGAGTTTTCCGAATTCATCCAGCAGCAGCTCGCCGCGATCGTTGACCGGAGCGACCCGCAGCCGCGCGCCTTTTTCCTGGCATAGCATCTGCCAGGGCACGATGTTGGAATGGTGCTCCATCGCGGTGAGGACGATCTCGTCCCCGCTGCCGACATTCGTCCGGCCCCACGTCTGCGCCACCAGGTTGATGCCCTCGGTCGCGCCCCGCACGAACACGATCTCGCTGGCGCTGGCCGAGTTGAGAAACCGTTGCACGATCCCACGCGCCTGCTCGTAACGGACAGTCGCTTGCTCCGACAGCGCGTGCACGCCGCGATGAATATTCGCATTCTCCGCCGAGTAGTAGCGCACCAGGGCGTCAATGACCGCCTGCGGCTTCTGCGTGGTGGCGGCGTTGTCCAGATAGACCAGCGGCTTGTCGTGCACCGTGCGCGACAGAATCGGAAAATCCGCCCGCACCTTATACACGTCATACCCTTCCTGCCGGCCCTCATGGGTCCAGCGGATCGTATTGGCCGCCGTCGTCATCCCACCTCCTCGACATGCCGCTCCGTAAGCGAAGGCGCCGGGTTCCCCGGTCTCGCCTGGTTTTGGCCAGGCCGGGAGTCCTGACTCGCCGCCAGCCACCTCCGTACCAGCCCTTCCAGGTACTCGCGGACTTGCTGGCACTTCATCCGTTCCAGGCACTCGCTGGCGAAGGCCAGCAGCAGCAATCGCCGCGCTTCGGCTTCTTCGATGCCGCGTGACCGCATGTAAAACAGCGCGTTCTCCTCCACCTGCCCGATGGTTGCCCCGTGCGTGCACTTCACGTCGTCGGCGTAAATCTCCAGTTGCGGTTTGGTGTCAATCTGCGCGTCATCGCACAGCAGCAGGTTACGGTTGGTCTGCTTGGCGTCGGTCTTCTGCGCGTCCTTGTGAACGATGATTCGCCCGTGAAACACGCCGTGGGAGTGGTCATCCAGGATGCCGTTATAGAACTGCCGGCTGCTGCAATGCGGGCTGGCGTGCTCCACCAGCATGTAGTTGTCCATGTGCTGCGTGCCGGCCCCGATGAACAGCCCGTTGATCAGGCACTCGCCGCCTTCTCCGGCCAGCACCGGATGCACGTTGTTGCGCACCAGTGCTCCGCCCAGCAACACCGAATGCGAGCTCACGTTCGCGCTACGCGCCTGCTGCATCCGCAGCGTAGAAATGTTGTAGGCCTGCCGGTCCTCGCGCTCAAGCATGTAGTGGGAGACCACCGCACCCTCGCCGGCCACCAGTTCGGTGACTACGTTGGAAAATCCAACGCCGCTACCCAGGGAAACGTAATCCTCGACGATGCTCGCCTCTGCCTGGTCCTCGGCAACAATCAGGTTGCGCGGATGCGTCATCTGCGGTGTGTCGCTGCCGGCGGAAACAAACAGCAGCGAGATGGGCGATTCCACCACGGTCGAGCGCGGAACGAAAATGTAAGCTCCATCCGCAAGGAAGGCCGCGTTGAGAGCGCAGAACGCGTCGCGCTCAATGTTGACGTAGCGCCCCAGGTGCTGTTCGAGTGACGAATCTTCCTGAATGGCCTGCGCCAGGCTGCAGACCTTTACGCCTTTCGGCAGCTGGCCTCGATCCGACAGCTTCGGCGCAAATCGTCCATTGACGAACACCAGCCGGCACGCCGCTCCCGGAACGCGGAACGATTCGAGCTCGGCCGCGGTCACCCGGTCTGTGCTCGGCGCTATCGCAAACTGCGTCTTCGCTATGGCGCTGAGGTTAGTGAACCGCCAGTCCTCATCCTTCGTGGTCGGAAATCCCACTTCGCAGAAACGCGCAAACGCCCGCTCGCGCCGCTCGCGCAGCCACGCCGGCTGTGCCTTTTTCTCGGCGCCGAACGCGCTAAACGCGTCCAGATAACTCCGTAGCCCTTCTGTCGTCGCTATCGCCATCATCAATCCTTAGCTTGCCGCGCCCACGGGCTCCATCCATCCGTACCCCTTCTCTTCCAGCTCCAGGGCAAGTTCCTTCCCGCCCGACTTCACGATCCGGCCATCCACCAGCACGTGCACGTAGTCGGGAACGATGTAGTTCAGCAGCCGCTGGTAGTGCGTCACCAGCAGCATGCCGCGGTCGGGGCTGCGCATGGCGTTCACGCCCTTGGCAACGATCTTCAGCGCGTCAATGTCGAGCCCGGAATCGGTCTCGTCCAGGATTGCCATCTTCGGTTCCAGCACCGCCATCTGCACAATCTCGTTGCGCTTCTTCTCGCCGCCGGAAAAACCTTCATTGACCGGACGATTCAGAAAGCGTTCGTCCATCTCCAGCAGGCGCATCTTCTCTTTAAGGAAAGGAAGAAAATCCATCGCATCCAGTTCTTCCTCGCCGCGATACTTGCGGACCGCGTTCAGCGCCGCGCGCAGGAAATACGCGTTGCTGATTCCGGGGATCTCCACCGGATACTGGAACGCCAGGAACAGCCCTTCGCAGGCCGCCTCTTCCGGCTTCATCGCCAGCAGGTCCTTGCCGTTGATCAGCACCTGGCCGCCGGTGACTTCGTAAGCTTCTCGCCGCGCCAGCACCTGCGCCAGCGTGCTTTTGCCCGAACCGTTCGGGCCCATGATGGAGTGCACCTCGCCGGGATTGATCGTCAGATTAATGCCCTTGAGGATTTCGTGTCCGTTAACCGTCGCGTGCAGATTCTTGATTTCCAGCAAGCTCATTCGCAATCCGTTCCTTAATATTTCATTTTTGTCATTCCTCGCAGGCTTCAGCCCGCGAGGAATCTGCTTTTCACTCGGTACTCGGTACCAGGTACTGCTTTACCCCACACTTCCTTCCAAACTGATGCTCAGCAACTTCTGCGCTTCCACCGCAAACTCCATCGGCAGTTCCTTGAAGACTTGCCGGCAGAAGCCGTTGATGATCATCGACACGGCCTCTTCGCCAGACAGCCCGCGCTGCTTCAGATAAAAGATCTGGTCCTCGCCGATCTTCGACGTGGACGCCTCGTGCTCCATCCTCGCGCTGGCGTTCTTCACCTCGATGTAGGGGAAGGTATGCGCGCCGCACCGGTCGCCGATCAGCAGCGAGTCGCACTGCGTGTAGTTGCGCGCGCCGGTGGCGCCCTTCTGGATTTTCACCTGGCCGCGGTACGTGTTCTGCCCGTGCCCGGCGGAGATTCCCTTCGACACCACCGTGCTGGTGGTGTTCTTGCCGATGTGGATCATCTTCGTCCCCGTATCGGCCTGCTGGTAGTTGTTGGTCAGCGCCACCGAGTAGAACTCGCCGACCGAGTTGTCACCCATCAGGATGCAGCTCGGATACTTCCAGGTGATCGCCGACCCGGTCTCTACCTGCGTCCACGAAATCTTCGAGTTCTTCCCCGCGCACTTGCCGCGCTTGGTGACGAAGTTGTAGATCCCGCCCTTGCCTTCCTTATCGCCCGGGTACCAGTTCTGCACCGTGGAGTACTTGATGGTGGCATCGTCCAGCGCTACCAGCTCCACGACGGCCGCGTGCAACTGATTTTCGTCCCGGATCGGCGCGGTGCATCCTTCCAGATAGCTGACGTACGCGCCTTCTTCGGCGACGATCAGCGTGCGCTCGAACTGCCCCGTCTCCGATGCGTTGATGCGGAAGTAAGTCGAAAGCTCCATCGGGCAGCGCACGCCCTTCGGAACGTAGGCAAACGATCCGTCGCTGAACACCGCCGCGTTCAGCGCGGCGTAGAAATTGTCGGTGTACGGCACCACCGAGCCCAGGTACTTCTTCACCAGCTCGGGATGGTTCTGCACCGCCTCGGAGAAGGAGCAGAAAATGACGCCCTTCTCCGCCAGCTTCCCTTTGAATGTCGTCGCCACCGAGACGCTGTCGAACACCGCGTCCACCGCCACGCCGGCCAGCTTCTTCTGCTCCGCCAGCGGGATTCCCAGCTTTTCGTAGGTGCGCAGAATTTCCGGGTCCACCTCGTCCAGACTCAGCAATGTCGGCTTCCGCTTCGGCGCCGAGTAATAGCGGATGTCCTGATAATCAATCGGCGTGAACTTCACGTTCGCCCACTTCGGCTCCGCCTGCGATGCCAGCAGCGAGGCCCAGTGCCGATACGCTTTCAGTCGCCACTCCAGCATGAACTCCGGCTCATTCTTCTTCGCCGAGATCAGACGGATCACGTCCTCGTTCAATCCCTTGGGGATCTTGTCTTCCTCGATGTCGGTGACAAATCCCCACTTGTATTCCTGGTTTGCCAGTTTCTCGATGTCAAATGTGGTCATTGCTCTCTCCCCGAGCCCAAGGTAATACCCACGATATTGGGCGGCGTTCCGACGGCTGCCAGATGCATCGGCCTCGTCAGGTCCGACAACCGGATGTTCTCCAGCGCCCGCTGCAGTGTTTGTCCGATCACGGCCGAGTTATGGTGGATCGTGCACGACGTCTCGATTTCGCAGCATCCCGGCGTCGAATTGCACTCGGTAAATCCAAAGGGTCCTTCCAGGGCTGCGATAATCTCCGCCACCGTGATTTCACGAGCCGGACGGGCCAGCGAGTACCCGCCTTTCACGCCTCGATGCGATACCACCAGCCGGTGGTCTAGCAGTTCGCGCAGGATCTTCCCCACCGTAGCTGCCGGCAACTGCGTCACCCCCGCCAGCTCGCGCGCCGAATGCAGCGACGCGTCTGGGGTGCTGGCAATGTGCGTCATCAGCACAATCGCGTAATCCGTCAATTTGTTCAGCCGAAACATCCGTTACCGCCGCCTGCGCCCACAATCAGAATTGTTGACCATTTCAGTCAGATATCATTCTATCCCGTCGCCGCCTTCGGCGTCAAATTCTTACCGAACCGGTCTTGTTTCCTAACCAACAGTATATTATAGACTTATTGCCATTCGACCAATCTTAGCGACCATCCAGCCCTCGATTTTTGCGCTTTACCGATGCCCCGTGATGCCCATCACACCCTCTCCGGATGACCCGGCGTAGGCTGAGCGCGTGCGGACGTGCCTGGCGCTTTCGGAGCCAGGCCGTCGGAGGTGCGTATGACGGCTGCCGTGTACCTCAGCATCTACGCCGGCGTTTTGCTGTTTGTGGTTGGCTGCGTCGTGCGCATTGTCCGCTATGCCCGGACGCCGGTACACCTTCGCTGGGAACTCTACCCGGTGCCGCACGAAGAGCCCAGGCGAGCAGCCCACGGCGGCTCGTACTTCGAAGACCTCAACTGGTGGACGCGGCCGCGGCATGTGAATCGCGGCAGCGAACTGCGCGCCATGGCCTCCGAGATCGGATTTTTGAAAGCGCTGTGGGAGTCCAACCGCGGACTCTGGTACTCATCTTTTCTCTTCCACGTCGGGCTGTATCTCACCTTTGCCGTCTTCCTGCTGACGGTTGCACGGGCTTTCGCGCCGGCCAGTCTTTCGTTTCTCCGCACAATCCAGCTTATCGCCGGATACTTCGCCCTGGCCACGACGCTGGCGGGAGCCCTTGGATTGCTGGTGCGGCGGCTCACTGATCCAGAGATGAAGAACTACACCGCCCCCGCCGACCTCGTAAATCTTCACCTCTTTATTATTGTGTACGGATTGCTGGCCGCCGGTTTCCTGGCACGGCCCGCACAGGCCGCAAGTCTTCCAGAATTGCTACGTGGGTTGCTGGCGTTCGACAGTTCCGTGGTCGTCGGCAGGGGCTTCGGCGCCGGGCTCATATTGGCCTCCGCGTTGCTCGCCTATATCCCGTTCACCCACATGGCGCATTTCATCGCCAAATACTTCACCTACCACGCCGTGCGCTGGGACGATCGCGCCAACACCCGCGGCAGTTCTTTGGAATCAGCGGTCGCCCCGTACCTCACGTACCAGCCGACCTGGTCCGCGCCGCACATCGCCGGCGACGGCCGCAAGACCTGGGCCGAAGTTGCCACCACTAATCCCGTGGCTGAGGTGCGCAAATGAAAACTGTTGATCTCGCTGATATGTCGCGCGCCGATCGCGAGCCGCTCGCGCATCTTGATCCACGGCAACTTTCACCGCTGCCCGAGCCCTATGACGGCGATCAACCCGTGTTCGCGCCTCTGTCACAGCAAGCGCGCCAGAGCTACGAATGCGGTCTCGACGACACCTGTGCGGTCAGCATCCCTCAGCCAAAGACGCGGGCGGAAGAGCAACAGCTTGTCGCGAAATTCCTCTCCGGCCTGGAGAAGCTCTTCACCCGGGAGAACAACTGGACGTTCCTCCAGCCGCTGCTGCTGACCATGGAGCACTGCACCCATTGTCAGACCTGCGCGGACTCCTGCCACGTGTTCGAAGCCAGCGGGCGCAACGAGATCTACCGCCCCATTTTTCGCTCCGAAATCCTGCGGCGGCTCTACTTCAAGCACGTACGCGGAGGCGGCCTCCTCTCGGCCTGGCAACACGGCGACATCGAAGTGAACTGGCCACTGGTAGCGCGGCTGATCGAGCTTTCCTATCGCTGCAATCTTTGCCGCCGCTGCGCCCAGACCTGCCCCATTGGCGCCGACAACGGCCTGGTCGCGCACGAATTGCGCAAACTCTTCAGCCAGGAGATGGGCATCGCCGCCAAGGAATTGCACGACCGCGGCTCCATGCTGCAACTGAAGGTCGGCTCCTCCACTGGCATGAATGTGGAGGCGGTGAAGGACAACATCGCCTTCATTGATGAGGACATCAGCGAGCGCACCGGTATCGAAGTGCACACGCCTTGGGATCTCGAGGGCGCCGATGTGCTGCTCATCCACAATGCCGGCGAGATCATGGCTTGGCCGGAGAATCCCGGCGCGTTCGCCCTGATTCTGCAAATGGCGGGAATCAAGTGGACGCTGTCTTCGGAGTTGGCCGCCTACGACGCCATCAATTACGGCCTCTGGTACGACGACGCGCAGTTCGCGCGCGTCGCTCTCAAGCACATGGAGGCGGCCCGCAAGCTCAAGGTCAAAAAGGTCGTCATCGGCGAGTGTGGCCACGCTCACAAGGCGCTGTGCGTAGTCGCCGATCGCCTGCTCAGCGGAGAGCTCAACCTCCCCCGCGAAAGCTCGATGACGCTGCTGCGGGACATCGTCACCAGCGGACACCTGCGATTCGATCCGGCGCGCAACAGCTTTCCAGTCACCCTGCACGACCCCTGCAATCTTGTGCGCCTCATGGGGGTGGTGGAACCGCAGCGCGAAATTGTAAGGCTGCTTTGCCCGCAGTTCCGCGAGATGGAACCGCACGGCGTGAACAACTACTGCTGCGGAGGCGGCAGCGGCTTCGCCATCATGAGCGGCCACAATTTCAGCGACTGGCGTGCCCAGGTTTCCGGCCGCAAAAAATTCGAGCAGGTGCTCAACGCCTTCAGCGACTGCTTGTCTCCGGATACGCCCAAGTATCTGTGCGCGCCGTGCAGCAACTGCAAAGGACAATTGCGCGACTTGCTGGCCTATTACGGCGCATGGGAGCGCCACCGCATCCTGTACGGCGGATTGGTCGAGCTGATCGTGAACGCCATGACTGATGTGAAGCCAGGCTTCATCGAGTGGGAGTGGCGATAATCGGGTTGCTGAGCTGGGCCCCTTCGGCATCGAAATTTGCAGGAATGGGAACCGCATGAAACGCCCAATCCAAGCCGCCCACTGGCACTGCACGATCCGGTCACGCCTGTTTCCAGCCCGCATGTTTACAGCGTAATCTCAAACCTTCTCTTTCCTTTCTCTGTTTCCCGCCTTGGAAAACACACATCACCGTCACGCTGTGATGGAGACCTGCGTCACGCTCAGCTTTGACGGCTATCACGTTGCTCGTTTGCGCACCGGACTAGGCTTCGCTGTTGGACAGCCTCGGCCTCGCACCGAGCGCACAAAGGAGACGCCATGGCCGATTCCACCAATGGCAAGCGCACCACCGAGCTGCTCGACCAGCTCGAGACCGGTCCCTGGCCGAGTTTCGTCACCGAAATCAAGTCGGCAGCGGAAACCAGTAAGAGCGCCAATGACCTGCTGGGACAACTGGAACTCTCCTACAAAGAGAAGAAGGGGCACTGGAAGCACGGCGGCATCGTGGGCGTGCTGGGCTACGGCGGCGGCGTCATCGGCCGCTATAGCGATGTTCCCGACCAGTTTCCCAACGTTGCGCACTTCCACACCATGCGCGTCAACATGCCCGCGGGCTGGTTCTACACCAGCGACGCCTTGCGCACCATTGCCGACATCTGGGAGCGGCACGGATCCGGCATCACCAACATGCACGGCTCGACCGGCGACATCATCCTGCTGGGCACCACGACGGACCACTTGGAGCCGGCCTTCCAGGAACTGACCCACGCCGGATTTGATCTCGGCGGATCCGGTTCGGCGGTGCGCACGCCTAACTGCTGCGTCGGCATGGCCCGTTGCGAATGGGCGTGCTTCGACACCATGAAGGTGTGCTACGACCTCACGCAGAGTTATCAGGACGAGCTGCATCGCCCGGCCTTCGCTTACAAGTTCAAATTCAAATTTGCCGGTTGCCCCAACGACTGTGTCGCCTCGATTGCGCGCGCCGACCTCTCGGTGATCGGCACCTGGAAGGACGACATCCAGGTGGACGATGCCGAGGTCGCCAACTATGCCGCCGCGGGCATGGATATTCAGAAGGAGGTTTGCGACCTCTGCCCGACGAAGACGATGGGTTGGGATGGCAAGAAGCTGACCATCGACAACCGCGAGTGCGTGCACTGCATGCACTGCATTAATGCCTTGCCCAAGGCGCTGCGCCCGGGCAAGGAACGCGGCGCGGTGGTGTTGATTGGAGCGAAGGCGCCGATTATGCAGGGCGCGCTGCTGTCCTCCGTCCTGATCCCCTTCGTGCCCGCTGCCGAACTGATGGACACGCTGAAGGAGCTGGTCAAGCGAATTTGGGATTTCTGGGATGAGTACGGTACCAACCGCGAGCGCATCGGCGAGTTGATCCAGCGCGTCGGCATGCCCGCCTTCCTCGATGGCATTGGGCTGGAGCCGGCGCCGGAGATGGTCTCCGCGCCTCGTGACAATCCCTACATCTTCTTCCAAACCGCGAAAGGGGGCGCGCAATGACGACGACTGCCACTCCGAAGCCCGACCGCCTTACCGACATTGGTCCGCCGCACTATCAGAAGTACTTGCCGCCTATCGTGAAGAAGAATTATGGCCAGTGGAAGTACCACGAAGTGCTGGCGCCGGGCGTGCTCTGCCACGTCGCCGAATCCGGCGACCGGCTCTACACCGTGCGCGCCGCCACTCCACGCCTGCTGGCGGTGAACTCGCTGCGCCGATTCGCCGAGCTGGCCGACAAGTATTCCGGCGGGCACGTGCGCTTCACCAGCCGTAACAACATCGAGTTCCTGCTCGAAGATTCCAGGAACATCGAGCCGTTGAAAAAAGAATTGACGGCGGCCGGCTTCCCTGTCGGCGGCACCGCCAACTCCATCAGCAACATCGTCCACACCCAGGGTTGGATCCATTGCCACTCGGCCGCGACCGACGCCTCAGGGATCGTGAAGTCCGTCATGGACGCGCTGCACGATCACTTCACGCACCACGACATGCCGGCCAAGTTGCGCATCGCGCTGGCGTGCTGTCTCAACATGTGCGGCGCTGTCCACTGCTCCGATATCGCCATCCTCGGCATTCACCGCCTGCCGCCGAAGGTGAATCGCGAACTGCTGCGCAAAGTCTGCGAGGTCCCGACGCTGATCGCCTCCTGCCCGACGGGAGCGATTCGCCCCAGCACTTATGAGGGCAAGCCCTCGGTCGAACTGGTGGAGGAGCAGTGCATGTACTGCGGCAACTGCTTCACCGTTTGCCCGGCCATGCCGATGAATGATCCGGAGAACGATGGCCTGTCGATCTGGGTTGGCGGCAAGGTCAGCAACGCGCGCAGCAAGCCCATGTTCTCCAAGCTGGCTGTCCCGTTCCTTCCGAACAATCCGCCGCGCTGGCCAGAAGTCGTCAACGCGGTGGTGAAAATCGTGGATGTCTACGCCGCGAATGCGCGCAAGCATGAGCGGGTCGGCGAGTGGATCGAACGCATCGGCTGGCCGCGTTTCTTCCAGCTCACCGGCTTTGAGTTCACCCGCTACCACATTGACGACTTCAAGCACGCCGGACTCACCTATGAGCGCTCGGCGCACCTGAAGTATTGATCACGGGAACGCAAGGAGGGGGCCCATGGCTCTCTTCAAGGAAGTCAAAAAACCGGTCATCAAGGGGGCGGCAACGGGCAACGGCGACATTAGCCCGCTTCGCCCCCGTTTTGTTTCACGCACGCCACCGTGCACCGATCGCTGCCCCCACGGCCAGGAAATTCGTGATGTGCTGGTCGGCCTCGCGCAGCAGGAAGCCTACGGCCGCACTTCGGCGCAGGCCACTGAGTTGGCGTGGAGGAAGATCACGGAACGCCATCCCTTTCCGGCAGTGCTCGGCAGAACCTGCCAGCATCCATGCGAACTCGGATGCAACCGCAAGGAGAAAGATGGCGCCGTTGCGGTTCATCTCATCGAGCGTTTCCTCGGCGACTATGGCATCGCGCATGGTTTCAACCATGAGCGAATCGCGGGCGTGCCGACAGAAGAGAAGATCGCCATCGTCGGCGCCGGACCGGCGGGACTCTCCTGCGCCTACCAACTGGCGCGGCGCGACTACAAGGTGACTGTCCTCGATGCCGCCGAGAAGCCTGGCGGAATGATGCGCTATGGCATGCCGCGCACGGTGATCCCTGGCGAAGTTCTGGACGCGGAAATCGCTAACATTCTCAACCTTGGGATCGAGCTGCGCTGTCGAACCGAGGTCGGCAGGGACGTGAGCATCGCAGAGCTGCGCGCCGGCTACGCTGCCATTTTCTTCGCCACCGGACTTCAGAAGCCGTCGCAACTCGCGCTCAAGCGCGACGGCGACGGCGCGGTGATAGCCGGCGAGCTTGGGGCCCTCCCACCCGTCCGGGCTGGGGTCGAAGTGACGCAACTCGATGCGCGCATCGCCAACACCATCAGCCCCGCCATCGCACAAGGCCGATCGGTCGCCGAGGCCATTGACGATTTTCTGCGCCACCGCCAGCCTGGCCGCGAAGCCGCTCCGCCGGTCATCAAGTCGGATCAGATGAAGCTCGGATGGTATCCGGCCATCTCGCCCCATCCCGAGCTACCGCCCCTCAGCGGTTTGTCCGAGCAGGAAGCTGTCGTCGAGGCCAAGCGCTGCCTGTCGTGCGGCATGTGCATGGATTGCGAGACCTGCTGGATGTATTGCAGCGCCAACTGTTTCGTGAAGCTGCCCAAGGGCGAGCACTACAAGATCAAGCTCGAGCTCTGTAACGGCTGCCGGAAGTGCGCGGAAGTATGCCCGTGCGGATACATCGAGATGAACTGACGAGGTGATCTATGCCCGTTTTCGAGGTCGAAGGACGCAAGTACGAAGTGGATGAGGACGGCTTTCTTCAGGAGCCCGACCGCTGGAACGCCGACGTTGCCAAGGATTTCGCCCAGACCGAGGCGGTCGCCGTACTCACCGACGACCACTGGAAGGTCATCAACTACATCCGCGATTACTACATCAAGTTCGGCATCGCGCCCATGATCCGCAAGCTGTGCAAGGAGTCGGGATACAAGCTGAACGAAATTTACCAGCTTTTCCCCTCCGGGCCGGCCAAGGGGGCATGCAAGCTCGCCGGCCTTCCTAAGCCGACGGGCTGCGTGTAAGCAGCCATGAATGATGACAAGGAAGCGATTCTGGAGCAGTGGTTTGCGCGCACCGTCGAGCTGTACCCGCAGCCCACGGCCGAGTTCCTGGCAGCCGAGAAAGACCCGTTCCGCAATCCCATCGGGCACACCTTGCGCGAAGGCCTGGCGGTGCTGCTGGAAGAAATCGTCGGCCGCATGAATCCGGAGCGGATTGGTCCGGCCCTGGACAACGTCGTGCGCATGCGAGCCGTGCAGGACTTCACGCCCTCGGAAGCGGTGAGCTTCGTTTTTCTATTGCGCCCGATTTTGCGCGAGTTTGGGCCGCCGCGACCCGCAATGATCGAGTCGCACATTGACCAGCTCGCGCTGTTGGCATTCAACAACTACATGCGCTGCCGCGAACAGGTGGCGCTGTTGCGCGCTAAAGAAAGCCGTAGGCGCGACGTAGTGCAGACACTTCGCCACGGATGAACTTGGGAATGAGAAACGCTGCTTATTCCGCGCTCGCGATCGCAGTCTTACTTCTGGTGGCTGCAACCGCCGACGTTAACGCCGCCGTGCGCATCCTCGTGCTGATCGTGATCCCGTACGCCGCGTTCGCCCTGTTTGCGGTCGGATTTGCCTACCGCGTCTGGTCGTGGGCCCTGGCGCCGGTTCCATTCCGCATCCCGACCACCTGCGGTCAGCAGAAATCATTGTTTTGGATCCGCGATGCGAAGCTCGAAAATCCCAGCCGTCTGCCCGGCGTCCTCGGCCGCATGGCCCTGGAGACCTTGCTCTTCCGCTCGCTCTTCCGCAACACCGTCGCCAACTTGCACGAAGGCCGCCTGCACTTCTCCGAGCAAAAGTACCTGTGGCTGGGCGCGCTGGCCTTTCACTGGTCGCTGCTGGTCATTTTGCTGCGCCACCTGCGCTTGCTCATCGAACCGGTTCCCGCGTTCGTCCTCGCCGTAGACCGCGTGGACGCCTTCTTCCAGTTCGGCACGCCGGAGCTCTACGTCTCCGATGTCGTCCTCGCCTGCGCGCTCGTGTACCTGCTGGCCCGCCGCCTTCGCGAGCCGATGCTGCGCTACATCTCGCAATTCAGCGACTACCTGGCCCTCTGGCTGCTGCTGGCGGTCGCGACCTCCGGCCTGCTGATGCGGTATGTCACCCGCGTGGACGTCGTCGCTGCCAAGCAGTTTGCTCTCAGCCTGGCAAGCTTTCATCCCCAGTTGCCGGCGACGCTCTCCACGATGTTCGCCGTTCACGTCCTGCTGGTCAGCGCGCTGGCTGCGTACTTCCCATTCAGCAAACTGATGCACATGGCCGGCGCATTTCTCAGCCCCACTCGCAACCTGGCCAACAACAACCGCCGTCAACGTCACCTCAACCCGTGGAATTCTCCGGTCAAGACCCACAGCTACGCCGAGTGGGAGAACGAATTCCGCGACAAGCTGATCGACGCCGGTATTCCGCTCGAGGCGGAGCATGTCACACGAGCTACTGCAGATTGAGGCGAAGCCGCCGCGCGGCGATTGGCGCGACCCGCAGGTCGCGTTCCACAAAGGCGTGATCTCTTACGCCGCCGCGGCCAAGAACGTGCGCTACCTCGATCTGCCCAACCCGCGCGAGTGGCAGCCCTTCGACGCCGACTGGAAACTGCCGCCCAACTGGCAGCGCATCCTGCTCGACGGCATGCGCGATCGGCTGCTCAAGTTCCGCTCCTTCCGCCTCTTCATGGACATCTGCGTGCGCTGTGGCGCTTGCGCCGATAAGTGCCACTTCTACATCGGCTCTGCTGACCCGAAGAACATGCCCGTCGTTCGCGCTGAGTTGCTGCGCTCGGTGTATCGCCGCTACTTCACGCTGACCGGCCGCATTTTCGGCGCCTGCCGCCGGCCAGGCCTCGCCGGCGGCCGCGAACTCACTGAAGACGTCGTCAAGGAGTGGTTTTTCTACTTCTACCAGTGCACCGAGTGCCGCCGCTGTTCGGTGTTCTGCCCGTACGGCATCGACACCGCCGAGATCACCATGATCGGCCGCGAGCTGCTCAATCTCATCGGCTGCAACACCAATTGGGTGCTCGAGCCCGCTGCCAACTGCTTCCGCACCGGCAATCACCTCGGCATTCCGCCGCACGGCTTCAAGGACAGCATTGACTTCGCCGTCGGCGAACTGGAAGAGATCACCGGCGTGCGCGTGGAAGCTCCCATCAATCGCAAGGGCGCGGAAATTCTTTTCGTGATGCCCTCGGCCGACTACTTCGCCACGCCGCATTACTACACGCTCCTCGGCTATCTCATGCTCTTCCACGAGATCGGCCTCGACTTCACCCTCAGCGCGTTCGCCTCCGAAGGCGGCAACTTCGGCCTCTTCAGCTCGCACGACCTGATGAAGCGCTTGAACGCCAAGGTGTACGAGGAAGCGCGCCGCCTCGGCGTGAAATGGATCCTCGGGGGCGAGTGCGGGCATATGTGGCGCGTTCTGCACCAGTACATGGACACCATGAATGGACCCGCCGATTTCCTCGAAGAGCCGGTCTCGCCCATTACCGGCACGAAGTTCGAGAACGCGCGCTCCACGCGCATGGTGCACATCTGCGAGTTCACCGCCGACCTGATTCACGAGAACAAGCTGCGCCTCGATCCCGCTCGCAACGACCGTTGGAACGTCACCTACCACGACTCTTGCAACCCGGCGCGCGCCATGGGATTGCTGGAGGAACCGCGCTACATCCTGCGCAATGTCTGTCGCCAGTTTCACGAGATGCCGGAGAACACCATTCGCGAGCAGACCTTCTGCTGCGGCAGCGGCGCCGGTCTGGGTACCGATGAGAACCTCGAGATGCGTCTGCGCGGCGGCTTCCCGCGCGCCAATGCGGTCAAGTATGTGAAGGAGAAGCACGGCGTCAACCTGCTGTCCTGCATTTGCGCCATTGATAAGGCCACGCTTCCGACCTTGCTCGAATATTGGGTTCCGGGCGTCGAAGTTGCGGGCGTCCACGAACTGCTGGGCAACGCGCTCGTCATGCGCGGCGAGAAACGTTCTACCGATTTGCGCGGTGAGCCCCTGCCCGCGGCTGAGGTGGCGGAGGTGGCGCATGCGTGATCGCATCCTCATCGCCGTTGCCCTGCTGCTGTTCTTAACCCTTGTCACTTATCCGATGTGGCACGCGGTGTCGGCGAAGACCACCGCTTCAGGTCCGCAACTGAAGCTTCCGGCCAACGAAAAAAGCTGCGTCGCGCCGACCGCCTTCATGCGTGCTTCTCACATGAAGCTGCTGGTGGACTGGCGCGAGGGCGCCGTTCGCTACAACCGGCTCAGTTACGGCGCCTACAACGGCAAAAACTATCAGGTGAATTTATCCAGCACCTGTCTTGGCCAGTGCCATACCGACAAGCAGGAATTCTGCGATCGCTGCCACAAATACGCCGCCGTGTCGGGCCCCTACTGCTGGGATTGTCACGTCGATCCGAAAACCGCCGCCAGGAGGTTGCCGTGAAGATCACGCGCAAAGACTTCCTCAAGGTTGCGGGTCTGGCGGCAGTCGGCGCCACTGCCGGCAAAGCGGCGACGGAATTCGCGCGCGTTGAGGCCGTTCACGCCGGATCCAGGCGTTGGGGCTTGGCCATTGATTTTCAGAAGTGCCGGCAGGGCGAAGGTTGTGACGACTGCGTAAACGCCTGCCGCGACGCCCACAACATCCCCGATATCACCGAGCCTGGCCGCGACGTGAAATGGGTCTGGAAGGAGCCGTTCGAAAAAGTCTTCCCGCTGCAGCAGACCGACTTCACCCGCCGCGTGTATGGCGACCACGTGCTGCCTGTTTTGTGTAACCACTGCGCCACTCCGGCGTGTACCCGCGTCTGCCCCACGAAGGCGACGTGGAAGCGCGAAGACGGTGTCGTCATGATGGATTGGCACCGCTGCATCGGTTGCCGCTACTGCATGGCGGCCTGCCCCTACGGCTCGCGCAGCTTCAATTTCAGCGATCCGCGTCCCCGCATTCGCAACCTCACGGCCAGCTTTCCCACCCGCAGCAAGGGCGTGGTGGAGAAGTGCAATTTTTGCGAGGAACGGCTGGCGAAAGGACAAAGTCCGGCATGCGTCGAGGCTTGCCGGCAGAAGGCTCTGACCTTCGGCGATCTCAACGATGAATCTTCGCCCGTCCGCCGGCTACTGCGGGCGCGCTTTTCGATGCAACGTTCGCCCGAGCTTGGCACGGGGCCCTCGGTTTTCTATTTGGTGTGAGCGCATGTTCATGATGGAAAAAGCGCTCGTTGGCAGCCGCCAGTACTGGGCGTGGCTGCGCCTGCTCGGCGTGGTCGCGCTGATCGGGCTGGCATCCTATCTGCGCCAACTCGATCGCGGATTAGTCACCACCGGCCTGACCCGCGATGTCACTTGGGGCCTCTACATCGCCCAGTTCACGTTTTTTGTGGGCGTGGCGGCTTCGGCCGTCATGGTCGTGCTGCCCTACTACCTGCACAACGTCAAGCAATTCGCGCGGATCACCATCCTCGGCGAACTGCTCGCCATTGCCGCCGTCGTCATGTGCATGCTGTTCATCCTGGTGGACATGGGCCAGCCTGCGCGCGTGCTCAATGTGCTGCGCTATCTCTCGCTGCGCTCGCTGATGTTCTGGGACATGGCTTCACTTGCCGGCTACCTGCTGCTGAATGCCGTGATCTCCGTCGTCATGCTCCACTCGGAGCAGTCCGGTGCCTCCACGCCGCGCTGGCTGAAAGCCGTCGTGATCCTCTCCATACCCTGGGCCGTGAGCATTCACACCGTCACCGCCTTCCTGTACAGCGGCCTGCCCGGACGCTCCTTCTGGCTTACCGCCATCCTGGCCCCGCGCTTCCTGGCGTCGGCCTTCGCTGCCGGACCGTCGCTGCTCATCCTGCTCTGCCTGCTGCTGCGGCGCGTTTCGTCGTTCGACGCCGGCGAAGAAGCTATCCAGAAGCTCGGCGTGATCGTCGCTTACGCCATGTCGGTGAATGTCTTCTTCTTCGGCGCCGAGTTGTTTACCGCGCTGTACTCCGGCATTCCCGCGGAGATTCACCATTTCGAGTTCTTGTTCGTCGGACTGAACGGCGAGCGCGGCCTGGTTCCCTTCATCTGGCTTTCGGCCGTGCTCGCTGCCGTTTCGCTTGTTTTGTTGTTGGTTCCCCAGTTGCGCCGCGACACCCGCGTGCTGGCCGTCGCTGCCGTCATGGTGTTTGTCTCGCTGTGGTTGGAGAAAGGCCTTTGCCTCATCATTTGCGGCTTTGTCCCTTCTCCCCTCGGCGCGGTGACGCGTTATGCCCCGACCTTCCCCGAGACCGCGATCGTCGCCGGCATTTGGGCCATGGGTGCTCTCCTCATCACGGTTTTGTACAAGGTCACGATTTCTGTTCGTAGCGGGGCCCCCGGCGCGCCGTTGTTGCGCGCTGGGGTGCTCGAGAGGCGAGGTGAAGAATGGCAACCTTAGTTGAAACCCCGGTCAAGCCAGCGCCACCGCCACCGCCACCGAAAATCGCTCCTCCTGCGGCGCCTCCGCCGCTGCTGAGCGAGGATTGGCTTGCGGTTTGCGTCGGCATTGGCATTTTCATCCTTTCACTCGGCCTGCTGTTCAAGGCCGACATTCTGGGATGGGCGATCACAACGTCGGTCTGGACCGTGCCGGCCAAGGCGCTCGCTCCCGTTTCCAAAGCTTACAAATCTTTGCCGGGATTCGTTTCACTGCTCGGCACTTTCATATTCCTGTTGGCGATCCTATCCATCGGCGCGAAAGCCTTGCGCGCCGACCTTAAAGCTTTCGCAAAAGGCTTTACCGCGGTCTTCTTTATCAGTTACCTGTGCTGGTTCGTGGGAAGCTGGGCCTACATCGCTGCCACGCCCGACAAGCGCGCGGCACTGAAGATTCCCTGGTCGCTCAATCTGACCAACGAGTCGGGATTCATCCTTGCTTTGCTGGCCGGCCTGATCGTCGGGAATTTCCTGCCCGGCGTTGCCCGCACCATGAAAGAGGCCATCCGGCCCGAGCTCTACATCAAGACGGCGATTGTTATACTCGGTGGGTTCCTCGGCATTGCCGCCCTGGAGCAACGGGCACTGGCGACCTCGGTCATTTTCCGCGGCGCTTGCGCCATCGTTGAGGCCTACCTGATCTACTGGCCGATCGTGTACTTCGTCTCGCGCCGGTACTTCGGGTTCAGCCGCGAGTGGGCCGCCCCGCTTGCGTCGGGCATCTCGATTTGCGGCGTTTCGGCGGCCATTGCCACCGGCGCTGCTATTAAGGCTCGGCCGATGATCCCGATCATGGTTTCTTCCCTGGTCGTGATCTTTGCCGTCGTCGAACTGCTCATCCTCCCCTTCGCTGCCCAGCACTGGCTCTACGGCCAGCCGATGGTCGCCGGCGCATGGATGGGACTGGCGGTCAAGACTGACGGCGCTGCCGTCGCCAGTGGCGCGATCACGGATTCACTCATTCGCGCTAAAGCGATGGCGGCCACCGGCGTCAACTACGCTCCCAACTGGATCATGGGCGTCAGCACCACGGTGAAGGTGTTCATCGACATCTTCATCGGCGTGTGGGCATTCGTTCTGGCGTGGGTGTGGTCGGCGAAGATCGAGCGCAAGCAAGGCGAGAAAGTCAGCGCCGCTCAGATCTGGCAACGCTTCCCGAAGTTCATCCTCGGCTACATTGCCACCTTCTTCCTGGTGCTGCTCGCCGGCATCCTGGCCCCGAAACTGATTCCGCAGATCAAGGCCTCCATGGGACAGGCCAACGTGTTCCGCGCCTTGTTCTTCGTGATGACGTTCTTTGCCATCGGCGTGCTCTCCAACTTCCGCAAGCTTTGGCAGGAAGGCATTGCCAAGCTGACCGCGGTCTATGTCCTGTGTCTGTTTGGATTCATCATCTGGGTCGGCCTGCTGATCTCGTGGCTGTTCTTCAGCGGGGTCCTGCCGCCCCTGGCGAAAGCGTGATCCTATGGCGGAACTGAAAGAAGAACTTAAGCGAATGGAAGCTGAGCACGAGCCTCTGCTGCCGATCGAGCAGAAGCTGATCTGGTACACGTTCGCAACCGGGGTCGTGCTGCTGGTCCTGTTCGTCGTCGTCAGCCGCGTCTATTTTTAGGCGCGGCTTTAACCGCGGCCGGGGTGCCCTCGGTACTGCCGGCGGACTCCGGCCGCTTGAACGAATCCACTTCGGGAAGGGCACGGCTTTAGCCGTGCCAAGAGCGGGATCTTTAACAATTTGTCATTCCGAGCGGGCTCGGTAGGTCACGACTTTAGCCGTGACCGAGGCGCGACGCGCCGAAGCCAGCGAGGAATCTCGGTTTTTCAGCGCGCGTAGCGCGAGACATCCGAATCGGACGGCTAATGACAAGCGTAGGCAAAGTCTATTTAGTGGGCGCAGGACCGGGAGCTCCCGAGTTGCTCACCCTCAAGGCTGCCGCGCTCATCCGCGGTGGCGACGTCATCGTCTATGACCGCCTCATCCAGGAGGATGTGCTGGCCTTGGCGAACCCGGCAGCCGAGCGCATCTACATGGGCAAGCCGCTCGGCAAGCACGACTCCCGGCAGGACGAAATCCACGAGTTGCTCGTGCGCAAGGCGCGCGAAGGCAAGTCGGTGATCCGCCTCAAGGGCGGCGACCCGTTTGTCTTCGGCCGCGGCGGCGAAGAAGCGGAATACCTGTGCGACCACGGCATTCCCTTCGAAGTGGTGCCTGGCGTCTGCTCTGCCCTCTCCGCCCCGCTCGCCGCCGGTATTGCTGTCACTCATCGCGAAGCCGCGTCCTCCCTGGCGATTTGTACCGGACACAACGCCAATGGCGCCGGCAAGCGCATTGACTGGAACGCGCTCGCCCACATCGACACTCTCGTTTTCCTCATGGGCGTTCACAATCTGGAGAAGATCGCGCACAAGCTCATGGATGCGGGCCGCTCGCCCGATACTCCCGTGGCCATCATCCAGCAGGCTTTCTGGCCCGGCGAAGCGGTGCTGACGGCAACTCTGGAAACGATCGTCGAGGAATGCCGTCGTGCCGATATCAAGCCGCCCGCAACCCTGGTGGTCGGCGAGGTCGTCCGGCTTCGCGAAAAGCTGCTCAAGGGAACCTGGGAACATGGTCGCCGGCCTGTCCCTCAGGTTCAGGAGGAACCATGCCTGAAGTAACTGTCGAACAAATTGCTGAAGCGATGTTCGCGTTGATCACCGAATGCGAGGGCAAGAAAAATCTGAAAGCGGGCGACCTGACCAAGGCCATGATCGCCAGGTTCGGCGATGCCGATTGCGACAAGGAGAAGTGCAAGCACGCGATTCGCCTGCTGATTGATTCCGGGCGCTGCGTGTACAGCTATTTTGGCGGCTCCTACATCCAGTTGCCGCCCAAGGAAACTGTGGAAGCTTGAGTCTTGCTGGAGCGCGCTGGCCCTCCAGCGCGCCTCGTCCAAGCGGGCAGGCTGCAAACGTGTCAGGGCACGGCTTTAGCCGTGCCGCAACGCGGCTCTTGAAAGTTGTCATTCCGAATGGGCTTCAGCCCGCGAGGAATCTGCTGTTATGAAAAACCGCGCACTCCCTCGCGTCGTCGTTGCTGCCCTCTCCGGCGGCAGCGGGAAATCTCTGGTCTCGATGGCGCTGCTGCGCGCCTTCCGTGAAGCCGGGCAAAACGTCGCGGCCTTCAAAAAAGGACCCGACTACATCGATGCCGCCTGGCTGACCTGGATTTCCGCCGGCCCGGCGCGCAATCTCGACACTTACCTCATGGGCTTCGATGGCGCGGTGGCATCGTTCGCCACGCACGGCGCGGACGGACTCAACGTCATCGAGGGCAATCGCGGACTGTTCGACGGCATGGATGCCGCCGGCACGCACAGCACCGCGGCCCTCGCCAGGGCGCTGTGCTCCCCCGTGCTGCTGGTGCTCAATACTACGAAGATGACGCGCAGCGCGGCTGCCCTTGTCCTCGGTGCGCAGAAGCTCGAGCCCGAGTTGAACATTGCCGGCGTGATCTTGAATTTCGTGAATGGACGCCGCCATGAGCACGTCCTGCGCGAGTCCATCACCCGCATCTGCGGCGTTCCCATTGTCGGCGTGCTCCCCCGCATGGACCCCGACGATGGCCTTCCCGAGCGCCACCTCGGTCTTGTCACCCCGGAAGATTGCCCCACCAAAGAACGCATTGACCATTGTTTGCGCGACACGGTCATTCCCGGTCTTGACTTGCAATCCATCGCGCGCATCGCCGCCTCGGCCGCGCCGCTGGCATCTCCGCCCGAAGCGCCTGTGGCTGGACCCGACCGCTCGCAGCTGAAGATTGCTTATATAAAGGATGCCGCGTTCAGCTTTTACTATCCCGAGAACCTGGAGGCCCTTGAGCGTGCCGGCGCCCAGCTTGTTCCCATCTCGGCGCTCACGTCGCGCGAACTGCCGGCCGGCATTTCCGCACTCTACATCGGCGGAGGCTTTCCCGAAGTCCACGCGCCGGCGCTGGCCGGCAATACTTCCTTCCTGCGCTCGCTGTCGGAAGCAGCCCGCGGAGGCCTGCCGATCTATGCGGAGTGTGGCGGCTTGATGCTGCTGTCTCAGGCCATCATTTGGCATGGCGAGCGCCATGCTATGGCCGGCGTCCTGCCGGTCGAAACCCTCGTTTCCACCGCCGCCCAGGGACACGGGTACGTCGAGCTCTCCGTCGATCGCCCCAATCCATTCTTCCCTGTTGGCTTGAGTCTTCGCGGGCACGAGTTTCACTACTCACGCATCGAGCTCAATGCAGCGAACCTGGATACCGCCTGCGAAGTCCGCCGTGGTACCGGCGCCTGGCAGCGCCGCGATGCCATTGTCACCGCGAACTTGTGGGCCGCCTACACCCACCTCCACGCCCTCGCCACCCCGGAATGGGCCACCGGACTCGTGAGCGCCGCCCGCCGCTACGCCGCGCACGCCATCGCCGCCGCCCGCGGCTGATGAGACAAGAAATAGACAAAAAATAGACAAAAAATAAGCAAAAATTGGCTCCTCAGGTAGGACTCGAACCTACAACCCTCCGGTTAACAGCCGGATGCTCTGCCATTGAGCTACTGAGGAGTGGCGTACGACGAATTATCGTTCTTTTATAACGCAAGATGGCGGCGGGGGTCAAAGCGAACGATTGAACGAATATTGAAACCGTGTTATACAATCGCCTCTTGGTTTGCGTGTAAACGGAGCCGACAGTAGGAGTTCCGGAAGCGCGAGCCAAGCCATCCCCCGCGGTCCCATGCCGGCCGTCACGAGGCGAACTGGGGCCAGGCGCGGCCAAACGCATCGCTTTCGCCATGTCACTCCCAACTCCTGTTGGGGGCCTTCGAGAGACACGTGGAAGCGCGCATCCGGGGTGGTATCAGGCGCGGCGCACGGTTTCCATCGCCGCCGGCGCGAGGAAAGCACCCGCCTGAAGGATGCGGCCCGTTCGTCCTATTCATGACACTCATTCGCGGAGGAACTTATGCCTACCTGGCTCCGGTCGAGCCTCGCACGAACCTCATCGCCGTCCGGGCGTATGCGTCGCCTGGCGGTGGTGTTCGCCCTGCTGCTTACATTCCTAGCGCTGCTCTCGCCCATCGCGATGGCCCAGGAAGCGGCGCCACCCGCCAAAGGCCTGAGCGGCGAAGCCGGGCTGACGCTGCCCGATCTTTCGCAAGTTCAATTCTTCAATGGCGCCATCAACGGCCATAACCTGCTGCTGATCGGAATCCTGTTCTGCATCGCCGGATTGCTGTTCGCGGCGGTGCAGTACGCTCAACTCAAGAGCCTGCCGGTGCACCGCGCCATGCGGGAGATGTCGGAACTGATTTACGAAACCTGCAAGACGTACCTGGTGACGCAGGGCAAGTTCCTGGCAATCCTGTGGGCATTCATCGCGGTGGTGATCGTGCTGTACTTCGGCGTGCTGCTGAAGGAGCAATACACGCTCGGCATGGTGGTGATTATCCTGGCCTTCAGCGTGGTCGGTATCCTGGGCAGCTACGGCGTGGCGTGGTTCGGCATCCGGGTGAACTGCTTCGCGAACTCGCGGACGGCCTTCGCGAGCCTGAAGGGCAAGCCATTTCCCTGCTACCAAATTCCCACCAAGTCAGGGATGAGCATCGGCATGGCATTGATCAGCGTCGAGCTGCTGATCATGCTGATCATTCTTCTCTTCATTCCGGGCAATTACGCCGGACCGTGCTTCATCGGGTTTGCCATCGGCGAATCGCTGGGCGCGGCGGCGCTGCGTATTGCAGGCGGCATCTTCACCAAGATCGCCGACATCGGCAGCGACCTGATGAAGATCGTCTTCAAGATCAAGGAAGACGACGCGCGCAACCCGGGCGTAATCGCCGACTGCACCGGCGACAATGCGGGCGACTCGGTGGGGCCGAGCGCCGACGGCTTCGAGACCTACGGCGTCACCGGCGTGGCGCTGATCACTTTCATCCTGCTGGGGGTGAAGGACCCGACCATCCAGGTGCAACTGCTGGTGTGGATCTTCGTGATGCGCGTGATGATGCTGGTATCGAGCGCAGGCTCGTACTTCATCAACGGGGCGTGGGCGAAGGCGAAGTACGGCAAGGCCGACGAGATGAATTACGAGACGCCGCTGACCACGCTGGTGTGGCTGACGTCCATCGTTTCCATCGGGCTGACCTACCTAATTTCGTTTCTCATCATTCCGGAGCTGGGCGGCGACGACACGCTGTGGTGGAAGCTGGCGAGCATCATCTCCTGCGGCACGCTGGCAGGCGCCGTGATTCCCGAGCTGGTGAAGGTGTTCACCTCGACCGAATCCAAGCACGTGAAGGAAGTGGTGACGTCGGCGCGCGAAGGCGGCGCGTCGCTGGACATCCTGTCGGGATTCGTGGCGGGCAACTTCTCCTGCTACTACCTGGGCGGCGCGATGATCGTGTTGATGTCGATCGCCTACTACGTCAGCCTGCAAGGACTGGGCGCGATGCTGCCGGGAACCAATATGCCTTTGATGCTGGCGCCGGCGGTGTTCGCCTTCGGCCTGGTGGCATTCGGGTTCCTGGGCATGGGACCGGTGACGATTGCCGTCGATTCTTACGGCCCGGTGACCGACAACGCGCAGTCCATTTACGAGCTGTCGCTGATCGAGCAGGTGCCGGCAGGCGAGTTGCAACGCGAGTACAACATCAGCGCCAACTTCGATCGCGCCAAGTACCTGCTGGAAGCCAATGACGGCGCCGGCAATACCTTTAAGGCGACGGCAAAACCGGTGTTGATCGGCACGGCGGTGGTGGGAGCGACGACGATGATCTTCTCCATCATCATGGCGCTGACCAACGGGCTGACCGAGAACGTCGGCAAGCTGTCGCTGCTGCACGCGCCGTTCTTTCTCGGGCTGGTGACCGGCGGCGCGATGATCTACTGGTTCACGGGCGCGTCCACGCAGGCGGTAAGCACGGGCGCGTACCGCGCGGTGGAGTTCATCAAGGCCAACATCCGGCTGGAAGGCGTAGAGAAGGCGTCGGTGAGCGACAGCAAGAAGGTGGTGGAAATCTGCACCCAGTACGCGCAAAAGGGGATGTGGAACATCTTCCTCGCCGTCTTCTTCGGAACGCTGGCGTTCGCGTTCGTTGAGCCCTTCTATTTCATCGGGTACCTGATCGCGATCGCAATCTTCGGCCTGTACCAGGCGATGTTCATGGCCAACGCGGGCGGCGCCTGGGACAACGCCAAGAAAATCGTCGAGGTGGAGCTGCAGCAGAAAGGCACGGAGCTGCACGCGGCGACCGTGGTCGGCGACACCGTCGGCGATCCGTTCAAGGATACGTCGTCGGTGGCGATGAACCCGGTGATCAAGTTCACCACGCTATTCGGGCTGCTGGCCGTCGAGTTGGCGGTGAAGCTGACGAATGAAGTCGGATCGGGCGTCACGCACGCGCTGGCGCTCGGTTTCTGGGCGGTGTCGTTCGTCTTCGTGTACCGCTCGTTCTACAGCATGCGAATCGGCGGGCTGGAGAGCGCGAAAACCGCGGAAGTGGAAAAGGAAGAGACCATGGCGCATCGGTAGGCTGCAGGCTACAGGCGGCAGGAAGAGCCATCCGGAGACGGGTGGCTTTTTCATTTGCGATTGAAGGTGTCAGATTGAAAAGCCTATTCAAAATTCGACAGTCAGGTGCATCGCGGCGGCAACCGCAAGCCCGAGGAATCGTGCCGGCTCGAACGTCCATTTACGGGTTGCATCCAACACGGCTTGTGCAACTTCCGGGGTGGTGCGGCCCTCAATCGAAACCTCGGCGACTGTTCCATCAGCATTGATGACGAGTCGGACTTGGATAGATTGCGCCTTGATCTGGTTGGGTGGGCGTTGAGGTGGAGGCGAATTAATCGGATTGGGAGGCACAAAATGGGTCGGCATGTCTGCGCCGGTATTGATGACACTCCTCGGCGCCGGAGATAGTAAGGAACAATTATTGGCCTCAAAAGCGGACAGTCGCGTGGCTGGGAGCCGATCTGTTTGTTTTATCCAGTCGAGAAAAGCCCGCAGGGGAGCCTGCCGTCGCGCCTCGCTTCTGTCATTGATCTCGAACACCTGCTGACCGGCAGTACCACTGATTCCTACGGTGAGAATTTCGAATCCTTCACGAGGAAAGAAGTCAAAGTGGCCGAATACAAGCACCGGTGGAACCTTGCCGATTGTTCCGGTAATTGCGCGGAACTCCGGAGCAGTGACCAGGGCGCGCAAGGTTTCCATGTCTTTGTCGGGCAATTTTCCCTCGAAAACGTCCGGCAGTTCCCAGGAGTGCTGCGGCCGATCGTGATTCCCTTTCTCGCGACGCGATTCGCGGCGGTAACGGCCGCCAGAGTAAACAACCAGGCAGGATCTAGTCAGGCCATCGCGGGCGTCACCTGTAATGGTCCCGGTTTCCAACAACACGGGTAAGGACGGTGGGGTTGGCATCTGGGCAGCTAAAGGCATACAGAGGCACAAGCTGAACGCGAACGACAGATGAAATGCGTGAGGATGAGACATGGATGCGCTTTATTATGCCGAAAAATTCGAAGGAGCTAAACGATTTGTGTCCTGCGGAGAACAGGCGTGCCATCGCGGGAATTCAGGTTAAGGATTTGGAAACCAAAACCGCCGGGTGCCCCACCTTTTTATTCAACCGAGGATTGGGTGGCGGGTGGCCCACTCTTCACCTTCCTTTTCTCATACCCCATCCGCAATGTGGGTGCCCCACCCTTCGCGGTTTTCGAAGGGTGGGTACGCGAACCCTCAACCTTGCCCGTCTTTAGTCGTGCACTCAGCCAAATTTCCGGCCAGTCGTTCAGCTTCACCGGCCCGGCTTCGCCGAAAGCATACGCCCGATAGCTGCTCCACACCCACAATTCCGGTGACTGCACCAGCCCGCGGCGCACGGGGTTCTGATGCATGTAGTGGAGCTTTTCCAGCCGCTTGCGTGCGCTCCACACGTTGAAATCGTAATAGCGTTTCTGCCAAAGATGCTGGTCTTCGTCCCAGAGCTTGGTCTGCCCTTGACGCCGACGCGGTTGCAGACGCCGCGCCGTCCGCTGCTTCAGCACCTGGATGGCCGAAGCGACGCTGCCACGCTCCGGCTCGCTAATCAGCAGATGCACGTGCTCCGGCATGACGACGTATCCCATGACTACAAACCGGTACCGCCGCCGCACCTGCTCCAGGATAGAAAGAAACCAATCTCTCCGTCGGGTCTGGGCCAGCAGCGAACGCCGCTGGTAGCAACTCCAGGTGAGGAAGTGCCCTTGGCGCGTCTGCTGGAATCGCTGCAAGCCGCTGGGCATGAGCGCGATTTTATTGCGGTCGGGCGGGAGCCCGAGCGTTAGAAGTACAAGCTTTGTCAGCCGATGCTCAAAACGGGAAGGAGCCGGGAGTTCGTATTCCCACCCTTCGAAAACCACGAAGGGTGGGGCACCCACTGCATTGCGGAGTCAAGGACTTCAAGGGTGGGCCACCCGCCCACCGACACCCGTGGGCCGTCAACACCAACATAAACGCCTTCCGGGGAGAGGAGCGGTATCAGGCGTTCCGGTTTGCCAGACTTGATTGCCTCAACCGCTGCTGCCGCCGCGCGACCGAGTTCGTCCTCCAGTGTCTCTGCCTGAATACTTGCGGGACACCCCGTGGCACGCTTCTGTTTCGGCTGTTGTGCGACAGCAGAAATACAGAACACCGCAATACAAACACAACCTGCAACGGTCTTCACGACCAGCACCTTACGCCGATTTACGGTCGAGTACCACAATGAGGAGCCAGCCGTTAGCTTATACGTCTTTGCACCAGGGTTGGTGCATAATTCCCGGTTCGGGAAGAGGCTTGTCAAGAGGGTTTGCTTTAACTTTCTTGCGTAAGTGGCTGCTACATTTGGACATTGAGTACTTTAAGTATTGAACTTTTCGGGGACCAAAAATGCTATAATGTAAGTAGATGGTTAGGAAAGGCGCGGGTTCCGGTCCGCGCCTTCTTCTTTTCGGTGCCGTCCCTACGGGACTCGTCGTTCCCTGCGCAAGTGTTCCCAGCACTGCCGTGCTGGGCACCAGCGTGCGCGCCTCCGGCGCTTGAATGCAGTCAGCCCCCCTCGAGTTCTGCGTAGGAACGCCTTTCCATGTCAGCGTGAGCCCGAGCGGCGTGGGGGTCCTTCGACTTCGGACGCGCCAACCGCACGCGAACATCACGCGTGCGGGTGTTTGGCGCGTCCTGCGCTCAGGATGACACTCTTTAACAATCTTCATTGCACATGCAGCGCGTCCTGCGCTCAGATGACAGTCTTTAGCAATCTTCATTGCACATGCACAGTTCAGCTCGCGATGCCAAACGACAAGGCGAGCTGGCCGAACTTGTGTTCGCCGAACGGGCGGTGCGGCGGGGCTTGCAAGTCTCGAAGCCGTATGGGGAAACGGCAGCCTACGACTTCCTGGTGGATTGCGAGGGCCGGATCAGCCGGGTGCAGGTGAGGTCGGTGGGGGTCGCAAAGAACGGCGTGTACCGGGTAAGCACAGGAAACGGTCACAGCAGCAAACGCGCGTACACGGCGC
Source organism: Terriglobales bacterium (assembly GCA_051006995.1). Classification (GTDB taxonomy): domain Bacteria; phylum Acidobacteriota; class Terriglobia; order Terriglobales; family Acidobacteriaceae; genus JAIQGF01. Next base: position 97,548 of record JBPCSQ010000006.1, read on the forward strand.
GCGAGATTGATGTGCTGGCGGCGTACGTGATCCCGGAAGATGTGTGGTATCTGATCCCGGTGCGGGCGTTCAGCCCGGCGAAGAGCGTGCATTTGTGTCCGGGGAGAGCGTCGAGGAGGAAATTCGAGGTGTGGAGGGAGAGGTGGGATGTGCTGGAACGCGGCGAGCAGCTGATGACAGATCCTAGTGATCGAGCAGCACCCAGCGGCCGCCGGCGGCGGCGATGATGACCAGGTTCATGACCAGGAGCATCAGGTCGTAGTGCCAACCGGAGGCGTTCTTGCCCCAGAAGCCGGTGCGCCACACGACAATCTTTTTTTGAATGGCGCCGAGCATGATCAGGATGAGGCCGGCGGCGGCGAACTGCGTGAGCACGCCGAAGGCGACCCCAAGCGCCCCGGCCATTTCGGCAATGCCGAGAAAAAGGGTGAAGCCTTTGCTCATGCCGATGCTTTGGGCGCGTCCAGCGAGATCTTTGGCGTCGCTGAAGCCGCTGGTGAAGAAGATGGCGGCGACCATGAGGCGGAGGGCCAGCAGCGCAGCATCGAGACACCAGGCTGGAAGGGCCAACATGAGCGCCTCCTGGAATAAGTTGCGAATTCCGGAGCCGGCAGTCAGGAGTCAAGAACCTGAGCGGAGAAGCCTAACAGGCATCTTTCTTCTTGCGCTCGGTGAGTTCCTCGAGGAAAGCCTTGGCGGCGCGATGGGCTTCTTCGAAGGTGGTCTCCTGGCCCCAGTGCACGACCTTCGGAGAACCTTCGCGCTGAACGATCCAATGATGGACCGGCGGGTCGGCATGGCTGTCGGTAACGACATCCGCGTAGAACGAGCCCGAGACGAGATGGACGGTGGATTTTTTCCGCTTGGCAGCTGCAGCCACGAGATGAATTCCCCGAAGAGACACTACGAGCCCCATGACCCAAAAAAAATCAGATGCCGGTTGGGCAGCTCAGGGTTGCCGTTGTCACCATTCGTGCCGGATCACCAATGGTGACAGTAGGTTGAACAGGAGCACCCCTACTGTTCCCGGGCCTCAGAGCCCATGAAGTCTTCATGCATTTGCAGCCAGAAGACCTCGTCGGTGACCGATGGGTCGCCCCGCGCAACGCGCTCCAGGATACTGGCGAGGTACTGCGGGTCGAGGAGTAGTTTGCCCTGGCCTGCCGATCCTGGTGCGCTCATATCGAATAGTGTGGCAGGAACCGGGTCGGTCCGTCAGTGAAGCAGATAACGCAGGCGTGTGACGAAGACCGGACGTGCTTCATTGTCATCATCATTGAGTCAGGTTGGCCGCGGCCAGCTATACTGCACGTCTCAGTTGAAATCCAATCGCAGCGTTGAAGGGATTTTCATGCGGACAGCGATCGCAGTGATTGTGTTGTTGGTGTGCGCAGGAATGGTTGTGGCGGAACAAGCGAAGACGGAAACGACGACGGTATCCAAGCGGCAGACAGCAGCCTCGGTCGAGGAGCGGCGCAAGGCGCTCAACAACCTGCTCAGCGAGGAGTGGGAATACACGCTGCGGCATAACCCGGAGTTTGCCACCACCATCGGTGATAAGCGCTACAACGACCGGCTGCGGGACTTCTCGCAGAAGGCGATTGAGGCGGACCTGGCGGAGACCAGAAAGTTCCTGCAGCGCTTCGAGGCGATTGATGCGACCGGATTCCCCGAACAAGACGCCTTAAACAAGACGTTGATGGTGCGGCAACTGCGGCGTGAAGTGGATGGCGCGCGCTTCAAAGGTTGGGAAATGCCGGTGAACCAGTTCAACGGCATTCACCTACAACTGCCGCAGTTCGTAACCCTGCTGCCGTTCACCAACGTGAAGGATTATGAAGATTACATTGCCAGGATGAAGCAGGTACCGCGGCTGTTCGACGAGACCATGGCGCAGATGCGCAACGGCATGCGAGACGGTCTGATGCCGCCGAAGTTCCTGCTGGAGAAAGTAGTAACGCAGTCGCAGACGCTGGCCAACATGGCGCCGGAGAAGATGCCGTTCGCGCGGCCGGTAGACAAGTTCCCTGCCGGAATCAGCGATGCCGACCAGGCGCGGCTGCGCGAGGCGGTGATGGAACAGATCCGCGCGTCGGTGCTGCCGTCGTATGTGAAGTTCACCAAGTTTGTGCGCGAGGAATATGCGCCGAAGGGGCGGCTGGATCCAGGGGTGTGGTCGTTGCCTGATGGGGCGGCGCGGTACGCATTCGCGGTGAAGACGGTCACGACCACCGACAAGACGCCGGAGGAAATCCACCAGATCGGGCTGCAGCAGGTGGCGCAGGACGAGGCGGAGATGCTGCAGATCGCTAAGCATTTGGGATATGCCGACATCAAGAGCCTGAACGCCGCGATTGACAACGATCCCAAGCTGCACGAGCGGCTGTACGCGAAGTCGCGGCAGCAGATTCTGGATTTGTACCGGCAACACATTGACGAGATGTGGCAGGAGTTGCCGAAGCTGTTCGGGCGATTGCCGAAGGCGAAGCTGGAAGTGCTGCCCATCGAGGAGTTCCGCGAGAAGCAGGCGGCAACGCACTATCAGCCGGGCACGCCGGACGGGTCGCGTCCCGGGCACGTGATGGTGAACACCGGGGACTTCGAGCATAGGAAGCTGATTTCGGTTGAGTCCACGGCGTACCACGAGGGCGTGCCGGGGCACCATATGCAGATTTCCATCGCGCAGGAGATGCCGTCGCTGCCGCCGTTCCGCCAGCACGCCTTCTATACGGCGTACATCGAGGGCTGGGCATTGTACTCGGAGCGGCTGGGCAAGGAAGTCGGGTTCTATAAAGACCCCTACAGTGACTATGGCCGGCTGCAAGACGACATGTTGCGGGCCATCCGGCTAGTGGTGGATACCGGGTTCCATTCCAAGAAGTGGACGCGCCAGCAGGTGGTGGACTACTTTCACGCGCACTCAGATGTGGACGAGCCAGATGTGCAGAGCGAGACTGATCGCTACATGGCCTGGCCGGCGCAGGCGTTGGGATACAAGATGGGACAGCTGAAAATCCTGGAGCTGCGCGAGCTGGCGAAGAAGGAGTTAGGCAACAAGTTCGACCTGCGGGCGTTTCATGACGAAATCCTGGGCGGCGGGGCGTTGCCGCTGGACGTGCTGGAAGCGCGGGTGAAACAGTGGATCGGGCAACAGAAATAATCGCTGCCCCGAGGTGCGAGTAAGGAAATTTTGCATGGCACGGGAAGTTTGGTGCGGTGGAACATTAAGCGCCGCAGCGTAAGTTGCTGATGATGAGGAGGTTCGCAGCAGGTCAGCTTGGAATGGCAGTTGCTCTTGGGAAAAGCGATCCTGACGAGTCCCCGGCCCAGCGGCGAGGGACCCGGTTCAGGACGACAGAGGGAGACTGCCATGCAGGAAAGAAGTGGATTTTCGTTCTTGTTCACCCCGTTGTGGGGAGCGGTGCTGGTGTTGGCGCTGACGGCCATGGTGGCTGGCGGATATTCGTGGCATGAGCACAACATGGCCAAGCAGTTGACCACCGAGAAGACGCAGATCTCGGCAGCGCTGCACGATACGCAAAGCCAGCTCGGCGACCTAAGCAACAAAGTCAACGCGATGAGCGCAGCCGAAGCCGAACGCGAACGGGCGGCGGCGGTAGCGCGAGAGCGGGCCGCGCGGAGCGCGAAAGTTGTGGGACACCACCGCACGCGGGCGGAAGACAAGCGATTCAAGGAAATCCAGGCGAAGCTGGACGCGCAGGGCAAGGCAATTGACGACACGCGCAATGATCTGAGCAGCGCCAAGACGGAGCTGTCGGGGTCCATCGCGCGCACGCATGGTGAGTTGATGGCGCTGGCGGCCAAAGGCGAGCGCAGCTACTTCGAGTTCGACATGGACAGGACCAAGCAGTTCCGCTCCACGGGGCCGGTCGGAATCAAGCTGAAGAAGGCCAATACCAAGCACCAGTTTGCCGACCTGGACCTGATGGTGGACGATGCCACGCTGAACCAGAAGCACGTGAACCTGCTACAGCCGGTCGTGTTCTATGCCTATGACGGCGGGCGCCCGATCGAACTGGTGGTCAACAAGATTTCCAAGAACCACATTCACGGCTACGTGAGCACGCCGAAGTACAAGCAGTCGGAACTGGCGGCCATGCAGGCGCAGAACGCGCAGGCGAACGGCGAAGCGAGCGCCGCGGTTCCGCAACGGCAGCGGCTGGAAGTACCGAAGGACTAGTTTCATTTTTAAAAGGCGGGTCTCCCCTGGAACGGCGCGGATATCGCGCCGTTTTTTTTTGCAATACGTTTCGAAACGCCTGTGGAGCCGCTTCCAGGGGCACACATCTTTTACATTCCTACGGGGTTTATCTACACTCAATGCGGCTGTATTTCCACGACAACACAAGCGGAGCAGATGATGCGTAGCACGAGCGGGAAGAGTGTGGTGGTCACGAGCATGCTGGTGGCTGCGGTGCTGTTGCTGGTGGGCCTGGCGGGGTGCGGCAGCGGTGGGGGCGGACCGAAGACATTGTTCGTGGTCGGCTTGGGAACGCCCGACGTGCAGCGGTTTAGCGTGAACGTAAACACGGGCGTGTTGACGGCCGATGCTACGAACCTGGTCGCAACCGGATCGGCGCCGGCGGCGATCGCCGTGGACGGGCAGCAAAAGTTCGCCTTCGTGGCGAATTCGGCCAGCGGCAGCTCGAACGGGACAGTTTCGCAATACACCATCAATGGCAACGGCGTGCTGGCGGTGGCGAACAATCCCAACAGCACAACCACGATCGCGGCAGTGCCGGTGCCGGTGGGAGTGAACCCGGTGGCGCTGGTCGTGGAGCCCAGCAACCATTACGTGTATGTTGCGAACAACTTGTCGAATACGATTTCCGCATTCTCCATCGACGGCAGCAGCGGTTTCCTGACGGAGATTTCCGGGTCTCCATTCGCGACCGGAACGAGGCCGAACTCGGTGGCGGCGGCGAATGGATTTCTTTTTGTCGCGAACACGAACTCCACCACCTCTACCGGCCAAATCTCGGTGTACAGCATCAACAGCAGCACGGGCGCGCTGACCGCCGTGTCGGGCTCGCCGTTCGCGGCGGGGCAGTCGCTGACGTCGCTGGATGTGGATTCCGGGGGCAAATTTCTCTACGCCTCCGATGCGGCCGCCAATGGCGTGTTGGCATATACGGTCAGCAGCGCCGGAGCACTGACCGCGGTTTCAGGATCGCCGTTCGCGGCAGGAACTTCGCCGGTCAATGTGCGGCTGAAGGGCAGCGTGTTGTTCGTTGCGAATATCGGGTCCAACAACGTGTCGGTCTATGTGGCGGATTCGGGTTCGGGGGGATTGACGCCGGTGAGCGGCTCGCCCTTCGCAACCGGAAAGAGTCCTTCGTGCGTGCTGCCTGATACGTCCGGCAGACTGCTGTTCGTGGCGAACTCCGGGGACAACACGATTTCGTCGTTCCAGATCGGCAGTACCGGGCCGCTGACGGCAGTGGGCGGTTCGCCCTTCACGACGTTTGCGGCGACGCCGATCGGGATGGCGACGGTGTTCTGATCGGGTGACGATTCCGCGGCGCTAAAACTGCATACGCAATCCACAGCAGGTCCCTCGCTCCGCTCGGGACGACTCCGGCTTATACCGGCGCGGCTAATGAGTTCCCGTTCCCTGCTTAGAACTCGTAGCCGGGCTCGCCGGAGCCGAGGCAGAAGTTCGCGGCACGGAGGAGATTCTCGGTGAGTGCGGCAACCGTGACCGGACCGACGCCTCCAGGCACGGGCGTAATGTGAGAAGCCACGGCCCTGGCGCTTTCCAGTTCCACGTCGCCGGTGAGCTTCCCGGTCGAAGGATCGAGGCGGGTAGCGATGTCGAAGACGACGACGCCGCGCTTCAGGACCGAGCCGTGAATCTGATACTTGGGATTGCCGACGGAGGTCACAAGAATGTCGGCATCGCGAATGAATTTTTCCTGCTCGGCGCGCGGGACGTAGCGGTGGCACCAGATGGCGGCGGCGTTGCACATGCGCCCCCCCAGCATGTGAAGGATGGGTTTGGCGGTGATATCGTTGCGGCCGACGACCACGGCCTTGCGACCTTCCGTCTTGATGCCGTAGTGGCTGATCATGCGGCGGACCGCGAGCGCCGTGCCCGGCAGGAAACGCAGGCGGTGCTGCTGCGCCCGGTAGAGCTCGGGAATGGAGCCGCGAGAGACGCCGTCAACATCCTTGCGCGAATCGATGGCGTCGAGAACGTCGAACTTGTCGGTTGCGCCTGCCTCGGGCTCCTCGATGTGGCGTGGCAGCGGAAGCTCGATGTGGATTCCATGGACCTCCGGCGAGCCGCTGAGCACGCTCACTTCTTCCTTTAAAGAGCTCGCGGAAATCGAAGCAGACAAACGCCGTACTTCGGCCTTCATGCCAAGCCGGGCGCAGGCGTCCATCTTGCGACGAAGGTAACGCTCGGAGGCTGGATTGTCGCCCACCTGCACGATGGCAAGGGTGGGAATCAGGTGATGACGGGCAAGGAATTCCTCCACGCCGCGGGCCACGCGGTGTTCGATGGCTTCCGCTACCGGCTTGCCGTACATGAGAATGGCGGGCATGGGGCGGGGACAGTGTAGCAGGAGGAAGTTGCGAGTTCCGAGTTGCGAGTTGCGAGCAGTACCGGGTACCGAGTACCGAGCGAGCGTTGCGGCGGGGCAAGGGGCGCCCGCCGCGGAACGGTTTACTTCCCTGCCGGCATCGAGCTGGCGGCCGGTTTGGTGTTGAACAGATCCATGAGGATGGCGGTTTCGGCAGCGATCGCGGCGGTCATGGTGGGCTTCACCTCGGGCGCCCATTGCGGTGAATGAGGCCCGGGCAGGATGGCGCCGCTCTGTTTCGCGGCAGCGAGCTTGACGGGATCCACAGCGCCGACGTGCAGCAAAACGGCGTGAGCGCCGGCGAGGCCGTACTGCGAGAAATCCTCGGAAGTCATCTTGGCCGACATCTCGACGACGTGGTCCACCCCGAGCGCCTTCTTCAGCACCGCGGCCATGTGCTCGGTAAGTGCGGGATCGTTGTAAACAGCATCGGTTCCGGCGGCGATCTTGATCTCCGGCTCCCGTGGCGCATTCGCGGCCATGGCAATTCCCTTCGCTTCCCTTCCGATCGCCTTGAGCAGCTTGGCGCGGACCTCGGGATTGAAGGTGCGGACGGTGAGCTGGAGCTTCACCTGGTCAGGAATGATGTTGTAACTGCTGCCGCCGTGGAAGCTGCCGACGGTGATGACCGCGGGCTCAATGGGATTATTCTCGCGCGAGACGATGGTTTGGATGGCAAGCACGAACCGCGACGCCATCACGATGGGATCAACGGCGGTTTGCGGAACAGCGCCGTGCCCGCCCTGGCCGTAGATGGTGACGTCCACCGAGTCGGCGGAGGCGCGGAAGAAGCCCGGATGATAGCCGATGGTGCCGGCCGGAAGCATGGCCTCGTCGTGTAGAGACAGAGCGTAATCGGGCTTGGGAAAGCGGGTGAAGAGGCCATCCTTCAACATGGCGGCGGCGCCGGTGACGAGCTCCTCGGCGGGCTGACCAACGAACATCATGGTGCCGTGCCATTTGTCCTTGTTCTGCGCCATAAGCATGGCGGTCCCGAACCAGGACGCCATATGGAGGTCATGGCCGCAAGCATGCATGACGGGGATGGTCTCACCGGCCGCATTTTTCGTGGTAACCGAGCTGGCGTACGGAAGGCCGGTCTTCTCCTTCACCGGCAGGGCATCGAGTTCGGTGCGCATCATGACCGTCGGCCCGGCGCCGTTCTTCAGGAGGGCGACGATCCCGGTACCTCCGACACCGGTGGTGACGTTATAGCCGAGAGCTTTCATTTTTTCGGCGAGTTCGGCGGCCGTGCGCTGCTCGTGAAAACCGAGCTCAGGATTCTTGTGGAGGTCAACATAGAGCTCCTCCGCCCTGGGGTACACGGCATTCACCTGGGTGGAGAGCTGCGCGGCGGCGAGCGTGGACATGAGCGATAGGATGAGAAAGACTCGATGCATGGTGTTTCTCCGGAGGAAGATGGTACACCCGGTTGCCGGTAGCAAGCAGCACGGGCAAGCACACGCGAGGGCGCGTGTGCCACACAAGGCGTGTGCCACACAAGAAAACAGGCGGCCGGAGCGGCCGCCTGAATTGTCAGAACAAAAGCGTTTACCAGTTGAAGCGCAGGGCGAGTTGAACCTGGCGGGGATCATGCGCCGACTGGACACGTCCGAAGTAAGGATTCGGCGTGGAACCGTCGAGACTGACCGCGCTGATCGGGTTATAGAAGTTCGAACGATTGAGCATGTTGAACAGTTCCACCCGGATCACGACCTGCTTGGTTTCATTGGAGACGAAGAACATCTTCTGAACGGCCATGTTGCTGGTTATGTACGAAGGACCGGTAAAGGCATTGCGGCCGGAGGTGCCGATGCAGGGCTTGTCGGCCTTGACGCCGTTAAACAGGCCGCTGGAGCCGGTCACATAGAGCGAGCCATCGCCACCGCTGAGACAGGCGGTGCCGGGCAAGGTCACCGTGCCGGCAAAGTAGCCGTTCGGGTTTCCGGTCATGCTGAGTGAGCCGACATTGGCGCGCTGGGTCAACTCGCCGTAGGCGGGACCGGCAAAGACGGTGAACGGCTGTCCGCTTTGCAGAATCACGACCCCGCTGACCTGCCAGTTGCTGAGGAACTTCGAGTCCTTCGGCAACGGCAGAGCCCAGGTGTAATCCATGACGAAGCGGTGATGGCTGTCGAAGTCAGAGCGGCCGTAGTCGTTGCGCAGGAAGTTCGTCGGATCCTGCGGGAGATCGTAGCGGCTGACGAAGACCTGCGAGGCGCCGGTGGTGGTCAGGCCGGAGGTCAGCAGATCCGACAGGTTGGTGGTGGGAGAAGAGACCGAAAGACCACCCGCCGGAATGTTGGCCGTGCTGCCCCTGCCCGCGCCGAAGGTAAGGAAGTTGGGATTGCCGAGGCTGAATGCCTGCAAGCCGAACACCTGGATGGGCAGCGTGGAGAGCAACAACGGGAAGGTGCCCTGAGAGCCGTTGTCGAGGGACTTGGAGAAGCTGTAGCCGAGGTTCACGTTCAGGCCATGCCAATCGGCGGCGCGGAGCCGCACCATGGCCGAGTGATAGCTCGACTGGCCGGAATTGGTCATGGTGAACACCGGGGAGTAGCTGATGGTGTCGCAACCCGGCGTAGTCGTGCAGAACCATTCGTTGTTGAACCCGGAGTTGTACACGACCGGCAGGTGGTAAGCACGAGTGCCGACATATCCGATTTCGGCGACCAGCTTGTTGTTGATCTGGTGCTGAATGCTGCCGCTGATCTGGCGTGTGTACGGTGTTTTGGCGTTGTCGTAGTCGCGGCTGTAGAGGGCGAACGGGATGGCGGCGGAGGCGAAGGACTGCAAGTTGGGGTTGACGCTGGAGAGCAAACCGTCGCCCAAACCGCACTGCCCGAGGTTGCAAACCGTGCTCTGGAAGTTCTGGCCGTAGATGGCCTGGGGATTCGCGAAGTTCATCGGCGTGGGCCGGTTGAATAACAACTGGCTCATCAGGCTGAGCGGGAGCTGGTCATAGTAGAGGCCGATGCCGCCGCGAATGACGGTATGGGTCTGCTTATCGAGCGCGTACGCGAATCCGAAACGGGGAGCGAAGTTGTGGGTCTGCGAAGGCAGAATCGAGCCACCGCGGCTGCTGCTAGCCTTGCAGTTCCAGTACACGGCCGAATCGCGCACCGGATAGATGAAGTCGGTGCGGGCGTCGGCGTTGCCGGTGGCGCCACCGCCGGAGGGCAGGAAGTGAAGCGCACAGCCGTAGCCATAGGGATCGGTGATGGTTGATCCGCCCTGCTGGTACAAGCCGTTCGCCGCCGGATCGAAGTTATAGATGAGGTTGTTGCCTTCGGTCGGGACGGAAAAATATTCGTAGCGCACGCCATAGTTCAGCACCAGGTGCGGGTTGACGTGCCAGGAGTCCTGGGCAAAGCCGGCAACCGCAAACGAGGTGAAGATGCCGCTGTAGGAGGCGCGCTGGCGCCAGGCGTAATCGAACGAGGGGTTGACGAAGCCGTTGCTGGAGGCGTCGCAGTTGAGGCAGGTCTCGCTGTCGTTGACGAACTCGCCGATGTCGCCGGAGATGACCAGGCCGCGAGAGAAGCCGCCCACGTTGGAAACGTTCTCCAGGCGGCGATATTCTCCACCGAACTTCAACGAGTGCCTGCCGAAGGTCCAGGAGAAAGCGTCGGTACCGAACACAGTCGTGTCGCGGCGTCCGGAAGGCGCAGCCAATGGAGCGCCGAGGCGCGCGAATGGGAACAGGCCGTCCAAGGTGGGCGCCATGACATTGGTTGCGCCGGCGGTAGACCAGAAAGCATTCTGCCATCCGGTATAGGCGCCGAAGTTCGCCGCACCGCCTCCTTGCGTGGGAGCGGCGCCGCTATAGCGAGAATCCAAGCCGCTGAGCAGGAGTGTCCACATTGGACCGGCGGGAAGACCCAAAGTAGTGGGATCGAAGCCAGCATCCTGCGGAGTCTCGATGACCTGGAAGCGCGTCATGCCGATACGCGCATCATTGCTCACCTTGGGGCTGAAGCGGTGACTGAAGCCGAGAATCGCACTCTGGTTCAGAGCATGACGGACGGCGCCATTGCCCGGATAAAGCTCGCTGGAGGGCAGGGTGTCGTCGTGAAGCTGGTTGAGGGACTGGATGGCATAGCGAATCAGCACATCGCTGTTCTGGCTCTGCTTGTAATCGGCGCGCAGCAGGAGGTTGTGAATCTTGGAATAGTTGGGAGCGACGCCCCGGTAGAACTCCAGCACGCCCGGAACAGCCACGACGTTGGGATTGGGATAAAGGGCAAGCAAGCCACGCGCCAGGCGCTGCGATGCCGGACCGAGTGCAGCCAGATTAAATTGGCCCGCCGGTAGACCTGCCACGGCAGTGGCGCAGGCGGAACCGGCAGCGCACAGGTTGGCGACGGATTTATCGAAACTGCTGGGAACCCGCTCCAGCAGCGGATTCGGGTTGTCAATGCGAGTGCCTTCGTAGCTGCCGAAGAAGAACAGTCGGTCGCCCCGCAGGCCGCCGCCCATGCTGGCGCCAAACTGCTGCGAGGAGAAGGGCTGCTTGAACTTGTCGATGCCGGCCAGCACGGCCGAAGGGTTGAACAGAGTATTGCGTCCGAATCCGTTGGCGACGCAGGTATTCGGCGCCTGGTGCGTGGGATTGGAAATGGAATCGGTACAGTAGCCGTTGTTCTGGGCAGTCGCGACGTAGGTGTTGTAATCGGAAACGGTCAGCGGCGAGGACGGCGAAGACTTCACCACGGGAGTCGGGACGAGAGATCCGGCGTACGCTGCCGCTTTTTCAAAGCCGCTGTTGCGGTAGATGGAAAGCGGGTTGTCGGAATTGAGCTTGTCGGACCCAAAGAAGCCGAACACCTTGCCGTGAATTCCGGTGATAGCACGGCGGGTGACGACGTTGACGATGCCGCCCTGGTTGCGGCCGAACTCGGCGTTGGCGTTGCTGGAAATGACGCGGAATTCCTGCACCGAGTCGTTGACCTGGAATGGAATAGCCTGTCCGCTGCTGGAAGCGACGTTGTCGGCGCCATCGAGCAGGAAGTTATTGGAGGAGGGCCTTGCGCCGGCAACACTGAAGGTAGCGCCGGCAAGAGCGGAACCGGCCTCGACATCGTGCGCGTTCGGGTTCAGGAGGCCGAACGCCAGGAAGTTGCGGTTGTACACAGGCAAGGCATCCAGCTGTGCGCTGCTGATGACGGTGCCGATGCTCGATGTGACCTCCGTGTTCACCGACGGGCCCGCCGCAGCGGCTGACACGGCCTTGGGGGCCTCCTCGCCGGGGCCGGTGGCGACCTCCTGCAAAGGTGGAATCAGCAATTTCTCGTCACCGACGCGGACGGCCAGCCCGACCTGCTGGGCGATGGTCTTGCCGGCCACGGTGGCCGAGATCTGATAGCCGTCGGCCGGCGGGACCTCGGAAAAGGCATAGTTGCCATCGTCGTCGGTCAGGGCGGCGCGTTTGACACCGGTTGCAGGGTTCTGGAGCTCGACCACGACGCGGGGATAAGGATTGCCCTTCACGTCGTAAACCGTTCCATACACCTTGGCGTTCTGCGCGAAGACGAGCCCCGGCAGAAACAGAACAACGAAAGAAATGGCGAGCATCCACAACCGCTTGCAGGTCATGACGACCTCCTGGAGCGAGATAAACCAGCCCGAAAATCAGAGACCCGTACGTACTTGTATGAATTCATTCGCGCACTAATCCGGCCTTCACGAAAGTCCCTGCCCGGATACCGGGCACACGTACCAAACTGTGAACTACCACCGATCTGTCAGCGAGCTTGCTGGTACACCCGCAGGATCTTCGGTGAAATCTCCTGGGGGGGGCGGAAACCAGCGACCTTGCGCGCGGATTTGAAAGCCGCAACCGCATCCGCATACAAACTTTGCTGTTCCTTACCTCCGCCGGCCAGGTAATAGCGCGCCAGCATGGCGGCGCCGACATAAAAGTCGCTCAACGCCTTCTTTTTCCCCTTGGCAGGAAAACCGCGGAGAATCCATTCCGCCTGCTGCAAATCGTCGGGAGCACCCTTGTAAAAAAGCCCGATCGCGCGCTCGAGCGAGGCACTGTCGCCGGCTGGAGCTTCGCCCCCTGCCGGGGCCGCGGGGGCGGTAAAGGTGGCAACCGCATTTTCCGACGGACCCACGGAAACGCGCTTGTTCTCCAACAGGCGGCCATTACTGGTGGCAGCAATCGTGTACTGACCGGGGGGAACACCATTGAAGCGGAAGTTGCCGGCGCCGTCAGTGGCGGTGTTCTGGCGATAGCCGCTGGAGGGGTTCTCCAGCATGACGTTGGCGCGCACAACCGCCTTGCCGGTCGTGTCATGAACGTGCCCGGAGATGGAGCCGGGCTGCTTGGCCTTATCGGCTGCGGCCTGGGCAGCGGCTTGCTGCTGTTGCTGTTGAGCACGCTGCGAGGCGGCATTCTTCTCCGCCTGGCTGATTTGATTGAGCAGCGCCTGTGCCTCGGGCGTGTTCACCCCGCTCAGCATGCTCTTGGCGCCTTCAAAATCCTGCCGGTTCAAAGCGTCGCGCGCGCGATTGACTTTGTCGGCAGACTGCTGCTGCTGCTTCTGCTGCTGCTCGGCTTGTGCGGCCTTGGCGGCGTCGCGTTCGAGGGCCGGAATCTTGTTGTTCAGCCAATCCTGCGCCTCAGCCTTGGCGGCATCGGTCTTCACGTTGCGAAAGATCTGCCTGGCATCGTCGAGCGCGCCCTGGCGAACCAAGCCCTTGGCCTCGCGCAGGCGGTCGGCATCGTTCTTGCGCTCCTTGTTGGCCAGATCGCTGTACAACTTGCACTTGCTGTTGAACGCGGGATCGTTCTTGGCGAGCCCGCAATAGGCGATCTCAGCCTTTTCGAGCTGGCCGTTTTTCTCCGCGGTGGCGGCGTCATTGAGCAGCGTTTGCTTATCCTGTGCAAGCAGCGGGAGCGCCAGCAGGAGACTGAGCAACAACGTCACGCCGGCCTGCCTCACGCGACGCGAGGCAAGGGCGGACAGCCGCGAGTTAGTAGGAATCAACAATTTTCTTGGCATCGACTTGTTTGAACTCAACGCTGACAAATTTGGGCTGACCGCCCTGGACGGTCGCCTTGGTTTGCTTTTCGCTGCCGTCAGGCCCGACGACGACGACGTCATAGGAACCGGGCGGGACTTCGACGCGCAGGGGCGTCTCGCGGTCCGACTCGGGCAAATCAATGGATTTGCCGTTGGCGTCAGTCACCGACTTGACCATGCCAAATGGGACCGCGGTGATCTGAAGCGATGCCGGTCCGGCAGCGACCGCACCGCCGCCACCGCGGGCGGCGGGCGCGGACGTAGCAGCCGGGGCCGCGGCGGGTTGTGGACGCAGCGCAAAATAACCGCCGACGGCGCCGCCGATCACAATGACGGCAGCGACGATGGCAATGATCATCGTCTTGCTGGACTTTTCCGGCGGAGGCGCGACGACGGGAGCACGCGCCGGCGCAGCCGCGGCTCTGGCGGGCGCGGCCGCGGCAACGGTCTTTCCGCCAGTGACTGCCGCTCCGGCGCCCGTGGTGCGCCGCGGCCCTCGGCCCGGCATTGCCGTCATCGCCATAGTGCCGGCTGCAGCACCACGCTGAGCGGGGGGCGGCAGCGAAGCCGCCTGCTTGATCTGTACCTGAAGAGCGGCCATGGCGGCCGTGACACGCTTCTCTTCGGGATATTTCTTGAGCGCGTCCTGCAAGGTCGTGAGCGCGTCCTGGAGCTTTCCATCGGTGGAGAGGCGAGTGCATTTTCCGAGTGCCTCTTCCACGGTCCTTTGCTGCTCCTCTTCCTTGCTCTTTTCGGCGACGGCCGCGTCCTTAAGCTTCTGGATCTCGTCCCAGGCGGCGTCGATAGCCTCGATGCGGCGGATGACCTCGGTGGCGCCGGTGAAGCGGCGGGCGCTGATCTCACGCCGGGCCAGCTCCGCCAGTTGCGCCAATTCGGCCTCGCGTGAGACCTCACCGAGACGCCGCTTGATCCCGGCCATCATCATCCGGGCCTGGGTGTCGGTGGGGTCCATTTCCAGGGCTTTTTCGACGAGCTGCTGCGCCTGCTGGAGGTTCTCAGAGCGCTCGGCCACGTCGGCCTCATCCAGCGTGCGATGGACTTCCTCTTTGCGCTGTAGCCCCTGCACGATCAGCTCGCGATACTGCTGCAACTGGGGATCAGCCTTGTCGAGGCGGATGGCCTGATCAATCAGGCCGAGGGCATCGTCGAAACGGTCCTGTCCGACCGCCTGCTCGGCGGCAAAGCGGAAATTGCGGACTTGTGCGGCGCGTTCCTGCTTCTGGATGAGCGACTGGACTTCGTGCAGCAGGTTGCGAGCTTCCGAGTGTTGCGGCTCGGCCTTGATGACCTCGGTGAGCAGCTCGCGGGCGCGGCCCAGCTCGAAGCGGGCGTAGAGGTCACGCGCCTGGGTGTAGTTCTCCCCCACCATCTCCTTGCGCAAGCGTTCCTGGAGCTGGCTGATGTCGAAGGCGAACTCTTCGGCGGTGGAATAGCGCTCGTCGCGGTCCTTGGCCAGCGCCTTTTCCAGGATGGTGTCGAGCTCCGGCGGATAGTTCTCGAGGTAAGCCGAAAGCGGAGGATAGGGCTCGCGAAGAATCTTAATCGCGATGGCGATGGCTTCGTTGCCCGGGAACGGCAGGTTGCCGGTGAGGATCTCGTAGAACATCACCCCGGAGGAGAAAACGTCGCTACGGCGATCAAGGCCCTTGCTGGCCTCAATCTGCTCAGGCGACATATACGAGGTGGTGCCGATGGCGATACCAGTACGGGTCATGCCGGAGTCGCCGGCGCGGGCGATGCCGAAGTCCACCAGTTTGACCTGTTGACCGCCGGTCAGAACGATCACATTGGCCGGCTTGACGTCGCGGTGAACGATGTTGTGCTCATGGGCAAAATGCAGGGCGTTGTTCACCTGGACCATGTAGTCCAGTCGCTGCATCAAGGTGAGCGGAGTTCGATTGGAGATGACCCGGTCGAGGCCCTGCCCCTCGAGGAACTCCATCACCATGTAAGGGGAGTTGCCCTCGACGCCCATCTCATAAATGGTGACGATGTTGGCGTGCTGTAAACGCCCGACGGCGCGCGCCTCGCGAAGGAACCGTTCGCGTGCCTCAGGATTCTCGGCAAAGGTACCGGTCATCTTCTTGATGGCGACGACACGGTCGATGAGCGGGTCCTTGGCGCGGTAGACCACGCCCATGCCGCCTTCGCCGAGCTTGGAGATGACCTCGTACTTCCCGATCTTCTGTTCGAGTTCCGATCCCATGTACCTTTCACCCCACGAGGGCCGACAGCGGGACCCCGTTTTTCCGCCACCGGCGGCAGCTCTGGGGCACCCTTGTATCACGGCCGCTACCGCGGCCGAAAATCTATTGCACCGTCAACGTATACGTCGGGAAGCTTTGGGCTACGACTGAGCCGTTCACCGATCCCGAGACGGTGATGGTGTACACGCCCGAAGGCGTGACGGTGGAAACAGTTTGCGCCGCAGGCTGCGTGCCGCCACCTCCGCCGCAGGCCAGCATGGCGACCAACAAGCCGCCAATCAGGAACAAGAAGAACCAGCGGCTACGTTTGCGGCGGACACCCGGCAACAGGAGCATGCCGAACGCGGGCAGCGTTGCCAGCCCGAACCACATGGCAAGCACACCGCGACCGGAGCCCGGCCGCGGGGGCCTGACTTGGCTGAAGTTCGGTCCGGCCGTAGTCAGCAGCACGTTGGCGGAAAGGCCTTGCGTGATCGAATTCGGCGAGACCGTACAGTTCACGTGGTTGGCGGCCAGGCTGCTGCCGTCGGAGACCTTGAAGCCGCCGCACGTCAAAACAATGGCGACGTTGCCCAGGGTCTGCCAGACGGCGTCGGGCGGGGACTTAACGACGAACGTGGTCGACTGCCCTGCCAGAATCGTGGCCGCAGTAACGTTGGTAGTGAGGGCCGTCGTGTTCACCGAAACGAAGGCGTCGCCCACGTTGCTGGTGCCCACAACCCCGGTCTCGTCCGTGACAACCAGGTGCACCGGAGTCCTGCCGAGGTTGAACAGAATGGATC
Organism: Terriglobales bacterium; assembly: GCA_051006995.1. Taxonomy (GTDB): domain Bacteria; phylum Acidobacteriota; class Terriglobia; order Terriglobales; family Acidobacteriaceae; genus JAIQGF01. The sequence goes on from JBPCSQ010000006.1 coordinate 114,197, forward strand.
CGGTGCGGCAGCGGGTGCTGCTCAGCGGGCAATATTGATGAGTAGCGGGATCGGGACCGATCGGGCCGATCGTCGTACTGTGATTGCCCTGGTTGTCGCTCCAGGTAAACGTCAGCGTGATCAGATCACTACAAGCATGCTGCGCATCGGGCGCGCCGCTGGTCACCAGAGCCGGGCAGAAGGTATTGCTGCCCGGAGGAACGCCCGGCTGGTAGAGGTCGGCATCGAGAACTCCAGCCGCGTCGAGGAAGAAGTTGGTGGTGACCAGGCCTTTAGCGCCGGTCGTGTCGGCAGCAACGGTGAAGGTGTTGGGCACGCCGACGGAATTCTGTACCACCGGCAGATGGTTGGCCGCGTCGCGGACCGTGAACAAGGAACCTGGCGCGGCGGCGATCGAACTGGTTGTTCCGCAGACCACGTTGTTGGCCAAGTCAGCGCCGGTCGTGGCCGTAATATCTGCGCTGGTCAAGGCGTTAAAGATGCGCGCGCGTTCCGGCTTGGTGAAGGCGGTGGCGAGCGAAGAGTAGAAGACGCAAACTTTCTGCGTGCCGGTCTGGCCGACCTGCGCCTGGCCATTGTTGTCACCGCTCTGTACCGAGAAGAACGACCCGGTGTTGTAGCCGGAGATGGCGACGGGAGTCAGGCCGGGAGGAATTTGGACAGCGCTTAGCGGCCCGTTCTGCAGGGTCACTCCAGCTTGCGTGACACCCTGGTATGTGACCAGCAACGGCGTTCTGTTGGAGGACAGCTCCGGAGTAATGTTCGCCCCTACAGGCGTGTCCACCACCGTAACCGAATTGAATGCCTGCTGATTGGTGGAATGATTAATGGCGCCCGAATTGGGATTATTGCTGCCGGGGAGGTTTCCAACGTCCACCAGCGCGCTGGCATTGGCGCCCGCAAACCCGGTTTGGGAGACCGCGACCGTGGCAAAGGTGCCTTTCACGGTTACGGTTTCGGCGTTCTGCGCACCTACCGCCTGCGATGGATAGGCGCAGGTGAGCACGTTGCCGTTCAGCGTGCAGGAACTGCACGCCGTCGGACTGCAAGTGCCCAGCGCACCGCCTCCTTGAGGACTGATGGTGAAGTTCGGAGGCAGCGTGAAGTCTACGTGAGCGCCGGCAGCGACCGCGTCTGGACCGCTATTTACCGTGGTGAAGGTGTAGGTAATGGTGGTCGTGGGGCAGGAGGCAGTCGCGGGATTACACGATGCGGCCGCCGGACTGGGCGCCACTCCCATCTGTACCGTCAGGTTGACGTCACGATTGACGATCAAATTTGAAGAGGCAGTGACAGGCTGGCCGGCGGCGTTGAATGACAACGGGCTGGTCAGTGTACCGCTGGCCAAAGTCGGGGTGCTGCCGGTATTGCTGGAAAGCGAAGAGTCAAACTGGCCCAGCACCTTCAACTGGAAGGTATTCCCGGACGAAATGCCCAGATCGGCCGGGTTGGTCTTGCTGGTACAGGTGGAATCGCAACCATTGCCCGAGTTGCTGCACATCTGGCCACTTTGCCCGGCGACGAGGGCCGGCACCCACCCCAGACAAGAAAAGTTGTTGGCTGCATCCGTGGGGACGGCGGATCCGACGGGGTCAAACTTGTCGGGAATGTGGAAGACGACCGTGCTTACATCGGCATCGTTCGGCGTCAGCAGGCCGGCGCTACCCAGGTTCGAGGCGTCGAGTTCATAGGTGAACTGCTGGGTGAGCGAGACCGATCCTTGCGGGAATGCAACCAACCCGAGATTCACGGCACGCTGCACGTTGGTGCTGACGGCCGTGGGCGAGAGCGGCAGGCCCGTCCCGGCGGAAAGCGACGCAGCGACCTGGGCCGCTACCGGATACGTCTTCTGGCCGCCATTGTTCATGGTGGACAGACTGAGGGCATTGGCGTAGCTGCCGGAGATGGTCAGGGTCTGCGACGCGCCGGAACCGATCCCTCCGGGAAGGGTGGAGGTGCAAGTGGCGCCGTTGCCGCCAGGCACACCGGTGAAATCGCAGCTCCAGCCGGCGCCGGCGTTGTAATCGTTCGTCGTGAAGCTCCCGTTGACGCCGGAACCCTGGAAATTCGACGGTAAGCTCACTTTCACGCTCACGACGGCGGCAGGATTGGTGCGCACGTTATTCGCGTCGAGCGGATTATTCGCCACCAGCAGCGTGTAAAGGACATTGCTGCCCAGATTGGCAAAGCTGGCGCCCGAGCTGCCGGTGTACTGCGGCACGTTGAGCGCGACCAGACGCTGGACTGTGACGTTGGCGGGAGTGGTCGCAATTGACCCGTTCCCCTGGAATGATTCGGTCGTGCTGGGAACATTCGACAGCGGGATGGTGGCGCACCCAGTCGCCGGCGTCAGGTTGCCGCACTGCAACGAAGTGTTGGTAATCGTGGGATCCTGGTTGTACTGACCGCTGAACAAAACCGAGGACGACCCGCTGGAGGGAATCGGATTGTTGTCGCTCAGACTGCAGGAAACATTCGCGCCGGCAACAATGGGACTGCAACTCCATCCTGGGCTGGTCCCGATGGATGCCGGGTCAACGATGAAGTTGGCCGGGACGGCGAAGGTCATGCCAATGCCATAAGCCGCGTTCGTCGGCGTAGCCGGGCCGCCGTTGGGATCAGGCCCGGTCGACGCATTGTCCACCTCGACCTTGTAATTGACGACGGCGTTGGGATATTGCGGCGTTCCATCGCCCAACGTGTAGAAGGCGCCGCTGATGGGAGGCGTGTTGGTGGTGGTGACCTTACCACTCAGCACTACCATGCGCTCCAGTGGCGTGGTGGCTGGGGACGGAACGATGATGTCTGGGTTGAAATTCGTCACTCCAGGCGCTACCACCGCGCTGATGCTGGCGGTGCCCTTTCCGGGGGTGCTGTTCAGCAGCGCGTTGACTGCCGGGGTGTCGGCATAATTTCCGGTAATGACCAGGGTTGCAGAGCCGCCGGAAATGATTGGGTTGGCGAAGCTGCAAGTTGGATGGCTGGCAAAGTTGCAGGACCAGCCGGCAGTGGAGTTGCCCGCGTCCACTTGCGGGTTCGTGAATGCGGCTGGCAAGATTTCGTCCAGGGTGACACCGGTCGCGGCGTTGGTCTGGGTGCTGGCGGGATTCGCCAGGGCGCCAGTCATGCCGGCGTTCTGGACAACGATCTTGTAGTTGACCGTCGTGCCCAGCGTCGCAGTCAGGGCCTTCGTGGTCAAATTCCCGGTGCCCACATACGAATCGTGCGAAAGGACCGAGAGATTGATGACGGGCCCGCGGAAGATGTTCACGAAGAGCGGATTGCCGCCGTTGAATAGCGTGAAGTTGCCGCTGTTGGCGTTCAGGTTGAACGTGCAGCAGGTGTTGTTCTGGGTGCCGATCTGTACTTGCACCGGCGCCAAGGCGCTGTTCTGGCCGCCGGTGGTGAAAGCTGGGTCGACATTTAGTTCGACGGCATAGCTGACGGGAATGCTGTTGCCGAGGAGCTGCGTACCACTGCCAATGACGGTTTGGCTATCAATGAAACAAGTCACGGTCGTTCCGGCTCCGCTTTGCGTGCAGCCCCCGGGATACGTCGTGCTCTTGACCGTGGTGAATGTGGAGATTTGCGGGAAGCTGTACTGGACGATCACGCCGGGCGCATTGTCAGGCCCGGTATTGATGTGGTCCGTTTTCAGCGTGAGGGTTCCGCCAGGATATGGCGCCGCCTTCGTGGTATCAGCTGCAATCGCGCCAAAGCCAAGCTTCGACTGGCGTTGTACCGTGGACAAAATCGGACCCTGCTGGTGAATGGAAGCGCCCAGTATCACCGACGGCTCTGAGCAACAGGCGACCGTGTTGGCGGTGACATCCGACAAGTATTCCGTAAACAGGAGCTGGACCTGCGGAGGATTGGCGCTGGCCCCGATCAGGTTCGAAGGCGGCGTCATCGACAGGGTGAACGTATTCCCTGCCCCGGCCGCCAACGCGCCAAAGTCGCAAGTTACATAACCGACAGTATTCGTATCAATAGACGGATTGGTGCCGCAGCCCGCCGTATTCACCGTCCAGGCCGAGGTCAGGTTCGACGCCCAGAAGGTGACCTTCAGGTGCGGTATGGCATCGGGGCCGGAATTGTTGATGCTGGCGGAGATGGTAACGGGCGAGGTGGAAGCGACCGTCCCGTTGGTGCTCGGGCTGGAGATAGCCAAGTCGGCCAGCCGCTCCAGGTTGGTGCTCAGAGTAGCTGCATTCTCCACCTTGGGCGCCGCCGCATTAGCCGCTGCCACGGAAACAGGGTTGCTGGTGGTGTTGGAACTCTGGAGGGCACCCACCCAGCCGGTGTCGGGAACGATGGTGACTTGGAGTCCGTACGGCGCCGGGGTGTTGGACACCGGGAATGGATTCGGAGTCGGAACATCGCAGGCGACGGTGTGATTGTTGGTTGCGGTGCAATTGGTCAACGCGGTCACGCCGTTTACGCCATTGACGGTGCCGCCGATACCCGCTGGACTGCTGATCGTCGCGGCGGCGACCTGCGGAGTCGGGAAAGTGAACGTAACTCGCGAACCGTTATGAGTCGTGGTGTCGGCCGGTACCGGGTCGGGGCCGTTGTTTTGCACGTTGGCGACGATGGTCAAAATGTTGGCTGCGCCCACTGCGCATCCGGTCGTGGGAACTCCAACCTTGGTGCACATGGAAATGGCGCCACCATTGGTGTTGTCCACCGCCGTAGTCACCAGCAGGTCGGAGGTGCGCTGGAAATTCGAGGTAAGACTGCCGTTGTTGTTGGTGCCGGCAGTGCCATCATTGTTGGCCGAATCATCCCAAATCAGACCGGCGGAGCCGACCGCGGTGCTGCCGATGGCCCCGGTCTTTGCCGTGCTCGTGATCCAGGCGGTCGAGGGAATGATATTGACGGTGTAGGTGTGGCTGCCCGCTTTCGCCATGAAGCCGCTGGGGAAGTTGGTCGCATCGGGTCCGACGACACAGTCGATTTCGAGAGCGTTGCCACCATTCTTTGAGCATCCGCCTGGGAAGTAGTCAGCTGCCTGGTTGGCGAGGGTGTTGATGGTGTAGTTGGGATCCGTTCCCCCCGTCAAGGTGAACTTCACCACCAGATTGCCGTCCACGGGCACGGAGTCGGGGCCATTGTTGGTCAGCGTGGCGCTCAGGATGAGGCCCGGACCCGCTTTCGCGGCATTGCTGGGATCGTAGGTAAGCGGCTTGGCATTGCCGCCGCCCTGGGTATTGTCGGTGTAGCTGAACTGCAGGTCGGCGACGCTGGCAAAAGTGGAAACCGGTTGCTGCGACGTATTCAAGGTTGCAGTGTTCATCGTCGTCGTCGACTGAACCGCAACCGTATTGGTCTTCTGGCTCCACGAGCCTGGACTGTTGGCGTTGTTCAGCAACGTTGCATCGGTGGGAGTCACGGCGATGCCGTAAATGCCCGATGAGCCGCTAGTCATGTCGGCGTCGGGAACGTTGCAGGTCACATCAGCGCCTACCGCACTACAGCTAAATGCGTTGCTGATGGAGAATACCTTCAGAGGAACCCCGGTAGTTCCAAACAGACCGTTGAGGAATGCGGATGGATTGCCGCCGGAGTTGCCGGTGAAGGCTGCCCAGTTGGCGTCGGCAAGATTGGCGAAGCCGCTAGTGGGCAGCGTGAACTTCACCTGGACGCCGGCGGCGCTATCGCCCGACTTGTTCTGCACCAGGGCGGCGAGGATGAGAGTGCCCTTGATGCCAACCGGGTGGCCGATCTTGGTCCCGCCATTGAAGTCATTGGTGCCTACGGTCGTAGCGTTGGAGGCCAGCAGTGATTGCGAATGGATCTCGACATCGGCCTTGCGCGCCACGAACGAGGTCTTCTGCTGCGAGGTGTTATTCGCACCTACTCCGCCGCTGCCACCGTTGTCCTTGACGGATGGCGAGCGCACGGTCGCGGTCGTCAGCACCGTGCCCTGGGACGTGCCGGCCACCAACCAATTGGCAGCCGGGGTCAGCGACAAGGGGACGGTTGCCTGGCCGGCATTCGCTAGCTTGTCGGCGGTGGTGCCCAGATGACACGTGACGGTCACCAGCACGTTATTGGAGCCATCCAGCGAGGTACTGCCGGCAGTGCATCCCGTGCTGGCCACATTGGCCTGCGTGAAGGTGGCGCCCGGAATGAGCTGCAAAGCGAAATCGGCCAAGACGCTGTACGCGTCATCGCCGCCACTGTTCGTTATCGGCGCGTTAATCGTGAGCGGACCGGCCAGGGACACTGGCACGGCGAGCGTGCTGTTATCCGACAGGGTGGGGTTGTTGCTGCCATCGAGCGTGATCTTCAGGTCGGAAACGCGAGTGACATCAACCGCGCCGGTCGCGTCCGTATTGTCGGCGGTATTCGGGTCGCCATTGGGGATGGCGCTGACATCGGCGATCGTCACCGTATTAGTGGTCGTAACGCAGCCCGTCGGCCCACCGGAACAGGCAACACTCGGCACGGTCGGATCGGCGACGCCACTGGTGTAGGTCTCGCCCGTGACAAAGAAGCCGTTCAACACAATGACGGCCGAGTCGTTTACAGCAAATGGAGTCACAGTCCCAGTGCCGTCGCCAACACTGTCGTTCATGCACTGCACGACGCCAGCGGCTACGCCAGCGCTGCTGAGGTTCCCGTTCACGTCGTTGCTCAGGCTTCCGGTATCCGCCGTGTTGACTTTGCAGTTCCACTTGACGGTGCCCGCCGAGGGACCGACTTCAACGTTATTGAGCTTGATGGAAGAGACACTGGTGTAGTGGAAGCCCTTGGGGAACGTGTCCAGTACCTGTACGTTCTGAACCGTTTTCCCGTTGGCGACGTTCTGGTTGGTAGGTGTGATGGTGTAAGTGACGTTCGAGCCCGAGCCCAAATTCGCGGTCGCGGGAGGCAGCGGCGCCGCGACCTGCGTGACCTTCAGGTCAGCGATATTGCCTTTGATGGTGAGGGCCCCGACGGTAACCGTGTTCGTAGTCGTATTGCGATTGATCGAGTCGGTGGGGACATTGGTCTTGTTGACGTCTGCCGTATTCGAAACCACCGCGCAACCGGCGCAGCCGTTGTTCGAAGCGGTATCCGTCTCCGCCGGATCGAAGAGACCGGGAATCAGAATGTCAACGCTGGTCCCATTGGTCAGCGAATTTCCGGGATTATTGCTGCACGTCACGATGGCAGGGACGGTGTTGGGCGGCGTTCCGGAATCGGCCTGCGTCAACGAGCAGGTCCAGGTCGCCAGCGTAGTGGTGGTATTGTGCGTCACCGGCTGCGCGCCAACGTTCCCGCCGGTGTTGTAGGTTGGGTGGAAACCTAAAGGCAGCGTGTCCACCACGCTGACCGTAGGTGCATCCGATGGACCGCTATTGGCGATGACGAGTTTGTAGGCCGGATTTAGCTGCGCGCCCACGAGGGTGTTGTTCGGGGGCGTCGTCGGCATCGTGATCGTCAGATCCACCACGGGGACGTCAGTGAGTGGCGTGGTCGTAATGGAGGTCACCGCAGAGTTGGCGGCGCCCGCTGTGGGACGCTGGGTAATCGGGAGGGTCCCGGAGGTGATCGCCGCCTGTGTTGTCAAGGTCGCGGTCACGGTGGCCGTGACGGGATTGCCCGTGGTTATGCTCGGGTACCGGCAAATCGCGCCGACACCAGCCACATCCTTGCAAGTGCCGCCGCTGCCATTGCTGGCGGCGGTGACGGTCGTCATAAGTGCCGGCGTGGTCGGCGGGATAAGAACCGCATGCGCGGTGGCGTTGCTGCCACTGCCTCCAGTAATCGACACTGCCGGCGCTGTGCTGTAACCATTCCCGACAGTCGTCATCGGGGTAGGCCCCAAATTCAAAACATTAACGGTTTTGGCAATCGTTCCGGCAACAGCCTGAACACCGCCAGGAAGGTCGGGGGGCGGGATAGTCACCGAGGGAGCGCCCGTGTAGCCGGTTCCTCCGGCATCAATCACGATCGAGAGTCCATAGCCCTGGCGCGGCATGGGCCAGTTGAAGACGACGTCGGTCGCGTTGGCGTTGGCTGCGGACAGAGTGTAGGTGTAAGTAACAATCGAGCGCGCATGGGGCGTCGAAGCGGCGGTATCGAAACCGACGATCGTGGAACTTGTCGGCTGGCCCGGAGTGTTGTTGGAAATCGATTCGGTGGCGGTTAAAGTCGAAGCCGTGCCGGAGTAATCAATGCGCGTGACAAAGCCCGCAGTGGTAGTACCCGCATTGGCCAGAGTCGCCGCCGATTCCTGGTTGGTACCGACGAGCGGCCCGGTGGGCTGGTAGGCGTCAATGGTGGTTGACGGCACTGCACTCCACAAATCGGGTGAGTCGGTGTTGCCGACGGCGTAAATCTGAGCCGGTGCGGTGCCGCTGACCGCAAGCGAAACGACGGAATCATTATTGCCGGCGGCGCCCAGATAAATACCTTGGGCGAGCGTCTGCGTAGCGGCCTTGCTGCCGGAGATAATGGCGACGAAACCGTCCTGAGGCTTCTGGCTCACACTGTTGAACGGTCCGACGGTCCCCTGCAGCGAGCCGAGCACTGGGTTTGCGCCGAAGATGTCGGTCGATTGCGTGGTGCCGCCGAGATAGACGTTGGACGCATCAGCTTTGATCGCATTGCCCTGATCAGCCCCAGAACCGCTCAGGAACGTGCCCCAGTTCACTTTGGTTTGCAGGTTCAACGGAAGGGCGGCAACAAACGCTGATTGAGAACCCACGGGCGCGGTTTGCAACGTGCAAGCGTGCGTGCCGCTACAGAGCCAGGCAGTATCGGCAACCAGCGAAGAGGTAGTGCCGGCGATGTAGACGAAGTTCGGACTGGCGGGATCATCCAGCGCAATAGCATTGCCGAAATCGTCTTCCGCTCCGCCGACATAAGTGGAGTTCACAATGGTGGCGGTGGTTGTTTGGTTCGTATCAATGTTGGTGACAAAGGCATCGCTGTGAGCGTTCGTTCCGCCACCGATGGCGGACTGAAGCCCGTTGGTGTTGGGGAAATTCACCGCGTTCGTGGAGCCAGCTACCCAGATAGCGCCCACGCCGGTGGCAACGATCCCATTGCCGACCGTCGAACTGCTGCCGCCCAAGTAGGTGTCGTAGCGTTGCCCGCCGGTTACATGGCCGGCATTGTTCGTACTGGTGGAGCCATTACCGCAGCTGACCCCGCTCGTGAAGTTCAACGTGTCGTTGGTAATGGTTGTTGTCGTGATCGAGCTAATCTTTCCGTTCGTGAGGTTGGCCTTGCCGCCTTGCGTGCCCGCAATATTAACGAGCTCGTTGACAGCAAACGGCGAGGCAGCGGTCAATACAACCTTCAAGGTATTGGCCGGCGAGGCACACGTGTAACCTGTGACGGCGGCACCCGCTGAGGTATTCACTACTGCAACGAAGGCGTCGGTTCCGCCGCTTCCTGCCGATTGGGCTGACTGCGCGGCATTGACCGTCGGCAGATCTGAGCTGGCAGTCGTTCCGATCAAATACGCGTAGGGACTGACGACGTAGATGCCGTTAATGCCGTCATTGCCGGCGCCGCCCACTAGCGTTGAATAAACAAGGTTGCCGGTGGAATCGAACTTGGCCATGAATCCGTCAGTACCGCCGGCGTTCGCACTCTGCGGCGCAACAAAATCGCTGGCTACCGGGATCGGGAAACCGGCGCCGGCAGTTGATCCGGCAACATAAATGCTGCCAGCGGCACCAATCGCAACAGCGGCGGGCTTATCCGAACTCGCCGCCCCGAATATGATCAGCATGGACGGCGTGCTGCTGGAACCGTCCACTGGCAGGGCGAGCAGGAAGGCGTCGTCGCTGCCCTTAGTTCCACAGCTGTTTCCTCCAGCGTTTCCGCAATTGGCGGAGGCAGCAGGCGAAGGGGCAGGAAACGCCGAGGCCGTGGTCCAGCCGGTAACGTAGGCTGTAGCCCCATTCACGGCGACACCAGAAACGACGAAGCTCGGACTCGTCGTGCCTGGATTGGCGGCGATGTAGCTCATGTATTGAATAACGGGATCAATGACGAGCGGCAGGCTACGATCGTAAGGGGCAATTTCAAATCCGATGTGATTGCCGACAAGTTGATAGGAGACGGCCACATCCTTGCGTTGTCCGTTGATGTCCTGCCAGGCGCGGGGCTTCAGCATGCGGACATCCCCGGCTGCAGTGCTCAAGACCAGATCGCCGGCGGCGTCGGTGGCGATGTGGCGAGCGCCGGTCACTTCCCAGCGAATACGCGACGGATCCGCGCCGGCGGCAACGAGAAAGTCGTTCTCCAGTTGGCCCTGGTTGCCGTAAAAGGCGAGATCAATTCCCTTATATAAAGACTGGTAGCGCACGCGGCGGAAGTTCGGGACATTCTTATGCCACTTCGCGGGGTCGTTGCCGAGGTAATAGAAGGTCTTGAGAGCAAGCGATTCTTCGCCGCGCATCTGGGGCGCAGCCTTGGCGCCAACGTATTTCAGGCGCAGCACATTGGATTCATTCCCGTGCGACAGATTCAGCACGGTCTCACTGGGCGTGAGGAACAACATATATCCTGAGCCGCGCGAGACGAACTTGGCGCGAGCATCAGACTGTCCGACGTTCGGCTCAAAGCTCAACGGCAACAATGCCAGACGCTGCGCCGCCTCGGCCTTCGAGAGCCGGGGTGCAGCCGGTGTCGCCGCGGGCGCGCCGGGATCGGCCGCGTATGCCAGCGTGGAACAGAAGAGGGCGATCAGGACAAGACATACCAGTGCGAGACCTTGGTTGGGCAACCAAGTAGACGAAGATTCGCGCCGCGGCATAAAAAACCCCCGGTAAGTTCAAGTAACGGGGCCGACTTCAACCAATAACTACCTGGACACCTGAGGCCGTACTAAGAAAGGTCAGCACTTTTGCGCAGCCGAGCGAGGGGGGATGGAGAGACACACCAGCGACTTACACCTTGCCGGTGAGCCCTGCCGAGTGCCCGACTGGGCTGATCTAACTGACCTTGGGGGAGAATTAAGGTTCGGGGCAAAGCTTACCTTGACGGCAGCAGGAGTCAAGCAGAAACAGTGTTAAGGCGGCAAAAAAGTGGTGAAATCCGGTATCGCGGCGGTGCAATTTTGGGGAAAGCAGAACCTCTGCGCGAACGCCTGGAAAAGCGCAAAACCGGGCACAGGCCGTTAAGACCATGATCGTGGAAACATCCGGACTTTTCTTTCCGCAGGCTTCGCGGTAAGCTCCGTACGCCTTACCCCCCCTCCGGGCAACTTCGTCATGAACAACGTCGGGCGCTTCACGGTTACAGAGAAGGTGATCGGCGGCGCGGTGGAAACCTGTACGGCCAAGGATCCTGAGGGGAACACCGTGCTCTTGCATTTGCTGCCGGCAGGCACGGTGGAGGCGCCGGAACAGCAGTTTCTTGCCCTGGCCCCGGGATGTCCGGGAAAGGTCCTGGAATCGGGAGTTGACCAGGGCCAGCAGCGCGGGTTTGTGGTCACCGAATATCCCAAAGACCGCAAGGCCCTGCTGCTGTGGATCAAGCAACTGAGCATGATGGCCGCGTCACCGGCGCCGAAACCTGCGGCTGCTCCAGCATCAAAAGCGGCGCCGATTCCGGGCGGGGCGCCTCCCGGAGTGCCCGAAGGGGGCACCCGCATGCTCGATTCGGGAGCGCTGTTCGGTGCTCCTGCCATGAGGCCGAAGGCCGCGCCGGCAATGCCGCAGCAACCTGCGCCGGCAGCGCAAGCTGCCGCGGCGCCGGAAGGCGGCACGCGAATGCTGGATGCATCAGCGCTGGCGGCACATCTTCCGGCAACTGCCACGCCCAAGCACCCCACCCCTGCGCCTCCGCCGCGACCTGCACCTGCAGCGACGGTAGCTCTTCCCAGTCCGACGCAAGCAGTATCCGCCGCCGCCGCAGAAACGACTTCGGAAGAAAAAAAACAGCCGGGAAAATTCACCTCGATGTTTGAAGCCTACGGCTTGCGGGTGGACAAGCAAGCAGCCGCGGAACGCTCGCGGCCCAGTCCACCAAGGCCTGCCAGGCCGGATCCATTCGCCGCGCTGATGGCGTCGCAAGCACAAGCCGCCGTGCAGCCGGCAACAAAGTCGCCGGAACCAGCAGCGACGGCGTCCGCTCCTCCCGCTGCCGAAGGTGGAGGAGAAACCAAGATGATTTCCAGCGCGGCGCTACAAGGCATGTTGCCGCGCACTCCGGCCGCGCCAAAACCGCCGGCCGCACCGCCGAAACCGGCGCAAGCACCGCCGCCGAGCGCGTCCCCCGCGGGCGGTGAAACCAGGATGTTCACCAGTTCGTCAGTGCCGCCAGCGCCACGTCCGCCAGCCGCGGCCCCACATCCACCAGCAGCGGCACCCGCGCCTGCAGCGTCTGGCAGTGGTGGCGAGACGAAGATGATGTCGAGCGCTGCGCTTGCCGGCGCTTTGCCTCCATTGCCCCCGGTTCCGAGGCCCAAGCCTGCTGTGACTGTGCCCACCGCGCCGCCTCCCGCTCCGGTGGCGGCGCCTGCACCCCCGAAATCACCCAGCGTGCAGCCGTGGCCCAAGCCCGGCACGCCGACGCAAGCGGCGCCGGCGCGACCCGTAATCACGCCTGAACCCGAGACGAGCTCCTTTGGCGCCACGGTGTGGATCATCGTTGGAGCCGTGGTAGTGATACTGATTATTCTATTTTTTGTTTTGAAGAAATAAGGACGCGCTCGCGCCGACGCGCGCAAACCCCACCCTCAAATTACGGAAGCTGCGAGACGCGGAAGATCTGGCTGCCGATGATGACGCTGGAGCCGGGGGGCACCGGGACTTTGCCGCGCACTTTCAAGAATGTCCCGTTGCGGCTGCAATCCTCGATGAAGAAATTTTCGCCGCGGTGGTAAACCTTGGCGTGGGTACGGCTCATGAATTCGTCGTCGGGAAAGCTGAAGGTAGATCCGCTGCGGCCGAAGGTGACTTCGCTGTGGTTGAGCGGGTAGGTCACCGCGGTGTCCTGGCCGTCGGGTCCAATGACGACGAGTTCGCCTACCGGCGCGTGAATCAGGGCTGAAAGATTGGTGATGCCGGTGCCGGTGGAAGCGGCGGCGTGGAGCGCCTCCGCCTTCTGATGCAGCCGCAACATCTGCGTGCCCATCAGAATCACATCGTTCTCCTGCAGCGTGTAGGTGGCGACCAGGCGTACGAAGACTCCGTAGTCGCTCAGGTCTTCCACCAGCAACTGGCCTACATCGGCGCTGAAGCGGGCATGGACCTCGGCCATGCGGCCGTCGTCGGGAAAAGTAACATCGCCGGTGGTCTGGCCGATGGTCAGCTTCTTCCCTTTCAGCTCCCATTTCCTTCCACCCGATCCGGCAACGACGTGTTCCAGCACGAACGTAGGAAGCTTCAGCCCCGGCCCGGCGGCCGCCATGATGGTATGCGAGGCGACCGGCGGCGCCACTCCCTTGGTCTCATCCCAAGTCACTTCAAACAAGTCGCTGGGCGCCTCTTTGCCTTTGAGAGCGAACTTGCCGAGATAGCTGATCTTGAAGTCCGGAACACCGGAGACTTTCTGGTTCACGGAATGCGAAATAACAATCTGGTCGGGTTGCGCGACGCTCTCCACGCGCGAGGCGACATTGACGACGTCACCAAAAACATCGCCGGAGCGAACGATGCCGGGACCGAAGTTGAGGCCAATCCGGATCTTGATGTGGTCCTGCGTCGGACGATTGGCGTTGCGGTGCTTTAGCGCCAGGTGCATGCCGATGGCGGATTCGACAGCATCCTTCGGATTATCGTAGGTCGCCATCACGGCATCGCCGATGGTCTTGATAAAGACGCCGTGATGCTGGTCAATCTGCTTACGCAGAATCTCGGTGCACTGGTGGACCATCATCACGCCGGCGATATCGCCGTATTTCTCGAAATAGGCGGTGGAGCCGCGGATGTCGGAGAACAGGACCGTGATCTCGCGGCGGAACTTGTCCAGCTCGGCGATATTCTCCGGATGGAGCAGCGACGCGTTGAGAACCTGCGTGAATTTGGGTGATGACATATTGGCTCGTGTTCCGGTCCCATTCAACCGGCGCATACCCGCGGCGCACTACTCCGGCTGAGGGCAAGCTGTTCCGGTTTTCGGCGGACATGATGCACCTGATAGTTGCACTCTGGCAAGTGCCATCAGTAACTTCGCCACAATTCGGTAGCACCTCCCAAGACACTCCCGGGGCAGCCAAAACCGTTCTTAAATGGGCTGGGGAACCGAATCATGAGCGGCGAGGCAGTGTCCAACAACAGCGATTTACAAATTCATTCCGATCTTCAACGTGTGTTTCATGAAGGCCTTCCGAGCGCCTCGGCGATCGCCGAAGGGGCTCTCCAACGATGTCTGCTGGGCCGGGAACAAGATGCGGACTGGATGAAAGACCGCTTCAGCACGCTGGTAGAAAGCGTGCAGGCGTCGGCGCAGGAAGAATATCGCCGGGCGCAGCAGCGAGCGGGACGCGCTGCCTTCGCCAGCGTGCTGCTGCCGCTGGTCGGCGAACAAGCCTGCCCGGCGGACTTCGTAGCCCTGCTGGGCGACAACTTTCATGCTCTGGACCGCTTCTTTGCCGGACTGACGCAGGGTCGGCGTTCGCACACGGGAAAGGCATTTGAACTCCTGGTGTGCCAGTTCATCAGCCTTCATTATTCCTACACGTCGCAAGCGGTGATCCATGGACAACCGGACTGGGTGTTCCCTTCGGTGAACCACCTGCGCGACCAGCCGGCTGACACCATTGTTTTTTCCGCCAAGAAGACCATCAAAGACCGCTGGCGGCAGATGGTGACGGATGCAACCCAGCCGCTGGGCTTGTTCCTCGGAACGCTGGATGAGGATTTGCCGAGCGCCGAGTTGGAGGCCATGCACTCATCGCGGGTTTACGCGGTCGTAACTACGCGAGCCAAACTGGGACGGCGCGAATATGCCTCGGCGCGCAACGTGCTCACCTTCGAGGAATTCTTCCGCGAGCGCCTGGACACAGCCGTGGACCGGTGGGTCGCGGCTGGGCTGGTGGCCGCGCCCGTGATCGAAGAAGAACCGGTCCAGCGGTTTTCCGGCGATCCGTTCGCGGAGAAGACGCCGCCGGAGATGCTGCGTCCCACGTTCTCGCATACGCGGGAAACGCTGCGGCGGGCGCTGCGACAGCCCTCTCTGTTTGACTAAGTTCCGAGCCGCTTCAAAAGCGGAAGGCCGACCCTGCGCGCGTGCCCGGCGTCACAGACACAAAGTTTCCCTTATAGAAGCATAAGGGCAGGAGGCGTGTGCCATGGCAGCTCCGTGGTTACAAAGGTTTGCGCAGCGCACCCAGTCCATTAAGAGCTCGGCGATTCGTGAGCTCCTGAAGATCACGCAGCGCCCGGAAGTGATTTCGTTCGCCGGCGGGCTGCCCGCGCCGGAGCTTTTCCCGGTCGAGCGATTTCAGGAAGCTTGCCGGCTCGTGCTGGGCACGCAGTCGGGTACGGCGCTGCAGTACGGGCCGACGGAAGGTTACATGCCGCTGCGCGAGTTGCTGGTGGCCAACATGCGGCGGTACGGCATCCTGGCCACGGTGGACAACGTGATGATTACGTCGGGCTCGCAGCAGGCGCTGGACCTGATCGGCAAGCTGCTCATCAATCCCGGCGACCGCATCCTGGTTGAAACGCCGACCTACCTCGGAGCCTTGCAGGCATTCAATGTCTATGGCGCGGAATACGTTGGAGTGCCGATTGATCACGATGGCTTGCAGACTTCCCTGCTCGATGAAGCGCTGCGCTCCGGGCCAAAGTTCATGTACGTGCTGCCGAATTTCCAGAATCCCGGCGGTGTGACGCTATCGCGGCATCGCCGCGAAGAGTTGGTGCTCCTGTCGGATCATTACGGCATTCCGCTGATCGAAGACGATCCCTATGGCCAGTTGCGTTACGAAGGCGAGCACATTCCGCCACTCGTAGTCATGGACCGCGTGAACCTGGAGCGGGACAAGGGCTACACCATCGGCAATGTCATTTATCTGAGCACCTTCTCGAAGCTGCTGGCGCCAGGCATGCGAGTGGCTTGGATCGTCGCGCCCGCGAGTGTGATCTCCCGGCTGGTGCAGTTGAAGCAGGGCGCCGACCTTCACACCAGCACTTTCACCCAGATGGTGACCTACGAAGCAGCGCGGGACGGCTTCCTCGACCAGCACGTAAAAACCATTCGCGCGCTCTACCACGAGCGGCGCGATGCCATGTTGAAGGCGCTGGCCGAGTTCTTCCCTCCGGGCGTGAGCTGGACCCATCCGGAAGGCGGCCTCTTCCTGTGGGTGACCATGCCGCCGGCGGTGGACAGCGAGCGTCTGCTACGCACCGCGCTGGAACAGAACGTCGCCTTCGTTCCTGGAGATTGCTTCTATCCCACCGGCGGAAATGGCTCGCACATGCGCTTGAATTTCTCCAACGCAACCCCAGAGCGCATTCGCGAGGGCATTCGCCGGTTGGCGATTGCGGTGGAGAGCGAACTGAAGAGTGCGGGCTCCGGCACGTTGGCGCCGGCGATGCATTAGGTATAGATGGGCGTATCCCCACCGCATCGCGGGCGGGCACCGACGAGGACCTTCGAACAGTTCATCGCGATTGTTGCAGAAGCGCTGTGATCTGCCGTTCGAGATCGTGGAAATCAGTGGAACCGACGAGTTTGCCCCGCACGTGGCCGTCGCGTCCCACCAGGTAGGTCGTAGGTAGTCCCAGCACGCCGCCGCAGGCTTGTGCTATTTGCTGGTTCCCGACCACCACCGGATAGTTCATCTTCGCTTCCTGATAAAACTTGCGCAGCGCCAGCTCGGAGTCTTCCATCGAGATGCCGATGATCTGCAAACCCTGGTTTCCGTACTTCTCTTGTAAGGCGATGAATTGCGGAATCTCGGCCCGGCAGGGCGTGCACCATGCCGCCCAGAAATTAATCAGCACAACTTTTCGGTTGTAGCTTGCCTGCCCGATGACGTGACCGTTGAGGTCCGTCATTGCCGGCAGCGTGACGGACGGGCCGGCATGGCTGGATTTCGGCGGGTAATGCCGTGTGCCGAGATACAGGCCAGCGAGCAGGCCGATGGCTGCGACCACAATTGCCAGCCGTCTCATTTCGCCGCCGGCTCACCTTTTTCTACCGGATAGCCTTTTTCCACCCAGTCAGCGCCGAAGCTGGTCGCCAGGTACAAGGCCTTCACTTTCGTGAAGCCGAGATCCTGAAGCTGTTTGTAAGCCGGCCGGATGTTCGGGCAGTGGTCCCAAGGACAGCAGCCGCAATATACAACGATGGGCGCATCCTTCTTCAAAGATCCGGCCCGCGCCTTGAGGCGTTGTAAAGAGGCGGAGTCCGAGGCTGGACCAATGAACTCGGCGCCGGGAATGTGCGCCTGCGTGTAAAGGAATCGAGGTCCAACGTAGAGGATCGTGGGTTTGCCGGCGGGCGACTGCAAGCTCCTGGAAAGCGCGTCCGACTGCACCAGAGCGGCGGGCGGCACTTCGCCGGGCTTCTGATCCGCTGCCAAGGACAGCACCCCAAACACTGCTGCCAGTAGCAGGAACGGCAGTCCACGAAGCAAGAAACCATTCTTCCAATCCATAGCAGTACCAGTGTACGCGAGCATGGGCAAACTCCCTGGACGAGCCGGGCTCGCAGAATTTTTCAGGTAGTCGCTACGAGGTTCGGCGCCGCAGAGGATGGACCTTCGATTTAACTTCCTGTTCGCTCACTCCGGGCAAGACCTCTTCCAGCGCCCACTGGATGCGGCGAACCGCGTCCGACATGCGAGCCGCGGTTCCGGCGTCGGTCGCGAAGTGGCGCTCGTAGGAGATGGTTTGGAGCGCGTTGCGGATGTGGTGGTTCATGGCCGCAATCGTTTCCAGCCGACGGATCGTCGCTTGCGTGGCGCGATTGCTGCGCTCCAGAAGCCGTTCTACCAGCAGGATGGTGGTCAGGCCCGCGATGGCGCAGCCTATGAAATGCATTTCGGCTTGATGCAGCAGGTAGATGTACACGAACCACTGCGCGCCCACGTCGAAGGCGGCAATGGCGGCGCCGGCACCCAGCGCAAGCAGCCACACCTCGCCGCCGGAACGGACGCGCAAGGTGTCGGCAGCGGTCGTGTGGAGTCGCGGCGTATCGGGCTGGAGCTCGGGCCTTCCCATGTACTAAAAGGTAACCTCAAGATTCCTAACCCGACATGAGAGGAACGCCCGACTTCGCCGCGAGTCGTCACCTAACCCGAGGCCGCCAGGGAGATGATCCTATCGGCGCAGGGCCGTAGTACTTAGGGTGGAAAGATGGGGGCCAGGGACGGAAATGAACTTGAGCCGCTTAGCGGGGTGCGCGCATTTTCCTCGCCCTCGGAACCTCTGTCGCAATGGCTTGCCCCTTGCTGGGGTTTGCGGCTGGATTGGCTTCTTGAACTGAATCCTCGCGATGCGCACGAATCGGTGTTAAAAGTCACCGTCGGCTGTGACATGAGTCACAGGCTTCTGTGCTAAGCTCGCGAGACACTCTTGCCAGCAGCTCAGGTGGGGTGGCCGCAACGGCGTTTCTGTTCCACCCAGGGCTGCCAAGCCTTGAACGCCGACCATGGCGTGGTGCAGGTGGCGATATGGACTCTCTGCTGTGGCATCTGACGAACCGCACAGCCGAGACCCTGCTCATTCTCAACCTCTTCCACCTGCTGCTGACCGGGCTGGCGGTGATGGTGCTGTTGCACCAGCGCTTGCACCGGGGAGCGATCCACCGTCCCGAACGGCTGGTCACCCTCGGATTCGGGGTACTGGGACTTCACTTCGCCATCCTGACGCTGCGCTTCGCGGTAGCGTTTTTCTTCGGCGATCCCTTACGGCTGGCGGGGCTGGAGGGGGTTTCACACGCACTGCTGATTGCCGGCGTCGTAATCATCGCCTCCGCCTACCTGGATGCCATCAAGAGTAGGTTCGGACCGCTGGCGGTTCCCGCGTTTCTCGCCCTGATTATCCTTGAGCTCATCGAGCTCTCACGGACGGCCCTGGACCTGAGCATCGCGAAGGCGCATTCCTGGGCGATGCTAGCGGGCGATGCGATCGGCTTCGCGGTGCTGCTGTTCGCCATCGCGGCCATCATTAGAAATGCCGTTGAGTGGCCAGGGCGCGGGTTCCGCCTGTTGGGGCTGGCGAGCCTTGCGGCGGTGTTCGTGCTGCACGGAGCACCCTCGTTTCTGCCGCACAGTTATGGCGTCGTGGTGTGGAATTTCCAGGAACACCTGATGTCGCTGGCGCTGTTTTCCCTGACGTGGGCGGTCGGGGAGCGTTCGCCGAACCTGCTGGACAGGGTATTCGTCCGGCTGAACCTCACTTTCCTGATCTTGGCGAGCCTGATCATGTTGAGCACTGCCGGCATGGAGAAGTACCAGTACTTCCGGCTGGCGGAGGAGCGATCGGTGAGCCTGGCGGAATTCCTGCGTGGCCACTACATCTACTACCGTGGCCACGGCGAGGACATGCAGCAGATCTTCGATCACCCGGACGTGCTGCGGCGCGTGATGGCGGAGTTTGGAACCTTGCCGGAATTGCGCGAGATCAATGTGTACGCGCAAGGACAACGTGCCGCGTTTCGTTACATGCCGAACTGGGAGGTAAAGGAGTCGATTACGCGAGCCGATGCTCCGGAACCGGTGCCCGCCGATGCGGTGCTTCGTAACAGCTTCCAGATGATCCGGCTGCCGATCGATACGGACAACAAGGGCGATCGGGTGGAGTTCATCGGCACGCTCGACTACGTGAACGCTTACATCGGCAAGTACATCATCTTTATTTACTGCTCCTTCACGGTCATGCTCGCGCTGGGAACGGTGATCATCGGCATCATTGTCGCCGACACGGACCGGCAGTTGACGCGACGTTACGTGGAGCTGCAGGAAGCGCAGCAGCAGTTGGCGCAGTCCGCGAAGCTGGCGTCGATTGGCGAATTGGCCGGCGGCATGGCGCATGAAATCAATAACCCGATTACCAGCATCCTGGCCCTGGCCAGCCACATGTCGGAAGGTGACACTGCGGGCACGCTGCCGGCGCGGAGCAGAAAGAACCTCCAGATCATCGTGCGGCAAGCGGAGCGGGTGGCGAATCTGGTTGGCGGCCTGCTGACGTTCTCGCGGCAAACACAGATGCAGATCAACGAAGTCCACGTGCGCGAGTTACTCGACACGGCGATCGAACTGGTGCAATTCCGCATCGGTCCAGCGATCCAGGTCCGCCGCGATTTTGATCCTTCTCTGCCGCCCGTGCCGGGCGATGCCAGCCGTCTGACGGAAGTATTCGTGAACCTGCTCAGTAACGCGATTGATGCGATGCCGAACGGCGGCACGCTGCGGGTCGGAGCGCAAAAAACGGAGGACCGTTGCGTCCGAATTGAAATTCAGGATACCGGCGAAGGCATCGCAGCCGAAAACCTGCCGCGCATCTTCGATCCCTTCTTCACCACCAAGGCTCCCGGCCGTGGCACTGGGCTGGGCCTGTCGATCAGCCATGGAATCGTGAAGGACCACGGTGGAGAAATCTGGGCCAACAGCGAAGCGGGAGCGGGCACCACGATCGTGATCTCTTTATCCGCAGGAGTCGAACAACATGAGCCAGCATATTCTCGTAATTGACGACGACGAAGCTATCGTGCAGAGCTGCGAAGCCATCCTGGAGGACGCCGGTTATCGCGTCAGCACGGCGCTGACGCCGGAAGGCGGCCTGGAGATGGTGCGGACGCAATCGTTCGACCTTGTGCTGCTCGATTTCAAGCTGCCGGGCATGAACGGTCTGGAGGTGCTGGAGCGCGCGACCAAACTCGATCCCGACCTGGTGGTGATTATCTTCACCGGACACGGAACGTTCGAGTCGGCCGTGCAGGCCGTTAAGAAGGGCGCCTTCAACTACATCAGTAAGCCATTCACCGGCGCCCAACTCATCACGGAGGTCGGGAAAGGGTTGGAGCACCGCCGGCGGCTGCGCGGAGACATCCCAGAAATCCATGAACTGGAGCAGTGCTGCCCGCTGCACCAGATTGTCGGACGCAGTGAAGCGCTGCAAAAGGTGCTGGGCGCAGTGGCGAAA
This sequence comes from Terriglobales bacterium, assembly GCA_051006995.1. Lineage (GTDB taxonomy): Bacteria > Acidobacteriota > Terriglobia > Terriglobales > Acidobacteriaceae > JAIQGF01. Next base: position 135,247 of record JBPCSQ010000006.1, read on the forward strand.
GTAGCGCCTTGCAACACGGACGTGCTGGTCACCGGTTCGAGCGGCACAGGAAAAGAGCTGATCGCGCGGGCGCTCCACGCCAACAGTCCGCGCCGCGAACGTCCTTTCGTGCCCGTGGATTGCGCGGCCCTGCCGTCGAACCTGCTGGAAAGCGAACTGTTCGGCCATGAAAAAGGCGCGTTCACGGGCGCGAACCAGAGCAAGCGCGGCCTGCTGGAGGCGGCGAACGGCGGCACGGTGTTCTTCGACGAAATCGGAGAGCTGAATGCGGAGTTGCAGGCCAAGTTGTTACGCGTGCTGCAAGAGCGCGCCTTCCGTCATGTGGGGGGAGAAAAACTCATTGATGTGAATATCCGGGTCATCTGCTGCACGAATCGCGATCTCGAGGCCGAAGCGCGACAAGGACGTTTCCGGCAGGATCTGCTTTACCGCCTGAATGTCGTCACGATAAAACTGCCGCCATTGCGCGAACGCGCCGGGGACATCGCCGTCCTGGCGCAGTACTTTACGAAGAAGTTCTACCAGGCAGCCGACAAGGGCCCGGTCCAGATCAGTCCCGACGCCTTGCAGGCCCTCGAGCGCCACGACTGGCCGGGGAACGTGCGCGAACTGCGCAACGTGGTGGAGCGCGCCGTGGTGATGTGCGAGGACCACGCGATCCGGTTGCGCGATCTGCCGGACTGTTTCCACCAGCAGCCCGGTACGCCTGCGGGAGTGCTCGGCTACAAGGCCGTGCGGGGGCAGTGGATGGACAACCAGGGGAAGCAGTACCTCACGTCGCTGTTGCTGCGCCACCATGGCAACGTTTCCGCGGCGGCGCGCGAAGCGCAGATCAGCCGAAAATCGTTTTACGAGCTGATGCGACGGTACGAAATCGATCCACGTCCAGCTTCGCCGGTGGATGTGCCGGCGAGTGTTTCTCCCGCGTAACACCCCACAACCGGGTGTAACCCGCAGGTAACACCTGCCCGTGACGGCCGAACCGCGGCCGCCGTGATGTGCGCGTAAGCTGCTGAAAATGCGGCTTCGGAATACCTCTCCTCTGCGGCGCCGTTCGGCACCGCGCTTGCACTCCACGTTGCGGGCACGTCTTCAAAAGGGAGAGCTTGTTGCGGCATCTCGGCCAAATCGCCTGTTGGATCGCGACGGTCGCGATGCTTGCGACCGGCGCCACTGCCGGCACGGTCGAAGGCCATGTGCAGGTGAACGACACGAAGCTCGATAAGTCAGATTTCGTGGTTTACCTCGACGATCTTGAAGGGCCCCTTCCAGCTCCCGGAGCTGTCGCAACCATGGACCAGAGGGGGCTGCGTTTTGTACCGCATGTGCTGGTAATCCAGGCGGGCACAACCGTGGATTTTCCAAATAGCGATCCGCTGGCGCACAACGTGTTTTCCATTTCGCCGGCGAAACGCTTCAATCTCGGACTGTACGGTCGCGGCACCGTCAGGCAAATGAAGTTCGACCAGCCCGGGGTCGTGCAGTTGCTGTGCAACGTCCACCAGGAAATGTCGGCTTTCATCGTGGTGGTGAAGAACCCTTATTTTGCGCGTCCCCACGACGATGGAAGTTTTCGGATTGCCGGCGTACCGGCTGGAAAACACCGCCTTCGCTGCTGGCACGAGCGACTTGGGGAACGCGTGTGGGTGGTCAACGTCCCGGCGAATGGCGCGGTCTCGCAAAACCTGGCAATGGAGTGAAGAAGAAGAGCAGCTGATGGATCCGGCAAATCGTAAACCCGCCCAGCCGTCGGAACGCGAAAGCAAGGCCGCGCGCGATCCGCAACTGCTCAATCCGCAGCAACTGCTGCCGGGAGTGGACTACCTCTATTGCGCGGAATGCGGGCACCACGTTGGCTGCATACGCTTGCAGCCGGGAGTTTGGGAAGTGCAGTGCCCTCGCTGCGTTGGCGAGTGCGGTTTGTGCAGCTGCAGCGCCATCGGCGCGTGCTACGGGAAAGACGGCGCGCCGGTGCAGACACACATGTACGTAACCGGTCCGAAATAAGCAATGGGACCGCCAGCCGACCGAAGAAGCCGGCGGCGGACAACTTGGAGGCGTAATGCGCAGGCAATCAGCATTCATCTTCATCGGCATCGTGGCGGTGATCGTAACGGCCGGGTTGACAGCCCCGCCACAGGCGCACGCAATCCCCGCCTTTGCACGTAAATATCAAACGTCGTGCACCACGTGTCACGACAGCTTTCCCCACCTGAACGATTTCGGCAAGGCGTTCAAGGACGCGGGATTCAAATTCCCCAGCGAGGACGAAACCTTCATCAAGATTCCGCCCGTGCTGCTGGGCGCCCCGGCCCAGAAGGAGTTGTGGCCCAAGACGGTATGGCCGGGCACGATTCCCGGAATGCCGCCGATTGGGCTGCGCATGAACAACTTCTTCCAGGTAGTGGGACGCAATCGGGGCAACTTCGAATCCGTGCAGCCGCCGCCGCCCGGTGTGGCTGGGCCGCCCTTTGTTCCCGGATTCGTTCCGCGCAGCGATTTTGAGACTGGCCTGTTCAGCATCTTTACCGCCGGGAATTTCGGCAGTGACATCGCCTTCTGGGTGGACGATGACCTCAGCGTCGCCGGAGCCGGCGGGGCCGGCGGCCTCGGGGATGGATACCTGAAGTTCGTAAATATCGGCCGTTTCCTGCACCTTCCCAAAGACGCTCTGCACTTGCGGGCGGGGCAGTTCGAACTGGAATTGCCGTTCTCGCCGGCACGCAGTTGGAACCTGAGCCCGTGGGATATTTACGACCAGGCGGCGATCGGCTCGATCAATCCGAATGCCAACGTCTTGCAGCACAATGTAAACAACGGGTTCGCGCTTTCCAACGCCGCTCAGGGCGTGGAACTCAGCGGCGGACATCATTACGGCGGTTACTACTGGGCGCTGGCGATCGTCAATCAGACTACCGGCACGCAAACGATTGACACCAGCGGCCTCGTGCCATCTGCCACCGGGGCGAACAGCGGCGGGCTGGGGTTCCTGTCCGATGCCAACTTTAAGGACATCTACGGCCGTCTCGCCTACCGCTTCAATTTGGAGCGCGATAGCGCCAGCCGACGGGCAATCCAGGCAGCCGGGGCGATGGGACCGCGAACCCACACCTACTTAACCGTGGGCACGCTGTATTACTACGGACGTTCGGTGCAGCGCGTTGTGGGCGCCGATTCCACCGGTGCTCCTGCTTCACTCACGGCGCGTGAACCGTTCTATCGTGTCGGCGGCGACTTCGACTTCAATTACCGCAACTTCAACCTGTTCGGGCAGTTCGTATACGGCCGCGATCACAACCTGCTGCCGGTGTGCAATCCAACGGTAGATTCGTTATGCACCGGTACGCCGCTTACCGCGGCTGGCACAACCGCGCTGATCCCGCTGCCGGTGGAGACCGGGGTGTCACCCATCCCGGTGGGCTTCGTGCACAGCATCCCCGCGACGTTCAGCGGAGGATTCCTGCAAGCGGACTACATGCCGCTGCCATGGATCATGCTCATCATGCGTTACGACGGCGTGAACACCTGGGCGGACTTCATCAACGGCCAGGAGTCGATCACCGCTGGGAATTTCTTTGGCCCGGTGCGCCACACGCGCAACCGGTTTACTCCCGGCGTGCAGTTCCTGATTCACGCCAATATCAAGGCCTCGTTCGAATATCAGATCCGTCCCCAGCAGCAGGTCTTGAATGGGATCAACCCCATCACCGGCGCCACGGTGGTGACCAATCCGTTCCGCACGAACACGGTCACCGCCGGGCTCGAGTTCGTTTACTAGCCGCGGGGGAGCGCTGCTCCCCCTCGCGTTTTTTGGAGGAATCGCAGTCATGAGACGCACGTTCGCAATCGCTCTCGCAGTCCTGATGATCACCGCCGCCGCCCTGGCCGGCACGCTGTCGGGCAAAGTCAGCGGCGCCTCCGGGGTGTCCGTCGTGTACGTGGACACCATCCCGGGCAAAACTTTCCCAGCTCCCGAAAAGCACGTTCTGATTGACCAGAAGGGCTTGCTGTTCCAGCCGCACATCGCTGTCGTGCAGCAGGGCGCCACGGTGGACTTCCAGAACAGCGACAACGTCGCCCACAACGTTTTCTGGCCCGCGGTTTCGGGCGACAAGAAGGCCGGCCATAACCTGGGCACCTGGCCCAAGGGCGAGAAGAAATCCTACAAGTTCGACAAGGCCGGAGTGGTCCCGCTGCTCTGTAATGTCCACCCGGAGATGTCGGGATATGTGGTCGTCTCGCCGACTCCGTACTACGCGGAGACGGATGCCTCCGGCAACTACAAGATCGCTAACGTGCCCGATGGCGATTACAAGGTCGTCGCGTGGCACGAAGGCGCCAAGCCGTCGTCGAAGCCGGTAAAAGTCAGCGGCGACACCAAAGCGGACTTGACGGTCTCGAAGTAACGAAGAAGACGGGAGCGGTCACCTCCTGAGCCGCTCCCGTCTCCTGATTGCGACAGCGGACTAAGGCGATGCAGAAGAGATTCATCGACAAAAAGGTGGACCGGGATTGGTTGAATACCAATTTCCCGTGCATGATGGCCTGCCCGGCGCACACCAACGCGGGCCGTTATGTGGCGCTGATCGCTGAAGGCCGTTTCGCGGAAGCCTACCGTTACGCCCGCGATCCGAATCCGCTGGCCTCGATTTGCGGGCGCGTTTGCGCCCACCCGTGCGAGACAGCCTGCCGTCGCGGCACCATTGACAAACCGATTGCAATCCGCGCGCTCAAGCGGTTCCTGACCGAGCGTTACGGCCCCGAATCGCGCTATCGCCGTGATCTTGCTCCGGTGGCGGCGGCGCCCAATGGATTCAAGGTCGCGGTCGTCGGCTCCGGACCGGTCGGGCTGTCGGCGGCGCACGACTTGGCGCTGCTCGGATACTCGGTCACCATCTTCGAGGCCGCGCCTGTTCCCGGGGGCATGTTGTATCTCGGCATCCCCGAGTACCGCCTGCCGCGCGACGTCGTGGAAGCGCAGGTCCGCGAAATCCTGCAGACCGGCGACATTACCTTGAGGCTGAACCAGGCTGCCGGGCGCGACTTCACGGTCGGCGACCTGCGCCGGCAGGGCTTCGACGCGGTTGTCATCGCGGTTGGCGCTCATCGCAGCCGCGACCTCACGATTCCGGGCGTAGACCTGGACGGCGTGCACAAGGGCATCGAGTTCCTGCTCAACGTAAACCTCGGATACAAGTTCACCATCGGCAAAAAGGTGATCGTGATTGGCGGAGGCAACGTCGCCATGGACGTGGCCCGCTCCGCGGCCCGCGAGGTGGTGAAGCAGCACGCCGTCGACGACATCGTCCCCTCCGACGACAACATCGCCGCCGTAGCCGCGCGCGAGATGGTGGACATCTCGTTGTCCGCACTGCGCATGGGCGCCAGCGAAGTGCACCTCGTCTGCCTGGAGAAGCGGAACGAAATGCCGGCGGCTCTGGAAGAAATCGAAGAAGCAGAATCCGAAGGCATCATTATGCACCCCGGGCTCGGACCGAAGCGCATGATTGGGCGCGACGGGCACGTCACTGCGCTGGAGACACTCGACACCCAATGGGTCTTCGACCAGACGGGCCGCTTCAACCCCGCGTTCCATGAAGGCACCGAGAGGCAACTGGAGTGCGACACCATCATCATGGCCATTGGCCAGGCGCCTAAGCTCGATTTTCTGCGGCCAGACGATGGCGTGCAGATCTCGCCCCGAGGCCTGATCGCCGTAAATCGCGAAACGTTGATGACCACTGCACCCGGTGTGTTTGCCGGCGGCGACTGCGTATTCGGACCGCGGCTGATCATTGACAGTGTTGGCGACGGCAAGCGTGCCGCCATCGCCATCGACGAGTACCTCCGCGGACGCAAGCATCCTGAGCCGGTGGTCGAAGTCAACGTTCTCGATCGTCATTGGATGTTCGCGGACTTCATGGATATTCCACGCCAGCCCGTTCCCATGCTGCCGCTGGAGCGCCGCACGGGAGTAACGGAGGTCGAGGTCGGGTACGACGAAGAATCCGCCATGGCCGAGGCGCGCCGCTGTCTGCGGTGCTGGGTAAACACCGTTTTTGAAGGCAATCCGGAAGACGGCACCGAATGCGTGCTCTGTGGTGGATGCGTGGATGTTTGCCCAGAGCAGTGCCTCAGCCTGGTGTCCCTCGACCGGATTCAGTTCGAACCCGGCGCGCTGGAAACCATCCGCGACAACTCGCAACTGTTCGGCGTGGAATTGGACGATGTGGCCGCCGAGGAACTCGGGGTCATCACCGGTTCGGCCATGATCAAGGACGAGACACGCTGCATTCGCTGCGGCCTGTGCGCGATGCGCTGCCCGGCGAACACCATCACGATGGAAGCCTACCGGCTGGCTTCCGCCGAATCCAGCGGCCTGATCCCGCTGCAAACGATGGATGTGAAACAGGCGGTCGCGCCGCAACCGGGGAAGTGAGCCATCAATATGTCTGAGGATGAAAAGAAAAACGACAGTGAGCTCGATCGCAGACAGTTCTTCGTGAAGATGGGCCTTTGCTCGGTCGCGGTCGCCGCTGCGGGCACCGGCGCATTTGCCTACCAGTTTCTTTCCCCGAACGTGCTCTACGAGCCTTCGCCGGTGGTGAATGCAGGGAAGCCTGATCGCTATCCCTCGGATTCGGTCACGCTCGATCCGGTGAACGGAATTTATGTCATCAACAGTTCGCAAGGTTTTTACGCATTGAACGCTACCTGCACGCACCTGGGCTGCATGACGGCGTGGAAGCCGGAGCTCGGCATCATCGCCTGTCCGTGTCACGGCAGCAAGTTTCGCAAGGACGGCACCAAGATCGAAGGCCCCGCGCCCAAGCCGCTGCCCTGGATCCGCATGTGGCTGAGTGAGGAAGGTGACCTCATGGTGGATCGCGCGGCGCAATTAAGCGCGCGCCAGTTGGTAAAGGTGTAACGATGGCAAAGACGCTGGACGGCTATATAGAAGATGTGCGCGGCAGCCGGGTGTGGCGGTCGGTGTTCCGCAGCGGACGCGGCGGCAGCCGTCTGCACGACGTGCTCACGATTCAGCAGAACGTTTTCCTGCACCTGTTCTCTGCCAAGGCACGCCGCCGCGCGCTCAACCTCAGCGTCACCTGGTACCTGGGCGCGCTGACCTTCGGCACATTCCTCATCCTGGTGATTACCGGCATCCTGCTGATGCTCTATTATCACCCGTCGGTGCCGCAGGCGTATGCCGACATGAAAGACCTGCAGTTCGTGGTTTCGTCGGGCGTGTTCCTGCGCAACCTGCATCGCTGGTCGGCGCACGCCATGGTCCTGCTGGTGTTCGCCCATATGTTTCGCGTGTTCTACCGCGGCGCGTACCGTCCACCGCGGGAATTCAATTGGGTGATCGGAGTGGTGCTGCTGATCCTCACTTTGCTGCTCAGTTATACCGGATACCTGCTGCCCTGGGACCAGCTCTCATACTGGGCGGTGACCGTGGGCAGCAACATTGCGTCGGCCGTTCCGGTGCTGGGCGCGAAGATCCGCTTCCTGATGCTCGGCGGACACGTGGTAAACGCCAACGCACTGCTGCGGTTTTACGTGCTGCACTGCATGATTCTCCCACTCACGGCGCTTCTGTTTATTGCCATTCACTTCTGGCGCATTCGCAAAGACGGCGGTTTGTACGCGGGGCCGGTGACCAAGCCGGAGGGCAAATGAGCGATAAGGATTTCATCGCCGACTTCAACTCCGACGCGCGCAAAGCGCCGGTCCGCGTTGCCTTTGTCACGCGGCGCACGTCGGCGGCGGTCAAGGCCCAGGACGAACCGTTGGTCATGACGTACCCGGAAGTCTTCTTCCGAGTTGCGACCGCGGTCATGCTGGGCGCAGTCGTGCTGGTGTGGATGGCCCTGCTCTGGGATGCGCCCCTGGAGCAGCTGGCCGATCCGACTAAGACACCCAATCCGGCCAAAGCCCCGTGGTACTTCCTGGGATTACAGGAGCTGCTGCATTATTTTCCGCCGGTTGTGGCGGGCGTACTGATTCCGACGCTGGTCGTCATCGCCTTAATTGTCATTCCTTATTTCAACGTCAACATTGAGTCGGAAGGCCTGTGGCTACGTGATAAATCGCGTCGGCTGAAAATCTTCGCGGGCGTAGTGATTGCATTCTCGATTTTCCTGATCGTTTTTGATGTATTCGTGGCGCTGGCGCCGACGATTGTCGTGGCCGCCTTCATGCTGATCGCTGCCGCGGCTGCGCCCGAGCCCCAGGGCCGCTGGCAGCGCTGGCTTGTCGCCAAACCTATTTCTTTCTGGATCATGACCTGGTTTCTTTGCGAACTGGTGGTGCTGACCGTCGTGGGCACATTTTTCCGAGGTCCCGGCTGGTCCTGGGTATGGCCGTGGAGGGGATACTGATATGGCGCGTGGTCAAAAGCCCTTCTCGCTACCACGGCGGCTTTTCGCGGATAGCGCCCGCGTCTTCGGCATCATCAGCTTCGTCTTCCTGGTTTCGCTGGCGATTGCTCCCGCCAAGAATCACTTCAGCGAGTGGCGGCACCACCAGAAGCAGTACGTGAACCTGATCCGCGGGCGCGCCGATGCCGTCACGCTCCAACGCCACATGGAATCCGGCATTCAGCAGATCTGGATTCCCGAATCCGGGGTGGTGGATCGCTGCACGACGTGCCACCTGGGCTTGCGTGAGGCGAGTTTGTCGACGGTCGCCACGCAACCGTTCCGGTCGCACCCGCCGATTCCGCACGCGCTCACCGAATTTGGCTGCACCACGTGTCACCGCGGACAGGGCGGCGCAACGACTGTAGAAGAAGCTCACCGTAGCACCCTCGCGTGGGAGCAGCCGATTGTCCCGGCGAAATACATCGAGTCGTCGTGCGGGCAGTGCCATCTTGCGGGGTTGACGGGTACCCCGCAGTTGAACACCGGCCGCAAGCTGCTGGCACGATACGGATGCGTGCGCTGTCACTCGCTCCGGCAACCGGATGGCGTGGTGATGCAGGGCAGCGATGATCCACCGTCGCTGGCGCACATCGCACAAAAGACCTCGCGCGAGTGGATGTACGCATGGATCAAGAATCCGCAGGCCTACTCGACCACCGCCACGATGCCGAACTTCGGCTTGACTGATGACGATGCCCGCGACGTTACCGCCTTCCTGATTTCCCAGAGCACGTCGCTTGCCCTGCCGAGCGCGCAAACGGCAGCCAGAGCCAGTGCGGTCGACCCGACGGCCGGCGCGTCATTGTATGGACAATCCTTTTGCGCATCGTGTCACGCCGTGCAGAACGCGGCCGGGAACATGGTGGGCGGAGATTTCGGTCCCGAACTGACCAAGATCGGCACCAAGGCGAAGCCGGAGTGGTTGGAAGCCTGGCTGCGCAATCCGGCTGCCTACGATCCGGACACCAAGATGCCGCATTACCGCTTCAGCGAGCAGCAGATTTCCACGCTCGCGGGATTTCTGGAAGGCAAGACAGATTCGGACTTGCTTGCCAACGTTCACCTGCCCGACACCACACCGGAACAGATCGCGCACGGCAAACGGCTGGTGAACGAGTATGGCTGCGCATCGTGTCACGAGATCAACGGCGTACGGAAGCCGGACAATTTTGCTCCCGACCTCAGCCGCGTCGGCAGCCGGTCGCTGGCGCAGCTGGTGTTCGCGGAAGGTGTGCCGCACACGCTGCCGGATTACATCGCCGCGAAAATTCGTAAGCCCCGCGCGTTCGGCGCGAGCTTAAAAATGCCGCAGTTCGCGCTGACGCCGCAGCAGATTGATGCCATGACGACGGCGCTGCTTTCGCTGACCGATCGGGCACAGACCCAGCCGGCGGCCATGCGCTTTGCGTCGCGACAGGAATCGCATTACGAACCTGCCGGACACGCCGGACAACTGGTGCGCGACCTGCGCTGCTTCAGTTGCCACGCCATCAATGGCCGCGGCGGTGACATGGCCCCCGACCTTACCTGGGAAGGCAGCTCGGTGCAGGCGAAGTGGCTAGCCGACTTCCTCAAGAATCCCAACACGCTACGGCCGGCGCTCATCCGGCGCATGCCGAAGTTCAACCTGACGGACGCCGAAATCAAGGAACTCACGGACTACATCGTGGCCGTATACCAGACGGCGGCCTTCGAGCGCGACTCGCTCCCGGGAAGCTACCCACCCGCGCAGGTCGAACAAGGGCGACAACTGTTCTATTCCAAGTACGCGTGCTCGTCGTGCCACATCGTGGATCCGGCGAAGGACAAGGGTTACATCGGGCCCACGCTCACCCAGGTCGGGTCGCGCCTCACGCCCGCGTGGATGTATCACTGGTTGAAGAACCCGCAGGAGCTGCGTCCCGGCACGATTGAGCCCAACCAGCACATCAGCGACGATGACGCTCGCGCGCTGACGGCATTCCTAACCTCGCTTACCGGCAAACCTGGAGCAAAGAAAACGGCCGGTGCACGGCACGTGCAGCAGGAGGTGGGACGATGAAACGAGCCGCTCTCATTCTGGTAGTGCTCGCGCTCGCTTGCGGCTGCTCGCGGAAACAGTCCAAATCGGTGGCGCCCCCAGCTACCGCATTCGGTACCACGATTGTCGAAGTCAGCGGAGGCAAGCAGGTGGTAGCCGCCGGCGCTACGCTGGACCAACCGATCGTGGTGCAGGTGAACGATGCCCAGGGGAATGGCGTCGCCGGCGCGCCAGTGGAGTTGCGCGGCGCTTCGGGGGCGGTCTTCGATCCACCCGCCGGCCTGACCGACTCCAGCGGTCAATTCACAGCGCGGGCAACGCTCGGTGGCTCCGCCGGCCATTACCAACTGACGGCGGTCACGCACGATCGCAGCGGCAAGGCCTACGAACTCAAGCTGGACGAAATTGCGCTGGACTACCAGCAGGTGCTTGGCCGAGAGCTTACCCAGCAGTACTGCAACCGGTGCCACGATCCCGAATCGACACCGGAGCGCGTCTCGAACATGGACAACCTCACTACCAAGCCGCACGCCTTCAATGAGGGCGATGTGCTCAACAAGAGTTCCGATGCAGACTTGAACTCCATCATTTCTCATGGCGGCGCGGCCCTGAACAAGTCGGCGGAGATGCCGCCCTACGGCTACACGCTGACGAAGAATGACATCCAGGCTGTGATTGCCTACATCCGCGCCATTGCTGATCCGCCGTATCCATCGAAAGGACTGGTGTATGCGAAAAATTAATGTGCTCGTACTCGTGCTGATTGCCGCCGTGAGTCTGCCCATAGCGGCGCAGGTCCTTTCTCCGGGCGAAATCGGCGACGCCTCTTCGCGCGACCTTCAGGAGAAGTATTTCGAGCAGCTGAAGCAGTTCGGCGTCGAGGCGCGCGCGCACAAGTTTCCGTACGCGTTTTCCTTCAGCCGCGTGCTGGATGTTGAATTACCGCAGCAGGCCGGCGTGGACCAGCGCTCCGTCCGCTTCGACGTTTACAACAACCGGACTGTGCTGGAAATGACCGGCAACTATTTCGCGTCGTATTCCACATTGGCGATGGACTTCAATCACCGCACTCGTCAGACATTTTCCGACGTCGTGCTGCCGTTGCTGAAGATGGCCGTGCCGCGTTTCAACCAGGTTGATTCGTTCCAGGCGTACGCGTTCGAGATTTCTTATCACATCCGCAATAAGGTCTTGGGAGTTGAAAACGAGAGCTTCGAAAACGTGGTGTACATCTTTCCACGCGCGGCCGCGGAGCGCCTGGTGAGCGCCAGCACGCCCGAGCAGCAGCAGGGCGCCGTGCTGGACGGTCAAGTCCTGGTTAACGGCGAGCCATTCATGATGTGGCTGACGGGCGATCCGCCGCCCGGACAAGGCACGCCGCGCAAGAAGGAAAAAAACGACCGCACTGAAGTCGCCAGCCTGCAACCGACGGTCGGAACCAGTGCCCCCATTGAGCCCACCGTGAACCCGAAGCTGCTGGGGCTCCCGGAGCCGCCGGTCCGCATCGTGACCGCCGGGACTCTCGGCTCACTCCAGGCCGAGTATCGGGAAGTGCTGGCGCGCATGGTGCGCGAACTCGATTCCCAAGCCCATTTCGTTCCCTACGCTCCGCCCGGCTTCATCGCCTTCAAGCGGGGAGCGTACCTGCAACTTTCGGTAACCACGCCACTCGACGCCAATGCCTCTGCCGGATCGCGCTATAAGGTAGCAGCCCTCGCATTCGACGAGCACATCGCTCACCTTGTACGGCCAGTACTGGCGTACTTTCAACCGGCAAAGGATTTCGACGGCATCAGCTTCGCCACCTCGGTGAAGTTTTCGGCATCACCGAGTCCTGTGGCGATCGAATTTATGCTGCCAGTGAAGGCGCTACGTTGCTACGCGAACTTTGATTGCACCGGCCAGCAGCTCATTGATTCGGGAATCGTGCTGATGAACGGTGACCGGATCTCGCTGGAGCTTCAGACGGCGGAGAAGTAGGCTCAAACCCACTGCCGTAAACGCGGAACGTTCGCGCGGGCCAAGCTGCTGGTAGGGCTTCGCGCCGGGCGAGGCCCGCTCCCGTACTCAAGGAAGGAACACAATCGGACGGCATGGCTGGGCAGGCCTCTCGCCATGTTTTCCATGTCACTCCCCCCGGTGCCCTACATCACAGACGCAAGTGCGGTCGGATTCCAGAATGAGAGACTCGCGAAAGGACTCGCACAATGGCCACCTCTGCCATGAAGCCCAAACCGGAAACCCTGCGGACCCTGCCTGGTGATGATGTTCGTCAGCTTATGTGGCGGTTTGCGGATCGCTACGACCTGCAGATGCTCGTGCAGTCTTCGCGATCGGTAGCCCGCGGACCCGTCGCCCGGCTGGTCGCCGCCGGTGAACGTCACTCGCATGAGTGGACCGCAGGAAAATCGGAGCTTCTCCAGGCCTATGACGCGGCCGGTATCACTGCCGTGTTCATGGATCCCGAACATGGTGGCTTCATCAGTGGGCCCAAGAACCTCGCGCTGGCACTGGTGGCATTTGAACTCGCCTGGGTCGACGGCGGCGCCGCCACCGCGTCGCTCGCAGGCTGTCTGGCGCTCGCACCCATTCACGAGCGCGGCACGCGCGACCAGATCAACCACTACATGCGACTCGCGGTGCCTACCTCATCTGGCGAGGACCGCCCGCACTGGCGAGGTGCGTTCTGCCTGACCGAGCCCATCCCGTACGTCGGTGTCGATACCGGCATGTTGAACGGCAAGCTGCGTATCGCCGAGTGGGCTGACGGTAAAGAGCCCGTGCTGCAGGTGGACAAGCGTGGACGTTTCATCACGAACATCGCGTATGCGAACTTTGTCACCGCCGCGGTGGATTCGGCCGATCCGCGCATCAAGGGTTCCTGCATGGTGATTCTTGAGGAAACCGATGCTGGCGTTTTTGACCGCGGCACGCCTACGAAAAAGCTGGTCCACCAACTCTCGTCCACCGGCGATCCGATCTTCAGCCTGACAATTCCTGCCTCAAGGATCATCGGAGGCTACACCGTCAAAGAACACGTCATCGTTCCGAACTACAGCCACAGCGAAGTCATTGAGGCAGTGTTCCGGCGCACGCGCGTTACGGTCGGCGTGATGACCGCGGCAAAATTGCTCTCCGCTATCGAGCCTGTGATTCGTTACCAGCGCGGACGATTTCGCGGCGCCGAGCAGGCCACGCCCGGCACGATTCGGTACGAGGCCGGCCTGCAGCAACGCGAGGACGCGCTGCAGCGACTGGTGGACGTGTGGGCGACGGGTGAGGCGAGCGCCTCGCTCGCCTTCGCCGCCGCGCGGGCATTCGACGTCGTGGATCCCCTGGAGCGTGAAAAAGATTCTATTCTCCATTCGCGCGGCATCACCGGCGGGCGCGCTCAAATGAAAGCGATGCGCGCCGCCGAAGAGCGCGCCCTCGAGGCTCTCGCTTTCCCGGTCGGCAGCCCGGAGCGCGCCCAACTAGATTCCGACCCGATGGTGCGGTTCGCCATTCTCGACAGTGAAGCCTCCGTCCTCTGCCCCGCCGCCAAGCTCTGGAACACCGGTCACGGCGCGAACATGATGCGTGAGGCTGTGTCACTCATGGGCGGCTACGGCATCACCGAAGATTGCCCGGGGTTCCTCGGCCACAAGTGGATGGATGCGCAACTTGAGGCGACGTACGAAGGTCCGGAGTGCGTGCAGCGCCGGCAACTGTCCGTCACCATGACGAACCAGGTATTCCTGGCCCAGTTCCGCAACTGGATCAAAGAAATGCGCCGGGTCGCTTCCTCACATCCTGGCACCGGTGCGTGCACGCTGGCCACGGCCATGATGATGTGGTTATGGTCGCTCGAGTATCTGCAGGGCGCCACCGACGCCGACGGCGGCAAGCTTTACACCGGTCCCCGGCAGGGGGTGACATTCCCGCTTGCCGACGCGCTCTGCTGGATCCTTGCCGCGCGCCAGCAGATCCTCGACGTGCTTGAACTGGAAAAGGCTGGCGAGGAAAACTCCGCGCTGTGCGAAGGGCTGCCCGGCTTTGTGAATTTCTTCACCGACCTGTGCCATGTCCAATCGGCCCACGCGTCGGGGGAGGCGGGCCGCGTCTGTGCTGAACTGGTATTCGGCTTCAACCGTCATCCTGCGTGGGACGAGGAAGGCTATCGCGGCTGCTTCCAGGCTGAGGACCTCGATTCCCTTGAAGGTCTTATCCCCGGTATCGCTGCCTGCGCCACGGACGTGGTCGGCGCCGACGGTTCGCATCCGGCGAAAGCCGGCCCGTGCGCCGGGTGTTCCGGCAATGCTGCGCAGTTCCTGTGGCTAAGGCAGAAGCTTGACACCTGCCTGACCGGTGCGCGCCTGGCAAAGGATCGCGCCGCCGAAGCAGTGGCACGCGTCATGATCCCGGAGGCGCTGGATTATCCGGCATGAGCGCTCCCATGGACGTGTGCCCCGAAGCTCAAGAGCAGATCCTCCAGAGAGACTCAGTCGCAGTGGATATCGCCTGCGTCGGGTTTGGCCCCGCCATGGGCGGCTTCCTTACGACCCTCTCGCGCGCGCTCGCCGACGGATCTCTGCAGAGCTCCGTTGCGCCCGGCCTCTCTCCGCAGGTCATCTGCTACGAACGCGCTGACGATCTCGGCGTCGGTGTCTCCGGCGTGGTCACCCGCGCCCGCGGAATTCGCGCCAGCTTCCCTGAGCTTAACGCCGCGCAGATTCCGATGGCAGCGCGCGTCAAGACCGAGAAGATGCTTTACCTTCTCGATACGCTGGGCGCCAGCCGCCGATCGTTAGGCCTGCGTTCTGCGGACGCGATGATTCGTGCACTCAAATTTCTGCTACCGGTTAAAGATCAGGCGCTCGAGCTGCCTTATCTTCCCGAATTTCTGCGCAAGGACGATGGATTCGTGCTTTCCATCGGCCAGTTCAATCAGTGGGTTGCGTCACAGCTCGCAGCCACAGGAATGGTACAGATCTGGCCCGGAATGCCGGTTGCGCAAGCGCTGATCAGTCAGGAGACGGTCACGGGTGTACGCCTCGTCGATCAAGGCACGGACAAAGCCGGCAATCCGGAAGCGGCATTCATGCCCGGGATGGATGTGCACGCCGCCCTCACGGTTGTTGCCGACGGTCCTGTCGGCGCCGTGGGCCGCCAACTTGACCACGAGTTCGGCATGCCTGATGGTCAGCATCGCCGCGAGTGGGCCGTCGGCATGAAGTTCGTCGTGGAATTACGCGAGGACGTTGATCTCGAACCGGGCACGGTATTTCACACGTTCGGCTTCCCCGAGCCGGAAATCTTCGGCTTCTTCTATGTTCATCCTGACCGACTTGCCTCCGTCGGCATCTTCGTCCCGTCGTGGTTCGGCAGCCCGGTACGGACCGTGTATCGATACCTGCAGCACTTCATCATGCACCCCTACCTCTGGCGCTACATTGAGGGCGGTACCCTGCGCTCCTGGGGCGCGAAGTCGCTGCAGGAATCCGGCAAGCGTGGCGAGCCCGTGCTCGCCGGCAATGGCTATGCGCGTATCGGCGAGGGTTCCGGCAGCACCAATGTTCTCTCCGGCTCCGGAGTGGACGAAGCTTGGACAACCGGCACACTGCTCGCCGAAGGGGTCATTGAATTGCTGCGCGCGGGCGAATCTTTCTCTCGCGAGAATCTTGAGCGTGCCTACGTTGCACGCCGTCGTGCGAGTTGGGTGGAACGCGAAGGCCGCATCGCGGAAAAAGCGCGCGATGGCTTCCAGCGCGGCGTTCTCACCGGGGTATTGGGTATGGCGCTCACCGGATTGACGAAAGGCCGGTTTTCACTCGGCCGGGAGCCGCGCTCCGTCAACGAGCGGGTCGGCACCGTCGAGCATTACTTCAGCGGCCGCATTCCGCAGGCCGAGCTTGAGGAAATCCGCAGTTGCTGCGAGCGAACCAACACTCCGCTCCACGACGTTTTAATGAACCGCTGTGGCTGGCCGGAAATTCCCTTCGACGGCCAACTGCTGGTGTCGCATCAGGACGCGCTGCTGCTCGGCGGCAAAGTGCAGGCACCGTCCGGGTATGCCGATCACGTGGTGTTTCACTTCCTCGAGGTCTGCCAGGCGTGCGAGGCGAAGCTCTGCATCGAGATGTGTTCCGGCCAGGCCATTACCTTCGGTGAGAAAGGGCTGCCGATGTTCGATCGTGAAAAGTGCGTACACTGCGGCGCTTGCCTGTGGAACTGCATGCAGCCACTCAGTGACGACGAGACTGCGAACATCGAGTTCCGCGCCGGAGCCGGCGGGCTGCATTCAACCTTGAATTGACGTTCGGAAGCGAGACTATGCAATTTCAAATCATCGTCTGCGGAAGCGTTGTTCCCGATCCGCTGCAAACCCTGGAGCCGGTCAGCACTCCCACCGGCCCCGCGCTTAAGAACGAAATGATGCTGCCCGCGGTGCTCGATCCGTGGGCCGGCCACGCGCTGTACGAAGCCGCGAATCTTGCCGCGAACCACCCCGGCAGCAAGGTCACGTTGCTGAGTCTTGGACCGAAGGCAAAGCTGCAGCAAGTGATGATGACTGTGGCTCAGAAGGTCCCGTTTGAATTGATCGCGCTCGACGGTGCTGCCAGCGGCTTCAACGACGCGCATTCCACCGCCGCCGCGCTCGCTGCCGCCATCAAGGCAATCCCTGGTCTCGACCCCGCGCGCCTGCTCATCTTCGGCGGCTGGGAATCTGCCAGCCGCGGCGCCGGCGTAACGTTGCAGATTGTCGGCGAGCTCCTCAGTATTGCCGACCAATTCTACGGCGTCGACCAGGTGACCGTGGGCACTGACGGAACGCTGGAGATCCTGGAGCGCATCGAGGGTGGTCGGCACCAGGTGTCAACGCTGGGTGCGCCCCCGGCCGTGCTCGGCTGGGCAACCGGCAATCTCCCTGAGCCGCGCAACAACCCGCAGGTCGGCATGACGAATATGCGCACCGTCATGCCTGCGCTGCAACGCGCCAAAGCCGCGGCCGTGGCCAGCGATTGCCTGCGATATGTCAGTGTGGCACTCCCCAAGCTGCAGCGCGAAACGCGCATCGTCAAAGACCTCTCTCCCGACGCCATTGCGGCAGAAATCGTCGAATGGATTGGACAAGAGTAAAGCAGCCGGACGGGCCGGCAGAAAATAACCGCAGTACACAGGACGAATCAATGGAATCCATCTTATTTCTCGCTCATGTGGACGACGAGAACGCACTCCCGAGAACCGCGCTCGAATCGCTGACCACGGCCATCGAACTCGCGGCTTCTCTCGCCGGAACGCTCACGGTCGCGCTCTTTGGCGCCGAGGTTCAGAGTGCCGCCAATTCCATCGCTACCTGCGGCGCCACACGTTTCTTGGGCGTCTCTGGCCTGGAGTACGCGCAACCGCGCTATGCGACCGATGCTGCCGCGTGCGAGGCTCTTTGCCGTGCTGCGAACGCGACCATCGTCGTTGCCCCCGCCACTTCGCGCCTGGCTCGCGTTCTGCCCGGCGTGACGCACCGCCTCAACGGCCACGTAGACACTCACATCACGGGCGTATCGCTTTCCGAAGGCAATCCCGTCGCCACGCGCTGGTTCTACCGCCAACGCATTGAGGCTTCACTTCAGCGCACGGACCGTCCATGGCTTCTGCTGCTGGAGAGCGGCTCGCGTCCTGCGTGGCAAGGTAAAGACTCAACTGTCAACGTCGAAATCATCGCTGTCACGCTTCCGTCAATTCGCACGGTGGTGAAAGGCATTCGTGCGCCTAAGGCCGGCGAACAGACCATCCGTCCGGACTCCAAGCTGCTGTTTGTCGCCGGTGCGGGATGGACGAAGAAACAGGCAGATGGTCAGCCACACCCGGCAGAAGCCGAGCAACTGATCCTCGGGTTCCTGCGCGAATCACAGGCGTCACTTGGTGGCAGCAAATCACTCGTGGAGCAGAGCGGCGAGAACCAGGCGACACTGCGCTTCATGACCCATCTCAACCAGGTGGGTCAAACCGGGGCCACTCCTCGTCATCCAAAGGGACTCTCTACCTGCTGCCACGGCGAGGAACCGCACGTAGTCGGGTGGCGGTTCATCACTGAGCGCCGGGCCATCAATCTCGACCCCAATTGCGGTTGGGCACGCGGTAAGGCCGATGTAGTCTATGTTGCCGACGCGTTCGTCGTCTTAAGCAAGGTGAATGCCCTGCTGACGAAACGGTCGGCAGCCGTCTCTGGAGACTGACCTCTAAGGTGTGGCACATTAATCCTCCCGTTCCGGTTGACCCTGCTGGCACTAACCCGCGCCGGTGCTGCGAAGAAGTTGTGCGATGCTTTTAGATGCCTTTAACCGGATCGCATCGGTCCATTCTGATCATTGGCAGAGTCGAAGATCTCAGCTTGCAGGGGGTCGTTCAGACAAGCGCTGTGCAATATGGGTGTATGCGACTGGGTTGAATATCAAGCCCAGGTGCGTTCCGTGGACCTCAACATCAGCTCTCGGAATACCAGTAATGCAGTAGCGCCAGTGGACCAACCCGTCTTCTGTCGTGTAAACGGCTGTCTGGGAAATCTTCTTCGGCCAGCGCCTACGCAGCGATCGCCCGAATGCGCACGTGCAGTGGCTCGTAGCGCACACGTCGGGTAGATTTCCATCTTTCTCGCGAATTCGATCACGAGCCATTTCGGCGAGAGCAATGACAACGCCGTGCATGACCAGTCCGCGAAACGGTGTACCCAACGTGATGACGGAACTTACAAAGTCAGGCATCCGCACTGCTGCAGATCGGGCGAAGATTCCACCTAGGCTGTGCCCGATGAGGTGCACCCGGCGCCCAGTGTCAGCGTATGCACGCGTGATCGTCCGAGCAAGGCGTGTTGCGAGCCGATTAGGACAGCCTTCAACGACATCCATGCCGGAAAAGTATGGGCGATAGCCAATGCGGGCAAGCCAGCTGTAAAGCTCAACCAAAAGAGAATCCGCGCACAACAAACCCGGAATGACCACAACCGCGGATCCGTCGCCTGCGGGGACTCCCGAACCATAGTAGACGGGCGAAAGCCTGAGCATCGCGAGTTCCAGCAGATATAAGGGTTCGCAAATTATCGGCAGCGCCGAAGGAATCTGCTCATGCGGAAGGAATTGGGGCGTTGGATCTGCTTTCAGCTTGCGAGCCATTACAGGTAGCGCTGAGGTAGACCTAACGACTGGAATTTTCGTACTTCGCATTCGATTGGCCGACTGGATCCAAATTAAAAGGGCCGTGACATTGGTTATGGTCTAGTCGCCAACTCCTGCGAGGGAGTCAACAGCGTGGACGCATGTACCGTCACAGCCCCTTGATGCAATCACCGCTTTCGCGGTACCGAACCCCGACCTAGCCTCGCAGCCTGAGTCGGTTTTTTCGGGTCCGGCCGTTCGACGAGTTGCCTCGCCTTGCGGATCACCCAGTCTACTTTGGACTGGCAACGTTCTTGTCACCAACCCTTTCGACCGTCGACGCGCAGAATACTAGCATTGAACCGGAAGCTGTCAATGCCCGCTGTTGGTGCACTGTTGGAGAATTTTCAGCCGTTCGCACTCAGTCTGTTAGCAGGTTATCCACATGTTTTGCACGAAATATGGTCAGTAGCAGGTCGTCGGCGAAAAGAATCGCTCTTGCCTTTCATACTGATCAGATGTACTCCTCACAGCGAGGATCGCGTGGAACAGCGATTGACATCACTCGTATCGGAGATGCATAAGAGCGGCATTCTCTACGGCGAGGCGGTGGTTGCGTTTCAGAGGGCATTCATCTCGGCTGCGCTGCGCGAGAACAGCGGGAACATCAGCCGGGCAGCGCCTCGTCTGGGTCTGCATCGAAACAGTCTCACGCGCCTCTGTTCCATCTTGGAAATTGATGTCCGGCAGTTCCGGCCGCTGTCGCGTCGGCGCCCCCCGGTTGGTGCACAACCGCCGGTGGCCGCGACGAGCAGAGGAGAACGTCTGGGTTAGTTCCCCCGAAGGTTCTAATCCAGTCGCCGGACTACTTTTGGCCCTGTTGGAGCCAGCGAGATCAACGATGATAAGTGCCCGTTCACGTTTCCGCCCGTCAGAATTTCCGCCACCACGTCCGGGAAGCCGTCCGCATTGACATCCTTCAGGGATTCACCGTCCACCTGAATCGGTGTCCTGCGACCAGAGTTGCATTTACTACCGCCTGCATTTCGACAGCGTCAAAGTCGCGGGTGAGCTTGGTCTGAAATCCGTTCACGTTCGGCAGTTGCTCTTCCGGCTCAACCGGCTGTGGAAAGCCCGGCGCCAAGCCGTGCCGGATCCTACTACTTCAAACCGATCCACGTCAGCCGGCGATGCCAAAATGCTCGCAAGCGTTCTGCCTTCCATAGCAGAAAATGCATCCCCCCCATTACTACGCCAACGATCGCGAGGTTCTGCGGTTTAGCGAGCTGGATCATCAGATAAGCCGGATGTCCCAGAACAGTTAGGATGTAGCGCGTTTCAGAGCCACCAGCGACATCAAAAACCATGGCCTGAATCCACGGGAGCGCGAGAGCCCCGAACAGCAGCAACCGCACACCGTGCCGCACAGCGCGGTAAGCAACATTCTGCGCTAACCGATATTCGATCCGGCTGAAGACCACGATGACCGCATAGCCGATGATGATCCCGAACCCAGCTGCCACATTTATCTCGTCCCGGTGTAGAGACAAAAGGCGGAAGGCAAGAGGCGCACTGAGCGTTCCCGCCATGAACCCGATGGCTGCTGTCAACGGGTAAAGGCAAATCCAGAACATCCAGACGAACGGCAGCATGACAAGGCTGAGCAAGATGCTGACGTGAGGTCCACCGCTGCCGCTGGGGGTCGAAGCGTATCCACCTGCGGAAGGAACGCGGTAAGTATCACCTCCGCCGAGTTGTGGGAAAGGAGTCGACGCAGTTGGGTTCGGCTTTACGTCAAAGGGAGAGGTTTCCGGCCCGTGCGGACCCCATGGAAAACTGCCCATAAAGGCCTCCGCGCCGGACTGCCATCCATCGTTCCGGCGGTCGCGAGAGTATAAATCTGCTACCTGCGAACCGTAACTGGTTTTTTAAATCCGAGACTTATCGACCGCCATTATTACTGATTGACCGCGAGTTGATCTCGCCGGAGCAACACGATGCAGAAATCACCTGGTCCGGTCTGCTCCACCTGCACGGTACATCATGGCGATCGCACGCTGTTCCCATTTGCCTTGACATTCGAACTGCGACATAGATAATTTCGCGCCAACTCTCGGTCCGAACGTGGGGGCATCTTCACATCGTCAATAGTTCCTGTACTGGTTTCCGGCGGAGCCTTTCTCACAGCACGGCTATCGCCTGACTACTAGCGAAAGGAGTTCCGCATGCTACGCCAATGCGGCATTCGTGTTGCTTTAGTAATGGCGATGCTCGCGGCAACTTTGGCGGGTGCTACGCCCGCCTCCGGTCAGGCTCAAGATCCTCTTGAGCCGCTGCAGATCAACGTGCCCTACCGCTGCGCCGACGGCACAACTTACACCATCACCGCTTGTAACCCGTGGAAGAACACGCAGGTGTGCACCTGGCGCGAGGAAAAGAACGGTCAACTTATCGTGGAAGCGAACAGCGTCAGGACGCAGATGTACGGCCGCCTTCGCCCGTGCCCGCCACAGAAACCGAACACAAGTCAGGCAGCGCAGTCCGGACCATTGAATCCAGCGTACCTGGCGGAATTGCCCTCGCCGGACGGGGTGATGAAAGAAATTCAGGGCAGCGACGCGACCGACACTCTCAACCGCCAGATGGGCGCCATGTGGCAGTTCAAAAGGATGATCGAGGATGCTGCCGGCCCGCGAAAGTTTCGTGGTCTCACGCCGGACGAGGGCCGCCTCATTGGCGTGTACAGCTACGCCTATGACCGGTTATCCAAGATGCCGGGCGCTCCAAGGCTGAGTGACTTCGACGTTGACCCTCGCTTTCGCGCCGAGTTGTGGGACCGTTTCCACATGAACCAGATCCGCGCGCAGATCCAGCAGTCCGATGCGGTTTTTGCCGAGCGCCATCAGCAACGGCTCCAGGCGGAGCAGCAACAGATGCAAGCGGCGCAGGCGCGACAGAAGGCCGCGATGGAAGAGCAGCAGGCAAAAGACGAGGACAGCAAGAGGGTGCAACGCTGCATCGCCTCGGGTCGCAGCGCGTGGGATTGCACGGGCGAAGCCTTGAAAAAGGGTATGGGCGACATGATGGGCGTCGTCGATCCGAGCTTTAAGAAGGCGTTTACCTCCGAGCCCGGACTGCGCTTGAGCGGCATCTGGAAGATCGCCGATTTCACGCTCATCTTTCCCAGCGACTCGGACCTGTTTTCGATCGGATGCTGTGGCTTCGACCTAGGCCCCAACGGCCCATATACGATCGTCAACACCGGCAGCCAACTTGAGATAAGGCTGGCCACACTTCCCAAGCCGATCACGTTCGTGCTGAAGAACGGGCATCTGGTTGGCCCGGGCAGGGTTCCCCTTACCGGCAAGATTCAGACGGGAGTTCAAAACTATGTCCGCACCTACACTGACGGTCACACGGAGAGGTATTCCGTGCCTGTCTATTCTGATCGGACTTCGAACGCGAATGCCGGGGATCTCCCTTTCACTGGTGCAGCGCCGGGTATCGGTGTTGGACAGCTCGCCAAGCTGGGGATGTTTCACGACACCGAGAAAGCCGTTACCGGTTCGAAGGACTTCAAGGAACCTCCCGGACTGCGCCTGATTGGGAATTTCGGAGGACCATCGGGATTTACTGCGGAGTTCAATCGCAAGTCCGTGGTCGTCGGGTGTGGTGACGCGGCCGTCGCGCAGAACTACACGATTCACAGCAATGGCGGGCAGGTTGCCGTGAACGTCGAGAATGGCTCGCAACCCATCGTCCTCACCATCCATCCCGACATGACGATCTCCGGTCCCGGCCAGGTACAGGTCTCCGGTCGATCTCTGGTTGGTATGAAGCACACCGACGATAACAGCCAATTGGTGTTTAAGCCTGTATCCGCGGCCTGCAACGTTGGAAACCTTACGCTCGTGCACGAAGGTCCCTCGGAGGCGGAAAGAGGCGCTGCCGCGGCCCGCGCATCCATTCCCGGGCCGATCATGGCCAACGGCCAGTCGGCGGCTTTCCGGTCCGATGGCTCGCTCGTATCTTCACCTTCAGGAGTACCGGCCAGTGCGCCTGCGCCGGCAGGACCGGCCAGCGCCCTCATTTCGCTGGCCGCGTTCACTGTACAAGCGGGGGGCCCAAGTCCGCTCGCCGGCCATCACATGGTCCTGCTCCACCAGAGTTTTGCCGATATCCTCGCCAGGTACGGATTCAGCCCACCTCCCGGCAAAACCATTTTTCAGGCTTGGGCTGACTCCTGTTCCAGGCGGGAACCGCGATGTCAACAGGCATTGGCAGCGATCACGCCGGGTAATGCCGGGGTGGCGACAATTAGTCCCGATGGAAAAGCCAGCTTCCCTGCCGTTCCGCAGGGTACGTACTTCATCTTTGGATCGATGAAGCTCAAAGACCACGGCTTACTCTGGGACGTGAAGATTGACGCGAAGCCCGGCAGCCAGACAGTGGCGTTGGAACCTCGTAATGCGGTGTCCGTGAACTAGGAGTTCCCCGACTCTTCGGGCTCTATTGTGCTGACGGTCGAAGTCAAGGCGGGCCGTGCGACCCGCAAGTACAAACTGGTTAAAGCCGACGGTCCCGACGAGCTGGTTTTCCAGAGCGTCAAGAAGGGCCGCCCCATGCGTGATAACAACATCCTGACTCGATTCATCAAGCCGGCGGCCCGCCAATGCGGTCCGCCGTTCGTGGACTGGCGCTGCCTGCGGACCTCGCACGCGACCTGGCTGAAGATGGCCGGGGCCGACGTGAAAGATGCGCAGGCCCAAATGCGACACAGCCGTGCGAGTACAACTCTGGACATCTACCAGCAGTTCGTGTCCGAGCGGCAACTGGAAGTCGTCGGACGGCTGAGCACGCTCACGATTCAATGATCGAGTTAGCCCAACTAGGCCAAATTAGCCCAAAAGGTGATTTCGCGAGGCTGGTAAGTGCAAGAAAAGATGGTGGCCAGGGACGGAATCGAACCGCCGACGCCAGCCTTTTCAGGGCTGCGCTCTACCAGCTGAGCTACCTGGCCACTCTGGTTCCGGAGATTCGCAGGAAGGACGGCTCGCAGGCCGCATCAGATCGTCGTCCGGAAAGATTCATTGTAACAACCGCTACGCCATCCCTCAAATACGGACCGCGGGAATCGTCAATGTGGCCCGATTTGCCATCGTTCTCCGTTGATCACCGTCAGGCCGCACAGGTTGGAGCCAAACCAGTAAGAGATCTCGCGATAGTCGGGGACGGCGAACACGGCAAGGTCGGCGTCCTTACCGACCTCGATGCTGCCTTTTCGATCGCCGAGGCGGAGCGCGTGCGCGCCATTGATGGTTGCGGCGGAGACCGCTTCCGCAGGAGACATTCCCAGATGCGTACACCCCAGCGAGAGCACCATCTGCATGTTGCTGGAGGGCGAAGTGCCGGGGTTGTAATCGGTGGCGAGCGCAAGCGGCACGCCGGCATCAATCAATTTCCGCGCGGGCGGATAGCGATCCAGGCCGAGGAAGTAATTGGCGCCGGGAAGCAGCGTAACGACCGTGTCCTGCTGCGCGAGCGCCGAGATATCGTCGCCCGAAACATGATCGCAATGGTCAAGCGACGCCGGCTGACCACAGTGGAGCAGGCTCGGCAGAAATCCCGATGACGGCTGGCCCAGTTGCGCGACATGGGCGCGGACGTCGAGTTTATTTGCCAGCGCAGCTTTGAGGATCAATGTGGATTCCTCTTCGGTGAATGCTCCACGGTCGCAGAAGACGTCCACAAACTGTGCCAGCTTGCGCCTTGCGACCTGCGGGATCATTTGCTCGCAGATGAGGCGAACATAATCCTCGCGGCGGTTGGCGTACTCGCTGGGAACGACGTGCGCGCCCAACAACGTGCTTACTATCGTGCCCGGCCAGCGGCTTGCGGCGGAGCGGATGGCTTCCAGCGATTTGAGCTCCGCCTCCAGGTTCAGGCCGTAACCTGATTTTGCTTCGACCGTGGTCGTGCCCTGTGCCGCCATTTCGTTCAGTGCCGAAACGATCTTGTCGGCCAGCCCGGCCCGCGTGGTTTTCCGCACGCCTTCGACGCTGGCGCGAATACCGCCGCCGGCAGTGGCGATTTCCTCATAGCTCGCCCCCGCAGTCCGCTTTTCAAAATCCACCAGCCGGGGCGCAGCAAAGGCCGGGTGGGTATGCGAGTCCACAAAGCCGGGCAGCACCACGCCTCCGTGACAGTCAATCTCCTCGACTTTTTTCTTGTGGGACTTTAGCCACGAATCGCGCTCGGCCCCACGGCGCTTGCCGAGGGAAACGACCTTGCCGGCGTGACACAACACGGCCGCGTCTTCAATGATGGCGAGCTCGGCCAGGTCGCGCCCGCGCCGCGGACCGGGCGGTCCCTGCAAGGTGAGCAGCTGGCCGATGTTAGTCAGCAGCAGCGCCGGCATCTATTCCATCGCCTTCGTGAACATGAAGTCGTGATGCCATTCGGCCTTGCTGCCCTGCTGGCGCAGTACGGTCGCCAGCTGTGCCCAATGACGCATCCCGTGCAGCAGGGAGTGAATGAAGCACTTCCGCTTGGTTGCGGACATCTGCCCGACCGAAAGCGTCTTGAAGCTGATGGGCTTGCGCCAGTCCTCGTCGGAGGCGCGCGCCATGAACTCGCGATATTTCTTGCGGGCGGCGGCGCCGATGGCGAACAGCTGCTCGACGGATTGCTTCGGCAGCGCGTCGTTGGCGGTTTCCGGCTGCTCCAGCAGGCGCTCGCCATAACGCAGCTCCACAATGAAGATATGAAACAGTACGCCGCGAACATCATGCTGCATGGCGAGCTCGATTTTCTTGTCGAGCACCTCGGGATGGGCGCGGAACCACTGGCGCCACTGCTCGGTCTCAAACTCGTCGTGCTCGAGAAGCTCGGTGAAGCTGAGGGCGGCTGCGGGTCTTGTAGCGGATTCTGGGCGTGTGCTCATTTGTGGATTCACTCTCCTGACGTGTGCGACGACTAAAAACGATCCGAACACCAGCCCGAAGGGCGGCATAGGATAGCCCGGCACGGCAGTGCCGGAAAAGCGTAGAAACAAATGCCGAGTCCCGAAGGGACGGCACAGTCATCCGAATACCGTCGCGATTTCGAATACTACCCCCGATTTTCTCAACAGCCCCACGAACTCGTCTTCAAACGAACGTCTGGCGTGGTGCTCTGGTTGATGGTCAATGTAATCGCGCACGGCTTGCACATTGGAGGCGCTTACGCTGAAGGCGCCATATCCTTCTTGCCATGAAAAATCGATTCCATGTTCTCCGATCCACCGCGACGAATTCGCCTTAAGTACCTGAACAGCCTTCGCCACCGTGACATCCGTCGGAAGTGCGATTAGGACATGCGCATGGTTCGCCAGGCCGCCCGCCGTTAACACCGGTATGTCATGGTTCATTCCAATACCACCGAGATATTTCCATAAACGGAGCTGCAGATCGGCGGGAATCAGGTCGCGGCGTTCCTTCGTGCTGAAGACGTAATGAATCAGAACGTTGGGAAATTTGTGTGCCATTGTGCCGTCCCTGCGGGACTCGAATTCTTAATGGCCCTCAATCCCGGCACTCCCGTGCCGGGCTATCCTATCCCGCCCCTGCGGGGCTCAGGTTGATTCCGCATGTTCAATGATGGCAAACCGAGGTTCGTATCGCTGTTCCAGCGAATCTTCATTGTTCGTTGATCGTGTTTCAGCATAGAACCGATGAATTGCAGAGTCAGATACAGCGCTTGCATCGAGTCGAGGCCGGCAATTGCCCGTACGGGCCCATTCCCAATTCCAGTGATCCCAATTCCAATGATTTGATATGGGCAGAGGAACTCGCCTTCTTTGGCGGCAAATGGCTTCCCGATCCTCACTTGAACTCGCACGGTCTTGCCGTCAACCACAGCTGTGAGTTCCCGTTCCGCAATCACTTCACCGAGTTTACATTTGCGCGTACCGACTCTTGCCTTATTCATGCCTTCTCATCGGAATCTTCACGGCTTTACGCTCCGCGAATTGGATCGCCTCTTCGTATCCCGCGTCGGCGTGCCGCGCGACGCCGATGCCCGGGTCGTTGGTCAACACGCGCTCGATGCGCTTCGCCATGGCGTCACTTCCATCTGCGACCGTCACCTGCCCCGCGTGCTGCGAGTATCCAATTCCGACGCCGCCGCCGTTGTGAATCGAGACCCACGACGCGCCGCTGGCGGTGTTCAGCATGGCGTTGAGCAGCGGCCAGTCGGCAACTGCGTCGCTGCCATCCTTCATGCCTTCAGTCTCGCGGAACGGCGACGCGACCGATCCGGTGTCGAGGTGATCGCGCCCGATGACGATCGGCGCCTTGATCTTCCCTTTCTTCACCAGCTCGTTGATCGCAAGACCGAACTGCGCGCGCTCGCCGTAGCCGAGCCAGCAGATGCGCGCCGGCAGGCCCTGAAACTTTATGCGCTTGCTGGCCAGCTTGATCCAGCGCGAGAGAATGCGATTATTGGGAAACATTTCGAGCACAAGCTCGTCGGTAATGTGAATATCACTGGGCTCGCCGCTTAGCGCCACCCAGCGAAATGGTCCGCGGCCTTCGCAGAACAGTGGACGGACGTAGGCGGGCACGAAGCCCGGAAAATCGTAGGCATTCTTCACCCCGCGCTGAAACGCAAAGGTTCGAATGTTGTTGCCGTAGTCGAAGGTCACCGCGCCCATCTTCTGCAATGCCAGCATGCCCTCAACATGGCGCGCGATGGAATCGAGCGAACGCTCCTGGTAACCCTGCGAATCGCTGCGGCGCAATTCGGCCGCCCGCTCCACGGTCAGCCCCTGCGGAATGTAGCCGTTCAGCGGATCGTGCGCCGAGGTCTGGTCGGTCAGGATGTCGGGCACCACACCGCGCGAGGCGAGCTCCGGAATGACGTCGGCACAGTTGCCCACCAGGCCGACCGAGACATTTTCCTTCTTCCGAACCGCGTTCTTGATGATGCGCAGCGCCTCGTCGAGCGAGTTGACCATGAAGTCGCAATAGCCGGTGCGCAGGCGCTTCTTGATGCGCTCCGGATCCACTTCAATTCCGAGAAATGCCGCGCCGGTCATGGTCGCAGCCAGGGGCTGCGCGCCGCCCATGCCGCCCATGCCGCCGGAGACGATGAGGCGGCCTTCCAACTCGCCGCCGAAATGCTTGTCGCCGGCAGCGGAAAAAGTCTCAAACGTTCCCTGAATTATTCCCTGGGAGCCGATATAGATCCACGACCCGGCGGTCATCTGGCCATACATCATCAGGCCGGCGCGCTCGAGCTCGTTGAACTTCTCCCAGTTCGACCAGTGGCCCACCAGGTTGGAGTTGGCGATGAGCACACGCGGGGCGTATTCGTGGGTGCGAAAGATGCCCACCGGCTTGCCGGACTGCACCAGCAGGGTTTCGTCGTTCGCCAGCGACTTCAGCGAGCGCACGATGGCGTGGAAGCACTCCCAACTGCGCGCGGCGCGTCCGGTGCCGCCGTACACCACCAGGTCGCGCGGGCGCTCGCCCACCTCTTCGTCGAGGTTGTTCATCAGCATGCGCATGGCGGCTTCCTGCTGCCAGCTCTTGCAGGAGATCTGCATGCCGCGCGGCGCTTTCACTGGAACATAGTTGGCTGTGGTGATTTCGGTCTCGACCGGCATGACCAGAATGTTAGTCCTGTGCGGGAGAAGGGTTCAAGGATTCAGGAAGGTCTTCACCACGTCGAGTACGCTGTCCCGTCCGTGCCGGTGAGGTTGGAGCCGCTGTGCACGTCGTTAATGCCGGGCTCGTTCTGGTCCACGCTGAGCAGCACGTCTTCCTGTACCACTTGCCACGTATCGCGCGAGTCGGTGAACGGGTCCTTGGGAATTTCGCGCAGGTAGTTAGCCTGAACTAAATCCTGCAAGGACTGCGGCGCCTTGCTTTTGTCCATGGTGTAGTTATCAATGGCGGAACGCATGGCGAACAAGTCCTGGCGCAGCACCGCTTCCTTGGCGTGCAGCAGGGACTTGCTGTAGATGGGCACGGCAATCGAGACCAGGATCAGGATGATGCTGATCACGACCATCAACTCAATGATGGTGAAGCCGCGGGTGGCACACGCGCCCTCGCGTGTGCGCTCCCGGCGAATTAGGCGTCGGTTGAGCATTACCAGTCCGAGTACTTCGTCCCATCCAGCGCTGTCGCCGTGGACTGCGTAAACACGTCGAACACATTATCGCCGCACCAGGATGTGGATTCCGGATCGTCCTTCATGCAGCGCTTCCCCCACTCGTCTTTGCCGGTCATGGGATCCACCGGAACGCGCCGCAGGAAGCGAACTTTTTTGCCGGCCACGTCCACGCCTTTCACCAGCGTCTCCAGATCGGGCGGATAGCCTTCCGTGCCGAGCTTCACCTGGAAGGCGCCACGGTCGGCCGCGTCCTTGTAGCGGTCAATGGCATCGCGCATCTCCCACAAATCGCGGCGCAACTCGCGCTCTTTCTCCCGGCGGATGCGGGCACGCGCAATCGGCACGGCGGCGCCCGAAAGTATTGCCAGTATGGTAATGGCCACGATCAGCTCGACCAGGGTCAGGCCGCTCTGCCCGGCCTTGCGCGATTTCACGTTATTCTCAGGATTCAACAAAAGGCACAACTCTCGCGGAACCGTCTGTCCTTATTTTAGACGAGCGCACCTGCTCCGGAAAACGCGAGCCGGCCGCTACTTCACCGTAATCATCGCCTGGCCGCCGGTGGCAGGAATCGGCTGCATGGCAGGATCGCGAGCGCCGGCGCGGGTGATGCTCAGCACCGACTGGCCGCCGGCCTTCGCCATAAACGTCAGCGTAAACACCGCGCCCTGTCCGGAAACGCCGCCCGCGCCCGGGGGCCGCGTCGCCGACATCTGCTCCAGGCCGGGCGCATCCTCGCGATGCACGATCACGACCGCCTGCCCGTCACGCGACAGGAAGCTGCCGTTGGAGACGTTCAGCAACTGCAGCAGCTTGGGATCGTAACTGACTTGCACCGGCACCGAGTACACGTTTTGCGCGTTGCTGATGGCTACGTTCACAGCGAAGGTGGAACCGACGGGTTGGGTCAACTCCGGCGGCTCGAATCCCAGGATGGCGCTGCTGACATTGCTCTGGGCGGGAACGGTTGCAGCCGGCGCCTGCTGTTGCGGCATCGTGGTTGCAGCCGGTGGCGACTGCGGTTGCGGCGCGCTCGCTGGCGGCTGGGCCGCAGCCGCGTTGGGAGCCTGCGGCGGCGCGGTAGCACGTGCAGTCGTTCCGCCGTTGCCGCCGCCCGGAGTGGCCGGCGCTGCCGCCGGGTTGCGGCGCAACTCGATGGCATTGGCGGTGCCCACGTCCAGCGCGCGCAGGTTCAGGTCCGAAACCTCTTGCGAGCGGACTACGTGCGGGATCAGCACGAACACGATCTCATTGGTGCGGCGCTCGTTGCTGTTCTGCGAAAAGAGATATTTGAGGATCGGTATCTGCGACAGCCACGGGTATCCGCTGGTGCTCTTGAGGACGTCCTCTTCCAGCATGCCGCCCATCAGGCTGACCTCGCCTTCCTTGAGGCGGATGGTGTGCTCGACGCGCCGCTGCCCGATGACCGGCTGGTCAATGCCACCGATGTTGACGTGCGAACTGACCGAGGAAACTTCCATCGTCACCTTCATGGTGACTTCATGCGCCACATGCACCGTCGGGGTCACGTCAATATTCACCCCCACGTCAATGTACTGGAACTGCGTGTTGACCAGCGGGTTGATGCCGACGCCGCCGATGCCGGGCTGAAACGAGCCCGTTGCCACCGGCACGCGGTCGCCAATCTTGAGCGTGGCTTTCTGCCCGTCGAGCGCCCGAATCTGCGGGTTTTGAATGATCTTGGTGTCGCTGTCGGTAAATAGAAAGGTCGCTGTCGCACTCGGGATATTGACCAGAAAATCATTCGAGGTCAGGTTCGCCAGCTTGTTGAGCGTGATTCCCTGCTGGCCCGTGGTCGGCGTCGCAGTCGTCCCGGTCGTCGTTCCCGTCGTTGTGCCCGTCGTCGTGGTGGTGGTTTGAGTAACGTTGTTCTGCAACTGAATGGTGGCCGAGGTGGGCGGCGAGATGCCGAGATTGCGCAGCTTGTCGCGGCTGACCTGCATCACCGCGATGTCCACGACGACCTCAGGACGCGCCTTGTCGAGGTCACCAATGACTTTTTCCGCCAGCGCCACCTGATCAGGCGTGCCGCGCACGATCACCGCATTCTGGCTGGGGATGGAGAGCACGCGCGTCAGTTCCACCACGGTGCGCAGCGTGTTCACGATGTCCTGGATTTCCGTCGTGGCCGACAGGTTCGACAAGTAGAACGTCTTGACGACGTTCTGCTCCAACTCGCTTCGCTTGGCCTTGGTATCGGCGGCCACGAAGATAGTGTTGGGCGTGACCGCACGCCAGAACGTCTTCGATTGCAGCGCGACGATCTCCAGCGCCTGGTATAGCGAGACGTTGTTCAACTCGATGGTGACGCGGCGCGAGACGTAGTCGGGATCAAACAACACATTGACGCCGACCAGCTTGCCGATGGCGGTGTACACCGCCTTGGAGTCCTCGGTCATGCGCAGCGTGATCGGAATGTTCGAGATGGACTTGAGCTCCGCCGGTCCGGGGGCCTCAGCCGCCATGCGGCCCAGGTCCGACATCTTGGGGGCGCCCGCCTGCGGCGGCGTTTGCCCTCCTTTTTGGATCATGTCGCGCGTGCGCCGGGCTTCCTGCTGCGCTATGTCCAGCGACGGATCGATGTCCACGGCTTTCTGAAATTCCGCCAAAGCTTCGCTGAGCTGTCCGTTATCGCGCAGGATTTGCCCGCGATGGACGTGCGAGGCCGCTGCCTGGAATCGCGCGCGCGTGTAGGACGCGCGATAGCGCAGGTCTTTCGGCTTTAGATCGTAGGCTTGCTTGTAGAACTCGTAGGCCTGCTCCCACTGCTGGCGGGCTTCGGCGTTTTCGCCTTTCTTGTAGGCGCTGCCGGCCTTGTCGGCCGCCGCGGGCAGCGCCAGCGACAGCACCAACAACACCACCGGGAACACGCGCCGGATGCCGGCGTGGTGCCTCAATGTCTGCCGAAGGCTATGTAGCTGAAGCAGATACATGAGAAGCGGGATTATAGCATTGGCTCGCAAACCAAGGCGTTGCTGCCGCGGGCACCTCGGTGCAAACGCCGTGCTAGCATAAAAGTTTCGTTCGAACGAAAGAGCGCACCCGATGGCGCGGCAAAGCACGCACCAGACCCGTCCCAACCCGGAGAAATCGCCGCGCCGCGATCCGGTGGCTTCCGGGCTGCGTGACGCCACGGTGAATCGCGCCGCCTCGCACAATTATTTCTTGACGGATAAGTTCGAGGCGGGGGTCGTCTTGACCGGCACCGAAGTCAAGGCTATCCGCGCGGGCCGCGCCAACCTCAAGGACGCCTATGGCCTGATCAAAGACGGTGAACTCTGGCTGCTGAACGCTCACATCGGGCACTACGAACACGGCAACATCTTCAACCATGAGCCTCTGCGCACCCGCAAGCTGCTGGTGCATCATGAGGAACTGCGCAAGCTGATCGGAAAAACGCAGCAGAAGGGGATGACGCTCATCCCCACGCGCATGTATTTCAAGAAGGGCAAAGCCAAGGTGGAACTGGCCCTGGCCAAGGGGAAACAGCTCTGGGATAAGCGCGAAACCGAACGCCGCAAAACCGCCACCAAGGAAGCGCGCGAGGCCATCGCGAGATCAAGAAAGAATTAAGAATGAAGAATTCTTCTGCATTCATGAAGCCGAGGACGAAATGAACACAAAGCTTTCTTTCAGCTCTCCCGCATCCATCGAAACCGAATGTCTTGTCGTCGCCGTGCTCGATCACGGC
This sequence comes from Terriglobales bacterium, assembly GCA_051006995.1. GTDB lineage: Bacteria > Acidobacteriota > Terriglobia > Terriglobales > Acidobacteriaceae > JAIQGF01. The sequence goes on from JBPCSQ010000006.1 coordinate 168,694, forward strand.
GATAAGGAAAAGAATGAAGGCCGCGTCGCCCCCGCTGACAAGGCGGTGCAGGACGCCGCCGCGGAGCTGATCTCCAGCGGCGAAGTGACGGGAAAAATCTTTGAAACCGTGATGACGCATCGTCCACAGGGTTTGAAGGCGAAGCGGTTGCTCCTGATCGGGGGCGGCAAGGCAAAGAACTTTTCGGCATACGAGCTGCGCAAACTGGCCGGAACGGCAGTCCGCTTCCTGAAGCCGAAAAACATCCGCAGCTTCGTCATGGTCGCGCCGGATCGGGTGGCCGACCCTTCCGCCCAAGCCGGAGGGTGGGGAGCCGACGCGGTGAAGGCCATCGTCGAGGGCGCCTTCGTCGGCAACTTCGATCCTGACACCTACAAGAGTGATCGCAAGGACCAGCGCATCGAGGAAGTCACGATCGCCGCTGCCGCCGGGCAGGATGAAAACGCGTTGCAAGCCGCGATGCAGGAAGGTCGGATCATCGGCGAATCGCAGAACTTTACCCGCGAGCTGGTGAACGAGCCCAGCAACCGCATGACGCCCACCATGATGGCGGAACGCGCGCGCCAGATGGTGCACTCGCTCAATGTGCCGGAACTCACGGTCGAAACCTACGGCGCCGACAAAATTAAAGAGCTGAAGATGGGAGCGTTCTGGAGCGTGGCGCAAGGTTCCGACGAGCCGCCTGCGCTTATCGTCATTCGTTACGAACCGAAAGACGCGCCCGAGAAGCCGGTCATCGGCCTGGTGGGCAAAGGCATCACCTTCGATACCGGCGGAATTTCCATCAAGCCGGCCGACGGCATGGAAAAAATGAAGTACGACATGGCTGGGGGCGCCGCCATGCTGGGCGCGATTCGCGCGCTGGCATCGTTGAAGCCGAAGGTGCGCGTGCTGGCCATCGTGTGCGCCAGCGAGAACATGCCCAGCGGCAAGGCGCAGAAGCCCGGGGACGTGCAGATCGCCATGTCGGGCAAATCCATCGAGATCATCAATACCGATGCCGAGGGACGGCTGGTGCTCGCCGACGGCCTCTACTACGCGCGGCAACTCGGCGCCACGCACCTGGTGGACGCCGCCACCCTGACCGGCGCGTGCGTGGTCGCGCTCGGCTACGTGAATGCGGGCGTGTTCACCAACGACGACCAGCTCTGGGAGCGTTTCCGCGCCGCCAACCAGCGTGCCGGCGAAAAAATGTGGCGGCTGCCCGTGGATGTGGAGTACCAGGAGCTGATCCGCAGCGGCATCGCCGACATCAAGAACACCGGCGGGCGCTGGGGCGGCGCCATCACGGCGGCGATGTTCCTCAAGGAATTCGTGGACGAAACGCCGTGGATCCATCTCGACATCGCCGGGACGGCGTGGGAGGAAGACAACAAAGCGTGGATCGCCAAGGGCCCATCCGGAATTGCCGTGCGCTCACTGGTGGAATTCGTGCGCGACTTCGCGGATGGTGCGCGCTGAATCCGGTGGGAGCACCGGCCTTCAGGCCGGTGAATCCAATTGCTGCCCGGGCAGGGCTTTAGCCCTGGCGAATGCCGCCCGTGCGAACCTGGAAGGGAGAGGAACGCGCTTCTCGCGAGTTCACTCCACTCTGAGCGGCGCCTGCAAGCTGCCCATTCGGCCGGTGACGTTGTCGCGCACCGCCACGCGCACGCTGTAGTCTCCGGGCGCCAGCACAAGCTGGTTCTGATAGGTCAGCCCGTCGGTGGTGACCTTTGCCATCGTTTCCGCATTCAGGTTCGCCTGCATGTGCCGGTTACGCTGATCGGCCATTTGCATCTTCGCATCGCGCGCAATCACCACGAATTCGAGGCTCACTAGATTGTTGCTGTCGGCGTCAATGGAAAATGCGCCTGGATTCAGCCCGATCACAAACCGGACCTGCTTCTTGCCGCCGGGCTCGCCGGACGCGGTTTGATCATTTACCCGGAACCACAGAGGAACCCCGCTAAAGTCGAACGGCGAGGAAACCACGCTCGCCAGGTCGGCGCGTAGGGTCTGCTCGGCGGTAACGTTCTCCGTCACCAAATACCCGCTGCGAGCGCGAATAGCGGCGTGCTCGCGTTTGACCTTCACCTGCAACGCGTGCCAGTTCGGCTTCTCGCCCCTCTTCGGCTTGCGGTAGAAACCGAGAACGTAATACTGCGAGGAATCGTCGGCCGCACGCTCCGCCGCCGTCGCGATGTCATTCGTGTTGTAGAAGGCGCGGCCGCCCGTCATTTCGGCAATGTTGGCCATCGTGTCCAGCGTGGCGGTATGCGCATCCACCTGCGATTGATATTGAATGGCAAGGTCCAGGGCGAACCCCGCATCCGTTTTCTTGCTCCCGCCTCCCGAAATCGGATTGGTGCTGGCGGCGCTGAATCCCCTCACCGACAGCCCGCGCGCGTCCACCGGATACACGGATATGTTGGCCGCGTTCAACTCCTCCATAATCTGCTTCCAGCGCGTCGCGAAACCGAAGCTGTTCGGGTCAATCCGATCGCAGAGGCAGAACCCATTTGAGGCCGACGACGGTTGCGATTCCATGGACGGCATCACCTTCTCAATCACGAAGGGAAAGCTGCCCGTTATCCAGATGAGCGCCTTGCGTCCAGGCACGCCCGAATACGCGTGAGCAATATCGCGGAAGGCGTCGAGGGTGGTATGCACGGCCGATGCCCTCGCCATCTGTGCCCATTTGGCTTCGGTCGCCCGAACTAGCTCGGTCAGCATGATCTTGGTGGGGTCAGCGTTAAACGTATTCAGCAACGTCAGGCCGGCGGCCGCCTCCGCTTCGGCCTCCGTGTTCTCGCCCGCCATGACGTGAGGTGTTCCGCGCAGCTTCTTCAAGGCCGCGATCAGGATTCTGGTGTCGCTGGTGAAGTCGTGCACCACTTTGAATCCCGAAGGGCTGAGTGCGAGAACCGTGGTCAACTGGTTGCTGCCCGCCGATCTCTCCAGGAACTTGATCAGCTCGGCTTTGGCAACTTCCTGGTCCACAATCGGCGTGTTGATCAGGTCAATGGCCAGGATATTGATCCGCCGCGCCTCCCCACCCGAGGTCAGTTGGTTGGTGTAGGTGGCATTGATTGCAGGCGCGCGATGCACCGGCGCCGAGCTCGCCTTGATCTCCTCGAAGGTCGCGATCGTTTGCTCGACGCCGTTGTCGCGGACAACGAAATCGTTTTTGGTCAGCCCGCTCACGTGCGCGCCGCCGCGCTCGGTCACGATGGCCGGCACCAGCACCAGTTCGGCGCGCGAGGTAAAACGTGGCGTCGCAGCCGCATCCTGCTTCTTATCATCCGCGGCAGTCGCGAGCGTGGCCGCGAGCATGGCAACGGCGAGCAACAAGAGCGCGGAAACGAGTCGTCGAGGTCTCATGGCGCCCCCCTCTTTACCCAACCACAAGCTGAGCAGAAAGTAGTGGAGAAATGGCCTGACGCTCAAATTGCTTTCCCAAAACGGGCGACGTCGACGCTTCTTTCCGCCTCTTCAAATAGCGCCGGGTTGGGAAGCTTTCGCAGCCGCTTCACGCATCCAACAACTCCGATGTTGCGGGCGGTGTAACCATCGTGGCACGACACAAAAAAACGTAACTAATCTTGCAAAGAGTAATCTGAAGTCCCTGATAAGGGTCACTGGACCTGAAAGGAGAGAGGTCTCATGGCACGTAGTGACTCCCCCAACTTACAACTGGACCGCCGCCGTTTGCTGAAAATGGGTACGGCAATGGCGGCCGCGGCTTCCTTTCCCATTCCCCTGCTCCACGGGCAGGCAGCGGGCGACAGCAGTTGCGCCCCTCCGATTCCGCAAAATCACGGCGTATCGAATGGCGGAAGTTGTCCCTATCCCATTCCGTGGCTCGACAAGAACGGCAACCACAACCAGATGCCGAAGGCCAACGTCGAGCTTTCGAACATCTACCACTTCAGCGGCAAGTTGGCACGCTGCGCCGGCTTTACCGGCATGGGCGCCGACAACCAAGGCAACCGGCTAGCGTGGGGGAATCCGACCACGGATTACAGCTACATGGCGGGCGAATACTGGGCGGCGCGCAAGGCGCACCAGGCCACCTTCGCTCACACATGACTGACGGTCTTCAAGGGACAGGCTGTCCCTGCCAACCAGATCCACGATTTCCATCCGCCGATCTCGCCCGAAGGCATGTACTGGGTGACGCCCGTTGCGGCGGGCGCGCTGGTGTTCAGTTCCGATGGCAAAACGGCGACGCTCACCATGAAGGACGTCCACGTCATTGACCAGCCGCGCTGGCCGGCCATGGACGCCGAGACCACACCGGCTTTCATGGATTTCAAGCTGGTGTTCAAGCAACTGGACGAAGCGGTGAAGTATGACGATCCGATGCGGCAATACCGCTTCGAAGGCTTCAAGGCGCAGGCGCAGTTGGAAGCGACCTTCCGCGTGCCTTCCATCGGCTTCGAGTTCAAGACCGATCCGCTGGAGACCTCGAAGTGCGACTTCGCGGTCATGGGTACCGAAGTCAACGGCAAGTATTACGAAGCGGCGGCGGGAAAGTAGGTTCTGCCACAGAGGCCACGGAGGAACCGGAACCTTTTCTCCGTGACCTCAGTGGCTGAAGAGGCTTCACTGCACCTTGAGCGGCGCTTGCAGGCCACCCACGCGCCCGCTGACGTTGTCGCGCACCACCACGCGCACGCTGTAGTCTCCCGGCGGCAGCACCAATTGGCTCTGATACGTGAGCCCCTCCACGCTGAGCTTCCGCAGCGATTCCGCGGTGAGATGCCCTTCCAAATGGCGGTTGCGCTGGTCCACCATCTTCATCGCCGCGTCGCGCGCGACCACCACAAATTCCAGGCTCATGAAGTTGTTGTTGTCGGGGTTAGTCCTCAATACGCCGGCGTTCAATTTGACGGCGAACGGAAGCTGCTTTTTGCCGGACGCATCATTGGCGCCCTCGCCGTTAAACCTGAATGACAGGGGAATCCCGGTGAAGTCAAAAGGCGAGGAAGCAGCGTTGGCCAGGTCGGCGCGGAACGCTTGCTCCTCGCTGTTCGGTTCGACGACCAGGTAGCCGCTGCGCGCGCGAACGTGCGTGTGCTCGCGCCGCACCTTCACTTGGAGCCTGTGCCAGCTTGGCTTTTCGCCCGGCTTCGGCTTCCGGTAATAACCGAGCACGTAGTAATGCGCCGAGTCTTCGGCGGCGCGCTCCGCCGAGCCGGCAATATCATTGGTGTTGTAAAAGGCTCGCCCGCCGGTCATGGCGGCAAAATTGATCATGGTTTCCAGCGTGTTCCGTTCCGCGTCAAATTGTGCACGTAGCTGCGAATTAAATCGCGAAACATCGATTCTTCGCGCCGCCGACATCGGGTTGGTGCTGCTGGCGGTGAAGCCGACCACCGTCAGCCCGCGCGCATCCACCGGATAAACGGCAATGTTGGCGTCGTTGAATTGGTCCATGATCACTTTCCATCGCTCGGCGAAACCCATTCTTTCCGGCTCAATGCGGTCGCACAGGCACAGTGCAGCGGAATTTAAAGAGGGATCCGACACCATGGACGGCGTAACCGTGTCGAGACGAAACGGAAAGCTGCCGGTCACCCAGATCAGCGCTTTGCGTCCGGGCACCCCGGAGTACGCCAGAGCAATGTTGTGGAAGGCATCGAGCGTAGACTGAATGGCCGCCCCTCTCGCCACCTGCGCTGCTTTGGCATCCATCATCCGCATCATGTCGTTGACCAGGAAGTCCTCCGGACTGCTGCCGAATGCCGTGACCGGCATCAGTCCGGCATTGGCTTCCGCTTCCGCTTCCTGGTTTTCGCCTGCCATGGCGTGAATCTTTCCTTTCATCTTTCTCAACGCTTCCAGCAGGACACGATTATCGCTGGTGAAATCGTGCACCACCTTCACTTCGCCGGAACGTGTGAAGGAGAGCAGCGCCGTCAATTGGTCGCTGCTGGCCGATTTCTCCAGGAACTTCAGAATTTCCGCCCGCGCAAATTCCTGGTCGGTAAACGACGTATTCACCAGGTCGAACACCAGAATGTTCAGCCGCCGCGCCTCAGGACCCACCGCCAACGCATTGGTGTAAATGCCGTTCGCATTCGGTTCGCGATGCACCGGCGCGGACGTTGTCGTTACTTCCTCGAAGGTTGAAATCGTCTGTTCCACGCCGTTGTCGAAGACGGCGAAATCGGGCTTCCCGATACCGCGCATGTGCGCTCCGGAACGGTCGGTCACGATGGCTGGCACCAGGACCAGTTCCGAATGCGTGGTGAAGGTGCTCGCGCCGGCCGCATCCTGCTTCTTGCCCTTGGGCTCGCCCGCGAAAACATTGATGGAAAATGACAAAATCGCGAGGCATGCCAGCGCATAAGCGCCTCGCTGTCTCAGGAAGATGAATGGCATGGCTGAGATGCTATGGCGATTGTCGGCATCCGGCAAGGAAGTTGTCGAGCGACCTTGACCCGAAATGGGAGTTCAGCGTTAATTCGCGGCGGTCCGCGGACAGGCATGGCAAATTGAGAGGGGTGCCCTTTGTCAGGCGCACCCCCTTACCAGCGTCCATGTAGCCCGGCCGTGTAGCCCGGCCGCCCTCGGCCGGGGTTGATGCGCTTCTACGGCAAGGGCAGAACCGTCCCCAGCCCGGCGTACAGGTAGTTATCGCCATAAACCTTCTTGAGCGCGGCGAATTCGTATTCGCCGGTGCAGTGGCCTGGAGCAACGTGCTCGACCTTCAGTTCGTCGTGCAGCGCCGTCGCCAATCGCGTAACTTCCGCATTGTCGGCCTGAATGTGGTGGAAGCCGCCGAGGACAATGTTCACGCGTGGATCAATCGCTTGCGCCTGCTTGACGATGTTCTCCAGCCCGGGATGCGAGCAGCCCACCACCAGGATCACGCCATTCGGTCCCTTGAGCGCCAGCGAGAGCTCCTTCAGCTCCAGCGTTCCCTTGGTGGTAGAGACGCCCGGAATGATGAACGCCCCAGGCGCAACTTCAGTCACCTTCGCGACAGGCGTGAAGTTGCCCTCCGGCCACGGCGTGCCGGCATCGAGGATCTCCGGCGGCTTGCCGCCGTAGTAGCGCATCTCCGCGGGCAGGTCGGGGTCTTTGCGATAGAAGTCGTTGGGTACGCCGCGCGCGAACAAGCCCCAGGGCTCGTCGGGCACGTAAATCTTTACTTTGGGGTTGATCTTCTGCAGGTAGGTGATGCCGCTGGTGTGGTCGGCGTGGCGATGGGAGATGACCACGAAATCAATCTTGCGCAGGTCGGCCCCCAGCGCTTTCACATTGTGCTCGAAGATGGCGGCGTTGTTGCCGGTATCGAACAGGATGCGCTTGCCGCCGTACTCGACCAGCGCCGCATAGCCCCAGTCGAGCGTGGCCTTGGGGTTGGTGCCGAACGAATCATAAAGAATGGTGATCCGGTTCGGCGACGGCGCCGCGGATGCCGACAGCAGCAGCGCCAGGGTGAGCAGCACAGCAAAAGCCAGAATCAGACGTTTCATCGTTCCCTCTCCTTGGTTGAAATCAACATGCCGGAAAAAGAAAACGGCCTACCTGCCGAAGAAACTCTGGCGGGTAGGCCGTTGGGAAATCGCTAATTCAGATTTCTACGAGCACACCTCCGCGCCAGAGGGGCGGCAACAACAGCACATCTGGCACATCGAGGTGCAGCGCATGATGGGGTATAGATTCCCGGACGCTGCGGAGGATACAGAAAATCAGCCGACCTTATGGAAAATCATTATCCTGCGGCTGCGAATTCGTGTTCGCGGTCGCTGCCCCGGGCCGGGAAGAAAACAGAAAATACCGTGTAATGCCGATCCGGCTTCGCCTTGCTCCGCACAGCGATCGTTCCCCCGTGTTTTTCCACGATCTGTTTGGCCACCCACAGACCCAGTCCCGTTCCCGTCGCGTTTTTGGTGGTAAAGAATGGCTCGAACACGCTGCTCAAGTGCTCCGCGGCAATCCCACAGCCGTCATCCGCAATCGTGACCCGGACCCCTGATTCCGTTGCGTTTCCCCAGGCGTGCGAGCGCGACACCTTCACCGCGATGCGTCCTCCGGCCGGTGCCGCATCCACTGCATTGGCGCACAAATTCGAGAATAGCTGGCGAAGTTCGCCACCGTACCCGAACATTTCGCACCCATCGTAGTCGGTGCGCAGCGAGATACGCCTGCTCGCCAGCCGGCTGGCGTACAAGCGCAAGACGCCGTTCAACAGTTCCGGAACCTCCAATGTCGCGGGCCCGGCTGCGTCGCGATAAAAACCCAGCGATTGTTTCGTGATGTGCGCGACCCGTCGCAACTCCTCGTCGGCCGCTCCCAGATGTTTGCGCACCGTTTCGCTGGCCGAGGGCTCGTTTCTTGCGATCCAAATCAGATTGGTCACAGCTTCCAGCGGATTGTTGATCTCGTGGGCAACGCTGGAGGCCATCCGTCCCACTGCCGCCAGCTTTTCCGTACGAACCAGGGCGGCTTGTGCCTGCTTGAGCTCGGTAATGTCCTGCGCGAACACGGTCAGCGCTAGCGCCGATGGGTACAGGTTCAGCCGGAACCACTTCCCGTGCGCCCTGTCTTGGACCTCCAATGCTTCGGGAACCTGCGCTTCCATGGCTCGCCGAAAAGACTCTTCCACCATCGTCCCGAGGTTCTCAGGGAAGGCGTCCCAGTATTTCTCCCCGACCAGCGCCTGCCGCGGCTTGCCGGTCACTCGCACCGTCTGCTCGTTGACATACGCAATTTTCCAATCGCGGTCGAGCAGGAGGAACATTTCAGAAATTCCCGAGAGCACGCTCTCGGTGCGCTGGTGGGCCGCCTCGGCCTCGTGCCGCGCCTGGTGCTCACGGTCGGCCAGATCGCGCAATTGGCGCGCCGTTTCCACCCGTTTCCGAAGGTCACGACCGACGAGCAGCCCCGCTACCACCACCAGCAAGGCCGTCAATGCATGCGAGAACGGAATCGCCAGTTGCAGATACAACTCGCTCTGCTTCGCCTCGGCGGAGCGGCTGGCCAGCAGCCTCAGCTCCTCTGCTTTCATCTCGCCGAGCGCCTCGCGCACGGCATCCATCCTGGCCTTCCCGCCAGTGGTCAGGACCAGCTGTTTCGCGGCCTGATGTTTTCCTGCGGCCGTCAATGCAACCGCTTCTCCGAAGAACGCCATCGCGTCCTGCACCAGGACGCGCGTCCGGGCCAGATTCTTCTGCTGCCTGGGATTATCGGCGGTCAAGCTCGCTACCCGGTTCAGGTGGCTCTCCAGTTCCGGCTTGCCGAGCTCGTAGGGCTCGAGGTAGGTCCGGTCTCCTGTGTACAGGTAACCGCGTTCGCCGGTTTCGACATTCAGCATCGCGGCCACCGCACCATCCAGTTCGTCGGTGACAATCCGCGTGTGCTCAACCGCCTCATTGCTCCGGATCAGGGCCCTGGTAGCGTGCATGGACACCAGCGAATTGGCCACCACCACGGCGAGCAGTACGGCCGCGGCCAGCCACACTCCGGAACGATACCGCGCTCCAGGTTCTTGATTTGCCGTTTTGACCATCAGCGAGTCTCTAGAATCCCAGCCGATGCAGGTGCGCCAGCAGGTCCTCGGGATGAAGTGGCTTGGCCAGAAGTTCGCACCGCAGCCCTTCGGCGCGCGCTTGTTTCACCATTTCCGCGGTGGCCGCCTGGCCGGAGAGCAGCAGGATCTTGGTGGACGGGCACGACCGCAGCAACCGCTTGGCGGTCTCAATTCCATTCAACTCCGGCATGACCACGTCCGTGATCACCACGTCCGGACACTCCAACTCGGCCTGGTCAAGGGCAGCCTGCCCCGAATAGACAGGTACTGCTCTGAATCCGCTTAGATGTAGGATATGAGCGACGGTATCGGCAATGATAGGTTCGTCATCAACCACCAGCGCCCTGGGCTGAGGCACCTCGTCCTTCCGCCGTCGCGCTTCCTCGGCGGCAGACGCCGGCGGCATGGGTGGCTGGCCGCAGACCAATGGAAGCACCGGAATGGACGCCGCACGATACCAATCGGTGATCAAGAAAAATAACCCCCACGTTAGCCCGAATCTATCACCCTTCCCGACGTTTTCCACCAGCAAATTTCAAATGCCAGCATCCGAAGGGGGTTCTCGGCGGTGGCGCATGGCTGGCGTTGCGGTGGCGCATGGCTGGCGTTGCGGAGGGTGCATGGCTGGCGTTGCGGAGGGTCCCTTTCAGGCACTCCATGGCGATGAACGGCTGGCCATCCGCCTCGTCAATTTCGTAAATCGTGCAGATGTTGGGATGATTCAGCGCCGAGAAGGCGAACGCTCTTCAAAACTTGCGACTACTTCCTCTCCAGCTTCGGATGCCCGTCATCGGTCGTTTCCGCGCCCCGCCGCCGCAGCGTGGGATGAATTCCCTTCCCGCCGTCTATATGGTGCGCATTTTCCAATTCCTGCAAGCGCGCCTTGGCCTCCTGGAAGTCGCTGGTGTCCACCATGTATTCGCGCCGAGGCGGCAGGTAGCGCGCGATTTCGTCCTGCGCGCGCTTGATTCTGTCGCTGGTCATGGGATGGGTCGAAAACGCTCGCGAAAGCAGCCCTCGCTTCTTTTTCTGGTCGTGCAGCTTCTCGAAGAATCGAACAAATTCCTGCGGGTCGTAGCCGGTGGCGTACTGGTATTCCAGCCCGAGCATGTCCGCTTCGCGCTCCGCGTCGCGGCTGAATTTCAGGAACGACATCGGCACCGCCAGGCCGACAAACTGCCGCACCGCGTACCCGGCCGGTCCGCCGATAAAGATCAGCGGGATGGATGCCAGATTGAAAATTTCCGACCGCGTTGCGTTCTTGGTGGCGTGCCGCGCCGCCACGTGAGCGATCTCGTGCGCCATCACCCCCGCCAGCTCCGCTTCGTTTTCAGCCGCCAGGATCAGGCCGCTGTTGACGTAAAAAAATCCCCCCGGCAGCGCAAATGCGTTGATCTCGTCGTTGTCGATCACCTTGATGGTGAATGGCACCTTCGCGTCGGAGTTTCGCACCAGGTTCTGGCCCAACCGGTTGACGTACTCAACGATCACCGGATCCCGCACGAAGTGGGCCGTGCGTTCCACCTCCTCGGACAGCTCCTTGCCGAGGGCCCGCTCTTTTTCCAGCGAATAAAAGTCCAGGCCGTGGCCGACATTGCGGTCGCCAATCTTGTCCACGTTATATTTGCTCGGAATTGGCGGCTGGCTCGCCCCCACCGGCGCGGAAGGCGGCCTCTGGATCATCAACTCCAACTCCGGCGCCTGCGCCAGCTCGCTGACGTTGATGTCCATCACGTACGGTGGCCCGAGGATTTCCGTGATTACCGTGGCCACGTGCGACGGCTGCGGCTCCGGACGCCCCGCCACCGCCACCGCATTCGCCTGCTGTTGCTCCACCGTGCCCGGAGGCGTGGCCGTGTGCTCCTGGCCCGTGAGTCCGTGCGCCGCTTCGTGTGTAAGTTTGGGGGGAGAATCGGGGGGGTTGCTTTGGGCGTAGGCTGACGGAACGAACGTGGCGATGATCCCCGCCAGCAGCCATAGCCCGCATTGCCTGCAGCCTGGAGCCCGAAGCCTGAGGCCTAAGAGAGAGCCGAACAACCGGAGTACCCGCACGTGACACCGAGCCGACTGGGTTCCGCGCCTTGCGGCGCGGGTGGTTACTTAGAGCAGCAGCTCCAACCCGCTGTTGCCCTACAAGTAAACATCTACTTTGTGAGATTAATTCCGACGTTACTGCGGTTGTCGCGCCAGCTCGCCCCTGAGTCTCCTCCACTCAGGTTCTTGACAATTCCCGTTCTGTCAATTTAGACTTAGCACTCGAAAGGCGGGAGTGCTAACACTCGGCCCAGCTCAGCTCTCGTCGCAATTCAGCTATTCGGTGCAACGACTTGATTGCAAGCTGGTTAGCTGATGGTCTGAATATCAAAAATAGACGTAACAAATGAACGAAGGAGGTTGTTTCATGGCTAAGTTGACTCCCCTGCATGACCGCATCCTGGTCCGCCGGGTGGAAGAGGCAGAAACCACGCGGGGCGGCATCATTATCCCCGACACCGCCAAGGACAAGCCGCAGGAAGGTGAAGTCATCGCGGTAGGCAAAGGCAAAGTAAACGAGGAAGGCAAAGTTCGTCCACTGGATGTGAAAGAGGGCGACCGCATCCTGTTCGGCAAGTACGCCGGCACGGAAATCAAGATCGACAACGAAGAGTTGGTGATCATGCGCGAAGAAGAGGTGCTCGGCACCCTCAGCGGCGCGCGCAAGTCGGAAAAAGCGGGAGCACATAAATAGTCGCCAGTCCCTAGTCGCTAGACCCTAGCGCACCAGCCAACGGACTGAAGCGACTGACAGACTGAACGACTCAAGAGACATTTCGGGCAACGAGCTGCCCAAAGAAACGAAATCGAAGGAGAGGTAACGCATGGCGAAGCAAATCGTACACGGGGAGGAAAGCCGGCAGGCGATTCTCCGCGGCGTCAACGTACTGGCGGACGCCGTCAAGGTCACGCTCGGCCCCAAGGGCCGCAACGTGGTCATCGAGAAGAAATTCGGTTCCCCGTCCATCACCAAGGACGGCGTAACCGTGGCCAAGGAAATTGAACTCAAAGAGCCCCTGGAGAACATGGGCGCGCAGATGGTGCGCGAAGTCGCCAGCAAGACCAGCGACGTGGCCGGTGACGGCACCACTACGGCGACCGTTCTGGCGCAGTCCATCTTCCGCGAGGGCGTGAAGACCGTTGCCGCCGGCGCCAACCCGATGGCGCTGAAGCGCGGCATCGAGACCGCCGTCCGGGCGATTACCGGCACGGTGGACAAAGACGGCAACCGCACCCCTGGCGCGCTGGACAAGTTCAGCCAGAACGTCGCGGGCGACATGAAGAAGATCGCGGAAGTTGGCACCATCTCGGCCAACAACGACGAGACCATCGGCAAGATCATTGCCGAGGCCATGAAGAAGGTCGGCAAGGATGGCGTCATCACCGTCGAAGAATCGAAGACGATGGAAACGCAGTTGGACGTGGTCGAGGGCATGCAGTTCGACCGCGGCTACCTGTCGCCCTACTTCGTCACCGATCCCGAGCGTATGGAAGCCGTCTTGGAAGACCCCTACATCCTGATCAACGAAAAGAAGATCAGCTCGATGAAGGACCTGCTGCCACTGCTGGAGCAGATCGCGCGCGCCGGCAAGCCGCTGCTCATCATCGCCGAGGACGTTGAGGGCGAAGCCCTGGCGACCCTAGTGGTGAACAAGCTGCGTGGCACGCTGGCGGCAACCGCCGTCAAGGCCCCGGGTTTCGGCGACCGCCGCAAGGCCATGCTGCAGGACATCGCGATCCTGACCGGCGGCAAGGCGATTACCGAAGACCTCGGCATCAAGCTGGAGAACGTGCAGCTCGCCGATCTCGGCCGGGCCAAGCGCATCACCATCGACAAGGACAACACCACCATCGTCGAGGGCAAGGGCAAGTCGAGCGAGATCGAAGGACGGGTGAAGGAAATCCGCGCGCAGGTCGAAAAGACCACCAGCGACTACGACCGCGAGAAGCTCCAGGAACGCCTGGCGAAGCTCGTGGGCGGCGTGGCGGTGATCAAGGTCGGCGCAGCCACCGAGACCGAAATGAAAGAGAAGAAGGCTCGTGTGGAAGACGCAATGCACGCCACCCGCGCGGCGGTCGAGGAAGGCATTGTCCCCGGCGGCGGCGTGGCCCTGCTGCGCTGCGTGGATGCCGTGGACAAGCTCAAGCTGACCGGCGATGAGCTGATCGGCGCCAACATTGTGAAGCGCGCGCTGGAAGAGCCTCTGCGCCAGATCGTCGGCAACGCCGGCGAAGAGGGCGCGGTGGTGGTGGGCCGCATCCGCGAGAGCAAGGACAACAACTTCGGCTACAACGCCCAGACCAATCAGTTCGAAGACCTGGTGAAGGCCGGCGTCATCGACCCGACCAAGGTGACGCGCACCGCGCTGCAGAACGCGGGCTCCATCGCCAGCCTCATGCTGACCACCGAAGCCCTGGTGGCCGAGATTCCGGAGGAGAAGAAAGCTCCAATGGGCGGTCCCGGCGGCCACGGCGGCATGGGAGACATGTACTAACAACAGCTATTAGCAATTAGCTTTTAGCTGGAGCGCGCTCGCCCCCGAGCGCGATTGAAGACTCACCGCCCCGCTCGAAAGAGCGGGGCTTTTTTGTTTTGGCAAACGATCACCGACCGACCAACGACGTTTCGCCGTCGACCATCGACTGTCGACCAGTCTCGTATGTGTCTCGGTAGTGAAAGCGGTAATATTGGTCCGCTTGCCGCCTATTCCAAAGAAAACTCGCCAGACGCACCCGCTGACCTGGCTCGTCCTGGTCCTCATATTGGCCATGGGCGCGCTGTTCATGATGGAAAACTTCGTAACTGTGCAGAAGAGTCGGGCAGCGGCGGAAGAAGCCGGGGCCGCAAGCGTTCTTCGCAGCATCAGCCACTGTGCCTCGCAATATGAATCGAAGCATCACTCGCATGCTTCGACTCTGGCGGAGATGGCGACCGAAGGCTGCCTCGATGCTGCTACGGTTTCCGGCAAGAAGGGGGAGTACAGGATTTCCTACAGCGCTGCACCCAGCGACGCCATCCAACAGATCACTACGTGGCACGCGCACGCGCAGCCAATCGCGTACCGCTGGCTGACGAGAAGCTTCTTCATCGACAACTCCGGAGTGATGCGCGCCACCGACGAGCACCGGCCAGCGACACCGAAAGATCCGGCGTTCGAATCCATTACCTGGAGCTTCACCGAGGAGCAGCAAAAGATCCCGCGTGCCAATGAGCAGAAAGTTGGTGCCCCAGCCCGGTAGCCTGGGGCAGATGTGGGTTGATCAGGCCATCGGAAGCAAAGGCCCACTAAAGATCAGGCAGACTTTGCTGCTGGAAATTAACCGTGGTCGTATCAGCGGCGTTGCCGTTGCCAGTCGTCAACATTCCCCATCCGACCGGAACTCCGATCCAGCTCAAAAAAAGGCCCCGCTCGAAAAGAGCAGGGCCTTTTTGTTCGGACTTAAGCACGTCGCTCAGCCGACATGAAGGGTTGTGGTTTTACTCACGAGCACGGCAACGCGCTCGCGGAAGATCTCGCGGCCGTCGGAATCACGCAACTCGATGTTGTGGGTGCCGGGCCGAAGCGCGAATTTCTTAGCTTTCCCCAGCTTGTCGGCAAAACCGCCGTCCACGTACACCGAGGCGTCCTTGTCCTTGACGTCCTTGGCGTCGATCTTCACGTAGCCGAAGTTCTGAGCCATGTAATCCGGCTCATAAGCGTACGGGTACGGGTAATCGAGAAACGGATCGAAGACCCGGTTGGGTTCCACGACCACGACCCGCTGCCCTGGCTGTGCCGCCGTCGTCTGCGCCGGCGCGCTCTGCGCGGGCGCAGGTTGTTTGGCCATCGGAGCAGGCGCATGGGGCGGCGTCTTTGCCGCCGGCATCTGTGCAGATGCGCTCATCGCAATGCAGAGCAGCAGGCTGCCCAATATCGCCGAAAATTCCTTGCCTCTCATCCAAAACCATCGCATAACACACCCCCTTTCTCTCTTTCGTGCGTTGCGAACGGGAATTGGGGTAATGCTTGATAATGTGATGCCCCGTGCGAAACGGGCCGATGCCCTGGTAGACCTTGCAAACAAAGGACTTAAGTATTGCTGGTGACGACGAGCCGCTCAGATCGTCCCTGAGAGTCGGATGCCAGAGAATGTTTCGGAAGGGCAATCATCGTGCCACAAAGAGCGATTAAAACGACACCGCGGGTTCAGCCGCTGCGGTGGGAGCACCGGCCTTTCGGCCAGTGACTCGAGCATCAGAACATTCGCGCTTTAGCACTGATCCATTCGCTTTGACGTTGTTCATCGAACGGGAGCGACCGCGCATCAGATGATGGATCAGAGGACTTCAGAATGGCTTTTCCCATTAAAAGGTGCGCTGTTTGCGGCGAGGAATTCGAGTTGAAGCCGGATAAGCCTGGCTTCGCCAACCGCTGCCCGGACTGCACCGACGCCGAGGCCGATGCGAAAACGAAGGCCGCCGCCGAATCCAAAGCCACCCGGGAGCAGAACGCAGCACGGCGCGAAGCGATGCGCAATCTGCTGTACCGCAAAGACAGCTAGTCCCTGGAGCTAGATCTGGCTGCCAGACCCTTGTGCAGCGAAAGCCGCTGCTCTACATTATTTCCGGGGCATGCAAAGACGGATGGCGAAGGAAGTACACGTGCCCTTCAGCAACGTTTACAGTGACGCCGTCCGCGCCGAGGCCTACGCGCAGCTCGAATTTGCCAACACCTACTACCTGGCCTATCGCGATCTTCCCGACATCTTTCGCCGGCACGTCAAGGGGACGCGCGCGCTGGATTTCGGGTGCGGCACGGGGCGATCCACCCGGTTCGCCCGGGAGCGCGGATTCAATGTCATCGGCGTGGACACTGCGCCCGAGATGATCGAGAAGGCCCGCCAGCTTGATCCGGCCGGCGATTATCGCCTGATCCCGGGAGACGACCTGAGCGCCTTCTCGCGTGCGTCGTTCGATCTTGTGCTTTCGTTGTTTACCTTCGACAACATTGCCGGCTTGGAAACGAAGGTGCGGCTCTTCCGCGATCTCGGCGCGCTGCTGAACGACTCAGGACGGATGGTGAGTGTGGTGTCGGCGCCGGAAATCTACTGGAACGAGTGGGCATCGTTCTCCACGCGCGATTATCCCGAGAACCGCCAGGCGCAGGCCGGAGACGTGGTGCGGATCATCACCACGGATTTTCCGGACCGCCGTCCAGCCGAGGACATTCTATGTCCCGACGAAACCTATCGGGGCATCTACGCGCGCGCCGGGCTCGCCGTCGAAGCCATGTACAAACCGCTCGCCACCGGCAGCGAACCGTACAAGTGGGTCAACGAAACCACAATCGCGCCGTGGGTGATTTACGTGTTAGAGCGAAGTTGAATTCGAGTCTTCCGAGTTCCCACATTTGCCAAAAACTCGGCAGATGTGGGGCACCCGAAGGCGCACCGTCGGTAGTTAGTGACGCGAGTCTTTGGAACCCACCTCAAAGAGCCGCTTGGTCATCAGCACCAAGCCAAGGGTCTGCGTCCACTCGGAAACAATGTTGCCCACTACTTGTCCCCACTTGGAGTTCACGTCCATGTGAACGTACGCCCATATCCACACGGCGCCGGTGAGCAAAAGAAAAATTGTGAGCGAGTGGTCGCGCACGAATTCTTCGACTGCGTTGGGCAGAATGCCGCGCGGCTGGCGGCTTTCGGCGGAGCCGCGCTCGTACAGGTGCTTGGTGGCCAGGACCATGACCACCAGTCCACTCCAGTCGGCAATGGCGTTGCCGAAGAACGCGCCCAGGTGTGTGTCGGGCGAGGAGCGCGTGTACATCACGATCCAGCCAGCGAGAATGCCGACGGCGACGAGTGATAGCGAATGGCGGTGATACCACGGGTGGCGGTGCGTCATGCGTACATAGTACCGGGGAGCTCTGGGCTTTCGGCCTTCGGCTTTCGGCTTTCGGCAGACGGCGCACGGTAACTGCAGACGGCGTCGAAAAAGTTGCGGTCTTTTTTCTTGGTACTTGGTATTCGGTACTGCTTGCACGTAACAATTCTTTACGCAACTCCTGCGATGAGCGGGGTTCACACTCCCAAGGGCCGAAGGATCGGACCCGGAGGTGAAGGACCATGAAACGAATTCTGATGGGAGCGTTGTTACTGGCGGCCCTGGGCGGCAGCAGCTTGATGGCGCAGGACCGAGACGATTGGGGCTGGCGCGCACGCCGTCACGATATGCGGCAGGATTATCGTGACCGGCGCAACGACTGGCGCGATATCCGGCAGGACAACCGCAGCATCGCGCAGGATCGCGCCGAACTGCGGCACGATTACGCCGTCCACGATTACGCGGCGGCCCGGCGCGAGCGCGCCGAGATCCGCGCCAAGGAACGCGACCTGCGCCGCGACCACCGCGACGTTCGGCGCGACAACCGCGACATCCGCAACGATTGGCGGTAGAACAGTTTTTCCCCGGGCACGAAAGCGGGCAGCTTCGGCTGCCCGTTTTTGTTTGGCGCGGTCCATGCTCGCCGGCGGCCTGTCTTGACCGGAATTTCGCGTCTCGCGTATCGTTTTTGCCCATTGGAGGAGGATGGCTATGCGACGTGTCACGATCGCGCTGATTTTCCTTTTGGTGGTAGCCGCACTGGCGCAGCAGCCTGCCACGAAGTCCAAGGATGCGAAGGCGGCATCGGCCAAGACGGAAGTACGCCACACCTACACGCAGCAGCAGATGCAGTGGGGACCGCCGCCGCCATTTGTGCCGCCGGGCGCGCAGATGACGGTGCTGGAGGGCGATCCCGGCGCCAGCACCGGCAGTTTCACGATCCGGGTGAAGACGCCCGATGGTTACGTGGTTCCGCCGCATTGGCACCCTAAGCGTGAGAACGTCACGGTGGTCTCGGGCGCCATGCGCCTCGGGATGGGCGACAAGATGGACGAGAGCAAGATGACGTCGCTGCCGGCGGGCAGCTTCGCCTACCTCGACCCGGACATGCATCATTACGTCAAGATGAAGGGCGAAACGGTGGTGCAGATCCACGGCCCATCGCCGCTGGCGTTCAACTACGTGAACCCGAACGATGATCCCAGCAAGAAGAAGTAGCGTCGCACCTTTCTACACCCTCGGCGCATCGTAGGTGCCATGACGACGATCCGATTGCTTGCATCCCTGCTGATGTGCGTGGCGGTATTTCAACTCTGCGATCGGTGCGCGACGGCGCAGGCGCAGCCGAGCGCGCCCGCGAAGTCGAGCATGGCTTCGGCGGGAAATCCGGCGTGGGCGAAGGCGAAGCTGGAGCAGTCGCCGCGCCACCGCGAATACGTCACGGTGAAGAACGGCGCGCGCAAGCTGCAGGCGTTCGTGGTTTATCCCGAGGTGAAGAACAAGGCGCCGGTGGTGATCGTCATCCACGAGATCTTCGGACTTACCGATTGGGTCAAGACCGTGGCCGACGAGCTGGCGGCAAACGGCTACATCGCGATCGCCCCCGATTTGTTAGACGGCAAGGTAGGCGAGGATGCGACCAAGGCCGTTGGCTCGCTGCCTCCGGACCAGATCACGGGCGATCTGAACACCGTCGCTGATTACGCGAAGAAGATTCCCGCGGCGAACGGGAAATTGGCCGTGAGCGGGTTCTGCTGGGGTGGCGGGCAATCGTTCCGGTTTGCTACCAACCGCAAGGACCTGAGCGCGGCCTTCGTGTTTTACGGCTCGCCACCCGACGATGCGGCGATGAAGAACATCACCGCGCCGGTTTATGGGTTCTATGCAGAGAACGATGCGCGCATCACCTCCACCGTGCCAGGGGCCAAAGAGAAGATGAAGGCCGCGGGCAAGAAGTATGAGCCGGTCATTTACAAGGACATCGGACACGGTTTCATGCGCACCGGCGCCGCTCCCGATGCGAAGCCCGCCGACAAAAAGGCGCACGACGAGGCTTGGGCGAGGTGGTTGAAGGAGCTGAAGGGTCTGTAAACAAACTGAACAGCGTTCCACCTAAACGATGTTAGCTCGTGGAAGTACAGCGAAGAGAGCCGTGAGCAACGAACAGGCGGCACCTGAGACGAAAGGTGTTACGGTGAAGTTACTTGCAACCGTTGACCTTGGCCTTGAGCTCGAGGGCATGGCAGGGCGCCAACTTCGAATGCGTATGGTGACCATCGAGCCTGGAGGCGTCTTCGGCCCGATTCACGACCATAAAGGCAGACCAGGCACCGTCTACATACTGCAAGGAACGATTACTGACCATCGAAATGGAGCTGCTACGGACTATGGCCCAGGAGTGGGCTGGCCCGAGGATAGGAACACGACACACTGGCTGGAGAACCGAGGAACGATTCCGGCGGTGGAGATCTCGGTCGATATAGTCAGGCAAGAGTAGATTCAGGCCCGGCATCCAACACGGTGAAGCGTGTCCGGTTGGACACTCCTACGGATTGTTTTTCTTCGCGCGAACTTTCCGGTTGTTCACCGGGCGAGACGGAACGACCGTCAGGCTCTGGCGAATGATTTCCGATTCCGCCTGTAGCCAATCGTCCAGCGCGCGGCCGTTCTCGCCGCCGCGCTTTTCAAAAAGTTCATAGGCACGAAGCCGGATCTTCTCTTCCGCGGATGCCGGGAGGGCCGAGGGAAAGTGGGACGTGTTACGAGCGGGACTGGAAGTTGCCATCAGTGCAGACTCCTCGAAAATGAATTCATTTCAGCCTAGACGCTTTGGGCGGCGAAGTCGAAGTGCAAATTCTGATTCTCCCTATAAAAGGTTTTAATCGTCTCCGCATTTGGAAATTTCCTCGATTGGAGCGAGCTTCGACCGACGTAAGGCATTGCGATTTAATTGACGCAGCGGGCTAGTGCGCACCATCTGCAGGGATGAATCGCATATAATGCTGCACACCTGACCTAACCATGGGGCTACAAGCAGGAACAAAACTAGGTCCGTACGAGGTCGTGTCGGCGGCGGGGGCCGGCGGTATGGGCGAGGTGTATCGAGCACGCGATACGCGCCTGGAACGCACCGTCGCCATCAAGGTGCTGCCCGAACAATTCTCCGCCGACCCGGCGCTGAAGCAGCGATTCGAGCGCGAGGCGCGCGCCATCAGTTCCCTGTCGCATCCGCACATCTGCCATCTTTACGACGTCGGCTCGCAAAACGGCACCGACTATCTCGTCATGGAATACCTGGAAGGCGAGACGCTGTCGGAGCGCCTGGCGAAGGGCCCTCTACCCGGCGACCAACTGCTGAAGGTCGGAATCGAGGTCGCGGACGCCCTTGACAAAGCCCACCGGCAAGGCGTGGTGCATCGCGACCTCAAGCCCGGCAACATCATGCTGACCAAGAGCGGCGCCAAGCTGATGGACTTCGGCCTGGCCAAAACGGCGGCAAGCGCGTTGGGCGTGGCAGTCAGCGCGTCGGGCTCCCCGCTGACGCCGTCGTCGCCGACGAATCCGATTGCCGCCCTATCCACCAAGGCATCGCCGCTGACGCAAAAGGGGATGATCGTCGGCACGTTCCAGTACATGGCGCCCGAGGTGCTGCAAGGCGCGGAAGCGGATGCGCGCAGCGACATCTTCAGCTTCGGCTGCGTGCTGTACGAGATGGCGACCGGCAAGCGGGCTTTTGAGGGCAAGACGCAGCTTTCGGTGCTGGCGGCAATCCTGGAGAAAGAGCCAGAGCCGATGACGATGCAGCCGATGACTCCGCCCGCACTGGAGATGGTGGTCAGGAGCTGCCTGGAAAAAGATCCCCAGGAGCGGCTGCAGACGGCGCACGATCTGAAATTGCAATTGGGGTGGACGTCGCTGTCGTCGGGAGCGGTGGCCCAGATTTCCCACCCAGGCAAGAGCGGCTGGCGTGGGGTACCCGCCATTCCGTGGGCACTGGCGGCGATCGCGGTGCTGCTGGCGATTGCGTTTGGGATGCAGGTCTGGCGCCGGCCGGCACTCAAGCCCATCCATGCCGCCATTCTGCCGCCGGAGAAAATGACGTTCGAAGCACTCGGGGATTTCGGCGGGCCGGCGGTAGTCTCGCCGGATGGAGAGAAGATCGCGTTTGTGGCCAAGGGGCCATCGAGCGCCAAGGCGATTTGGGTGAGACCGCTGGGCGGTTCGATTGCGCAGCGATTAGAGGGGACGGACGATGCGACATTTCCGTTCTGGTCGGCTGACAGCCACTACCTGGGTTACTTTTCCAATGGAAAGTTGAACAAGATCCCGGCAGCTGGAGGGGCAGCGACGTCGCTGGCGCCGGCGCCCAACGCGCGCGGCGGCACGTGGAGCAAAGATGACGTAATCGTGTACACGCCGGATTTCAACGCAGCGCTGCTGCGAGTGAGCGCGCAGGGCGGTACGCCGCAAGCGGTCACCAAGATCGACCCGGCGGTGCACACCACGCATCGCTGGCCATGGTTTCTTCCCGATGGGCAGCATTTCCTTTATCTGGCGACCAACCACAGCGGCGGCCAGCGCGATAAGAATGGGATTTATTTTGCCTCTCTGGATGGCAAGGAAAACAAGCTGCTGATTGCGACCGATGCCGGAGCCGAGTACGCAAACGGCTATTTGCTGTTCCATTCGCAGACGGCGCTCATGGCCCAGCCGTTCGATCCGCAGAACGGAGTAACGAAAGGCGACGCGGTCCCGGTAGCGGACCGAGTGCAGTTCGACGACACAGTCTGGCGAACCGTATTCTCCGTCTCGGCCAATGGCGTGATGGTATTCCAAACCGGGGGAACGGACATTGGCACCCAACTGGTATGGCTCGACCGGAGCGGCAAGCGGTTGGGCCAGGCGAGCGACCGCGCGCTGGTGATGGACGCCCGCATTTCTCCGGATGGCACCAGGATCGCGGCAGGATACGGCACGAATTCGCCGGAAATCTGGATCTTCGATACCACGCGGAGCGTGAAAACGAGACTGACGTTCGACGCCTCCACCAAGTTCCAGCCGGCGTGGTCGCCCGACGGGGAGACGATCGCCTATGTAGCCAATGGAGTAGCAGGTTCAGCCGGAGATCGCCTTCTATGCCTGGTGCCTGCTAACGGTGGAGGGAAACCCCAGGCCCTGGTGCAGCAGTCCCAGCTGACACCGGCCTACCCGTCCTGGTCCGCCGACGGGAAAAACGTGCTCTACATCGCGCAACTTACCCCGACCGGCAATTCCATTTACAGCGTCCCGGTGGATGGTCACGCAAAACCCGCATTGGTGATATCGCCGTCGAGCCCCCAAGCCAACATCTCCTATTTCCGCCCTTCACCGGACGGGCGGTGGATCGCGTATGTTTCCAATGAGTCCGGGCAAATTCAGGTTTACGTGACCTCTGCCTCCGGACAGGGTGGAAAATGGCAGATCTCAACCAGCGGGGGGGTTTACGTCTCCTGGCGCGGGGATGGGAAGGAACTGTTTTATGGGTTCCAAGACACGATCTACTCGGTGGAGGTGAGCGAAAAGAATGGCAGCTTCGTGGTTGGGCAAGAACATCAGCTATTCCACCAGGACGGGACGCCGAATGGCTCCTCGTTCGACGTAACGCGCGACGGGAAAAAGTTTCTCTACAACATGGGAAGCCAGGACGCATCGGCGCCGCTGAACCTGGTGGTGAACTGGACGGCGGAGATGAAGAAATAGTTACCGCTACTAGCTCTTAGCTCTTAGCTCTTAGCAGTTAGCTACTTCAAAGACAGTTTGATCCTGGTTAGCGCGGTTGAATAATTCAGAAATCATTGAAATGTCATTACAGGCGGGCACGAAACTCGGGCCATACGAAATCCAGTCGTCAGTAGGCGCCGGCGGAATGGGCGAGGTGTACCGCGCGCGCGACACGCGGCTGGGACGCGACGTGGCGGTCAAGGTGCTTCCCGAATCTTTCGCCCGCGATGCCGACCGATTGCGGCGCTTCGAGCAGGAGGCGCGCGCGGTGGCCGCGCTGAATCATCCCAACATTCTGGCGGTGCACGACATCGGCGAGCATGGCGGCACCCCGTACATGGTTTGCGAGCTGCTGGAAGGCGAAACGCTGCGCGAGAAAATGGCGGAAGGCGCGCTGCCGCAGCGGCGGGCGGTGGAGTACGCATCGCAAATCGCTGAAGGGCTCGCCGCCGCGCACGACAAAGGCGTCATCCATCGCGATCTGAAGCCAGAGAACGTTTTCGTCACCAGTGACGGCCGGGTGAAGATTCTGGATTTCGGTCTGGCGAAGCTGGCGCGCGCGCAGGCGGCGGTGGCCGATGGGGTTACGGCCAGCGGGACGGCCCAGACCACTCCGGGGATGGCGCTGGGCACGGCCGGATACATGTCGCCCGAGCAGGTGCGCGGCAAAGAGGTGGACGCGCGCACCGACATTTTCGCGTTCGGGGCGATTCTCTACGAAATGCTGTCCGGCCAGCGGGCGTTCAAAGGCGAATCGTCCGTCGAGACGATGAACGCCATCCTGAAGGAAGAGCCCCCGGAAATCGCCACCGAAAAGCTAAGGGTGTCGCCCGGGCTGGAGCGGATCGTGCGCCGCTGCCTGGAGAAAGAACCGGCGCGGAGGTTCCATTCGGCGCGCGACGCGGGATTCGCGCTGGAAGCAATCTCGGGAAGCTCGGGAGTCAGCGAATTGCAATCGCGTTCACTACCGCCGGAACCCCGGCGGTGGATGAGAGCGGCTGCTTTCGTAGTCGTGGTTGCCGCCGCCGTGCTGCTGGCGTATATCGTAGGAAGCAGGCGGGTATCCTCTTCCACGGCGGGGTACCAGCAACTCACGTTCGATTCCGGATATGCCGGTCCGGCACGGTTCACGCGCGACGGCAACATGGTGGTGTACTCGGCGGCGTGGAACGGCGGAAGCCGGCAACTGTACTCGCAGCGCAGCAACACTTCCCTTGGCAGCAACCGTTCGCTTGGTAAGCCGCTCAATGTCGACGCCGACGTGCTCGGCATCGCCGACAACGGCGATATGGCGGTCATCCTGAAGCGCCGTTTTCTGGCAACCTGGCTGCAGCGCGGGACCCTGGCGCGTTTGCCGCTGGAGGGTGGAACGCCACGGCCCATCCTGGAAAATGTTTACGACGCCGACATCAGCCGCGACGGAAAAGAATTCGCGGTAGTGCGCAGCTATGGGGGCAAACAGCGGCTGGAGTTTCCCATCGGCAAGGTGCTGTTCGAATCGGCAGGATGGATCAGCGACGTGCGCATCAGCCCGGAAGGAACGCAGATCGCGTTTATGGATCATCCCATCCTGCCCGACGACCGCGGCGGAGTTACGGTGGTGGACACGAAAGGCGGAGCCCGGCTTCTGACGCCCTACTACTCCACGGGCCGGAGCCTGTGCTGGACGCCTGACGGTAAAGAGATCTGGTACACAGCCAGCCTGGAGGGAGAAGACCCCGGCATGTATGCGGTTACGCCCTCGGGGAAGATCCGCACTGTGCTGCGATCGCCGACCGAGTTGGTCATCGAAGATATTTCCGCGTCGGGCAGAGTGCTGCTGGAGAGCGTGCGTTTTCAGGTTGAAGTGGGCCTGAAACGCAGCGATGAGAAGAGCGCGCGCGAACTAGAGGCGCAGGCGGACCTGGGAGCGCTCTCCGGGGGCGGAGACTGGTTGGTGTTCAGCCATTACCAGGGCAACGACTACAAGGTCTTCGTCAAGAACACCAACGGCGCGGCCGCAGTCGGGCTGGGCGATGGATACGGGGCGGGTATCACCTCCGACGGACGGATGGTCGCGGTCGTGCAAGCCGCAGATCCGCACAAGCTGTACCTGTATCCGACCGGAACCGGCGATCAGAGAGTGATCGAACTCGGAGAGCTGACCGCGAGCTTCGGCACCAACGAGAATGACGTCACTTTCTCGCGCGACGGGCAATGGGCCGTTTTTTCCGCGTCCAACGCCAAGCACGAGCTACGCGATTACCTGCTGGACATGCGCGACGGGAAGTTTCGTCCGGTGACGGCGCCGGGCAGCAAGGCAGGTAGAATCTCGCCTGATGGGACGCGAATTGTCACCCTGGATGTTGCGGCACAGAAATACATCGTCGTGGATGTCAGCACGGGGAAGATTAGTGACGTGGCGGGCACCGAGCCGCAAGATGAGGTGATCGGCTGGGGTAACGACGGCCACACGCTCGTGGTGTGGAACCAGGAAGTGCCGGCGCGCGTTTCCCTGGTGGATATGGCGAGTGGAAAACGGCAGTTCGTGCAGACCGTCGAGCCGCGAGCCATGTTGGGTTCCATGTATGCGCAACTGGTCACATCCGCGGATGGAAAAGCCGCGGTGTACCGGCACCGGCGCGGCCTGTACGCGGTCTATATCGCCGACGGGCTGAAGTAGCCTGCTACAATGCGGCACAACAAGCTGTAACCTGTGGGGTCCTACGACATCTGAAAGCTGACACTCGGGGCGCGACCGCCGCCGAGATCAAGGAGGGTGGCATGAGAAAAGTATTGGCGGTACTAGTGTGCTGCACGATGCTGTACGCGATTGGGGCATACGCGAGCGGCGCATCCATGACAGGCTATATCGTGGACGAAAAATGCGGCGCCAAGGGGGCGCACGCCGGCGCCGATGCCTGCGCGAAGAAATGCATCGAGAGCGGCGAGAAGGCAATATTCGTCAGCGACGAGAGCAAAGACGTGCTGAAGATCGCTAACCAGGACGCGATCAAAGGGCACGAGGGACATCATGTGAAAGTCAGCGGCACGGTGGAGAACGGCACGCTGACGATTCAGAATCTGGAGATGGCAGCGGAAAAAGGGCAGTAGGTAGGAGTTAGGAGTCAGGAGTTGGCCCGGCGAGAGCCGGGCTTTTTAATGCAAGTCAAAAAGACATTTCCATTGCCGATTATCGATTGCTGCAAAAACACGGCCGAGCCAGCCGTCGCAACGTGATTTCATAAGTTAACGGACCACGCCCTCCACTGGTGAGCTGGCGGTGGCGTAGAGCTTCTTGGGCATGCGGCCGGCGAGGTAGGCGGCGCGTCCGGCCAGCACCGCGTTCTTCATCGCCTCAGCCATAAGGACGGGCTCATGAGCGGCGGCGATGCCGGTGTTCATGAGCACGCCGTCGGCGCCAAGTTCCATAGCAATCGCGGCATCGGAGGCGGTGCCCACGCCGGCGTCCACGATCAGCGGACAGTTGAGCATCTCGCGCAGGATGCGGATGTTGGCCTGGTTCTGGATCCCCATGCCGCTGCCGATGGGGGCGCCGAGGGGCATGATGGCGGAGGCGCCAGCGTCGAGTAGACGTTTAGCAACCACAATATCATCTGTCGTATACGGCAAAACGGTAAAGCCTTCCTTCACTAGAGTCCGGGTCGCCTCGATGGTCGCCTGTACATCCGGGTACAGCGTCGCCTGGTCGCCGATGACCTCGACCTTCACCCAGTCCGATAGGCCAACCTCTCGGCCCAGGCGGGCGGTACGGATGGCGTCATCCGCGGTGTAGCAACCGGCCGTGTTGGGAAGAAGGAAGTACTTCTGGGGATCAATGAAGTCGAGCAGGGACTCTTTGCTGCGGTCCAGATTGACGCGGCGGACCGCGACAGTAACCATCTCGGCGCCGCTGGCGGCGATGGCGCGCGCGGTTTCCTGGCCGGACTTGTACTTGCCGGTGCCGACGATCAGACGAGAGTGAAATTCACGGCCTGCAATGACGAAGGAATCCATCCCGCTATTCTAACAACTGGCCAACCGCAGGCTGTGAGGAGAATCACAGGACAGGAAATTGGGGGATTGGAAACAGCCACATCTGCCAAACCGGGAGGACGTGGGGCACCCGCACAAAGCTACGAGACGGCGGCCTCGACGGATTTCGCGTCGGAATAGAGCTGCTGGATGCGCGCGCTATAGCGCTCTTCCACCACTCGGCGGCGGAGCTTCATCGTCGGCGTGAGCGAGCCGTCGGCGGCCGTGAACTCCTCGGCGACAAGCAGCACCTTCTTCATTTTTTCGAATTGCGCCAAATCGCGGTTCGCGTTGGCCACGATGGTGTCGAACAAGTCGGCGACACGGGCGTCATGCACCAGTTCTTCGCGGCTCTGGAACTTGATTTCGCGCTCGCGCGCCCAGTTCTCCAATTCAGCGAAATTCGGAGAGATGACGACCGCTGGAAATTTCAGGCGGTCACCAATCACCACCGCTTCGCCCACAAAAGGATTCGCCTTCAACTTGCGCTCGATGGGCTGGGGAGCAATGAACTTGCCTCCCGAGGTCTTGATCAGGTCCTTCTTGCGGTCGGTGACGGAGAGGAAGCCGTCGGCATCGAGATTGCCAATGTCGCCGGTGCGGAAGAATCCGTCCTCGGTGAATACCTCGGCAGTCTGCTGCGGTTTATTCCAATATCCCTTGAAGATGGACGGACCGCGGACCAGAATTTCGCCATCCTCGGCAATGCGGACTTCCACGTTCTGCAGCGGTTTGCCGACGGTTCCGATGCGGTGATCACGCGGATTATTGAGCGCGATGACGGGCGAGGTTTCCGTCAGGCCGTAGCCTTCGTGGATGCGAATGCCAACGTGCACGAACCACTCGGCGAGGTCACGGCCCAAGGGAGCGCCGCCGGAGATGAATATCTTCACACGTCCGCCGAGCGCAGCGCGCACCTTGGAATACACCAGGCGGTCGGCCAACCGGAAGTCGAAGGAGGAGGGTGTCTTCCCTGCCAGAATTTCGTCGCGATGGGAGCGTCCGACCCGCAGCGCCCACTTGTAGAGGGTGCGCTTGACGCCGGCGCGGACCTGGACCTCGGCGGCGCTGCGGATCTTCTCGTACACGCGCGGCACGGCGACGAACAGCGTTGGGCGCACCTCGCGCACCGACGCGTGGAGCTGGTCAATGTAGGGACAATAGGCGATGGTCACGCCGTGGTAGAACATGGCGTAATCCACGTGGCGCGCGGTGATATGGGACAGCGGCAGGAACGAGAGGCTGACGTCGCCGGGCGCGAATGGGTATCCGCTCAGCGAGTGCAGCAGGTTCGAGGCCAGGTTCCCCTGCGTGAGAATCGCGCCCTTGGGAGTGCCGGTGGTTCCGGACGTATACATGATGCTGGCGGGATCGTCAGGTGCAATCGCGCGGGCGCGGGCATCGAATTCGGGATCGCGGGCGGCAGGCCCGCCGTGCATCAGGCGGTGCATGGGGACGGCGTCGGGCGTGCCGATGTAATCGAAGACGACGATCTTCTCCAGCTTGGTTTCCGCCTTGATCTGCTGGATCTTCTTAAGCTGGTCGACGGTGGAGACGAAGACGATCCGGGCGCCGGAGTCCACCAGCATCTGCCCTGTCTGTTCCGGCGTGAGCGTCGGGTAAATCGGCACCACGATGCCGCCGAGCAGCACGGTGCCGAACTCTGCGGTGGGCCACTCGGGCCGATTTTCGCTGAGAATGGCGACGCGGTCGCCCTTCCCGATGCCCCACGACGTCAGAGCTCGCGCCACGCCAACGGCGTCGCGATAAAACTCGCGGGCGGAGATGGGAATCCACTTGACCGTCTGCTTATAGAGCATCACACGGTCGAGGTTGCGGTCCACTACGTGGAAGAACAGCTCGTTGATGGTGTTCAGGCTCATGGCTGGCAAAGGCTTATTCGGTGATGTCGAGCAGCCGCTCCGGGGATTGTCTCACCGGGATAGGATGCGACAAGCCTTTTTCGGATGCGGCTAAGTTGCGCCATCCAGAATTGGGATTGCGGGCACGCTGCCGGGTTGATGGTGCTCGGGATGGCCCGATGCGAAATTCGGCGTAACCGTTTAGAATGCCGCGAATCGAAGGTGGGGTATGAGAAAACTCGCGATTTCCATGTTGTTGTTCGCCCTGACCATGGCCACCGCGCGGCCGCTGCTGGCGCAGGCCAAACCGCAGGAGAAACCACCGCTGAAGCTGAAAGTCGGCGATATGGCTCCCGATTTCACGCTGAAATACTACGACGGCAGCAAGCTGCAGGACATCTCGCTGAAGGATTTTCGCGGGAAAAAGAACGTCGTGCTGGCGTTCTTTGTCTTCGCCTTTACCGGCGGTTGAACCCAGGAGATGCGCAACCTCCAGGCAAATTACAAGAAGCTGGAGGATGCGGACACCCAGGTCGTGGGTGTGAGCGTGGACAGCCCCTTCGCCAACAAGGCATGGGCCGATCAGCTTGGACTGGCATTCCCGGTTGCCAGCGACTTCTTCAGTGACGACGCGACGATCAAGGAGTATGGGTTGTGGGACCCGAAATACAAGTCGGCCCGCCGGGCGAGCTTCCTGATCGGCAAAGACGGAAAAATCGAAGAGATGCAGGTGGACAAAGACGCGATTGATCCCAACAAGATTGTGGATATCTGCGTAAGGAAGAAGCACGGCTAGGGGCCCGCCGCCAGTCCATAGTCGCCAGCAAGGCGCGGATGACCTCCGCGCCTTTTTCATGTCTTGTGCGCGCGCTGAAAGAGGAGTTGGAGTCATTCCGAGCGGAGCGAGCAATCTGCTGTGGAAGACAACGAATTTTCCTGACGATTACAACAGATCCCTCGCTCCGCTCGGGATGACTCCTGATATTTTTGTGATGGCTGAAGACTGAAGCTTATTTCTTGGCGGTGGCGTTGGGCGGAGGCGTATTGGGCTGGGCAGGCGCCAGGTAAACGACCTCTCCCGGGCGGGCATAGTGGAGCTGCTCGCGAGCCTCTTTCTCGATAGCCTGCGGGTCCGTCTTCAGCGAGTGAATCTGGTCGGAGATGGCCTGGTTCTCTTTTTGAAGCTGATCCACGTCCTTCTGCAGCGACTGGAACTCCGCGCGCTTCTTCTGGTACACGACCATCCCGTTGGCCCCGAAGATCACATGCATGGCGAGCAGCACGGCAAGCGCGGCAACAGCGACGGTTGCGAGCTTGGTGCGGAAATGGTAGATGCCGCGGGCGGCGCGGGTGAGACCGTCCAGGAAAACGGCAGTTGGCCGTTGGCCAGTCACGCGTATCCGGATTGGACGAACTTTCATCACTCGAAAATCCACTGCTTGGCCGCGGCGCTGAGTTTCTCCAGGTCCTCCGGGGTGCGCGCCTCCGAATAGACACGCACGACCGGCTCGGTGCCGGAGAGGCGATAGCAAACCCATGAGCGATCGCCGAAAATCAATTTCAAACCGTCAGTGCGAACCACCTCGCGCACGGCGCGTCCGCCGAGCTCGCGAGGATCAGCCTTCACTTTGACAGTGAACTTCTCTTTCACCTCGGCGGTCAAGCGGAAGTTTTCCCGGCGCGGGTAATAGGAACCAACTTTGACAAATAAGTCATCGAGTTGCTGGCGGAGGGAACGTCGGCGGTGCGCCACCATCTCGCAGCAGAGCAGGCCCGCCAGTATGCCGTCTTTTTCCGGAACGTGGTGGCGGATGGAGAGGCCGGCGGATTCCTCGCCGCCGATGGCGATTTTGTCCTGGTCAATGAGCTCCCCGATGTACTTGAAACCGACCGGAGTTTCGTAGAGCTGAACTTTGTGGTGCTCGGCGAGGGCATTCACAAGATTGGTGGTGGCAACGGATTTGCCAACTCCATTCCGCCAGCCGCGGGTTTCGACCAGATAATCGAAGAGCAGCGCGATGACGTAGTTCGGCTGCAGGAACGTGCCATCGGCATCGAGGATGCCGAAGCGGTCGGCGTCGCCGTCGGTGGAGATTCCGATCTGCGCGTTGTCTTTCTTCATCGCGACCCGAAGATCGTCCAGAAGATGGTCGTCGGGTTCGGGTGCGTGCCCGCCGAACAGCACGTCGCGCGTGTCGTGTACCGTAACCGCATTCACGCCGGCATCGCGCAGGAGCTGGTCGGGATAGCCGCGGGCGGCGCCCCAGAGCGGGTCGAAAGCGACGCGCAGCCCGGCTTTCCGGATCGCCTCCAGGTCAATAACTTCCGTCAACCGCGCAAGGTAGTCGGGCTTGACGTCGATCTCTTCCCTTCTCGCGTCCGGCTTCGTCTTATTGGCGCTCGAGTGAGCTCCCTCGGCGACGGCGGCCACTTCCGCTTCGATTTTCCTGGTGACGTCGGGCAAGGCGGGCGCGCCGTCGGGCGTAGAAAACTTAATGCCGTTATACTCCGGCGGATTGTGCGAGGCGGTGAAATTGATGGCGCCATCGGACTTGGTACGGATAATTGCCCACGCAATGGCCGGTGTCGGCGCGGGCTCGGGAATCACGCGCGCGACAATGCCGTGCGCTGCGAGAATGTCGGCGGCCATGGAAACGAAGGTCTCGCCCAGGAACCGAGGATCTCGGCCGATGAGCACGGCGCCGCCTTCGGGCCTTACCGCGGCGACGTAGCGGGCAATGCCGGTGACGGCCCGGCGCACATTGGCGAAGGTGAAGTCCTCGGCCATGACGGCGCGCCACCCGGAAGTGCCGAATTTAATGGTTGCGGCCATGATGCGGCTCCCGCAAGGCAGAATGAAGAATTCGGAATGCAGAATGGCAGAAAATCATTGCCGATTGTTGATTGCCGATTGACGATTAACGGATGCGCTGTTCAAACCCGAAGTTGACCACGCGTTGCGCGAGGAATTGTAAATGACCGACAAAAGAATTGTGCTGACGACGGTGGGCGCGCGCGAGGAAGCCTCGAAGATCTCCCGCGCGCTGGTGGAGCGGCAACTGGCGGCCTGCGTCAACCTGCTCGGCCCGATTGAGTCCGTCTACCGGTGGAAGGACAAGGTCGAGACTTCGGCGGAGTGGCTGCTGCTGGTGAAAACCACGAAGGAGGCCCTGGAGGAGGTTGAGGAAGCGATCAGAGAGCTGCATTCCTACGAGCTGCCTGAGTTCGTGGTTTTGCCGATCGAGGGCGGGAGCGAGGAGTACCTGGAGTGGATTGCGGACAACGTGGTGATCGGATAATCCGAACAACAGGTCCCTCGCGGCGCTCGGGATGACTCCTAGTCAGACCGCTGCCAGCGCAGTTTCCAGGTCGGCGAGTATGTCTTCGAGGTCCTCGATTCCGACCGAAATGCGAACCATCCCATCGGTGATGCCGATGGCGCGCCGACCCTTTTCGCCCAGCGCGGCGTGGGTCATGGTGGCAGGATGAGAGATGAGGGTCTCGACTCCGCCGAGTGATTCGCCCAGCGACAACGTTCCTTTGGCGCGTTTCAGCAGCTTCTTGGCATTGCCCAGCGAACCGGTTTCGAAGGTGATCATCGAGCCAAAACCGGTCATCTGTTTTTGCGCCAGCTCGTGCTGCGGATGGTCCGGCAAGCCGGGATAAAAGACCGACTTTACTTTCCTGTGCCCGGCAAGATATTCAGCCACCCCGCGGCCGTTCTGGTCGTGGCGGATCATCCGCACGGCAAGGGTCTTCACGCCGCGCAGCACCAGCCAGCACTCGAAGGGAGACATGATGGCGCCCGCAGATTTCTGTATGAACGCCAGTTGCTCGGCCTGTTCCTTGGTGGTGGTGACCACGACGCCACCCAATCCGTCGCTGTGGCCGTTGAGAAATTTTGTCGTCGAGTGGACCACCATGTCGGCGCCCAGCTCGATGGGGCGCTGGAAATACGGTGACATGAACGTGTTGTCCACAATCAGCTCGGCGCGATGGCGATGAACGATATCGGCAATGGCGCGGATATCGCTGATGGTCATCAGTGGGTTGGTGGGCGTCTCGACGTACACGTAGCGCGTGTTTTTGCGCATGGCGCGCTCGACGGCGCGCACATCCGAGGTGTCCACGTAGGTAAATACGAGGCCATAGTTGGTGAGGATCTGGTTGAACAGCCGCGGGACGCCGCCGTACACATTGTGCGAGCAGACGAGGTGGTCACCGGCCTTGAGCATGGTGCAGATGGCGTTGATGGCCGCCATGCCGCTGGCAAAGACGCGGGAGTCTTCGCCCCCTTCCAACGCCGCCAGGCTCTCCTGCAGACGGTCGCGCGTGGGATTGGTGACGCGCGCGTATTCGTAGCCGAGGCGCGGCTTGCCAAGTTCGTCCTGAACGTAGGTGGAAGTTGCGTAAATCGGGACAGAAACCGCGCCGGTGAGCGGTTCGGGCTCTTGCCCGGCGTGGACAGCGAGGGTGGAGAAACCGCGGGATTGTGCTTTAGCCATGATTGGGAACCCGGAGAGATTTGTAATCTGCAATTGGCAATTTGTAATTTTGCAAACGCAATCGCAGCGTTCCTCAAATTACAAATTACCAATTACAAATCCTAAGGTCCTTCAAAGATATTCTTGGATAGATATCTCTCGGCAGAGTCCGGAATCACGGTTACCACCCGCTTGCCGAGGCCGAGTTTCTTTGCCACCTGAAGCGCCGCCCACACGGCAGCGCCGCCACTGGAGCCCGCGAACACGCCTTCCTCGCGAGCCAGGCGGCGCGTCATTTCAAAGGCATCGGCGTCCATCGCGGTAAGCACGCCGTCGGCGAGACTCATGTCGGCCGTGTCGGGAATAAAGCTGGAGCCGATTCCCTCGACCTTGTGATCGCCGGGCTGGCCACCACCGTAGATGCTTCCCTGCGATTCGACGAGATAAGCCTGGATGCGCGGATTCCGTTGCTTCATGAAACGCGCTACGCCGGTAAACGTGCCGCCGGTCCCGGCGCCGAGCACGACGGCATCCACCTTCTCCTGCATCTGCTCCCAGATTTCGCGCGCCGTGGTGTCGTGGTGGTAATCGGGATTGGCCTGGTTGGAAAACTGTCCAGCCATGAAGCTGTCGGGAATTTTCGCGGCCAGCTCCTGCGCGCGATGGATCGCGCCCGCCATCCCTTCGTCGTCAGGGGTACGAATGACCTCGGCGCCAAGCGCCTGCATCAAGATGACTTTTTCCTTGGCAAACTTTTGCGGGATGCAGACGATGACGCGGTAGCCGCGGTTCACGCCGATCAGGGCGAGCCCGATGCCGGTATTCCCTGCCGTGGCTTCCAGAATGGTAGCGCCGGGTTTGAGCCGGCCCTCGGCTTCCGCCCGCTTGATGATGCCGACGGCGGCACGATCCTTGATGCTGCCGCCGGGGTTGAGGTATTCGAGCTTGGCGTAGATGTCGGCGACGCCGGGCGGGGGCAGCTTGCGCAGGTGCAGCAGCGGCGTTTCGCCGACCAACTCCGTGATGTCCTCGGCAATCCGCAGGCGGGAGGCTTGTTGGAGGGTCATGGTGGGCACTGGCCAGAGTAAGAGAGCCGAGAGGCGGAGTCAACCGATCGGGTAATCTCTAATCGCTGGGAAACTGGTCCCCCGCGGCAGTGTCGTAAAAATCCGCGAGCCAGGCATGGCCGGCAAGCGTCTCGCGCTCCTTACCCTCCACCAGGATCTTGACGCGAATCACGCCGGGAGAGTTGGCGGCCAGCGTGCGCGCTATGGATGCCACCGTGAGCTGCTCGACGAGAATGCCGGAACGATGTCCTTCGGCGAATGCGGCGTTGGTGTCCACAATGGCCATGTTGGGACGCACCAGAAACACCGCCTTGACGTCGGCGCCGCGCGCCAGCGCATGCGGCGAGTTCTTGTCCGCATAAACCGTCAGCAGAGCGCGGAGGACTTCGCGCGCGCGTTCGGTTGGATCCGCCGGCAACGCAATGGTCACATTCCGGCGGTGGAGCATGCCGTCGTGATCGTCGGCAACGTAGAGCGTCACCCCGCTGGGCGCGCCCGCTACCGGCGGAGTAATCGGACGAGTGTCTACCGCTTGCATGGGCAGGCGCTCGGCCTGGTGCTTGAGATGGATCGCATAATAGCCGAGAAAGAAAATTCCTACGACGAGCGCGGCCAAAGCGATCTGGGCGCGGCGGCTCATTGCGTGGCTCCGGTGGCGGGGGTGGATTTGGGCAAGGCAGCGTGAACCGCCGGAACGGCGGCTATCGCTTCCGCCAGTGCCGCGCAGATGGACTGCTGGTAAATTCCAGAGTTCAGCACAGCCACTTCGCTGGCGGGTGGCATGATTTCGATGGCAATGGCGGCGGCGGCAACATTGTTGAGCGGGCGCAGGAAGACGGGAGCGGCGCCCACGTTGATATCACGCTTGTTGAGTTCGGCAACCACGCTGCCCGCCGCGGAGCGGCTGGCGTCCAGATATGCGGCCTGCGCGCTGTTCCAGGGCAAAAATCCGCCGCTGCGAGACGCGACCTCCGCCAGATGGGCGGTGTACACGCGTACGCCCGTCCCCACTGAACCCGCGTGCAGAGTGATGAACACCACCGGCCGGGCGGCGTTGGCCAGGGCGGCACGCTGATCGAAGGTCAGGGAGATGTCGGACTCGCGTAGCAGCGTCGCCGAGATTCCCTTCTGCGCCAGCGCAGCGTGCAGACGCTTTGCCCAGGCGAGGGTAACGTCCTTCTCAGCGATGGTCTCGGTGAGCGCGGCGCCACGGTCGTCCCCTCCATGGCCCGGATCAATCACCACGATGGCGCGCCGCAGTTGACTGGAACCCTCGGCTGTCGGCGCCGCGGGCGTGGGCGCAGCCGTCGGAGCTTGGGGCGTTGGCGGCGGCGGAGGCGGGGGCGCCGGGCGGGCCGCAACCGCCGCTGGTGGGGCCGCCGGAGCAATGGTGATTGTCCTGTTCCCGTCGCTGAAGGTGGCGAGCAGCGGCGCGGTGGCGTGAACGCTCAGCTCCGCCGTTCCGTTGGGCTCGCTGAAATTGACCGAGGTGATGGTCTTATCGTCAAACGATTCGCTGGGAGCAGTGGCGATGACCGGATCGCGGGTGAAGGTCAGGCGCAGCCTGCCGGGCTCGCCGGCAATCGTCGGATTCACCGGCGCGGAAAAACGCAGAACCAGCTTGCCTGCGCTCTTGTCCAGATTCGCGGTGAACAGCGTTCCACTGCTGCCGATGAAAAGCCGGCGGCCGGCAGAGCGCACCGTCACGGGCATGTCCAAAAGGCGCGACAACACCGTGGGCAGCGCTTCCACTGGGACAAGGCCGTTATTGTTCTCGAGGAGGAATGGCGCAGGCAGCCCGGTGTTTTTGCCTCGAATCTTGACTTTGTTCTTGCCTGCCTTGAATTCGGAATCCGACGAATTGAAGTGCAGCGTCCACTTGTCGCGGTCAACATCGGCGGTCGCCGTGCCAAGACGAACCAGCACGTCGAGCAGGCTGACATACTCGCGCCCGTTGCGCTCCACCGCAATTACCGAATACGAGGCCTGCGGTGCGTACACGGTGAGGCGCAGATCATCGGCAGCAGTGGCGAGCAACGCAACCATAGCGACGAGCGCCAGGAGTTGGGAACGGCGATTCACGGTGTGAGGAAATGGTAGCAGGATTGAACCTTGAAATTTGGAAAACGACCCGCCGTCGGCACGTCCTTAATCCAAGGCGTAAATCGTGAGCCCGCTGAGGAGCTTGGGATAGAAATCCGTGGATTTTTGCGGCAGGACCTCGCCGGCGAACGCGATATCGCGCACCTGCTCGATGCGCACAGGATTGAGCAGAAAGGCGGCATTCGCACCGGATTGGACGCGATTCATGGCTTCCGCCGCGTCGCGAACGTAAGCGATGTTCTGCAACTGGCGAATGGACTCCTCGCTCATGCCCAGGATGTGCTCGAGGATCACCTTGTGCAGGTGAACGAGGTCGAGTTCGCGCTGCCGCGGAGAGAAGGAGTTGAGGAGTGAGTCGGCGGCGCCGGCACGCGGGCGCAGCAAAAACGCTTCGTGTCCGACGACAGCGGCGATCGCGATTCCCTGCCCCTCTGCTTCCCTCAGCAACGTGACCAGACCGGCTGAGTCGGCGGCCGGAGCGCGATCCACCGTGAAGTATGGGAAGGCGGAGCGAAGCAGTACGTCCTTGTCGAAGCCAGGCAGGCCGAAGATAACCCGGTGCGTCGGCAGAATGACAAGTCCGGGCGAATCCATGTTAACGAAGGTCATCATGACAAAGTCGTTTGCCGGCCGCCGATCACCTTTTTCCCGGCATTCGCCGCCGTAAGCCAGCGCGGTCTCGTAGCGATGATGGCCATCCGCAATGATGACTTTCTTGTCGGCCATCTGCTGGACAATGTCGGCAATAATGCCGGGATCGCTGATGCGCCACAGGCGATGCTGTACGCCGTACTCGTCACGTATATCGGTATCCGGAGCGGCGGAGGGCGAGAGCAGAACATCAATCGCACGCGCCGGATCGTTGTAGATCATGAACAACTGGCCGGCATGGGCACGGGTCGCGCGCAGCAGGTTAAGGCGATCCGCCTTGGGACCCGAATGCGTTAGCTCGTGCCGGAAGACGACGCGTTCCGCATAGTCGTAAAGCCGGCCGAGAGCTATAAAGCCACGCCGCTCCAGTTCCTGGCCTGTAGGGGGAGCGGTGAAAAGCTGCGTGTACGCGTAAATGGAGGGCTCAGGGTCGGCGCGCAGGATCCCCTGCTCGCGCCAGCCACGAAAGTGCTGGGCGGCGCCCTGGTATGAGTCGGGGGCTGGGGCGGGCTCCAGCTGCGGGTTCGGCAGGATCATGCGGACCAGGTTGTTGGGATTGCTTCGGTAGTACCGCTGCTGCATCTCGGGAGTGATCTTGTCGTAGGGTTGGGTAACCACCTGCGCAACGGGAACGCGCGAAGGGTCATAGCGCAGTCCGGCAAAAGGACGGATTTCCATTGGCACGATTGTACTTGGAAGCCCTGCGGGCAAATAAATCCGTGTCCTTCATGCTGTGGTACCATCCAACTAACAAGGTGCCCGCCACAGAGGGAGCGGGTTTCGCCCCACCTTCGCACACTGTGCTCCGCTTGCGATTTCCATTGCCGGCAGCAAGGCCGTCGTCCCGCCTGACGATGCTTGCGGGGGTGATAATTCTCCTGGCCGGGTTGTGCGCCGCGCAAACTCAGACCAATGAGGTGCACGTCCAACCGCGCTCCGGTAAGGATGCGGAGGCAGCCAAGCCGCCGCTGATCGATCCCGCGCTGAAGACCCACACCAAGCCGCTCAAGGTTGACGTGGACCTGGTGCTGATTCCGGTCACCATCACCGATCCCCTGAACCGGCTGGTTACCGGCCTGGAAAAAGAAAATTTCGAGGTCTTTGACGCCGGGGCAAAGCAGGAAATTCGCCACTTCTCCAGCGAAGACGCGCCCATCTCGCTGGGCGTAATTTTCGACATGAGCGGCAGCATGTCGAACAAGATCGAGCGGGCGCGTGAGGCCGTGGTGGAATTTTTCCGCACCGCGAACCCGCAGGACGAGTTCTGCATGATCGCCTTCTCCGAGCGGCCGGAGTTGTTGAGCGACTTCACCACCTCGGTGGAAGACATCCAGGGCAAGCTGGTTTACACCGTCGCCAAGGGCCGTACCGCGCTGCTGGATGCCATTTATCTCGGGTTGAACAAGATGAAAAGCGCCAAGTATGAGAAGCGGGCGCTGCTCATCATCTCCGATGGCGGCGACAATCACAGCCGGTACACGGAGAGTGAAATCAAGTCCCTGGTGAAGGAAGCCGACGTCCAGATCTACGCCATCGGCATCTTCGATAATTCTCCGACCACGCCGGAGGAGCGCTCTGGGCCCGTAACCCTCGCCGAAATCACCGATGTCACCGGCGGGCGCACCTTTACCATCGAGAACCCGAACGAGTTGGCCGACGTCGCCACCAAGATTGGTATTGAGCTACGCAACCAATATGTGCTCGGCTACCGTCCAAACAATTCAGTGCACGATGGCAAATGGCGGAAGGTGAAGGTCAAGCTGAATCCTCCCAAGGGCCTGCCGCCGCTGCGTGTCTATGCCAAGACGGGTTACTATGCTCCGATGCAATAGGTTTCTTCCCCTACTGGTGCTCCTGGTTGCAACCAGCGTGTGGTACGCCGGGGCTCAGACCACCTCCACGACGGCGAACACGCCGTTGCCAAACAGCCAAACTCCCCAAACCCAGCCGGCGCAACAGGCCGACGAGCCACCCCCGGCCGATGCTCCCAACCAGCCCGGCAACACCGTGCAGATCCCTGCACGTCAGGGCAGCACCGGGCAGGAGCCGTCGCGCACCGATAACGGCGTGTACGTCTTCAAGAAGCAGGTCGAAGAAGTCCTGCTGCACGCCACCGTGGTGGACGAGAAGCACAAGATGGTGACCGGGCTGGCGCGCCAGGACTTCCATATTCTCGAGGATGGCGTGCCGCAGCAGATCACCTCGTTCCGGCGCGAGGACATCCCGGTCGCGCTAGGCATCGTGATCGACAACTCAGGATCCATGCGCGACAAGCGTCCCGCGGTCAACCAGGCGGCCATCAACCTGGTGCGCGCCAGCAATCCGAATGACGAAGTCTTTGTCGTCAACTTCAACGACGAGTACTACCTCGACCAGGATTTCACCAGCCAGGTGCCGCAACTGAAAGAGGCGCTGGACAGGATTGAATCGCGTGGCGGCACGGCCCTGTACGACGCGGTCGTGGCCTCCGCCGAGCACTTGAAGAAGAACGCGCGCCTGGAGAAGAAGGTCCTGCTGGTTGTGACCGATGGCGAGGACAACGCCAGCCGCGAGTCGCTGGAGCAGGCCATCCGGCGCTTGCAGGCTGAAAATGGGCCGATGGTGTACACCATTGGACTGCTCGAAGGAGAGAAGCAGCGGCGCGCGCGCCGGGCCCTGACCGCCATGGCAGAGCAAACCGGCGGTGTGTCCTTCTTCCCGAAAGACCTGGGCGAAGTGGATTCCATCAGCCAGGCCGTGGCGCACGATATCCGCAATCAGTACACCATCGGCTACAAGCCGACGCGGCCGCAGACTGCCGGCGGATACCGCACCATCAAGGTGGAAGCGCACGCGCCGGGCTACAAGCACCTTCTGGTACGTACCCGCAGCGGCTATTACGCAGGGCAGGAACGGGCGCAGGCCAGTAAATAACTCCCGATTGCGAAGCTGCGGAATTGCAGATTGAGGCGCGCTTTAAGCGCGCCTTTTTCGGTGTGTCGGCAATGTTCAGTTGCAGAGGAAATCCCGCTGCGATGCAGGCCTAAAACGGGCGCGCGGAAGCTAAACTTATCTCGTTTTGCCGAACCTAATTCCGACACCCATGCTGAATTGAAGACTGTGTACGCTGGTCCCCTGAAATCCCGCGACAGGACCAAGGGCTGGAGGTACACCCGCGATATTAAACGTCGTGCTGAACGGGTTGTACCTGAAGTAAGTATCCCCAATATCAAACCGGAAGAAGGTTCGCGGACTCGGGCTGAAAACGGCGCCACCACCAACGTCGAATGAAAACGAGGTCTGCCGTCCGGCAACCGCCGTCACATTGCCGTTGCCGAAGCCATTTATCCCAGTATTGGCAAAGTAGTTGAGATTGCCCAAGCTAACGAATCCGGGTTTGGCTTTGAGAAACACGTGCGCGCGCTTGCGATGGATGACAATACCCGTTAAACCAAACTGTCCTTGAAGGATTTTTCCAGTGCTCCACCCGCCGAGCACGGGTCCGAACGGCAAACCGAAGTTCGTAGCCGGATTTCCTGGAAACAAGTTAAGCGTCGACTCGATGCTGATGCGCCGGGACAAACCGTAGGAGAGAGTTGCTCCGAATCCCGGTGTGCGATCTCCAACGTTTAAAGACGTGAACTGCGTTGCGAATTCAAAACGCGATTGCGCATGTGCCGAAACCGGTGCGGAAGCGAGCAGAATCAAAACTGCATACCCAAGAATAAAAGGTAGTCCAATTTTCGAGTTCATAGCGTCTTCTTCCCCACCCTGTCGCTCCTCTTCGGGAGCGACGAGGGTAGCGCAAACTTGCACCGTGGAGGGTCGGCCCATGCCCCCACTGGCCTATTTAGCTGCCGATGCACATAAATCGGACGATGATTGGTGTATCGCTAATTCGTGGAACGATAATCTGTCTGCCGTCGACCTTCTGCAACCCTCCAATAGGGCCCGGGTAGTCGCCGTAACAGGCGTAGCTAGATACATTTTTGAATGCAGCGGGACCACTAAGAGTGACGATGGCACCGCGTCCAGCAGGTACCGCGGTTTCTCCGAGCACTACATGTCCGTCGGGCAGCGCTGTGCCATTGGGCGCGAATATAGGAATCCCTTTCGCAGGTTCGCCAGAACTCATCGGCTTGGCGGCAAGGGCAATTGCCGCGATCACCGCCAGGAACGACAGCGCGCCAAAAGCGGCGATGAACTTTACCTTGACCATAAGTGCTTCCCTCTTGTCGAACTTCGAGTTCCATCAGGCATTTGCGAATTGTCATTGGAGCGATACGAGGACGTAGATGGCTCCCTTGCCGGTCAACAGTGGCTGCAGCGCTTTACCAATAACGGCCCCGACGAGCCGGTCCTTAGCAATTCCCTCGGGGGCGCCGGCGCCGATGCCTACATTTCCGGCGTTCTCGGTGATGGCTGAGTCGCCAATGGTGGAGGAACCGGTAAATTTGGGGACCGCGTTGCTGGTTCCACCGCTGGTCGTGACCGTTGTTTGCGCAGTAAGCATGACAGAGGCAACGCAGAACAACACTGCGGCTGAAAACCGCCAATATTTTGTCAACGTTCGGTTTCCTTTCGTGAAAGTTTTACGTGGCCGCCCAGTGAAGCTGCTGCGGGGGATGCGGCCATAATCCCTGAGGAGCCGTGCGGTTAATTTCACAAAGGCCAACCGCGGCGCTGCGGTGACAGCCCTCACGGGGGCGGGTGATGGCGTTCGAAAACGGGACTAGCGCCCGAACCGGCGATGACCTCTGCGGCTGCTACAATTCCTGCCCATGGTTTTCCGCAGCGACAACCGTACCCCCGAACAGATGAGGCCGGTGAACATCGTGCCCGACTTCATCTCCACCGCTGAAGGCTCGGCGCTGATCGAGGTCGGCAACACCCGCGTCATCTGCACAGCGTCGGTGGAGGAGACGGTCCCGTCCTGGCTGCGCAACCAGGGCAAGGGCTGGATCACCAGCGAGTACGGCATGATCCCGCGTTCCACGCTGACGCGCACGGCTCGGGAGGCGGCGCGCGGGCGGCAGAGCGGGCGCACGCAGGAGATCCAGCGCCTCATCGGCAGGTCCCTGCGGGCAGTGACCGACCTCACTCGCCTGGGTGAGCGGACCATCTGGGTGGATTGCGACGTCATCCAAGCCGATGGCGGCACGCGGACGGCCTCCGTGACCGGCGCATTCGTCGCCGTGGGGCTCGCCATGGGCAAACTGGTGGAGGCGGGAACGCTGACCTCGGCGCCGCTGCGCGACTTCGTGGCCGCTACCAGCGTCGGCATTGTGGACGGCGAAATCCTGCTCGACCTGAGCTACGAAGAAGATTCGCGCGCCGAAGTGGATATGAACTTTGTCATGACCGGCGCCAAGAAATTCGTCGAGGTGCAGGCGACGGCCGAGCAGCGTCCCTTCGACGAGGCGCAAATGAAGCGCATGGTGGAACTGGCGCGCAAGGGCGTGGAAGGCCTGATCGCCAAGCAGCAGGCGGTGTTGAGCGGTCTGCTACTGCGGCAGTAGAGAAGCAGGTGTCGCGTTTCGAGTTTCACGTTTCACGCGGCCGAATTCCTCGTACTCGGAAGTGATTCGATGATCCTGAAACGCGAAACGTGAAACTTGAAACCTGGATCCCCCACCGCTCACGGTTCGTATAGAATGCTCTGTTTGTCATCTAAGTTTCGTCCTTACTGAGGAGGTGTCGCGTGAAGCTGACTCCTGGAAAGTTATCCGGACTGAAGGCCGTATCGAACGAACGCGGAGTGATTGCGGCGGCGGCCATGGACCAGCGCGGCTCGCTGAAGAAGTCGCTGGGCAAGGAGCGTGGTGGCGATGTCAGCGACCGCGACATGGAAGAATTCAAGTCGCTGGTCACCGAGGTGCTGACACCGCACGCCAGCGCCATCCTGCTCGATCCCGAGTGGGGCCTGCCGGCTTCGAAGCGGCGCTCCAAGAATGCCGGGCTCCTGCTGGCCTACGAGAAAACCGGCTACGACAAGACCGGCCCAGGGCGGCTGCCGGACCTGCTGGATAACTGGTCGGTGCGCCGGCTCAAGGAAGCGGGCGCCGATTGCCTGAAGATCCTTCTCTACTACACGCCGTTCGATCCCAAGAACATCAACGACGTCAAGCATGCCTGGGTGGAACGAATCGGCGACGAGTGCCGCGCCAACGATATCCCCTTCTTCCTCGAGTTCGTGACCTACGAAGAGGGCGTGGACGAAAAGGGTTTGGATTTCGCCAAGAAGAAACCCGAGGCTGTGACCGGCTCGATGGCTGAGTTCACCAAGGACCGCTACGGCGTTGACGTGATGAAGGTGGAAGTACCCATCAACATGAAGTTCGTGGAAGGCGCCAAGTGCTACGCCGGTCAGAAAGCCTACTCCCGGCAGGAGGCGATGAAGCTGTTCCGCGAGGCGGCGCAGGCGGCCACCAAGCCGTTCATTTACCTGTCGGCCGGCGTCAGCAACGCCGAGTTCACCGAATCGCTGGAGTTGGCTGCCGAGTCAGGCGTGAAATTCAATGGCGTGCTTTGCGGCCGCGCGACCTGGAAAGAGGGCATCCCGGTCTATGCCAAGCAGGGCGCCGAGGCGTTCCGCAAGTGGCTATCCACCGAGGGCGTGAAAAACATCAACAAT
The DNA here is from genome assembly GCA_051006995.1 of Terriglobales bacterium. Taxonomy (GTDB): domain Bacteria; phylum Acidobacteriota; class Terriglobia; order Terriglobales; family Acidobacteriaceae; genus JAIQGF01. The sequence continues at coordinate 212,671 of JBPCSQ010000006.1, forward strand.
GTGAATGACAAGCTGAAGGCGGCGACCTCCTGGTTTGATCTTTACGGCGTTCAGGAGAGCGTGGTCGCAAGCCGGTAGCAGGAGATCGTTGGAACCATGGGGCGCGGCAGAGTAGCCGCGCCTTTTTTTCTGTCCGGCAACTTGCGCGGGTGAGCCCGCGGGTGTACAAAGCGGAGGTCAAAAGCGGCTGGCGCGTGGGGTGCCGAGCCGCGGTGGGGAATGTCCAGCAAGCCCGTCTCGGAGGTGTCCGCATGGAACGGGTGCGATTTATCCAGCACATGGGATGGCAGGTTCTGCTGATTGACGGCAGCGATTGCAGTTCATCCGAATTGCATGAGGTCTTCGATCAAGCGCGCGAAACAATTACCACACAGCCGCAAAAATCGGTGCTGGTGCTCGCCGATTTCAGCGGCGCCGAGTTCGATAAAAAAGCCGCCGACCACATGAAGGTGACCGCCGCCTACGACCGCCCGCACGTCAGGCGCGCGGCGATTGTGGGGGCCGAGACGCTGCCCGAGGTTTATTACAACAACCTGGTGTCGTTTTCGGCGCGCGAGTTTCCGGTCTTCAAAACGCGGGATGAAGCGCTGGACTGGCTGGTCGGAGCGGAAGCACGCCAGGCGGCGGTGTAAACCGTTGGAGAGGTCGATTGTTTCGGGTGTTATTTCATTCCCATTCAATCGTTCCCGGCGGCTTGGAAGTCACGTCGTAGACCACGAGTTTTATGCCGCTGACCTCGTTCACCAAGCGCGTGGAGATCCGCTTCAAGACCTCCCACGGCAACTCGACTGCGTCGGCGGTCATGCCGTCCTCGGAGTGCACCGCCCTTACGGCGCAAGTGTAGGCGTAAGTGCGCTGGTCGCCCATCACCCCCACCGACATCACCGGCAACAGCACGGCGAATGATTGCCAGATTTTGGTGTACAGGCCGGCGGCCTTGATCTCGCTGACCACGATGTCGTCGGCGTGCTGAAGAATGCCGATGCGCTCCGGCGTCACCTCGCCCAGGATGCGCACCGCCAGCCCCGGCCCGGGAAACGGCTGGCGTTGAAGAATTTCCTCCGGCATGCCCAGATCGCGGCCGATGCGCCGGACTTCGTCCTTGAATAAATCCTTCAGCGGCTCGATCAGCTTGAGGCGCATCTTCTCCGGCAGGCCTCCGACGTTGTGGTGCGACTTGATGGTCTGCGATGGTCCGCGCACCGAGCGCGATTCAATCACGTCAGGGTAGAGCGTTCCCTGCACCAGGAATTCCGGCTCCTTGCCGCCGGTCAGCCGGCGATCGCGATTGACGATCTTGGAAGCCTCTTCCTCGAACACCACGATGAATTCGTTGCCGATGATGCGGCGCTTCTTCTCCGGGTCCGTGACGCCGGTGAGCTTGGCCAGGAACCGCCGCGAAGCATCTACCGCCGCCAGGTTGAGCTTCAGGTGCTCGCGCAGCATCCGCTGGACCTTTTCGAACTCGTCCTTGCGCAGGACACCGTTGTTGACGAACACGCAGGTGAGGCGGTCGCCGATGGCGCGCGACACCAGCGTGGCCGCCACCGAGGAATCCACGCCGCCGGAAAGCGCGCAGATGGCATGTCCACGGGCGCCCACCGTGGCCTGAATCTGCGCAATCGTTTCGTCAATAAAGCGCTGCGGTGTCCAGTTAGGCTTCGCGCCGCAGATATGGAAGACGAAATTCCTCAAAATTTCCGTGCCGCGCTTAGTGTGGTGGACTTCGGGGTGAAACTGGACAGCGTAGTAGCGGCGCTGCGGGTCCTCCATCGCCGCCACGGCAGTGGCACTGTGCCCTACCTGGTGGAAGCCGGGGGGCAGCTCCCGTGCCTCATCGCCGTGCGACATCCACACCGACATTGTCCGCGGCAGGTCCTTGAACAGCGCGGATTCGCTTTCGATGGTCACCTCAGCGTGGCCATACTCGCGCTTTGTCCCCGGCACAATCTTTCCGCCGAGCTTGTGCACCATGAAGTGCAGCCCGTAGCAGATACCGAGCACCGGCACACCGAACTGGAAGACGCGCTCGTCGGCGGGCGGAGCGTCGGCGTCGTACACCGAGCACGGGCCGCCGGAGAGAATCAACCCGGCAGGGCCGTACGATTTGATCTCATCGAGCGGAGCAGTACAGGGGAGTACGACCGAAAAGACGTTCTGTTCGCGGATGCGGCGCGCAATCAGTTGCGTGTATTGCGAACCGAAATCGAGGACGACGATGGATTGGTGTTCCACTTTGTACTGTCTCAGAAATCTCTACCGGAGTAAAGGGACGGACTCAGGGTAACAAAAGCCGTCAGCGATCAGCTATCAGCCTTCAGTTCATCCGGCTCGGTATAGGCCGCGGGCGCAGGCGGAACAGGTTGAATGCTGATTGCTGCCGGCTGACTGTTTTCATTTAACTCTACGAACGCCGCCAGGCGAGCGATCTGGAGCAAGTCGGCGCCGGCAAGATAAACCAGCGTGAGGACGACGCACGCGGCGACGGCGGCTGCATTGGACAGCGGCACGGAGGCGGCGATCAGACCGGCAAAGAAGGCTGCCAGCAGCCACAGCCCGCGCAATAGCCCGAACCACGATGCCGCAGCCATGTACGCGGCCGGCTTGCCGCGAAAGAGGGCTAGCGAGGCGTCAATCGCCCGCAGCGTTCCTCGCCCATCGCGAACGATCCAGATGGGAGCCAGTGCGAGAAACCAATTAATGGTCTGCCACAGCATCGCGACCAGCGCAAAAAGAAGGAGCAAGACAATGATGACAGCCGCCGGGTGGCTGGGATCAGCCGGAACCGCGGAACCGGCAAGGAACGTGGCGCCAACCAAAGCGCCGCCGCTGGCCAATGTGAGAATCACGCGCAAGAAATTCAGCTCTAGCAGCGCGCCCATCGATGGCCTTTTGTTGTTTTTTGCCTTTAGGAGTGCCTTCAGCGTCGCGGCGCGACCCAAAGTGGCGGCGGCAAGCCATATGGCAGAAATCGCGGGAACCAGCACGATACAAGCGCGGGCGAACGCGGGCAGCGCCTGAATGAGAATGCGGCTCACCGAGTCCGCGATCAGAAACACATCGCTGTGGCGCGAGATCAGGTATTCGGCTTCGCTGACATCCATGCGGGCCAGAATGTGCCGCATGGTGAGCACAATCAGGATCCACGCAGCCGCGCCAAAGGCCCACCGCCAGGCGATTTCCGCAAGGATCAGTTTCGGCTGACGAAGGATGGCGCGAAATCCGGCGCGGACAGGCACCGGAAGATTTAACCACAAACGGACACGAAGGAAGACAAAGCAGCCATGGATTCCATGGATAGTGAAAACCCGTGGCGTATTCTTCGCCTGGTTAGCTCGCGCGCTTCGGCGACTTCTGCTGCAGAACGTTGATCAGTTCCCTGCCCGCGGCGGGCACGCCGACCTTGCCGCCCTGCACGATGTCGCGCGCGCTCAGATCACGGCCGTAAAGATTCTTGTTGGCGCCGCCGTCAGAGCGGAGCGTGGAGCCCTCGAGCGATATCCCGGCAAAGAGGCCTCGCGAACGCGAGTAGCTCAGAATTTCGGCGCGCATCACGATGTCGGTGGCGGCCGCGGCATCGCGACCCTTCGGCCCGGCGGCAGCAGCGGCATCCGCGCCCAGCTTGACCTTGCTGGAGAGCACCGTGTCGGCCCCGCGGTCATTCATCACCAACAGGATGAAATCGGTGGCCTGTCCGCCGAGCTGGATGCCTATGTTGGCGCCTTCCAAGGCGAACATCGCGGGCGCGCTCCACGGCCCACCATGAGTCTTGCCGGTGCGGCAGGTGATGGCCCCTCGCCCGTAACTTCCGCCCACGCCGATGGCGAACTTTTTGACCGAGGGGAACACCACGACGCACACCGCCTTGCTGAGAATGCTCTTCGGGATACCTTCGGGAATGTCGAGCACTTCCTTCAGGACGGCAGCGGATTCATGCAGGCGGTCTTCTTCCTTATCATTCTTCGCCGCCCAAACGGGTAGGACGATGGCGAACAGCACAACGGCAGCAATCATCTTGCGCATAGGGCACCTCGCCAATGCACGATTGTAGCGCGAGTCGAGCAGGCGCCGAATGCACCTAAGGACATGAACGGCCGACAAGCGAACGTTTCACGTTTCGAGCTCTACACCGGCCTCGTGAAAGGCGGAACGTGAAGACCTGAAATGTCACTTGACCACGATGTTGACCAGTTTGTGCGGCACGACGATCGCCTTCACTACCTTCTTACCGTCCATCGACGCCAGCACCTTGGGATCATTGAGCGCAAGCTGGCGAACATCTTCCTCGGCCGCATCGGCGGCCACCATCAGGCGAGCACGGACTTTGCCGTTCACCTGGACCGCGATTTCGATCTCCTCCTCGCGCGCCAGTGTCGCGTCGTACTGCGGCCAAGGCTGGCGCAACAGGTTGCCTTTCTCGCCGGTCGTCTCCCACAATTCGTGCGCCAGGTAGGGCGCAAACGGATGCAGCAAGAGCACGAGCGCGCGCTGCGCCTGCGCCAGCAACGGCACGGGGATCAGGCCGCGATCAATCTCCGGACGCAGCAAATAGAACTCGTTCACCAGCGACATCAGTGACGACACGCAGGTATTGAAGTGCCAACGTCCCGCAAACTCGTCGCTGATGCGCTTGATGGTCTGGTGGAGCCGCCGCTGCATCCGTCGCGCTTCCGGCGAAAGCTCGGCCGGGACAGCAGCGCGCCACTCAGCATGGGACGGCTGCGCGTAGGCGGTGACGAAACGGAATACGCGCGAAAGAAAATCCTGCACGCCTTTTACGCCCGCGTCCTGCCAATCGAGATCGCGGTCCGGCGGGGCGGCGAACAGCGTGTACATGCGGGTAGCGTCGGCGCCGAAGCGCGCCACCATGTCGTCGGGCGTGACCACGTTGCCCAGCGACTTCGACATCTTCGCTCCGTCCTTGATCACCATGCCCTGCGTGAACAGCCGCTGCGCCGGCTCGGAGGTTTTCACCAGGCCCATGTCGCGCATGAACTTAGTCCAGAAGCGCGAGTAGATCAGGTGCAGGATGGCGTGTTCCACTCCACCGATGTATTGCTCGATCGGAAACCAGTAATTGGCGACCGCGCTGTCGAACGGGGCGCGCTCGTTGCGCGCATCGGTGTAGCGGTAGAAATACCAGGACGAGTCAATGAACGTGTCCATGGTGTCGGTCTCTCGACGCGCGCCACTGCCGCACTTGGGACACTTCGCATTTACCCAGTCAGGCAACCGTCCGAGAGGCGATCCTCCAGTGAGTGTGATCTCCACGTTTTCCGGCAGCCTGACGGGAAGGTCTTTCTCCGGCACGGGAACCACGCCGCATTTCTTGCAGTACAGGATCGGGATCGGCGTGCCCCAGTAGCGCTGGCGCGAGATGCCCCAGTCCTTCAGCCGGTACGTGACCGTCGCCTTGCCGAAGCCATGCTGCTGGGCGAACGCGGCCATTTGCTTCATCGCCTCCACGCAGCCCAGGCCGCTGAATTCGCCGGAGTTGATGAGCAGCGAATCGGTGCCGCTGTAAGGGATGGTGGCGTCGGACATCTTCTCCGCGTCGGTTTCGCCTTCCCGGCGTGGCAGGACCACGATGCGCACCTCCAGCCCGTACTTGTTGGCAAACTCGAAGTCGCGCTCGTCGTGCGCCGGAACCGACATGATGGCGCCGGTCCCATAGTCCATCAGGATGTAGTTGGCAATCCAGATCGGCAGCTTTTCCTGGTTATACGGGTTGACCGCATACGCGCCCGTGAACACGCCGTGCTTTTCGATCGCGCCGATATCGCCCACCTCGCGGGCGCGCTGCTGCTCGCGGCGGAGAGCGTTGATTTGCTCGACCAGTTCGGCGTTGCCGCCGAAAAGCAGAGTCACCAGCGGATGTTCGGGCGCCAGTTGCAGCGATGTTGCCCCGTAAATCGTGTCGATCCGGGTGGTGAATACGGTGATTTTTTCTTGCGAGCCGTCCAACGGAAAATCGACCAGGGCGCCTTCGCTGCGCCCGATCCAGTTCTGCTGCATGGTGCGAACTTTTTCCGGCCAGCCGGAGAGTTGCTCCAGGTCGCGCAACAGTTCCTCGGCGTAGTTGGTGATGCGCAGAAACCACTGTTCGAGTTCGCGCTGTTCGACCGCGGTGGTCTCGTGCCGCCAGCAGCAACCGTGTACCACCTGCTCGTTGGCCAGCACTGTGGCGCACTCTGGACACCAATTCACTTTGCTTTTCTTGCGATACGCTAAACCCTTCTCGTAAAGCTTGAGGAAGAACCACTGGTTCCAGCGGTAGTACTCGGGCAGGCAGGTGGTGACCTCGCGCTCCCAGTCGTAGGCGAAGCCGAGCCGTTTCATCTGCGTCTTCATGTGCGCGATGTTCTGCAGCGTCCACTGCCTGGGCTGGACTTTCGCCTTGATGGCCGCGTTCTCCGCCGGCAAGCCGAACGAATCCCAGCCCATCGGGTGCAGGACGTTGTATCCCTTCATCCACATGTAGCGCGCCAAAGCGTCGCCGATGGAGTAGTTACGCACGTGGCCCATGTGCAGCGCGCCACTGGGATAGGGCAGCATTTCCAGCACGTAGTACTTCTTCTTGTCGGAACTCGGAGGATCGGCGCGGTAAAGCGCTGGATCGGATTCGAAGCGCGCGGACCACTTCTCCTCGATAAGCTGGGGATCGTAACGCGGCTCGCGGCGGTCGCTGACTTGGGGGGTGTCGGCCATGAAAGCTTTGTTCCTGACGAAGTAAATCTTGATTTTACAGCGTCGGTGGGTAGCGGTCGACGACGGCCCGCTTCCAGAGCGGAGCACCGGCACGGTCATAGACCTGAGCGAATAAAAGCGCATCCTAGCGCGGTACGGGCTATCTTCGAAGTGGACGGAATTCAAGAAACGATTTCTTCAATGAGTAAAGAGAGCCGGAAAAAACTCGCCGCGCTTCCATTCAGCGAAAAGCTAAAGCTGCTGGAAAAACTCCGCGAGCGGGAACTGGCCATTGCTCCAGCACGAGAAAAGCTGAAGAAACTGCGCAAGCAACAGAAGCCGACCAGGTAATCCGCGTTCACTCGCGTTTATCGGCGGCCGATTTTCTCTTCTTTCCCTCCGCCAGTGACTTCAGCCTCTCCACATTCCGCAGATCGTCTCCGGGCTCGTCGATCGGCGTCTCGGCAATGAACGCGCACCGCTTCAGTCGTGGATCATTGAGCAGACGCCGGAACGGCTCCAGCCCGATCGTTCCCTGCCCGATATGCTGGTGGCGATCGAGACGCGACCCGCACGCCGCCTTGGCGTCGTTGCAGTGCCACACGGGAACATGCTTCAGACCGACCGTGGCCTCCAGGTGCGCCAGCGTCTGCTCGTACCCCTTTTCGCTGACGATGTCGTAACCGGCGACGTGCGTGTGGCAGGTATCAATGCAGGCGGCGACAGGAATGCAATCGCGCAGCACGGCGACCAGCGCCGCCACGTGCTCGAAACTGGAGCCGAGCGAGAATTCCGCGCCGGCGGTGTTCTCGATCAGGATGGTCAGCCCGCCGCCGTCTAGGTCGTGTCCCTCGGTGGCTTCGGCAATGGCCGCCGCAGTCTTCGCCAAGCCCTCTTCCCTGCTGTGGCCGCGAAACGAGCCTGGATGCAACACGAGATAGTCGGCGCACAGCGCCAGCGCTCGCTCTACCTCGCCCCGAAATGCAGCAACAGACTTGCTATGGAATTCTTCGTTTCCGCCTGCAAGATTAATCAGGTAATTGGCGTGGATCACCAGCGGCTTTAGGTCGTACTTGGCGCGCAGGCGGTTCATCACATCACACTGATGCCGGCTGAGCTCATACGGCGCCCACTGCCGCGGGCTGGAAGAAAAAATCTGGAACGCGCTGCACCCCAGCCGGTAGGCGCGCTCGGCGGCCTGCTCCGCTCCACCCGCCGTCGAGGTATGAATCCCGATCCGCCGTGATGTGCGGTGTGGTAGCGTCTTCGGCGCCGGCTGCTTGAGGATGTCGCGATGTTCCTGGGCCATGGTTCGGGACATAGAAAAAGAATTCAGAATGCGGCATTCTGCATTCTTAATTCTGCATTCTGCATTGGTAGGATTCGATGCAGGAGCTAGAGATCAATTTCCCAGAATTCGTCCACCAGCTTGCGGCCGAAGCTGGGATTCGGCGCCGATTTGACCAGCCGAAAGCCCGCCTTGCGATACAGGCGGCGCGCCGCGGTCAGCGACTTGTGCGTCCACAACGTCATTTTCTTGTAACCCGCGGCGTGGGCGAAACGTAAGCATTCTTCGATCAGCCGCGCCCCCAGGCCCATGCCCCGGGCCGAGGGTTCCACCAGCAGCATCCGCAGCTTCGCCATCCGCGCGGACTTCCGAAAGACGAAAACACACCCGATATTCTCGCCGTCGCGTTCGGCGATCCAGCAGCGTTCGTGCTTGGTGTCATTGCGCTCGAAGAATTCGCCCACAATGCGCGCCACCAGGGCCTCAAAGCGCATGTCATAGCCTTCGTCGCGCGCATACAGCACGCCATGCCGGTAGACCACCCAACCGGCATCCCCCGCTCTTGGCGGGCGCAGGATGTACGGCGTTTTCGGTTTCGCATGAGGCATGCGCGGATTATATGCATGGGCCGCGCTACAATCCCACTCTGCGCCACGCCGCTGCCGTCCATGAGCACGATCGCCCGCACATTTCGCGTTGTGATCCTGGTACTGGCGGTGTCCCTTGCCGTCGGCGCACAGACGCTCACCGTCGCTGCCGCTGCCGATCTCGGACCCGCCCTGCGCCAGCTTGCCGTTGATTTCCAGGAGCGCACCGGAATCAAGGTGGCTTTGGTACTCGGATCGTCCGGGAGCCTGGCAACACAAATTGAACACGGTGCGCCCTACGACGTGTTCCTGTCCGCCGACATGGCCTTTCCGCACCGGCTGGTGAATGAAGGGCATGGGGCGGGCGAGGTGCGCCTGTACGCCATGGGAAAACTGGTTTTGTGGGTGCTGAACTCGTCCGGAATCGATGTCCGAGCGCTCGGGTTCAAAACCCTTACTGCTCCCGGAGTACGCAAGATCGCCATCGCCAACCCTGCGCACGCGCCGTATGGTCGAGCCGCCGTTGCTGCTCTGCGAGGCGCGAATCTGTACGAGCCGCTGAAGTCGCGTCTGGTGCTCGGCGAAACTGTTTCGCAAGCGGCCGAGTTTGTTTCTTCGGGGAATGCGCAGGTCGGAATCGTTCCCCTGTCATTGGCGCTGGCCTCCGAGCTTGCGCAAAAAGGACGGTGGTGGAAAATTCCCGCGAACACCTACCCTCCGATCGAACAGGGTGGCATCGTGCTGAAGAAAAGCACGAACGCGGCGGCGGAAACGTTCATGAGATATCTGACGAGCAGCGCGGCGGCAGCAGTACTCCGCCGTTCCGGGTTCAACGTGCCACAGGAGCCGCGATGAACTGGCAAGCCTTCGCCCTTACTGCTCGGCTGGCGATCGTCGTCGCAGTAGTGCTCGTGGTGATCGGCCTGCCCATCGCCTACTGGATTACGTTCTCGCGCTGGCGCTGGAAATTCCTGGCCGAAGCCATCGTCGCGGTGCCGCTGGTTCTCCCTCCGACCGTGCTCGGTTACTACCTGCTCGTCATCTTCGGCAACACGACTTGGTTCGGGCGCTGGTATGAATCGCTGACCGGACACACGCTCGCCTTCACCTTCTCCGGCCTGGCCATTGGATCGATCCTCTATTCGCTGCCATTTGCGGTGCAGCCGTTCGCCGCCTCCTTCGCCGCCGTGGACCCGCGCCTGCTCGCCGCCTCGGCCACCCTGGGCGCTTCGCCGTGGCGCACATTTTGGCGCGTGGTTCTGCCGCTATCCGTGCCCGGCTTGGTAACCGGCGTGGCCCTCAGCTTCGCCCACACGGTCGGCGAGTTCGGCGTGGTGCTGATGATCGGCGGCAACCTCCCGGGCATAACGCGAACCGTCTCCATCGACATCTACGACCAGGTGCAAGCGGCCGAGTTTGCCTCCGCCGGACAGACCGCGCTGCTCCTGCTGATTTTCTCTTTCGTCGTGCTGTCGCTGGTCTACGCGCTCAACCGCAAAGTCTGGGCGGTGTGGCCATTCAAATGACACCTCGGCAGAGCGCCTTTTCACTTCGGCAGTTCCGCAATTAACCGATTCCGCAATTAGAATGTCCCGCTACGAACCCTGCCGCTCCCAACGCGCTCGAAGTTGCCATCCGCAAGCGCCTCTCGGATGACTTCGCACTCGACGTATCGTTCAGCGCGCCGCCCGGCATCACCATGCTCTTCGGCCCTTCCGGTGCCGGCAAGACCACGCTGCTGGAGTGCATCGCAGGCCTGCTCCCGCCGGACCGGGGACACATCCGCATAGGCGAATACATCCTCTTCGATTCGGAACGAGGTATTACTCTGGCCGTACCGCGTCGGCGCATTGCCTACGTGTTCCAGACGCTCGCTCTGTTTCCACATATGAGTGTGGAGGCCAACATCGCCTACGGCCTGCAAGACCGCGCGCCCGATCAGCGCCGCAAAGCAGTGGACGCGATTGTGGATTCTTTTCGGATCCGGCACGCCCGCCGGCGCCGTCCCGCCGACATCTCCGGCGGCGAGCGTCAGCGTGCGGCCCTGGCGCGTGCTCTGGTGACCGAACCGCAGGTACTGCTGCTGGACGAGCCGCTCTCCGCCCTCGATGCCGCTAGCAAACGGGCGATTATCGAGGACTTGCGCGCCTGGAACGACACGCACCGCATCCCTGTGCTCTACGTCACGCACAGCCGTGATGAGCTCTTCGCCCTCGGCGAGCGCGTCGTGGCCCTCGAGCGTGGAACCGTGGCGGCCGACGGACTGCCGCACGAGGTGCTGCATGCGCCCCGCCAGGAAACCCTGGCCCAGTCGGCGGGCTTTGAAAACATCTTCGACGCGCGCGTGCTCAGCCTGCATGAGGACCTCGGCACCATGAGCTGCGCGCTGGCCGCGAATGTTCCGCTGGAGGCGCCGCTGGGGCACGCTGCCGTGGGCGATGCGGTTCGCATCGGGCTTCGTGCCGGCGACATCCTGCTCGCCAACGCCCGCCCGCAGGGACTCAGCGCGCGCAATGTGCTGCCTGGACGCATCCGCTCGCTCACCCGCCACGACGCCAGGGTGGTGGCGCGAGTGGACTGTGCCGGTCTGGAACTGGAAGTCCACCTCACCCCGGGCGCCCAACATGCGCTGTCGCTCGCCGTGGGCGGCGAAGTCTGGCTGGTGATCAAGACCTACTCCTGCCACCTGCTCCGCCCGTCCCCTGACCGTCACAACAACGCGTGACGCCAGTCACATCGGGAATGGAACCGTTCGGGCACAATCCTCTTGAAATGAAATTGAAATTCAATTTCAATATTGATTCCCGCCCGGCCCCCGCTCCCGCCGGCTTCGGAGGTCCTGTTTTCATGATCGGTCGCGCTCTTCTCGTATTCGCCTTCGCCTTGCTTCTGTCGCTCTCGGCCGGGGCTCAGGAAAGCCCGTATTTTGTCACCTACGACCATCACCTCGAGGAGCCCGGCAATCTCGAGATATCCGTCGGCAACACTCTTGGCATCCCTCGCGCCGGCCAGCCTACCTTCTCCGCGCCGCTCATGGAATTGGAGTACGGCGTCAAGGCGTGGTGGACCGCCGAGTTCTACCTCGAAGGCCAGGGTCGCGCCAACGATCGCCCTATCTTCACCGGCTGGCGGCTGGAGAACCGCTTTCGCCCGCTCGCCCGCGAGCACCGCATCAACCCGGTGCTCTACTTTGAATTCGAAAATGTCAACGAGGGCTCGCGCATCCTGAAGGAAGTCGCGGGGCACGCCGAGGGCCTGGACGAGCCCAACGAAGACCTCATGCGAGACAAGGTCCGTGAGATGGAAATGAAGCTGATCCTCTCCAGCAATGTGCACGACTGGAACATCGCGGAGAACTTCATCGTGGAAAAAAATGTCTCTGCTCCTGAGCCGTGGGAGTTCGGGTATTCCTTCGGCGTCTCGCGGCCGCTTTCGCGCTTCGCTTCCGGAACGAACTGCCGTTGGTGCCGCGAGAACTTTGCCGCCGGCGTGGAGTTATACGGCGGCCTCGGCACCTTCGACCAGTTCGGCTTCCGCGACACCGCACAGTACCTCGGGCCCACCGTGAGTTGGCGCATCAGCGACACCACCGCCTTGCACTTCTCGCCCGCCTTCGGCCTGACCTCGGGCAGCAATCCCCTGCTGCTGCGCTTCAGCTACTCCTACGAGCTGCCGGGATTCGGCAACAAGGTCGCCAACCTGTTCCGGGGGGCAAAGTAATGCGCGCCCTGTTCATTCTCTTCGTCCTGGCCGTTGCCGCAGCGGCCCAGAACGCCGCTTATCAGCAGGATCTGGGCTGGACCGCTCCCGAAGCTGCGGCCGCGCGTGCCAATCCGCTCGCCGGTAAGCCGCAGCTCGCCGCCGGTGGGCGCAAGCTGTTCGAGCAGCGCTGCGCTCAATGTCATGGCCAGGAGGGCCAGGGGTTGAAGAAAGCCGCCGACCTGCAATTGCCCGTCGTACAGCAGCAGAGCGATGGCACGCTGTTCTGGAAGATCACCAACGGCAATCCGCGCCGCGGCATGCCTTCGTTCAGCGGCATCCCCGAGATGCAGCGCTGGCAGATCGTGCTGTATCTGCGTTCGCTCCCATCAGCGCAGCCTTCGAATGATGTCAGGAATCCCGATGCAATCAAGAAATGAAGAATGCAGAATTAAGAATGAAGAAGGAAATGCGACATCTCCCATTCTTCATTCCGCATTCTGAATTCCCACAAACACCGGCTCGGGCACAAGCTGGACACCGAATTTGTCGAAGACCGCGCGCTGAATGTCCTGTTTCAGCGCGATGACATCGCTCGCGGTGGCGCCCCCTCGATTGATGATCGCCAGCGCGTGCTTGCGCGAAATTCCCACCGCACCGCGCGTATAACCTTTGTGGAATCCCGACTGTTCCACCAGCCACGCCGCCGGAACCTTGTAGCGCTCCCCTGGCGCCGGATAGCTCGGCAGTTTCCCCTGCGCCGCCTCAGCGACGCGCCGGTATTCGGCCGCCTCGAGCACGGGATTCTTGAAAAACGATCCAGCACTGCGCGCGTCCTCATCGCCCTCGACGAGCAGCATCGCCTTCGATCGCCGGATTTGGCGCACTGCCTCGCGCACGCCGGCGAGTGTGGCACGCGTCTCTGACCCGCGCTTCGCGAAGTACTCCTTCAGATCGCGATATTCCACGCGCGGTTCTCCGCCGCGCTCCAGCGCGTACGACACCTTCAGGATGATGAATCGGCCATGCTCGCTGGTATTGAAGATGCTGCTCCGGTATTCGAACCCGCATGCCTCATTGCAGAGCGTCCGCAATTGGCCATCGCGCAGGTCCAGCGTCTGTACCTCGTAAATGGTTTCGGAGACCTCCTGGCCGTAAGCGCCGACATTCTGGACCGGCGTGCCTCCCACCGTGCCCGGAATGCCGCTCATGCACTCCACGCCGGCGCACTCGGACGCGACCGCGCGCGCCACCAGCGCGTCCCACTCCTCGCCCGCTCCCGCTTCCAGCACCTGCCTGCCCTCCGCCGCATGCTGCTCGACGCCGAGGATGGCTATTTTCAGCACCAGACCTGCGAATCCCGCGTCCGAGACCAGGAGATTGCTGCCGCCGCCGAGCACGAACAGCGGTAGCCCGCGCGATTTCGCCCACTCGACGCCATGGCGCACGTCCTCCGGCGCGCGCGCTTCGGCGAAATAGCGGGCTGGCCCGCCGACCTTCAACGTGGTCAACGGCGCCAAAGCGACCTGCTCGCGAACTTCCATGGCACCGACATACTACAGCCTCGCGCAAAGCAAAACCGGCGGCCTGCGCGGCCGCCGGTTCTCGACTGATTCGTCCCGGCATGCCGGGGCGTGTGCAATAAATCTAGAACACGTGCTTGATTTTCTCACCCGCAAACGTCACCGCCACCAGCGTGCGGCCGCCGTTCGCCGTGCTCACTTCCTGCATCGTGCTCTCCGCCCTGTTCTTCACTGGCTCCATCGTGCAATTCGCGCGCACTACTTCCTTGCTGTCCAGTTTGAACACCATCACGTGCTGGTTGCCTTCCATGATGTGCTTGACCTTGTAGTCCCCTGCCTGCAGCACCGTGTTGCCGACCTTCACCGGGTTGATTATCGTCAGATTATAGGTACGGCCGACGCCCGGCATGTCTGCCGCCAGAGCGCTGATCGCGATCGCCACCACTGCCAGAATTCCCAACAGCTTTAACCCTTTGCTCATGATTGCCTTCCTCTCCTGGAAATAAATTCGAGCATTCGCTCGCCGCATTCAGACTAATTTCTCTGCAGCGCGCCCGCCGTGACGCCGCATTCATCCAAATGTGACGGGTGAACAGGGCCGCGGTGAGCGCGCACTCGTTTTGTCTGACCGCTGGTAGAGATAGACACCGCGCACCCGAAGCCAGGTAGCAACTCACAGAACTTTTTCTTGTAAAGATTTGTAATCCCGCGTCCCGGATCAGGAAGCGGCGGCTGCTATGGCCGAACGGCTTTCACGGCAATCGCGTTGGGCTGGCGCCCAACTGCGATCATCGTAAATAGAGCGCGGGTCTTGTTCGGATTTTGTCCCTTGATCAGCGCTTCAGGCAGGCTGATTTTATTGCCGCGCGGCAGCTTGGTCAGGCGCACCACCGCGACGTCGCCCGGTTGCGTGTCCAGCACCATCAGGAAATCCTCCTGCGGCGTCAGTGCCAGGGACTCAGGCCGGCTGCCCACCGGAATCGAGTCCACTAGCCGCCCGCTGTCGATGCCGAACACCGAAACCGTGTCGGAACCGAAGTTGCTTACGTACAGCAGCGAGTTGTCGGCGCTCACCAGCGCGCGTACCGGATTGCTGCCGATCAAGTAGCTCCCGCCGACTTCGTTGGCAGCCGTCTCGATCACCGAGACCGAAGAAGAATCGAAGTTGCACACGAAAAGCTCACCCCCGTCGGGCTTCAGCGCCAGATGAATGGGCGTCTTGCCGACATCCAGCAGCGTCAGGAGCTTGTCGGATTTCAGGTCAACCGCTGCCACCTGCGACGATCCGGTACAGGCCACGAAAGCCTTGCTGGAATCCCGCAGGATGGCAATGTCTTCCGGATGCTGGCACACCGAAACCGTGGCGCGAACCCGCATCTTGTCGGCATCGAGGATGGAAACCGAGTCGCCGCCGCGATTGGACACCACCACGGTGTTGCCGTCGGGCGACACCCGCGCCAGTCCGGGCGAGCCGCCGACCCCCACGGTCGCCAGCACGCGCCGCTTTTCCAGATCGAGAATGCTGACGTTGGCCGAGCTGGAGTTGGCGACATATCCACGCCTGCCGTCGGCAGAAACGTCCATGAAATAGGGGCCGCGGTGCACGCCGAGGGTCGCCACCACCTCGTTTCGCCCGGCGTCAATGAAGGTAATGTTGTTCGATTCGGTGTTGACCGCGTACACCTCGTTCGTCTTCGGATTGACGGCTACACCCGTGGGCCCGCGGCCCACCGGAATCGTCTTCACCACCTTGAACTGGCCCAGATCAATCACCGAAACGCTGTCACTCTTGCCGTTGGCGACGTAGGCGTACAGCTCGCCCGGATAATCGCGTTGCCGTCGGCATCCCGCGGCAAGCAGGATCAGCAGCAGCGGAATGAAGAGTACTTTTTTCAATTTCGGCAAGAAAAATGGCGCGGTCTCGCCCGCGCCGCCAACAGCCTGTAGCCTGCGGCCCTCAGCCTAGAGCCTAGAGCCCAGAGCCTGGCCCGCTGCCCGCACCGGCTGCGGGACCGTGCGGTGCACGATGGGCGCGATCTGCCGCATCTCGCCCATCAGTTCCTCGAACTGCTCCGGATAAACCGACTGCGGTCCGTCCGACAGCGCGCGGTCGGGCTCGGTATGCACTTCCACGATCAGCCCGTCGGCGCCGACGGCGATGCCGGCGCGCGACAGCGGCACCACCTTGTCGCGTTTGCCCGTGCCGTGGCTCGGGTCCACCAGCACCGGCAGGTGGCTCAGGCGATGCACGGCCGGCACAATGCTCAGGTCCAGCGTGTTGCGCGTATGGTCGGCGAAGGTCCGCACCCCGCGCTCGCACAGGATGACGTTGTAGTTGCCCTCGCTCATCACGTACTCGGCCGCCATCAGAAATTCTTCCAGCGTCGCCGACATGCCGCGCTTCAGCAGCACCGGCTTGCGCGCCCGTCCGGCACGCTTCAGCAGCGAAAAATTTTGCATGTTGCGCGCGCCCAGTTGGATCACGTCGGCGTACTTGTCCACCAGGTCCAGCGATTCGTAATCCACGGCTTCGGTCACGATCAGCAGCCCCAGGCGGTCCCGGATTTCCGCCAGGATCCGCAGCCCTTCTTCCCCGAGTCCCTGGAAGGCGTAAGGCGAGGTGCGGGGCTTGTAGGCGCCGCCGCGAAAGAAACGCGCGCCGGCCTTGGCCACGCGTTCGGCGATGGCAAACGCCTGCTCGCGCGACTCCACCGCGCAGGGTCCGGCGATCACCGCCAGGTCCTTGCCGCCGACGGTCACATCCGTACCGTCGAACTTGATGATCGTGTTTTCCGGCTTTACGTCGCGGCTCACCAGCTTGTACGGCTTGCTGACGCGAATGACTTCCTGGACGCCGGGCATGTCCTCCAGCCCGATCTCCACCATGCCCTGGTTGCCGGTAATGCCGATCGCGGTACGCTGCGCTCCGGGAATGGCGTGCGGCCGCAGCCCTGCTCGTTCGATTCGTTCACATACCGCGCGCACCTGCTCGTCGGTCGCGCGCACATCCATTACAACCAGCATAAGAACCTCGGTGGCCCCGGGGCCGCGTGGCGGAAACTTTTAGTTTAATTCGTTTCCTGCACGCCCGACAAGGAATTGAGTTGCCGGGCGAGCAGCAGTGGGTACGCGACTCGAGCCACATCAGCGAGGCGAGCCCTTAGGGTATCTCCACCGTCTCCATCTTTCTTGCTTCTTCCGCTAAGGTCGCGAACAGCACGCTGGTTAAGTACCGTTCCCCAAAATCCGGCAGCACCGCAACGATGAGCTTGCCCGCGTTCTCCGGCCGCCGCGCCACTTGCACGGCCGCGATTACCGCCGCGCCTGATGAAATCCCCACCAGCAGTCCTTCTTCCCGCGCCAAACGCCGGGCCATTTCAATGGATCCGTCGCTGGGCACGGCGATGACCTCGTCAATGTACTCGCGCTTTAGCACTTCGGGGATGAATCCCGCGCCAATGCCTTGCGTCTTGTGCGGCCCAGGCGCACCGCCCGAAAGCACCGCGCTCTCCGACGGCTCTACTGCGACAATGTTGAACGACGGCTTTTTCGGACGGATGTAGTCACCCACGCCGGTGAGCGTGCCCCCCGTTCCCACGCCGCTCACCAGGATGTCCACTTGACCGTCGGTATCGTTCCAAATTTCCGGCCCGGTGGTTTCGTAATGGATCTTCGGATTTGCGGGATTGGCAAACTGCTGGAGCATGTAGGAATTCGGCGTGCTCTTCAACAGTTCGTTCGCCTTCGCGATCGCGCCCTTCATTCCCTTCGGACCCGGCGTCAGCACCACTTCCGCGCCGAAGGCGCGCAGTAACACGCGCCGCTCCAGGCTCATTGTGTCCGGCATGGTGATGATCAACCGGTAGCCGCGCACCGAAGCCGCGAATGCCAGTCCGATGCCGGTATTGCCGCTGGTCGGCTCAATCAGCACCGTCTTCTCTGGCTGGATTCGTCCCGCCCGCTCCGCCTCCGCCACCATGCTCACGCCGATCCGGTCCTTCACGCTGTTGCACGGGTTGAAGCTCTCCAGCTTGGCCGCCACCGTCGCGCGGCAGCCTTCGGTGACACGGTTCAGCCGTACCAGCGGCGTACGGCCGATCAGCTCGGTTACATCGTTCGCAATTTTCACCAGACCTTGCCTCTCTGGAATTGGACGACTGCCGCCCGTCAATGGTACGAGGGAAAATTGCAGTGCCATTCTCGATCCGCAGCCGGTAAATTTTTGTAAACCCGCTCCGGTTGCGCGGCCCCTGAGGGTACACTGAAGGGTTAAGGATTCATCCCGCTTTTCATCAGAAAGGCAGTCGTTTGCTGAAGATTCTTAAGAACAAATGGTTCATCGTGGCCGTGGTCGTCGCGGCCGTGGTGGTGTTCGCCGCCTTCAACCTGGGCCGCAAGGATAAGACGCAATACTTCACCTCCAAGGTGGATCGCGGCGACATCCGCGAAGTCGTGGACGCCACCGGCACCATCAACGCGGTCACCTCGGTGCAAGTAGGCTCCCAGGTTTCCGGACAGATTTACAAGCTCCACGCCGACTTCAATTCACGCGTCAAGAAGGGCCAGTTAATCGGCGAGATTGAGCCTTCGCTCTTCCAGGGCGCGCTGCTGCAGGCCAAGGCCGACTACCAGAACGCGAAGGCCAACGTCGCCACCTCGCGGGCGAACCTGGAAAAGTCCAAGGCTGCGCTGGAGCAGACCAAGGCCGATTATGAGCGCACCCTCGGCCTGTTCAAGGCAGGCGTGATGAGCCAGCAACAGCTCGATCTCGCCAAGGCGAACTACGATTCCGCAGCGGCCGCTGTGTCGGCATCGGATGCCCAGGTCACGCAGGCCGTCGCCCAGGAAGCGCAGCGCAAGGCCGCCGTGTCAGTGGCCCAGACGAATCTCGATCACACTTACATCTATGCGCCCATTGACGGCACGGTCGTGAACCGCGCCATTGACGTCGGCCAGACCGTGGCCGCATCTCTGCAGGCGCCCACGCTGTTCACCATCGCGCAAGACCTCACCAAGATGCAGGTTTACACCAAGACCGACGAGAGCGACGTCGGCCAGATCCGTGTCGGCCAGAACGTCACGTTCAAGGTGGACGCCTTCCCCAAGGAAACATTCCGCGGCGCGGTTTCGCAGGTGCGGATGAATCCCACCACCGTGCAGAACGTCGTCACCTACGACACCATCATTGATTTCGACAATCCCGAGCTCAAGCTATTTCCCGGCATGACCGCCTACGTGACCATTCCCGTGGCGGCGTCGCACGATACCCTGCGCATTCCTAACGGCGCGATCCGCTACACGCCCGACATGAAGCCCGACGATCTTCGCGCCCTGCTCAAGCAGAATGGCATCGAGGCTGGCGGAGGACGCCGCCAGGCCGCCGGCGCGCAGTCAGCAGCGCAGCCTGCACCGGCCCAGGCGGGACAACCGCCGGCTGGCGGAGCTCAAGCCGAACGTCCCGCCGGACAAGGTCGTCCATCCAGCCCGGGCGGCGGCGCCATGGGCGCAGGTGCGTTCCGCGGCGGTCAAGACGGCGAGCAGCCCGGCGGCGGCGTGCGTCGCGAAGCCCCCACCGATGTCGCCATCGTGTGGAAGCAGCTTGCCGACAAGACGCTGAAGCCGGTGCAGGTCCGCATCGGCATCACCGACCACACCGTTACCCAGGTCGTGCAGGTGCTGCACGGCGATCTGAAGGAAGGTGATGAACTGGTCATCGGCGCCGCCAAGAGCGGCTCGCGCGCCGGCGCAGCTCCGGGCATGGGCGGACGCCCGCCAGGACGGTAAAACAGTGGCCGGTGACTGGTAGCTGGTGGCTTTCCTTCGCGAGTTCGGACCAGGTGTTTAGTCGGACGCGCATGGGGAAGGGCACGGCTTCAGCCGTGCCGAACAAGCCGTTTAATTTTTGTCATTCCGAGCGGGCTTTAGCCCGCGAGGAATCTGTTTCAGCATCATGGCATCAACGACTGAAAATCCGACGCAGGCGGCCGCGGCGGCTTTCTCTGGCGCCGTCATCCACGTCGAGGACGTCCACAAGTACTACGAACTCGGCGAGACGCGCGTGCATGCCCTGCGCGGCATCTCGGTGGACATCGCCGCCGGCGAATTCGTCGCCGTCATGGGCGCCAGCGGCGGCGGCAAGTCCACCTTCATGAACATTCTAGGATGTCTCGACCGGCCCAGCAGCGGTCGCTACCTGCTCGAAGGCACCGACGTTTCCCAGCTCACCAAGAGCGACCTGGCCGCCATTCGCAATCGCCAGATCGGTTTTGTCTTCCAGGGATTCAACCTGCTGTCGCGCACCACCGCCCTCGAGAATGTCGAGCTCCCCACGAATTACGCGCGCATCCCGCGCGAAGAAGGCACCAAGCGCGCCCTGCATGCCTTGGCCCAGGTGAATCTCTCCGATCGCGCCGAGCACTTCCCTTCCCAGCTTTCCGGCGGGCAGCAGCAGCGCGTCGCCATCGCCCGTGCTCTGGTCAACCAGCCCACCATCCTGCTGGCCGACGAGCCCACCGGCAATCTCGACAGCCGCACTGCCGTCGAGATCATGGACATCTTCCAGCAACTCAACGAGCAGAAGGGTCTCACCATCGTGCTGGTGACCCATGAGCCCGACATCGCCCAGTTCGCCAAGCGCACCCTTTTCTTCCGCGACGGCAAAATCCGCCGCGACGAGGTGCTCACCGCCCGACCCCGCGCCTCCGAAGTCCTTCAGCAAATGCCGGTCCTGGAAGATTAGGTTTCAGCTCAATTCCGGACTTCCGCACTTCGGCAATCCGACAGCAGCCCAGCGAATTCACCACCGAGCCACCGAGATCACCGAGACCCACAGAGAAGAGGTCTTCCAGAGTTCTCTGGGTGTGCCTCTGTGTTCTCAGTGCCTCGGTGGTGAACTGCCGCTCCCCCCATCTTCCCTGAATAAAAAGACTTAGAACCCCCGTAAGGCCTGCCGCGCATTGACAGAGTAGCTGCCCGGCAACATACTTACTCGACTTCCCCCAACTCTGGACCGGAACCGGTGTTTGAAGGGGCACAGCTTCATCTGTGCCATGCGTGCCCGTGTTATCGAGCGGCTGCAAGCGCTGAGGGATGCCTTGCCCCCAGCTCGAAAATATTCTTTTCGTGGAAGTGCACAAGGATTATGCGATCAGTCCTGATGCGGCCCCTCGCCATCCTGCTACTCGCCTTCATGCCATGCCTCGCATTCGGCCAAGGCACCAAAGTTTCCACCGAGAACCGGCCGCCCAAAGAATCTGAGCGCGATAACCCCAAGCGCCGCTCCGATTGGTTCCTGAAAGGCCGCACCGTCAACGGCCGTCCGGCATCGCAAGAACTGCACCGCGCCCATCAGCAGAAGATGGCCAAGCGCCGCGCGAAGGCGGCCGCGCGCTCGCAAACTTCGCTCGCCACCAGCAGCGAGAGCACGGCGGCGCAGAGCTCGGTCAATCCCGCGCCCAGCTTTACCGCCACCGTCGGCGGCCCCAGTTGGGTACCTCTCGGCCCGGCCCCGACGGCAACTTCATCCGACAGCGATCAGGACTACGGTCCCGCCATCGGTCGCGCCACTGCGGTCGTGGTGGACCAGAACGACATCACCGGCAACACTGTGTACGTCGGCGGCGCCTCCGGCGGACTGTGGAAGTCCACCAACGCTGCCGATCCGTTCGTCGCCAACTGCACAAATCCCACGGGGAGCCCCAATTGCGCGCCCAACGTTACCTGGACGCCGCTGATTGACAACCAGGCTTCGCTGACCGTTGGCTCCATCGCCATCCAGCCCGGCAACACCAATGTCATCCTGGTGGGGACCGGTGAGGCCAATAACTCCGCCGACTCCTACTACGGTCTCGGCATCCTGCGGTCCACCGATGGCGGCTCCACGTGGACGCTCATCAGCAGCGCCACCACCGGCCAGAATTTCCACGGCCTGGGATTTCGCAGTCTCGCCTTCGACACCGATCCCGGAAAAACCAACGTCGTGGTGACCACCGCGGCGGCGGCCAGCGGCGGCATTGCCGTCGGAGCAGAAACCGGCGGCAGCAACGTGCGCGGCATTTATTACTCCATGGATGGGGGCGCCAGCTGGGCTCGTGCCAACGTGAGTGACGGCAACGGCCAGTCTCCCGATCCCGGCTCGGCTAACTCTGTCATCTTCAACCCGTTCACCCACCAGTTCTACGCCAACATTCGCTATCACGGGTTTTACTCGTCCTCCGACGGCGCCAACTGGACGCGCTTGGGTGTCCAGCCGGGTGGGTCGCTTCTCAGCCTCACCGCGTGTCCCTCCACTCCTTTCAACTCGAACTGCCCTCTGTACCGCGCCGAGATTGCCATCGTGCCCGGCCGATCCGGCCCCAACAACCTGGGCGAGATGTATGTGTTTATCGTGGACGTCAACGACGCCGACCAGGGCATTTATCAGACCGTGGATGGCGGCGCAACCTGGACCGCCATCTCGACCACAGGCATGACCGCAGCCGGCAACTGCGGCGATGGCTTCAACAACGGCTGCGACACCGAACAGGGCACTTACAACCTCACGCTGGCTGCGGTCCCCGACGGCGGCGCCACCGACCTCTATGCCGGCGCCATTAACGAGTTCAAGTGCACCATCAATTCTCAAACCAATCCCACCTGCTCCAACTCCGCATTCATCAACCTGACCCACACCTACGGCACCTGCGGGACGGCCACGGCCAGCGCCTTCTCCCACGTCCACCCCGACGAGCATGGCATTGATTTCCTGCGCACCGGCGCCAATCCCGGCGCCATCATGTACTTCGCCAATGATGGCGGCATTTACCGCACGCTGAACAGCTTCACCACCACGCAGGCTCTGTGCAACAGCAAGTCGCAACAGCAGATTCGGTTCGACAATTTGAGCCAGACCATGGGATCGATGATCCAGTTCGTCTGGTTCTCCCACCACCCCACCGACCCGCTCACCATGTTCGGAGGCACGCAGGACAATGGCTCGCCCGGCAAGAACACAGCCGCCTCGAGCTACGGAGCGTCGTGGGTTTCCGTCAACAATGGAGACGGCGGCTTCAATGACATCAATCCCCTGAATCCCAACGAATGGTTCACGTCCAATACCGATGTGACCATCTACGAGTGCGTGAACGGTAGCGGCATCACTTGCACCAACAACAGCTTCGGCAATCCCATCATTGACAACAGCACCCTGGGTGGCGACCAATCTACGTTCTACCCGGTCTTCATGCTCGATCCGCAGGCTGTCAACCACATGCTGGCCAGCACTTGCCGCCTCTGGCGCGTGGATGCACCCGGAACCCGGAGTAATCCCTGGACCGCCGCCACCGCACTTTCCTACAACCTCGACCAGTTCTCCACTCACGGCACCAGCACCTGCTCCGGTAGTTCCTCCAACTTCGCCAGTGCCATCGCGGCCGGCGGTCCCTGCAACGGCACCTGCAATCCCGGTGCGAATCCGCCCGGCGGCACCAACAACGGCGGCGGCTCCCAGGTCATCTATGTGGGCACGGAGGGCGGAACCGTCTTTGTCACCGCGAATGCTGACGCGAACGATCCCAAGAATGCGATCAGCAACTGGTCCGACCGTACCTCCGGACTCGGCAGCAACACCGCTTGCGGCGGCTTCGGGTGCAAGATCGGCGGCATTGCCATCGATCCGCACGACGCCACCGGCAACACCGCGTATGTCGCTGTCATGGGATTCGGCACCGGACATGTTTTCAAGACCACCAACGCCGGCGCCACCTGGACGCTGCTCGACGGCTCCGGCGCCGGCGCTATCCCCGACGCTCCCGCCAACGCGGTCGTAGCTGATCCAGTCGCGGCGAATCTCGTCTACGTCGCCACCGACGTCGGCGTTTTCAAGCTCGACACAACCAATCTCGGCAGCATCAATTGGGTCGAAGTCGGCCCGACATCCGGCCCGGGCATGCTGCCCAATGTGGCGACCACCGCATTGAAGGTGTACAAGAACGGCAGCGACGTTCGCCTGCGCGTTTCTACTTACGGCCGCGGCATCTGGGAAATGCCGCTCACCGGCTTCACCATGGCCGTCACGCCTACCACTACCTACGCCTTCCCGAGCCACTCAACTTCGTTTGCCGGGTCTATCAACGCCGCTAACTACAGTTCCTCGATCGCGATTACCTGTGGCAGTGGGGCGCCGTCTCCGTGCTCGCCTCCGCAATCACCGATCACTGTGGGGGGCGGCAACGGCAATGCCAGTTTCACCGTCAGCGCCGGACCGTCCGCTATCGGGGACTACAGCTTCAACATCGTCGCCACCGGCAACGACACCAACCACCTCACCCAGCAGGCGCCGGTCACGCTGCATGTCGCTGATTTCACGGTCGCCGCCCCGGCCAGCGCTTCGGTCGGCGCCGGCGACACCGCCAACGTGACGGTCGGACTCGGCACGACAGGAACTTTCAACGGAACTGTCGCACTCGCTTGTCCGACGACTACGCCTGCACCCTCGTCGGGCAGCATCACTTGCTCGTTCGCCCAACCCTCGGTGGTGCTCGCGGGTTCAACCAATGTATCGCTAGCCATTGTCACCACTTCGGCTGTGCCGCCGAACACCTACAACGTCACCGTTCAAGGCACGGGGACGCTTGCATCCGGCCAGGTGAGCCACTCCCAGACCATCGCACTCACCGTGGGTTCTGCCGCGTTCTCGCTCGCCGGTGCTCCCTCCAGCTTGGGTACCGCCAAACCGGGACAGTCGCTGGGTCAAGGCGCCGTTACCGTGAGTTCCCAGAGCGGCTATGCCGGCACACTCAACCTTTCCTGCGCATTCGATTTGACCGCTGGCAATCCGGGCTCCTCGACCTGCGCCCTGGACGCTCACCAAGTCACGCTCGCGGCGAATGGCACTGCTACCGCGCACTTGACGGTAAACACCGCCGGCGCGGCCGCCACCAATCCCAGCGTGGTCGTCACCGCCACCGACGCTTCCACCGGCAACACCGCTACAACCGCCTTCACCTACGCCATCCAGGATTACGCGGTTGCCATTACAACTCCGGGAACGTTACTTCCGAATAATTCCTCCACGTTTAACATTCTCCTGACGCCCTTGAACGGCTACAGCAGCACCGTGGCGGTGCAGTGCACTCCCACTCAGCAGGCGCTATCGTGCTCGCTGAGCCCGAGTCTTGCCTCCTTTGCCTCCTACACTGTCGGCAACGGAACTGTCACTTCCATTACCGTCACCGTCACCGCCCAGCCCAATACCTCTGGCGGAAATTACCCCGTGATAGTTGGGACGCAGGACACTAACTTCACCAGCCTCGTCCACAACATCACCGCCAATCTTCTGGTGCAGGATTTCAATCTGAATCTTCCCCCGGGGACACCCACGGCGGCGGTAATCAAGGCCGGTCAGAACGCGGTGTTTCAGTTGTCTGTGGCATCGTCGGGTCTCAACGTGCCGGTGAATTTCTCCTGTGCTGGCCTGCCCTCGCTGGCAACGTGCAACTTCTCGCCCAATCCGGTCTCGGCCGGCGCCACCACCACGCTGACCATCGCAACCACGGCTCCCACCGTTTCCGATCTGCGGCCGCCCGTCATACATCGTGGCGCGCCGCTCTATGCGCTCTGGTTGACCATGCCGGGCATGGTGATCGGTCTGGTGAGCATCGGCGGAATTGGAAAACGGAACCGCAGCCGCTGGCTGAGCTTGATCGGCTTTGTGCTGGCAGCCACGCTGCTGGTGGCGCTGATTGGCTGCGGCGGCGGAGGCGGTAGCTCCTCGACCACCTCACCGCCGGTGCCGCATCCCGGTACGCCCGCGGGCACTTACACCATCACGGTGACCGGCACGGCGACCACCGGCGGCGTGACCCTGACCCACAGCATGCCCATCACGCTAACGGTGCAATAGTCCTCGGGTGCCCCGGTCTGGCCCGGTTTTGGCCAGGCCGGGGTTGCTGGAGCGCGTTTGCAGGGTGATTGCTGGAGCGCATTCGCCCCCGAACGCGCTGCCGTGCCGTCTGCCTTGAGCCTTGCGCCTGTTTTCCACACCCCCTGTGACCTGCGTCCTAGACAGCGTGCGTATAACGTAAGCAGCTCGATGATGGGCAAGCGGGCCGCTGGTGACTATAACGTCACCCCGGCCCATCGTGCTCTTTAGCGCCAGAGCGACGGTATACCGTCGGATTTTGACGGTATACCGTGTGCAAGCTGTTGATGCGACGATATGGAAAGGGTGGGGGGTGCTGGTCTAAGGTTTACTGATGGGTAATAATTTCGATCTGGTGGTCATCGGCGGCGGCATCGTCGGCCTGGCGACCGCGCTGGAAGCCACGCGCCGCTTCCCTGCCATTCGTCTCGCAGTGCTCGAAAAGGAAGACCGCGTGGCCGCCCACCAGAGCGGCCACAACAGCGGCGTGATCCACTCAGGCCTTTACTATCGGCCAGGCTCGGAGAAGGCGCGCTTATGCGTCGAGGGCGCCGCCGCCATGGTCGCTTTCTGCCGCGAGCACGGCATCGCGCACCAGGTCTGCGGCAAGGTCGTGGTCGCCACCAGCGACGACGAACTGGGTCCGCTGCAGGAACTCTATCGTCGCGGCATGGCCAACGGCGTTGGCGGCCTGACGATGATGGGCCCGGAACGCCTGCGCGAACTTGAACCGCACGCCGCCGGCATTCGCGCCCTGCACGTGCCTGGGACAGCGATCACAGATTACGCGGCAGTCACGCGCAAGTACGCCGAGCTCGTCACCTCGCAAGGAAGCGTGGTCGCAACCAGAAACGAAGTGGTCGGGATTCACCATCGTGGCGGAGCCGTTTTTGTGGCAACGACGCGCGGCGAATACGAAACCGGATTTCTGGTCAACTGCGCCGGCCTGCACAGCGACCGCATCGCCCGCATGGCGGGCGATGCGGTCGGAATCCGCATCTTTCCTTTCCGCGGCGAATACTACGAGTTGGCGCGGCGCGACCTGGTGCGCGGTCTGATTTATCCGGTGCCGGATCCAGGCCTGCCGTTTCTCGGCGTGCACTTCACTCGGCGCGTGGACGGCGCGGTGGAGGCCGGGCCCAACGCCGTGCTGGCGCTGCGCCGCGAGGGATATCGCAAGACGGACCTGAGCGCGCGCGATCTGGCCGACACCGTTGCCTTTCCCGGCTTCTGGCGCATGGCGGCAAAGATGTGGAGGACCGGCGCGGGAGAGTACTACCGCTCGCTCAGCAGGCGCGCCTTCGTGAAGGCGCTCGAGCGGCTGGTGCCGGAGATTCGGTCGGAAGACCTAGCGGCGGGCGGTGCGGGTGTGCGCGCCCAGGCGGTGGACCGCAGCGGCGCGCTGCTGGATGACTTTTGCTTCGTGGAGAGCCAGCGGATGCTGCACGTGGTTAATGCGCCGTCGCCGGCAGCGACCGCATCGCTCGTAATTGGGCGGGAGATTGTAAAGCGGTTGGAACGCGCCAGCGCCAGCGCCGGACTGGCCCGCTAGCGAGCGGCCGTGGCGCCGGCCACCTGCTCGCGATACCAGGCCACGGTACGCTTCAAGCCTTCTTCAACCATTACGGAAGGTTTGTAGCCTATGTGCTTCTCGGCCAGGGAAATGTCGGCTAGTGAATGCTTGATGTCGCCGCTGCGCTCCGGACCATATTCGGCGGTCTGGCGGAAACCAGTGAGCTTCTGGAGAATGGCGTACGTCTCCTTGAGGGTAATGCGGCGACCGGTGGCGATATTGAAGGCGCGCCCCGCCACGCCATCGGCGGGCGCCGTGCATGCGCGCAGGTTGGCCGCCACGACGTTTTCGATGAAGGTGAAGTCGCGGCTCTGCTCGCCGTCGCCGTAAATCGTGGGCCGCTCGCCGCGCAGCATTCGCGGAATGAATTTCGCCAGCACTCCGGAGTATTGCGAAGTCGGATCCTGGCGCGGGCCGAAAATATTGAAGTAGCGCAGCGACACGGTCTCCAGGCCGTACACGCGGAAGAAGGAGGCCATGTAGTACTCGGCCGCAAGCTTAGACACGGCGTAGGGCGAGATTGGGTTGGGCACCATGCCCTCGTGCTTGGGCAACGTGGGCGTGTCGCCGTAGAGCGAGGACGAGGAGGCGTAGACCACGCGCTTGACCTTGGCGTCGCGGGCAGCAATCAGCAGCGAGAGCGTGCCGTCGATATTGGCGCGATTATTGCTGACGGGATCCGCGACCGAGCGTGGGACGGAAGGAATCGCGGCCTGGTGCAGCACGTAGTCCGCGCCGCGGCAGGCGTCGGCGCAGGCAGCGCCGTCGTTGATGTCGGCCTCGATGAAATCGATTTGCGAGCGGATGGAAGCGAGGTTCTCGGCTTTGCCGGTGGCAAAATTATCAATGCCGCGGACGCGCTCGCCGCGCCCCAGCAGCGCGTGGGCGAGTGACGAGCCGATGAATCCCGCGATTCCGGTGATCAGGTAAACCGGCATCAGCAGTGGACGATCTTGGGCGAATGGATGCCGCGGCTGCGCGTCGCATTGCGCGTATCCACCACCAGCTTGGACTCGCGCACGATGCGCTGGTAATCGTAGCTGGTGTGGTCGGTGACGATGAGCACGCAATCGAATTCGCCAAGCTTGTCGAGCGGCGTGTTCTTCATTTGCAGATCGTACTTGCGTCCCTTGCCGACCGTGGCGAAGAACGGGTCGTTGTACGAAACCGTGGCGCCTTCGCGCTGCAACAACTCGATGATGGTGAGCGACGGAGACTCGCGCAGATCGTCAATATCCTTTTTGTATGCGACGCCAAGCACCAGCACCTTGGCCCCGTTGATGGCCTTCTTCTGGCGGTTGAGCGCGGCGGAAACCGATGCGACTACGTGATACGGCATGGCCGTATTGATGTCGCCCGCCAACTCAATAAAGTGGGTCTGGAAATCGAACTCGCGGGCCTTCCACGAGAGATAGTACGGGTCCACGGGAATGCAATGGCCGCCCAGCCCCGGACCCGGATAAAACGCCTGGAATCCGAAAGGCTTGGTTTTGGCGGCGTCAATGACCTCCCAAATATCAATGCCCATACGCAGGCAGAGCAGCTTGAGTTCGTTCACCATGGCGATGTTGACGCAGCGGTAGATGTTCTCCAGCAGCTTGGTCATCTCCGCCGCGGCGGGCGTGGAAACGCGCACGGTGCGCCGGAAGATGCTGCCGTACACCGAGCAGGCCATGTCGCCGGCGACCGGATCAAGCCCGCCAATCACCTTGGGGATATCGTGACGCTCAACGTCGGTGCGTCCCGGGTCCTCGCGCTCGGGCGAGAAAGCCACGTAGAAGATGTCCTGCGCGGTGTCGCCAGGACGCGCCGCGCGCAGCCCGTGCTTGTTGCCCTTCTCCAGGATGGGGACCATCACTTCTTCAGTCGTGCCGGGATAAGTCGTGCTCTCCAGGATAATGAGTTGGCCGGAGTGAACATAGGGTGCGATGGCTTGCACGGTGTTCACGATGTAGCTCATATCGGGCTGGCGATACTCGTCCAGCGGCGTGGGAACACAGATGATAACGGCATCCATGGTGGCCACAGCCCCGAAATCGGTGGTGGGAGCAAAGCCGGCAGCGCGCGCGGCCTGAATATCGGCGGGCTCGATGCGGACAATGTAGGAGCCGCCCTTGGTCAGGGTGTCGACCTTCCGGGCATCAATATCGAAGCCGGTGACGGCCAGCTTTTCCTTGCTGAACAGCAGTGCCAAAGGCAGGCCGACGTAGCCGAGGCCGATGATGCCGATTTTGGCGGTGCGCGCTTCGATCTTGCGCTGGAGCTCCGCGGCAGCGGCCGCAAGAGAAGGTTTCGTGGCGCTGGACATGAGAAGAATTCCCTATTTCAGAACTGGTTGAGGGGTAAGCACATTATAACCCGCGCAGGCGAGGCGCAGCCTGAGTGAAGCTATGAGATAAAAGCCTCAGGCATGGCCATTGCGGCCATTCCCCAACTTGTGCAGCGATTCCACGGAGAGACCGACAAAATTTGGAACGACAAGGTCGGCGCCGGCCTTCCGCAATACCTGGCCGCGGCCATTGGACGCGATGGCGAGGCACTTCATATGGGCCTCTTTGGCGGCTTTGACGCCGGACACGGCATCCTCAATGACCAGCAGATCGGCGTTCGGGGAATCCAGATGGCGGGCTGCCGCGAGGAAAATCGCCGGATCCGGCTTGCCCTTGACCACGTCATCGCCGGTGATCACCGCCCGGAAACAGCTTTTGAGGCGCAGCCGATCAAGAATGTAATGGACCCTGCCATGGCTGCCGGAGGTGGCCAGCGCCATAGGAATTCCGGCGTTCTGGAGCAACTCGAGGAATTCGGTAACGCCCTCCACCATGTTGATGTCGAGCGCCTCTTCACGAAAGAGCGTTTCCTTTTGATGGCCATACTGGTGGATCTGCTCATCGGAAAGGTCACCGAGAAAAAATCTCAGGATGTCTTCCTTCTTCCTGCCATCGAGAATGAAATCCAACTCCTCGTCGGTGACTTCCCTGCCGACGGAAGAAAGGAAGCGCCGCCAAGCAGCCTTGTGAATCGGGTGGCTATCAATAATGACGCCATCCAAATCGAAGATCACGCCTCTGAGCATGTTTTCGTTCCCGCTATCGATTCCTGCGCCGCAGCGATGCCCGGCCACTCACGCTGGGCAACCTGGTAATTGTGCATTGTACCGATGTCCAGAAGAAACTCGGAAATCGTATAGGCGTACATTCGTCCGACCAAATTGGGCAACAGATCGCGAGCAATATCCGCTTCCCCGGTGTCCGGAATTGCCTGCAGCATGGCAGGAGTACCAAGGAGAATACCTGAAAAAACCACGTTGCCGGTAGGATGTTGCGGCTTCTCGACGAAGTCGCGGACTACGTTGCCGGAGTCAACGGTGATGACGCCGCAGCGGGAAGGATCCGGAACGGTGTACACGCCGAGTGTGGCGGACCCGCCGTGGCTGCGGTGAAAATGGAGCATGCGCCCGAGGTCCACGTTGGTAAGGACGTCGGCGTAGAAGACCCAAAAGCACTCATCCGATTCCACCCACGAGCGGTTAGCAAGGAGGGTACCTGCGCTCCCTAAGAGCTTTTCTTCCTCGAAAATGCGTACGGTAATGCCGTCGTTCTCGCGGGAAAGAAACTCCTGCACCTGGTCGGCATGGGAATGAAGATTCACCAGCACGTCATCCACGCCGTGGCGGCGGCACAAGTCGAGCCAGATCTTCAGGATCGGCACACCGCGGACCGGGACGAGGCATTTGGGCATGGTGTCAGTCAGCGGACGCAGACGCGTCCCATGTCCTGCGGCGAGTACGAAGGCCTTCAAGCGATCAATCCTGTAGTTGAGGGGTTCAGCTCGCGGCAGCGCGCCGGGGCGAAAAGGTCCAGCGCATGCCGCCCAACTGGTCGCCGTCAATAAAGGGATCATCGACGACCACCTGGGCGCCCTGGAAATCGAAATCGAACATCATCTCGGTGGCGCCGAGATCGGACAAAGCAGCGCGTACGGCGGGCTGCTGCGGTTCGGGACAGAAGAGCAGAAGGAAGCCGCCGCCACCGGCGCCGGTAATCTTTCCGCCCAGGGCGCCGGCATCACGCGCCGCCTGGTAAATTTCGTCAATATGGGAGGTGGAAATCTTAGTCGAGACGCGCTTTTTGGCTTCCCATCCGTCGTGCAATAAGGCGCCAAATTTCCGCAGGTTGCCGGCCTGCAGCGCCTTGCGCATGGCGTCGGCCAGTTGGCGGATTTCGTGGAGCGATTCCACGGCCGCGCCATACTCTTTCGCGGTAAAGGCTTCCTGTTCCTTCAAAATCTTCCAGGAGTCACGGGAGGCACCCGTAAAGAACAGCAAAAGACTGGTTTGCAGTTCGCGCAGCACGGCGGAGTCAAGCTCAAGCGGCTCGACGGCCACGGCGCCATTGGGCTCGAACTTAATGAAATTCAAGCCGCCGAAGGCAGCCGCATATTCATCCTGTTTGCCGACGGGCTTGCCGAGCACGTTGCGGGCAATGTGAAAGGCGCGCTCCGCGAGCTCATACTTCGACATTTGCAGGCCGAGATAGGACCCCAGGGTTTTGAGGACATTGACGCAAACACTGGCCGAAGAGCCGAGACCGGTGCCGGGAGGAATTTCGGAAGCAAGAAAAAGGCTGACCGAGACGGCAGAGCCAAGCTCGCGCAGCACAGCCAAGGGAAGATCCAGATCGGTGCCCTTGCTGGACATGCGCGTGATGTCTTCCCAGGTCTCGATGGCGCGCAAATCAGAAGAGATTACCTGGACCTTGCCGTCGCTGCGCTTCTGCAGGATGGTATAGAAATGCTTGTTAATGGCGGCGCTGAGGACGGCGCCACCAAAGCGTTCGTAATAGGAAGGCAGGTCAGTACCGCCACCGCCAAAGCTAATCCGCACCGGAGTGCGTACTATCAGCATGCACGGCCTCCGCAATCGGGGCTGCAGCAGGCTCGACAACCGACTCCGATGGTTGAACGGCCAGCTGGTGGGGGCGCCAGAGGCGAACCGCCAGAGTCCAGGCGGTTTGCAGCATCAACGACAAATCCAGCAAGGGCGACCAGTGATAGATGTACTGCAAGTCAAAACGGGCTTTTTCCTCCGATGAATGTTGCTCGCGGAGGCCGTACACCTGGGCAAGGCCGGTGAGGCCCGGGGTGACGGAGAGACGTTGTCTCTGCCAATCGGAATAATGCCGAACACGATCGGGTGATTCGGGACGCGGTCCGACCAGAGCCATGTCACCGAGAAGCACGTTCCAGAGCTGCGGCAGTTCGGTCAAGCTGAGCTTCACCAGAAGACGCTCGAAGCCGGCCAGAGTTTGCAGGCGATCCCGGTCCACGTTGAAGCGGTACATGGCGAAGGGATCGCCGCCCTTGCCGCAGCGCACCTCAGACTGGAACATCTTTCCGCGCTGAACCAGCAAGGCAGCTGCAATCAGAAATATGAGTGGCGACACCAGCACCAGGAGGATGGAGCCAAGCAGCATGTCCATGGCGCGCTTGATGACGAACGTCACCGCCGACGGAGTATGGTTCTCGAGCGAGATGACGGGCAGGCCATCCACTTCCATCAGCCGCGTGCGCGAGACGTAGAGTTCGTACCACTGCGGGATCAGAGAAACTCGAAATCCTTCCCGGCGGCACAACGCGATCAGCTTCTTGGTTTCGGAAGCCGATACATCCGGCAAGGCAATGATCAGTTCCTCCACCTGCCAGCCTCGGAAGAGGTCAACTACGCCGAGGCTGGTGACGGACTTGGCCTCGGCCGCCGGCCGGGAATCGCTCTGCAATCCCGCGTGCGGGCCGCCGGGATGCAGAAAACCGACCACCTGGAGCATCAGTTCGGGATGATGTTCGATCTTGCGCGCCAATTCATGCGCGACTTTGCCGTTGCCGAGAATGACCACCTTTCGCGTGCCGCCGGAACGGGTGCGGGAGTGAAACAGCCCGCGAATGGAGTAGCGGACAGCAATGAATCCGACCAGGCTGAAGCCGCCGAAGTAGAGCACGATCAGGCGGGAAAAGTATTCGCGGCGCAGGAAAAGAAAAGCGAACATCAGGGTGACGAGCAGGGCAACGGCCAGCGTCAACTGCGTGGCCACAGCGGGGAAATGCCAGCCGCCACGAAATCCATCCAGCCTCATGTGGACGTAGAGAACTGTCCACACAGCTATCGCCGCCAAGGCCAGAGGCCACCAGGCGGCGAGAAATATCCACCCACTCACTGGCATGCCGGCTTGCAATGTCCGGAGGCAATAGGCCAGGAACAGAGCAGCACTTGCGACCAGCAAGTCAGCGACGAGGATCAATTCTGAGAGTCTGCGTCTCATCTTGCGAGGCAAACCAATAACACGCGTCTAATACGCGTCCCCGTCACGAACCAGACGCGTCATATTGCACAGCTCACATCAAGGGCATCGGAATTGTGAGGCCTGCTACATCGGAAGTCAAATCCGCCAGGACAATGGCTGAAGGTACAGTCACCGAATAGGAACGGGTGGGGAAAATGGACGAATCAGAAACTGGCGACCGCAGCTATGCCGGACACCGAGGCCTCGCGAATGCGGTGCCGCACGGCGGTAAATACGGCATGGGCAATGGCGAGATGCATATCTTCTATGAGCTGCATGTTGTCGGAAGGAACAATGAGGCAGACATCGCAGAGATCTTTCATTTCCCCGCCTCGAAAGCCGGCAATGCCGATGGTGGTAGCGCCAACCTGGCGTGAATACTGAAGAGCCTTGAGAACGTTGGGCGAGTTGCCGCTGCAGCTGATGGCGAAGCTGATGTCGCCCGGTTGAAGGAAATTCCGAAGCTGCTCGACGAAGATGTCCTGGTATGCCGAATCGTTGGCCCAGGCAGTAATGAGCGGAACATTATCGGTCAATGCCATAAAGCGCAAACGCTGCTGGTCGGGGACCGCCGTGCCTTTGCCCAGGTCGCAAGCGCAATGCGAGGCCAAGGCGGCGCTGCCGCCGTTTCCGTAAGCGAAGACGCTGCGGCGCCTGCGATACGCGTCCAGGATCGAGGCCACAATCTGGTCAATCACGGAAACGGGCATGCGCGAAATGAGACGGGCCAAGTGCGAAAAATACCCGTCAGGACGCGCCAGTTCGAGTGCTCCGCAACTAGAACCGGATTCTGCGGAAAAGCTCATGACTCCGGACTCCTCCGATTGCACGATATTCCTGGTACTGATCCGTTAACTAGCCATTAACTTGATACGTCCCGAGGCCCCACCCCGTTGAGGCAACCGGCAGTATACATTGCCGGGCCGGGGTCCGCAGCAAGGGCCGCTGCAATGCCATGCCAAGTCAGCCCTGCCGGGCTGCCACAGCGGCGGCTTGGCGCTTCTCCCAGCGCCATGCGGACTCGACAATGCCGTCAAGATCGGAATGCTGAGGATGCCATCCGAACTCGGCAATCAGCTTCTCCGGGCTGGCGCAGAGCACGGACGGGTCTCCGGGACGGCGGGGGGCGTTTCGCATATTCAGCTTGGCGCCGGTGGTGCGGACGACGGCGTCGCACACCTGGCGCACCGAGTAGCTGACGCCGGCGCCGATGTTGTAGACACGAAATCCGGGGGAATCCATGTGCTTCAGTGCGAGCAAATGGGCATCGGCAATGTCAGAGACGTGAACATAATCCCGCAAGCAGGTGCCATCGGGCGTGTCGTAATCGGCGCCGTAGATTTCGAAATAAGGACGCCGGCCGGATGCCGTTTGCAGGAGCAGAGGAAGAATATGGGTCTCCGGATCATGCAACTCGCCGCACTCTCCGGTGCTGCCGCAAGCATTGAAGTAGCGGAAAGCGACTACCGTCCAGCGATAGGACGATGCGTACCAGCGCAGAACCCGCTCCAGGGCGAGCTTGCTTTCCCCGTACGCATTGACGGGCTCTTTCGGGTGGTCCTCGGGAATGGGGACGATGGAAGGATTGCCGTAAACCGCGGCGGTTGAGGAAAACACAAAGTTCACGATGGCGGCGCGGCGCAACTCCTCGCAAAAGGCAATGCCGCCAGCCAAGTTGTGGTCGAAGAACGCGCCCGGATTGCTGACGGATTCCGCGATCAGCGCCCGGGCGGCAAAGTGGAAGACGACGTCGACGGAAACGCCGGCCAGCAATTCCCGGACAGCCTTGCGATCGGCGATATCGAGTTGATAGAACTTTGCCTCTGCCGGGACGGACCGACGGTGGCCGGTGGACAAATCGTCCACGACCAACACTTTGTGCCCGAGCCGGAGTAACTCAGTGGCGCAAACCGAACCGATGTACCCTGCCCCACCCGTGACCAGGACATTCGCCATTCCCTAATACGCTCCATCTCCCTTAACGACTTTTCCAGGAGTCTGCAACAGCAGCTTCAAATCGAAAGCCAACGACCAGTGGCTGATGTAAAAAGCATCCATGCGAACGCGCTCGTCATATCCGACGGACTGGCGCCCGTTGACTTGCCAGTAGCCGGTCATGCCAGGTTTCACAGATAACAGAAGAGCCTGAAAATCGCCATATTTGGACAGTTCCGAAGAGGTGATCATTCGGGGACCTACCAGGCTCATCTGTCCCCTGAGAACGTTGAACAGTTGGGGAAGCTCGTCCAAGCTGTATTTGCGCAGAGAGCGGCCCAGTGGTGTGATGCGCGGATCATCTTTGAGCTTGTAGTTTTCTTCAAACTGGCGGCGCAGCTCGGCATCCGACCGCAAGATGACATCGGCGTCCACCCGCATGGTCCGAAACTTAAGAGCGTCGAATTCGCCGCCTCCGCCAATCACCCTCCGGCGATAGAGCACGGGACCGCGGTCCTGAAGCTTGATGGCGAGCGCCAGAACCGCCATCAGCGGCGAAAGCAATACGAGCAGCAGGACAGCGCCACAAATATCGAGCATGCGCTTGAGCACGAGGGCGGAGCGCGGGCGACGAACCGCCGGCGCGGTTGCACTCACAGCGGCCATGGGTTTAGATACCATTCGCTAATCATTCAAAGCTGGGCTGCCGCCGACAACACCCTCGTTGTCCCGACGCCTGATAGTATGCGCTTCCACTGTTCCTCGCGGCCCGGGGCGCTGTACACCCGCTCCGCATATTCGCAGCAGGAACGCGAAATGTGCTGCCGCGTTTCCATATCCATAGGGCTGAAGCTTTCGATGGCCGTCACAAAGTCTGCAGCGTCCCGCACGAGAACGCCACGCCCCAGAATTTCTTTCGCCGAGGGCAGACCTTCCATGACATTGGCCGTCGCGATGCACGGAACGCCGGCCGCCAAAGATTCCATGACCTTGTTCGGAAACCCGACGCTCACCGGCAACGGAAAAACGCTCAGGTCAGAATCGCGGATGATATCGAACATAGACGGGACGAAGCCAGTGAATTTCAGGTTACGGTATCTCCTCGGGAAATGCGGCGGACATTTGCCGACGATTCGCAATTCGAAGCGGGCGGGATCCAGCGCCGGCGCAATCACATTGTTCAATACGCTCAGCCCCAATTCGTTGGCGGCATACGACAGCTTGCCGTGAAAGGAGACCACCAGGCGTTCACGAGGCTCCTGGCGGCGCGGCTGCACGCCATCGCGAACATCGTGCACCCAGACTTCGATGGGCGTTTTGACACCCAACTGCCGCAACTCGCGGGCTTCGCGTTCGGCGGAAACCAGCACCAGCGCCGCCGCGTTGCAGGCGGCTTCCTCCTGGCTCGGCAGCAACATGGCATCCAGCGCGTAGAGGAACCGCTTGTAGCCCGGCGCACTCGACGCCATTAAGCGGTTCAAATGGCTGCAGCAATCCACGCAATCATAAACAACATTGGGATGGCTGAGATACCGGAACACCGGCAGGCGCTCGACATAAATGCAATCGTATGCGGAGAGGTCCATGCCAGCGAGAATGCGCGGCAGCTCGGCAGCGTTGTAAAACTCCTGCGTGATGGGCCGCTGATGCAGCAGGCCAACCAGGACGCGCCAGGCGCGTGCCGCTGCCGACGCGTTAGGAATCACGGTGCGCGCGCGGATGCCTGCGGGCAACTCGATCGGGCTGCCGTCGTCGAGACAGATAAGATCCACGTCGGCCAGGGCCGTCAACTGTCGAAGCGCATCCGCGGTGCGCCCTCGAATCGGATTCGGGCCGTACGGCAGAACCGCCAGCACGCGCGGGCGAGCGCCGGCGACAAGCGGCGGCGCAGCGGCATGTATCGCGGAAGCCACCATCATCGTGGACTGCCTGCTGCCGCCGTCACGGCGATAGTCGAGGCAGGAGAGGCGGACCTCAGGTATCCGTGCAGGAGACCGCGCCATGCCTGCCGAATCTGTTGCAGGGGACGCTGCGAACGGAGACAGAGTTGAACGGCGCGTGCAAGGCCGTATTTCAAGAAGAAGTAAGCGACGCGCAAAATCGGCCAGCCGAGGCGGTGGCGGCGCACGCATAGCAGGCGATTTTTGGTGTTCTCGTAAAGATAGTTGTCGGAATACAACCCACTCTGACCGGAGCCGACCTGATGAATGATGGCACGGTTCACCACCACCAACTCCGCCTTCACGGCGCGTGCGCGCAAGCAGAAGTCCAGGTCTTCGCCGTACATAAAGAAGCGTTCGTCGAACCCTCCGAGCGCACGATAAAGCGCGGCATCCGCCATGAGACAACAGCCGGTAACAAACTGCGTGGAACGCGAAGCGGAGACGAAGCGGTCTCGCCGTGTTGTCAAATCGCCGGTCACGGGATTGATTGTTCCGCCTGAGTACCAAACCTCGCCGGCGGAATTCAGAATCGTGCAGGACACGATGCGGTTGGCCGTGCAGGCCTCCAGCATCGCTCGAAGCGCTTCGCCGTCGGACACGCGGACGTCATTATTCATCACCGCGAATACGTCTCCGGGTGCGTGCGAAACGGCCGCAAAGTTCCGGTTGTGCCCTGCCCCAAAGCCCGGATTTTCCGGCGACGCGAAATACTGGACCGGCGCAGCGACGGGCAATTGAGTGCGAATGGCTTCGATCTGCAAGGGCTGCGAATGGTCGCGCAGCAGGATGCGATACGGGAGTCCGTCACATGTGGCCATGAGATCGAGCACACACTGTGCCGTCGCATACACCTCTCGGTAATTGATGATGCTGATGGTTAGCACGTCAGGGCCAGTCCAGCTACTGGATTTTCCTCATCCAGAAGTTGCCAGCGAGGTGCGCGCGCCGGTTATAGGATTGTTTGCTGCAGGCTCGGTGGAGCGACGAT
Source organism: Terriglobales bacterium (assembly GCA_051006995.1). Taxonomy (GTDB): domain Bacteria; phylum Acidobacteriota; class Terriglobia; order Terriglobales; family Acidobacteriaceae; genus JAIQGF01. Next base: position 251,131 of record JBPCSQ010000006.1, read on the forward strand.
CGGCGGCTATCTGCCCCGGCTCAGCAACCAGAGCCAGGCCGCAAATCACGTAGAAGATAGCGACGTTGATGTAATGGGCGTAAGCGCCATTGATGAAGGCGGCCAGCAAGAAACTGAGCGCCACCACGATGGCGATGGCGCGCAGCCCTCCGTGACGATCGGAGCGTGCAGTACGCCAAAGCACGAGCGCGATGAGGACGATACGCGCCAGGTTCAGGGCGCCTCCAAACAACGTGCCACACTCGACCATGGTGCTGAGCCAGAGAAAATCTCCTACGAACTTTGTATGTTCGCCCGGATCGGGCCCGTTCTGGGTTCCCGGCCCGGTGCCTACGATCATGTACTCGCGCAACCATTTCGGCGTCTGCTGCAGGAATTCGACGCGAGCCTGGTTGGAATCCTGCGTGTACACATCGGCCGCTTCCAGCATGGTGACAAAGCCCAACTGGTCAGCGATGGTATAGAAGCCGGCGCCCACTACCAGCACAAGGACACCAATCTGCACTTTGCGCTTGAAGGACTGCGCCATCATGGTATGGACGAGCACGACCAAGCCGATCGCCCCTACCCAAGCGCGGCTCATGGTCAAAAGAGCGGCCAGAACAGCAAGAACCATCACCACGCTAGCGAACCAACGTCCCTTGGCCGGCCGCGAGTAAAAAGCGACGGTGAACGCAAGGAAGGACAGCAGCCCGTAGTCAATGTGAGTTCCGTAGAGTCCGCTGGCACGAAAGATGTCGAGGTAGTTTGCCTGCAAGATCCATCGTTCGTAGTGGAACAGCCAGTAGTCAATGCCCAGGGATTCACACACTGCTACCAGAACGGTAAGCGCGTAAGCGCAGCCCAGCGCGATCAGCGCGACACGCTGGGTTACCGGTTTCAAGCGGTACACGAGAAACGCGGCATAGATCAGAAACGGGGCAAAGCAGTAGGAGTAAACGGAATAGACCGCCTGGCTGTCGTTGATGCCGCCCGAAAGGTAAAACAGCGTAATTACAACCGCGGCGCATACAAACTGGAGGAGGTTGATGATGTCGAGCACCAGAAAATCGCGGCGCTTCTCGCGCATGCGGGCCTGGAACGAGACGACAGCCAGAACCGCCAGCCCGCTCAAGAGCAGGGCCGTGAGGTAGTCCTTGTTGATCCGGAAGAGATTGGCATAAATCTCCCGGATCAGCAGGAACACCATCAGCGGGAAGAGGAGGATGATGCGCTTGAACATGCGGCAGAACCGATGACTTCAAAGCGCGGCAGCGGAACGATGAAGCTGCCGGTGGAGGAAAGGTAATCCTTCTCGCGCTCGGTAAACTCCCGGATAAAGTGCCAGGGCAGAACGAGGAAGTAATCCGGCTTGGCGCTGCGGGCCTCGGCCTCGGAGACGATCGGGATTCGAGTGCCGACCGTCACCTTGCCCCACTTGTCGGGATTACGTTCGGCGGCAGCGCGAATGACCGACTGGTCGAGCCCGAAGTATTGCAGCATGGTGTTGCCCTTGGTCGAAGCTCCGTACACGTATACGACCTTCTTGCGGGCGACCTGCTCCCGGATGAACGTGGACGTCTCCTGCTTGATGCGCCCGACGCGGGCGGCAAAGTCGCGGTACGGCTGGGCCGTTTCAAGCTTCAAATCGGATTCCTTGCGGCGCAGCGCCGCCAGACGGGCGCCGGCGTCGCGGCGATACGCATCATCGCCGACCAACGCGGGATCGGCGCCGCGATTGCGAATGTAAACCCGGTAGCTGCCTCCGTTCACGTCATTCAGTTCGACATCAGCGACTTCGAAATAGTGCAGCCCGAGCAGGTATTCCAGCGACTGAAGCGAATAGTACTCAAGGTGTTCGTGGCAAATGTTGCCGAAATCGTTCTGTTCCAGCATGAGGGGGAGATAGCTCATCTGGATAATCCAAAGTCCCTCGGGATGGAGCACCTTCTTGATGCCGGCGACAAATTTGCGGGGCTCCTCCAGGTCGTAGAACATCGCGATCGAAGTGACGACCTTGGGCCGACGGGACTGCAGAGCGGGATCGCCGAGAAACCGGGCGGCATCGAAAAATCCGACCAGCACCTGATCGGCGACCTTGCGCGAATAGACGGCCAGGTTCTCGGCCGGATCAAAGCCGATCTTGTAAAGACCGGCGGTTGCGTAGGATTTCAGCAGCGTACCGTCGTTGCAACCAATGTCGAGGACCGAGTCGCCACGCTGCAAATGCATCAGTTGCTCAGCACGGGTGGCGATGTCGGCAAGCGCGCTGGTCATGGTCTGATTGGTGCCAGACCGATACCAATAATTTTTGTACATGGCATCGCCGGGGACGGTGTGCTTCAACTGAAGCAGCCGACATCGAGAACACAGCACTAGCTCCAAGGGCGCCTGCATGCCGTCCGGCTCATCGGGCGAAATAAAGTTGGAGACGTACTGGTCTCCCAGCGAAAGGATGGGCTGAGTTGCGGTGTCGCAGACGCGGCAGGTGGTCCAAGTTCTCATGGTCTTGTCATTCCCTATTGCGATTCGGAGGCGACTTGCGCCTTAGAGATCTCCAACAGCCGCAAATCCGCTTCGACCATCATGCCGACCAGTTGCTCGAAGGTAACTGACGGTTTCCAGCCCAGGGCGCCGGCCGCCTTGGCGGGATTGCCGCGCCGCCGGGAGGTGTCGTGAAAACGATGATGGCTGCTGTCCTGGACCACGTACTGACGGAAATCGAGGTTGACGCACGCAAAGGCAATCTCACACAACTGCCGGACGGAATGAGACTCGCCGCTGGCGATGACGTAATCATCGGGCTCGGCCTGCTGCAACATGCGCCACAGGGCGTCCACGTAGTCGCCGGCAAACCCCCAGTCGCGGCATGCGTCAAGATCTCCCAGCCGAAGTTCGCGCTCCAGTCCGAGACTGATGGCGGCCGCAGTGCGGCAAATTTTGCGGGGGACGAACTCCAGCCCGCGTCGCGGGCTCTCGTGGTTGAAAAGAATCGCGGAGCAGGCAAACAGGCTGTATTTTTCGCGATATTGCGCGGTGATCCACTGGGCATACGCCTTGGCGGCGCCGTAAGGATTGCGCGGCCGCAACGGAGTGGTTTCCGACTGCGGGACTTCGACGGGCTCGCCGAAAATTTCACTGCTGGACGCCTGGCAGAACCGAATTGCCGGGTTGACGGCGCGGATCGCTTCGAGAATGCGGGCGACGGCCAACCCGTTCACTTCCCCTGTGAGCGCGGCGTCGGTCCACAACTCCGAACTGGAGGCGCGGGCGGCCAGGTTGTAGAACTCGGCCGGCTGAAATTGCCGGAGCAGGTTCTCAATCTCGCGGCCATGCGCTAGATCGAAGCGAACGATCTCAACGCGGCTGCCGAGATGCTCAATGCGGGCCAACGAACTGGCTTCGCGCACCGTCCCAGCTACACGGTATCCGCGGCCGAGAAGAAGCTCGGCCAGATAGGAGCCGTCCTGGCCGTTGACGCCTGTAATCAGCGCGGTGTTCAAACGGTCGCCACCTTCGGCGCAGGCGCCGCAACCAGGCGCTCGAGAATTTCTTCCAGCCGGGCGGCGCTTTTTTCCCAAGTAAAATTCTGCACCACAAAGCGGCGTCCGCTTTCCGACAATTCATTCCAGCGTTCGCGGCGCAGCAAGGAAACTACCCGCGCAGCGAATTCCTGGGGATCATCGGCAACATAGAGGTGCTCACCGGAAACGCCGCCGATACCGTGATTACCGGCGCTGGTGGTTACCACCGGCGTGCCGCAGGCCAAGGCCTCCAGCACCTTCGTCTGCGTTCCGATCCGCAGGCGCACGGGGCAAATGCTGACGCGAGCCTGGCGCAAGTAAGGTCGAACGTCAGGCACAAAGCTTGTGACTTCGATGTCGGGATCGGCGGCCCATCGGGTGACAGCCGGCGCGGGCCTGGAACCCACGATGCAGAGCGTGGCAGACTCAACCTGCTTGCGAACGAGGGGGAATATATTGCGGCAAAAATGTTCCACCGCGTCGACGTTCGGCTTGTGGAACATGTTGCCGGTGATCACGATCATGCCTTCGCGCCGCGGAACCTCCGTGGACGGGCAGAAGCTGGTCACATCGATTGCCGAAGGCACCCAATCGATGCTGGCGTCGGGAAGCAAGCGCGCGTAGTCGGATGCGTCTTCGCGGTTCACGAAAAGAACTCGGTCAAAGCGCGGGGCTTGCTGTTTCTCGTAATGCTTGCGGCGTGCAATCCGGTCCCATGCCAGCGGCTTGGCGTACCAGGGCTCGATCGCCAGCATGCGCTGGTACTTCAGAATGGGCGGATCCTCTAGGTTCCAGACCGAGGGCGCGCGCAGCGAGTCGGGACGGAATTGCGCCATTTCGGAGAGCTGGAAAATCACGGCATCATAGCCGCCTTCGGCCAGAGCGCGATGGATAGTGGAAGCCATCGCAGAGGATTTCAGGCGCGTCACCCCAAACGGGGCGTAGCCGGCGATTCCGGTCAGCAAGTTCACAAACATTTTCCAGTGAGGCGGCCGATCCACCAGTTCGATATGCCGGCAGCAGTCGGGCAAATCGCCGAGATCGCCGGTGTTGTCACCGCCGCGGAAGGCGATGAGGTCCAGAGTGTGGCGGCGCGATAGCTGCCGGATGTGGTTCAGCGCGATCATGCTGTTTCCGCTGACCGGTGGAAACGGCAGCGACGGCATGATGAGCAGCAGATTCACGTCTGATCGATTCCCGCGGCCAAAACGCCGAGGCCCGGCGCTTCGGCGGACGTATGGCTCGTCGCCACAGCTTGCCTGGGGACACCTTGGGATGCTTGTTTTCTCACGACGAAGGTCGCGAAGGTGTACAGGTAGCGATCGTTCTTGAAATCGGGATTGGGGCAATCCCATTGGGGCTCGTCCACCAGGTTGCAACCGGCCATGAAACGCGGCAGACGATCGGTCAGGTCGCGCTTAGTGTAAAACCGCGCGTCAACCTCCGGCTTGGGATCGCCCGGAACCCATCCCTCTTTGTAGTCACAGGTCATGATAAAGACGCCGCCGGGCGCCAGCAGCTCTGACACACAACGGACGAAGGACTCGTCGTCGGGATCATGTTCGATCACCGAAGTGGAGAAGATGATGTCGTAGGAATTCTTGAGAACCGACGGCTTGGTGACATATTCCTGCAGCGTGTAATTGAGGACGGGATCAATTTCCTCGATGGCGATGCCCATCTTCTTCAAGCTCATCGCGGCGGTGTCTTCGTAACAGCCAATGCACAAGATCTTTGGATTTTGATACTGCGGCAGCCAGCGCCAAACGGTGTCGAATACGAACGCTTGCTGCACGTTGGCCCGTGCTATTTTCCTGGAAACCGCATTCGGCACTAATGCGGTGACCTTGTCGCTGGCAGGCTTATACAAATCGCGCGCGCGATCATCGAGGATACGGTTTGCGGAGGCCGCCGCGGGCGCGGGGACAGGCTCATAGGAGGGCGAGCTTACGACGCTCATATCATCCTCCACGAATTCCTGCCGGTTTCTCAACCAGATGCGGTTCAGGCCATGGGCAGATTTATGATGCCCGCAGTGCTTTAAAACCGAATCCAGAACTCGCTCGTACTCCCACAGGAGGTTGTCGGCGCTCCACTCTTCGTAATGCTTCTGCAGGGGAGCAAAACCATTTTGGATCATGCTGCGCAAGCTGTTGTTCTCAATACAAACGGAAGGTGTCACATCGAACAGGTGCCGGAACATGACGCTCTGTGAAACCGCGATCGGCCTCTGCACCGACATGGCAATATCAATCGCGCTCGACAATCCCCGATTGCCGGTGTCCCCGTACAGGAAGACGTTGATCGTGTTCTGAGCGGCAAAATCCAGCAAAGAACTTTGATCGAGGAAATCATTGGTCACAACCAGCCGGATTCCCGGCTTGGTGATCAGAGCCTGACAGGTCTGGGCAATGGCTCGCGCGCTGGCGCCATGCTTGTCGCCGAAATCAGCGGCGGGAATGTTGAACCGTAGAATGGCTTCGTCAAACTCTTCCTGAACCCGCCGTACGATCCTGTCGAATCCCTTGTTAGGGGTACCAAAACCAAAACTTCCGATAGTGGGAACTGCCGGGAGAGGAAAGGTGTTTTGATAAGCCTGCAGCAGCCTTCCCGTTTTATAGACCAGCGGATTGCGCAGCAGCAGTGTCGGGTCGGGCGCGATATAAAAATCGAAAATCGAGTTGGTTAAGCGCCCGCCCCGCCGCAGGATAAGTTTCCTGGTACAAGCGGTCGCAGTATCGGCGACGCTTTGCGTCACGTCGTGGATGATGGCAATTTGCGGCTTCCGAATGGAGGCGACGTTGTTGCTGAAACAGAGCGGAGCAAGCTTGGTCGCTACCCACGGCAGCACCGAGGGCATGTAGTTGTAAATTATGGCCTCGGGGTCGTACTGAGCGACGGCGCTCTTTAGATCGTCCAGCGACGAACATTCGGCTCGACGAAAATCATACTTGGCCGAGCGCGACAGCACGTCGGTAATGCTCCTGCCGAATTCATACACTCCGCACTGCGTCTTCTTGTGCGAGATGAAGAGAATCGTCTTACGCATGCCAGCCCTTGTTGATGATTTCGGCCGATTCGTGCGGCAACTCGGAAGTCCGCGGTGCAGGCGTGGTCTCGACCGGACCAATGGAGGCCATGGCCAGGGCCGACTCACTTTGCGTGGCGCCAATGACTGCAAGCTGCTCGAGTAATCCAGAGCGAACTGCCGGTGACGCCATCGCCGCCGCCGAGACCGCCGCAATCAGCACCACCAACAAGCTGGCCACCGCCACCGGAGGCGAGCTCAGCGGCAGGGGAAGAACGCGCGAGATGCCGACTACCAGCAACGCAGCCAGCGTCGCTGCGCCCACGTCGCGGGTAAACCACCGGAGCGTCTCACCGCGCAGCAAGCGATGATGGGTAAGCGGAACGCCAAGCACCACGTACGTGCACATCAACGCCAGATAGCCGAAGGCGCCGCCGATGGGGCCGTAGCGGGTCGCGAGGAACCAAATCACCGGGCCCACGGTGACCAGGAAGAAGATATTTAACCGCAAGCCGAGGCTCGTCCAACCATTGGCCAGTTGCAGCACATACGGCAGATTCATCAACCCGTTCAGCGCGGTAGCGATGACCAGCACGGTCGCAATGGACGCGGCATGACGCGCGGCGCCAGGATTTCTGGTCCATAGCAAAAGAATCTCGTAGGAATAGAGCGCCAGCACAGCGGTGAGCGGCACAATGAGGACCGTCATCAGCTGCGAGCATCGGTGATAGAGCTCCGCGACCTTCTTTGGTTCACGGGCGGCAACCAACGCCGAGAAGCGTGGAAAGATGGTGTTGAAGACGGGGGTAATCAGCATGATCACAGCACTTCCGAACACCCCTGCCAGCGTGTAGTAGCCGAAGACCTCCAGGCTGAACATCCGGCTGATGATCAGCTTGTCGAGCTGGGTAAGAACCATTGCGGTGATGATGATTCCGCTCATGCCGGCCGCGAAGCGGGAAATGCCACGCAGCAGCTTGAAATTCAGCCGTGGGCTGCCGGCCGCCACAGGCATGGCGCGCCACAGGCAAATCAGCAACACCGTCACCTGCACGAGGGCGACCGCGGCTTGCCAGAGGAAGAAACTGCGGGCCGTCCGAGACACCAGCCAAAGCACAAGGAGAGCGCCGCCGCCGTTGAGCGTGGCATTGCAGATCTTGATGACGTTGACCACGACCTGGCGGTGCAGGCCGATCAATCCCGCCTGATAAAGCGACACAGGCCACTGGAAGACAACCAGAATCCCCATGGCGACGACGGCTTGCTTGACGCTCTCTACCGGAACACCCGCGGGGTGAATCCAGCGGGTGGCGATCAGGGGCGCGGCCGCCATGAGCGTCAACCCGATGGCAGCTCCGACGGCCCAATAACCTGTCTCTACGGTGCGCACCAAATCGCGCGCTTCGCCGGCCAGTTCCGGGCGGACCGAGTAGCGGGCCAATTCCCGGTTCATGGTCGGCGTTATGCCGAAGTCCAGAACCTGCATCACGGCCTGCAGCATGAGGTAGAAGCCGATCAGGCCATAGCCCGCCACTCCAAGAAACTTGATGTAGAAGGGAATGCAGAGGAACTGCACCAGGGCGGACCAGCCGATGCCGGCCAGGTTCGCCGACAGGTCCAGTTTGAAGCTGCCCCTCGAGGTGAGCGTCCTGGCTAGAGTCATGGAGCAGCAGCCGTAAGCGGAGGTTGGGAACTACTCACTCGCGTAGGCTTTGCGGATCAGACGGCCTTGCAATTGGTCCTCGAGGGCCTGGGAATCGGCATCCACCATCAGTTTGACCAACTCGTGGAACTTGACCTGAGGCTCCCAGCCCAGCACGCGCTTTGCCTTGCTGTAATCTCCCTGCAGGATGTCCACTTCCAGTGGGCGGAAGTATTTGGCGTCAATCTCGACATAATTGTGCCAATCGAGCCCGACATGGCCGAACGCGCATTCGACGAAGTCCCGCACGGTATGAGTTTCACCGGTGGCAATGACGAAGTCGTCGGGTGAATCGAGCTGCATCATGCGCCACATCGCGTCAACGTATTCCGGAGCATAGCCCCAGTCGCGCTTGGCATCGAGGTTGCCGAGGTAAATCTTCTTCTGCAGGCCGGCACGAATGCGTGCGACGGCGCGTGAAATTTTGCGGCTGACGAAGGTCTCTCCGCGGCGCGGCGACTCGTGGTTAAACAGGATCCCGCTGCACGCAAACAGCCCGTAGCTCTCGCGGTAATTGACCGTCATCCAATGCGCGTACAGCTTGGCGCAGGCATACGGGCTGCACGGGCGGAAGGGCGTGGTCTCGCGCTGCGGCACCTCGGTGGCCTGGCCGAACATCTCGCTGCTGGAGGCCTGGTAAAACTTCGCTTTCACACCACTCGAGCGCAATGCCTCCAAGAGCCTGGTGGTACCGACGGCCGTGATGTCGCCGGTGTATTCGGGGATATCGAAGCTGGTGCGAACGTGGCTCTGCGCGCCCAGGTGGTAGATCTCGTCGGGCTGAAGCTGCGCCAGTAGCTTGATGAGGCTGGACGAATCGCCAAGGTCGGCGAAATACAGGAACAGGCGCGCATCGCGCTCGTGCCAATCAGGAAGCACATCGTCAATGCGGGAGGTGTTGAAACTGCTCGAACGACGCTTCAGACCATGGACTTCATAGCCTTTGTTGAGCAGGAACTCGGCGAGGTAGGAGCCGTCTTGGCCGGTAATGCCGGTGATAAGAGCTTTTTTCATAGATTGAGTAACTGCAAGGGGGTCGGCCGACCGGTTGAAAAGCCGCGCGGGCCGGAGGTCTCAGGCTTCAGCATCGTGCTCGCGCCACCACAGATTCAAACCCGCGAGCCAGGCAATTCCGCCGGCCAAAGCCAGCAGCGCACCGAGGATCATCATGGCAACGCGCGGAGGGAATGATTTCCGCTCCGCCAAGTCGGGCTGGTCCAGCATCTTCACCACCGGAATCTCGCGAGCTTCCTGGACTTTTGCGAGTTCGTACTGCTTGGTGAGAATTTCGTAAACGGCTTCCTGAATTTTCACCTGACGATACAAATTGAAATACGTGACGCCCAACAAAGGCAGCTGGCGCACGGACGGATAAAGCCCCTCGCCGCCTACGCCGCGGTCATCGTCGGATGCGCCGCGGAACTTGCGGACCTGGTCCTGCAGTTCGTTGACGCGGGCCTTGAGGCTGCGGACACGAACGTTTTCCGGCGCGTAAATCTGCTCCAGGCCGCGGAGCTCGCTTTCCGCGGCAATCAGTTCGGCCTGCATCTTGGCTGCAGCGTCAATCATGGCCTTACCCTGTGCCGGAACGTCCAGGGTTGCGGTCTTGCTGGAAAACTGGCTCAACTGCTGCGACGAAAGGTCGAGATCTTCCTTGATGCTCTTCAGCCGAGATTCCAGGAAGATGCGTTCCTGGCGAGCGGAGGAAGTGCTGAGCTGGTTGACGAGCCGATTCAGCTCGTTGACATATTCCCGGGTGATGTCGCGAGCGCGGTTGCGGTCGCGGTCCGACACGGTGATGGTGATCACGCCGGTTTTCTTGTCTTCCTCCAGGGTAGTCCGCCCAGCCAGTTTCTTCCGGGTATCAACGTATTTAGAAATGCCGTAAACGCGGCGCAAGTCGAGACGGTTAATGATGTCGTCCTCAACGGTGCGGCTGGCCAGCACGGCCATGAACATCGAACCCTGCGTCTTGCCGCCGAGCAAACCGCTGGCGAGGCTACCCGCCGAGCCCAATCCGCCACTGCCGCCGCTAATCGCAGCCAGCAAGGCAATTCCCATGGTGGACTGGGATTGCGGATCCGGTGGCATGATTCGCGCCGTGGACTCGTATTGCGAAGGGATGATGAAGGCAAGAATCAACGCCACCACAAGACCGGCGGCGGTGATTTTCCCCAGCCAGCGGCGATGCTCCCAGCAGAGCTCCAGCAGCGGGAGAGAGCGGTGACGCAACAGCGCGCTCAACTGCTCGGCTGGAAATCTATCAATGGTGCTGCTCATAGGCTGTTTGCCGGGTTTCCGTGCATCCGGCCAAGATGCTGTGCAGAATAATACACGCTTATTTCGGCCTCAAACCCCAGTGGGGATGGAAGTTCAACTCGAATGAAAGCGTCTTGTTGGATTGCGGACCCGGCGCCAGCACCGGAAACGCCCAGTGCTCGTACTGGAAGGACCCGGTGAAGGAGAGGTCGGGACGAATCAGCCAGTCACCGCGCGTCCAGAAATCGTAGTACTGGCCACCGGCGGGAAACACAAAGTCCTTGGAAACGGCGCCGTTGCGGTAACCCAGCCGAAGGGTGTTCTGAGGCGAGAACCAGTAGGTAGTGGTGGCCTGCAACCCACGCCCTTCGCGGCCGATCCAGCTGCCCATGAGGAACCCTTTGTTGGTGTGCGAGTCGTGGTAAACCTCGTTCCAATAAATGAACACCCCGCAACAGCTGCGGGGGTTCGAAGTATCAGTGTCGACCGCTTCGAGGCGGAGATCGAGCTTGGGCACGCCGGGAAAATGCGAGAGGTAAATCCCGGGATTGAAGGCCGAGCGGCGTGGCGAAGCCAGCGGCGAGGGATCGTCGTCCGCCAGCGAATCGGAGTACAGCGTCAGCCAGTCGCGAAGCCCGGGGATGCGGTAGCTGAAATCAAAACCGCCACGGCGATCTCCAGGATCGATGCCGGGCTGATTGGCATTGGCGGCGGCGCTTTGCGCGCCGTAATCGAACACGCTCTTACGAAACGACGTCCACGTAATGGGCGTGCCGGCGCGACCGAAAACATCAATCTTTGAAAAGCCGAACTCGAGGTTCGGCGTGGGCTTAAAGCTGATCTTCTGACCGTCGATGTAGGGCCGCGCCGGGTAGGAATGTCCGGCCAGCCGGCCAAGGAAGAATTCCGTCTTCATCGGACCAAGAAGGCCGAAAAGACTGGGCAGCTTGAACGGCGTGACCTGGGTAACGCGGAACATGTAGAACGGCTCGGCATTGCCGCTGAACATGAGCGCGCCACCACGCGTCGGTCCCCAGGAGAGGGTCTGCTTGCCAAACGAAATCTCCGTGCCACGAAGTGTGATTCCGACGTAGGTATCCAGCAGCCGGTAATTGTTGCGCGCGGCGATGGGCATCGCCGGCTGAGCGGGATTCTCGTCCAAGAGGCCGATGAAATCATTAATGCTCTGCGGGTAGCCCGGCGCCGAAGGCGCATGCTGGTACTCACCGCGAACATAGAACGAGAAGGGCCCGGCGCTGGCGCGGCTGGAGAAGCCGGTGATCAGGTTCGCGCCCTGCTGATAAGGACGCCCGTAGTCATTGATGATGGTCTGGCCGAAATGATAGCCGTCGGTAAGCGGCGGGCCGGAGATGTTCGTGAAGCGCGTATAAACGGATTCCAGTTCGGCCCCGAGGTTCTGTTCCCCATTGCGCCGGCCACTCTCCATCAGGAACTCCGACTTGAGCGCACCATAGAGCCGTTCCGCCTCCGTGCTGCCGCTGCCGGACTCCAGAACCGCAGCCTCTTCCAGCAAGCGAGCGCATTCCAGGCGCGTCCAGGGACGCAAGCCGGCAAATGCGGAACGAATGTAGCCCATCGCTGCCAGTCGATCGATGGCGGGATAAACCCAGGAATCCACCGGCACGAAGGAAGAACCCATGTTGGCCGGGTCGCGCCCGCTTTCGTTGCGCGGCGCGCGTTCGAACGTGCCGTAGCGTTCGTCCTGGTCGTGGTGCGCGCGATAAACCTGCCGCCCGATATACCAGCCGAGCGCGCTGCCCACGAATGCGTCGGAAGCGAAGTGTTGGCGGCCAATGACACGCGAGGCAGTCATCGCCGTCGCGCTGCCGTAGGCAAGCAGGCGCAACACCGGGCTGGAATATTCATGCGCCACAACGCTGGCGATGGACCATGCGGCAGCGCTGTGTTCGGAGGGAAACGATCCACCGTGCGAGAAGAACGATCCTGTGCCGTCGCCTTCCAGCGGGCGGTCGCGCTGGGTGAGGCTCTTAATGGCATAGGTGACGGCGATGGTGTTGACGGCAGCCTCGCCGCTCAGCACGCTGGTTTCGCGCATGCGGGCATTGCCGGTGAAGCGGCTGAACAGATACGCGCCCCCAATGCCGCCGGCGAACGCAGCGGCGCCGTAAGTGCCGCCACTCTTGCTCCGCGAAATCAGACTCGGACTGGTGGGAAGCCGGTTTTCGATGTTGCTATCGGCGGCGATCAGTCCGGCAGTAATTCCGCCGAAAGGAATCAGCCACGAGGCGTCGTTCAGATGCAGGTGAAACGGCGTGGTCCAGAAATTGCGCTGATCACGCAAGAAATTCAGAGGCAAGGACCGCTCCAACGACGGCGTGTGCACGGGCGTGCCGTAAACCGGCGCCAAGGGCGTCGCGGGCTGGACGGCTGTTAGCGCGACTGGCGAGACATCGGCCGGAGTCGAAGAGCGCGGGGAGAGTTGAGCGCCGATGGGTTGGACGTGCGGCTCGCGCGATGGCGACGAAGGGGCTGCGACTGAAGGGGTAGGTGCAGGAGTGACCGCGGAAACTTCAGTTGCCGCCGGCTGCGATTCAACCGGTGCGGCCGCGGCTTGGGTTGGCTGGGAAGCAGCGTGACCGCGTCCAAGCTGCGTTCCGATAGGCTGGACCGATGATTTCGCCGTTGCTTTTTCGCCCGAGGCCGTCGGAGTTGCGGCAGAAGCCGGCTCGCCGGGACACGGCACGGCGTGTTTGCCGCTCAGGTCAGTGCAGGTATGTTTGGCCGCGGCAGTTCGCGCGTTCGCATCTGTCGGACCCGCTTCCGCGGCCAAACAAAGCTGCGCGGCGAATAAGGCCAGCAGCAGCGTCACGGAGATCCGGTTACGCATGGCGGGAATGCTCACCTCAGAAGCTGGTTGCGACGCGGGCGGCAATCGCGAGATTCGAAGCAATCTGTCCGGTGAGCAGCAACTGCTTCCAGACCGAGGAGCCTCCGATGAACTTCTCCGGAACCACGACGGTATCGCCGGGCTGGAGCCTGAGCGAGAGGACATCGCCGTGCCAGAAGCCGCCGGCGGCGCTGCCATGCCCCACGACGGATCCGTCGGCGCGGATGACATAGGCGTTCTTCCTGTCGCCCATCGAGGTCACGCCGCCGGACTGCTGCAAGTACCAACTGGCGCTGCGCCCCGGAACGTAGGTGATCGCGGCGCTGTTAAATACCTGACCGGAGACGAGCACGAAGTTGGGCCGCTTGGGAACGTAGATGGTGTCGCCGGCCCGAACTTCGATGTCGTTGACCGTGTCTTCCCACTTTCTAACGTCGCTGGATACGTGCACCACCAGGCGGCCGACAGCGGATTGACTCTTCAATGCCGCGAGCACGTTCTGCTGTTGCAGCAGCGAGGCTTGAAACAGCGCCGCCTGTTCTCCGCCGCTGACATCGGAGGAAGGACGAAAATTCTGCCCGGCCTCGATGCGGCGAATCATTTCCTGGCGGGTTTTCTCCGCCATTTCGCGCACCTGGACGCGATCGAGCACCGCGCCGTACGTGTAGGCGCTGGGGCGGAAGCCGCCGGCACGCCGCACGATTGAGCTCAGCTTCTCGCCTTCGTGAATTCCATACGTGCCGGGATACGCGACCTCTCCGCGGATCGTAACGGCAGCTCCAACGTTCGACCAGCCCGAGAGCTGGCGAATGGCAACCACATCGCCGTCGTACAAAGACACATCGGCATCACTATCGCCGGTGAGCGCCTTGGCAAGCGCGATCTCCTGGTGTACGCCGAGAATCTTTTTGCCATCCTCGACCACATAGCGCGCCAGGTCGGCGGTGTCGGTGTAGGCGCCGCGCTTGAAGCCGCCCGCCAGACGCAGCAGGTCGCTGACGTGCATGTTTTCGCCAAGTGGATATTTGCCTGGCCGCGCTACCTCGCCCTGGATCATCACGCTGGGCGGATCCACCTTTGCCAAGTCGCGCTGGATGATGACGCGATCCTTGGGCTCGAGCAGGATGTTATCGGGCAGTGCGCCGACCAGAGCCTTGGCCAGGTTGACGCTCAGAACTTTCATCTCTCCGTTGGGAAGTTTGCGATAGACCTGAGCGTCGTCAGTTTTGGCGTCGGGCGTAAGTCCACCGGCGAGATATACGGCGTCTCGCAAATGCGTTTCGCCGTTGGTGAGGTGCTCGCCGGGGGAACGCACTTCCCCGCTGACGGTGATCTCGGGGGCATCCTCGAAGGTGTAGCGGCTGAAAACGCGGATGGTGTCGAAGGGCTTCAGTTCGGGCACGGTGCCCTTGCCATCCAGCGCGTCGCCGAGGTTGAAGGCAAGGACGACCGGTTTGAAGTCGGGAGGCGCCAGACGAATGATTTCGGCGTGACGCTGGGACGGCTCCGGCAACAGATCACGGTAGGACTTGATCAGGTCCGTCAGCTTCATGCCGTCGTGATACGGATACTTGCCGGGATGGAAGACGTGGCCGTCGAGATATACGGTCTTGCCGGAGTACGGCAGGATGGGAGAAATGCGAATGCGATCGCCGTCTTGAATTTTAAAATCCGCCATCGCCTTAGCGATGGCCTGCGCATCGTTGGTTTCAGGAATATCGAGGCTCAGCATGCGGCGGTTCTGGTGGGCCTCAATGCGTTCCACGTCAATGTGGCGGAGAGTGCCGGTGGAGAGTACGCCTCCGGCCAGTTCCAGCACATCGGCAAGGCTGGTTTCGCCGCGCGTTTCGTAGATGGCGGGCCGGCGCACCATACCTTCGACGGTGACCTGCGGCCCCAGCGGTGGAACCAGGATCGTATCGCCCGGCTGCAGCCGCTGCACGTCGGAGCGCACGCCGTGCAGGATGAGATCGTAAACGTCAATCTCTTCGATCAGTTGTTTGCCGCGATAATGCTTCAGCAGACGAATCGAGCCCCGATCGGTCGGACCACCCGCGGCGAGGAAGGCGTTGAGCGCGGTGGACATCGAGCTGATGTCATAGGCGCCCGGGCTTTGAACGTCGCCCACCACGTAAATGCGCACCGCCCGCAGCCGCGACAGAGAAACATCGGCTTGCACGTCACGGAACTGGGTACGCAGGATGGCTTGAACTTCGCGCTGGACGTCACCCAGATTGCGGCCTGCGACCAGCACCGCGCCCGCCTCGGGTAAGACAATGCGGCCCTCAGAAGTGACAACACGCTTCAGGCGCTGCGATACGCCGCCCCACAAATCAATCGTCAAACCATCGCCGGGACCGATCACGTAATCCGGACCGACCGGCAGATCCATGGGCAAGGACTCGGTGTTGCCGCTGCCGTTGCGGAAGATCTCGGCGCCGAACCGCTCCAGGTTGGCGGTCGGTGGCGATACTTGCGAATAGAGATCGTAAAGCGCGGGCACATCGGCATAGGGGTTGGGCTGGCGACGGATTGCCGAAGGACTTGCACCGCTGCTTATCGGGCGCGCCGGCTGGCGGGGTGCGGTTCGCGCCGCAGCGTCGGGTGAACTCACCTCATCGCGGAAAGGATCCGGCAGGTAGGGATTGACGACATTCGAGGTTTGGTTCGGCTGGGTATTATTTGTGTTTCCCAGCATGACCGGAAGTTCGCTGGGCGCAATCGGGGTCATGGCGGCGGAATCGGTATCAGCAGGAGGAGGAATGGAAGCGCGCTGCACCTCCCGGCGACGATCCTGCTGCGGAGCCGGCTCGACGGGTTGAACGGGCGTTGACGGTGGTGCGGTTTGCTGCGGCGTGGCCGCCGGCGGAGCAACGGTGTGGGTGCTCCAGTAAGAATCTTCCTGGCTCACTGGCGTACGGCCCGGGATAGCTGCAGCCGCGGCGGCACCGGTGGCCCCGGAGGCTGCTGGGGGCGCTCCCGACCCGGCCGGCGTGGTGGCAATCACACGATGGCGCTGCGCCTCTTCCGCCGTCGGCTTGGCACGGATGTACCCGCGGCGTTCAATCTCCTGGGTCGCAATCACCCGGATATTGTTGTCTTGCCGGACGAGTTCGAAGACCGCATCGTCGGTCAGGTCGTCTGGATCGAGAATGCGGGCTTGCTCATACGCCTTACGGACCAGAGCCTTCTTGAATTCCAGCAGCAAGCCGGGTTCGGAGCGGAGTAATCCGATAATCACGTCGCTGGAAAGAGCGACTTTCTCCTCGGCCGCGCGTGTCGCCTGCGTCATCTTGGCGTTCTGAGCCGAAACCGAAATGCTTAGCAGAACGGCGACCGCCATCGTCACCGTGGCGCAGGCAACGAAAGCGCGCATCTTGGAGCAAACAAACTGCATACACCCTCTCACATCAAACCGGTTAAAACCGAAAACGTGCGATCAAAAGTCAATTCTGTCGTGGACGCATTTCAAGAAAGCGGCGATCGCAGAGGTTGGCACTGCGATGTGCTTGTTGCCGGACACAGCTCCGCCCTCTAAGCTACAGGGCCAATTTAACTCTAAGCTCTCTACTAATCAGCAGTTACACGCGAACCATGAACTGAAACACAAACGAAGCTGGCCTTCCCATGCTTCGAATTGCACCAGCGGCTCGCGCCGCCAACACGTTAACTAAATTGTCAACACAAGCACAATGCGGTTTACGACTTAACCCAAGATTCTTTCATTTGTTGTCCGCAGACAATAGCAGTGCAAGGAGGTACTCGGGAAACCGCAATTTTATATCACATTCGTGAGAGCGAAGTCAGCGAAAACATTCATTCCAGAAGAATTGCGCCATTTTGCGGCCGCCCGCCGCCGGGGAGAAAAAGGGGCGCTACAAGCGCATGCCAATCCGGCTCAGGAAATCGGCTCAACGTCGGCGGCATCAACTTCAACCGCGACCGAGCGCATAATCAGGTCGAGAGAGAGAACGAGCCGGAAGCGATCTTTTTTGCGAGTCAGGATACCCTCCATCCCGGCCAATGGCCCGCTGCGGACTCGCACCCGCCGACCAACTTTCAGGTAGGGGTGCGGCTCGGCGCGGAGGCCTTCACTCAAGCCTTGGCGAAGCGCTTCGACATCTCGCTCCGACATGGGCGCCGGACGGCCATCAAACGATACCAAGCGCACTACACCCGGGATGGTGAGCACTTGCAGGCGATCGTGTACGGCAAAATGAACAAAGATATATCCGGGAAAAAGCGGCATCGGAAGCAGAACCCGGCGGTCCTTCCAGCGGCGCATACTCTCGTAAAGCGGAAGAAAGAACTCAATTCGCTTCTGCTCCAATTGACTCGCCACCCGCTTCTCGTGGCGCGCCCGGGTATAGACGGCATACCAGTGGGCAGCCAAAGAATCCGCTAGACTCGCGGGTTCCGGTGCGATCACCTGTGGTTCCGATTTAGACGGCTCCGACACGGCTTTCCACTATACAATCAGTTTGCTTAAGCTGCTTTGTTTCAGCTACTTCGGCCTATCTGGCGCGGCTCGGTTCCAATTTAACGGAAATATAGTTTCAGTTTATACCAGGCGATGTGATCCGGACTTGCAAACGGGATGACATTTACTGCGGCACACCGGCCGAATAGAATCACAGAGCTTCGGACGCGCAGTAGCGAAACTTCGGAGGTAGATGCGGGCAATCATCACCGGCGGAGCGGGATTTTTGGGATCGCATCTCTGCGACTACCTGCTGGCACGCGGCTGGTCGATAGCGTGCTTCGACAATCTCGTCACCGGGTCAGAGCAGAATCTCCGGCATCTGCGCGGTAATCCCGGTTTCGAGTTCTTCCAACATGATGTCAGCGTTTCGCTCAATTATGCTGGAAACGTAGATTACGTGCTGCACTTCGCCTCTGCCGCCAGTCCGCCGGACTACCTTCGAATTCCCATCGAAACTTTGCGTGCCGGTTCGCTGGGCACGCAAAACGCGCTCGAGTTGGCGCTGGCCAAGAACGCGAAGTTCCTGCTGGCCTCCACCTCGGAATGCTACGGAGACCCCGATGTGAGCCCGCAGCCGGAAACTTACTGGGGACACGTCAATCCGGTGGGACCGCGGAGCGTCTACGATGAGGCAAAGCGCTTTGCGGAAGCGCTGACCATGGCTTACCACCGAGCCCGCGGGGTGGATACGCACATCGTGCGCATCTTCAACACTTACGGGCCGCGTATGCGGCTGAACGATGGCCGCGCCCTGCCCAATTTCGTCTATCAGGCGCTGACCGGGAAACCGATGACCGTGTATGGCGACGGATCCCAGACGCGAAGTTTCTGCTACGTCGCCGATCTTGTCGAAGGTATCTACCGGCTCATGGGATCCGACGAGCATTACCCGGTCAACATCGGAAACCCGCACGAGCTCACCATCCTGGAATTCGCGCAGACGATCAAGAAGGCGCTCGGGTCGGAGACGCCGATCATCTTCGAGCCACTTCCGCAAGATGATCCCAAGCAGCGGCGGCCCGACATCAGCAAAGCCCGGCAGCTGCTGAACTGGGAACCCAAGATCCCGCTCGCCCAAGGCCTGGAACTCACGCTGCGTTATTTCCAGGAGCAACTGGCGGCGATGCCAGGCAAGTAGCCGCCGGCCAGCGCAGCCGCGGGCCTGCAGCTCGCGATTGCAGGCCACGCCCCGTTTTCTCCAGTCATCCCAATGTTGAGGCTACCACTTCGCCTTAGCAGGAAGTCCACAGCAACTTACGGGAGGTCCCGGTCTATGACAAAGAAACTCTTTTCAGTAATTCTGTTCACAGTCGTGGCACTGTGCTGCGCAGGCCTGGCATTTGGCCAATCGCAAGTGCAGATTACCAACCAGCCGGTTGTGCAAAGCACCAGCGGCGACACGGCGTTCATCATGTGGTCCACCAACGTTCCGGCGAGTGCCGTCGTGAAATACGGCACCGATCCTAACCGTCTCGATCAAACTGCTGAGGCCCCCTGGGGCGGTACGAATCACGGCGTGCACCTGAAAGGCTTGCAGTCCGGGAAGACGTATTACTTCACCGCGACCTCAGGCCAGGCATCGGGATCAGGAACGAGCACCTCGAGTCAGGTCAGCCAGTTTGTTGCCGGCAGCACCAATCAGCAGGCGCCGTGGGCGGCAGCTTCGCAGTTCGAGAATTCGACGGTTCCGCAAGTACAGATTACGGGCGCTGATTCTGCCACGATTATGTGGAATACGAATCAGGCGTCAGGATCCATCGTGAAGTATGGAACGGATCCTAACAATCTGTCGCAAACGGCTCAGGCTCCTGGCCCGGGCAGCACGAATCATTCGGTCACGCTCACCGGACTTCAGCCCGGGAAGACTTATTACTACTACGTGACCTCCAATGATGCGTCTGGTCATAGCTCGTCCAGCCAGATTGGCCAGTTTGTCGCCGGACAAGGCCACTGAAATTCACTTCGTCGAAAAAGGCCGCTCAGCCCGAGCGGCCTTTCTTATTGCATAAGAATCCGTGCCGGAGGAAATGTTCTGGTAGTTAACGTTCGCGAGGCGAAGAATGAAAAGACCAATTCGCTTTGACATCGCGATCATCGCGATACCACGGAGCTTTGAAATGGAGGACATTGGCAAAGCCGCGTGCCGGATTCAGCATCTGGATAAGGAGTAGATAGACCGGATTGCGGCTCTTGCGATCCAGACGTCGAATAGCATAGCGGTCAAGCAGGTCCTCGCCAACAGACCAGCCAAAACCTACGGCTACACCGGTGACGATCGGCGCCATACCGGTGTCGTTGGTGATGACGTGCAACTCGGGGTTGTACCAATAAAACAGGCCATAGTTCCCGACCGAAGATTCACTGATCGGGCCCAGCTTCCACGCGAACTGCCAAAACGCGTTGTACGGAAGCGCGCGCAGGCGGCTCTTCCAGTAAGCCTTGTCGCCCCATTCCACCGTCTGGTTGAGCGGATCGTTGGCGTACCATTGTGCGTTGCTGATGGCGCCCATGAGCGGATGGCCCAGCCAGGTGTCCGTCCTGGGAGAATCCTGGCTCCACCGGCCGAAGCGGAAGTTGGACGCCGAATCGAGCCACTTGTCGAGCCAGCGGCCGTGAAGGCCCATGCGGCGGTCCTCCGGCCAGATCGTGCCGCCCGCCAGCACGAACATAAATTCCGTGCCTTCAAATGTCGCCCTGAACCAGTGCGGTTTGCATTTCTTCCGCGGCAATACGCCGGCCCGGCACTGCTGGCTGATGCGATGCGGGTCCGGGGTGACCAGCAGCACCGGCGCGACCGCGGCTGCCGGCAGAGCTGCAGTGGAGGCTGAACTCGACGCTTCCGAAAGACCGGCAGATGTTTCCGTGGAAGTCCCGGCGGCCGGACTTGCGGCGGCCGGAGGAGCCGCAGGATCAGCGATTCCCTGGGCGAAAGTCACTGAGGAAGTTGAAACCGCTAGCACAACGACTAACGCCAATCTCATGCATGGTCCCGTGAGCTCGTGTCGAGCTCACTTGCTTAGATGGGACGGACAGATTCAGTGTTGTCATAGTAGTAAATATGCAGCAGAGCGGCTGGTCCAAGTGGCAGGAGAGCTGCTTAGGTTACGGACACGATACGAGCAACCGGCTGGGCGTCAGGCCGGCCGACGCTGTAGTAGCGAAACCCGTGCCTGCCCATGGCTTCCGGGTCATAAAGATTGCGGCCATCCACCACGATGGGATAGGCGAGAGCAGCATGCAGCCGATCGAGATCGAGGGCACCGAACTCCGCCCAGTCGGTCAGGATGATGAGGGCATCGGCGCCTTGCGCAGCGTCGTATGGCGACCGAGCGTAGCTCATCCCAGTGACGGTCAGCACTTCGCGAGCGCGTTCCATGGCGGCCGGATCGTAGGCGCAAATTTGGCAGCCCTCGTTGAGCAGCATTTGTACCAGTGCGATTGCCGGAGACTCGCGAACGTCGTCCGTGCCGCCTTTGAAGGCCAGGCCGAGCACGGCCAGGCGCTTGCCGCGAAGCGTCCAGAGTGCCTGCCGGATTTTGCGCAGGAAGCGATGTCGCTGGTCTTCGTTGATATTGATGACTTCATCGAGCAGGCGGAAGTCGTAGCCGCATTCGCGTGCCACTGCCCGGAATGCCGCCAGGTCTTTCGGAAAACAGGAGCCGCCATAGCCCACGCCCGGCTTAAGAAAGCGCGGACCGATCCGCGAATCCGCGCCGATGCCATCGCAGACTTGGCGAACATCGGCGCCCACGGATTCGCAGATGTTTGCCACCGCGTTGATGAAAGAGATCTTCATCGCAAGAAAAGCGTTCGAGGCGTGCTTGATAATCTCCGCGCTCTTGGCACTGGTCTGAATCAGAGGCGGCGGGACTCGTACGCCGGCAGGCACGGGAATCGGGCTGGTTCCCTGGTAATAGCTGCCGTCGGTGAGGGGACGGTAAACATCGCGCAACAGAGCGGCGGCACGCTCGCTGTCTACCCCGACAACGATCCGGTCGGGATAGAGGAAGTCGGTCACGGCGGTGCCTTCGCGCAGAAACTCGGGATTCGAAGCAACATCGAAGGAGCCAGGCGGCGCCCCGTTCAGCAGCATGATCTTGCGGATCCAGTCGTGGGTGAAGACCGGAACGGTACTCTTTTCGACGATCAGCTTGTAGCCGGAGATGGCGCGGGCGACCTCTCGCGCAACCGATTCCACGTACGACAAGTCGGCTTGGCCATCGCCCGCCTGGGGCGTGCCAACCGCGACGAAGATGGCATCACTGGGCGCAACGGCTTCATGAAGATCACTGGTGAACGTGATCCGCTTGCCGCGGTGCCGGGCCAGCAGTTCCGGCAGATGCTGTTCGTGAATGGGGACTTCGCCGCGCTGCAGCAGCGCGGTTTTTTGCGCGTCGTTGTCCACCGAGATGATCTCGTGGCCCAACTCGGCAAAACATCCCGCTGCCACTAACCCGACATAGCCGGAACCGACTACCGTGATCCTCATTCCCGTTCCAACTGCCTCGCTCTTCCGCAGAGCATCCAATAACGAAACGCTCTGAAAACATTAGAGTAGCACGTTCCAGCCCCATGGAATCACAGCTGGAATGGGTGTGGGGCGCCCCATTAACGGTACAATGGAGAAAGTTCGGCATGCCAACATACAGCTTCATCTTCCCCGCTTATAACGAGAGCCAGCGCCTGGCCACGACTCTGGACAAGGCGCTTGCCTACATCGCGCAGCAGCACTGGCGGGCGGAGATTCTGGTCGTGAACGATGGCTCGAGCGACTCTACCGCCGACATCGTGGCCGCATACTCCCGGCGCAATCCCATTGTGCGGCTGGTGGAAAATCCCGGGAATCGCGGCAAGGGCTACAGCGTCCGCAATGGTATGCGGAGCGCGCATGGCGATGTCCTGCTATTCAGCGATGCCGACCTGTCCTCGCCGATCGAGGAAGCGCCCAAGCTTTTCGCAGCCATTGAGGGCGGCGCTGACGTGGCCATCGGATCTCGGTGGCTCAATTCCGATCTGCAGACCGAGCGGCAGCCGCTGTTTCGCCAGGTGTTTGGGCGTATCTATAACCTGATGCTGCGGATCCTGCTGGGATTGCGTTTCAAGGACACTCAATGCGGGTTCAAAGCATTCAGCCGTGCCGCAGCCCGCGCGATCTTCTCGGCACAGCGCATCGAGCGCTGGGGATTCGACCCGGAAATCCTGTTTCTCGCCCGGAAATACGGCTTCAAGGTTAAGGAAGTGCCCGTCTCGTGGGCTCACGACCACTTGTCGAAGATCCATCCTGTGCGCGATGGCATGCATATGGCTGCCGAACTGGCGGCCATCCGCTGGAACTCGGTCGCCGGAAAATACGAAACGCCCTCCGCAGCTCGCGAAGCTGTCGCTCGCTGAGCTCTCGAGCCCTCCGCAAATGAAAAGCCCTCGCCGGAGCGAGGGTTTCGCATGCCAGTTGCAGTTATTTCAGCCGAATCGCAACCAGGTCAGGCGTGAACGACACTGGAATGACGACGTCTTCGGCGGCGGTGTTTACGTTGACGCGATGCACCTGATTGTCACTTCCGCCCAAGTAAACGTAGCCGCTGTCCTGAGTACTGGCGCCGGCAAACGTACTCGCATTATTGGCGAGCGGAATCACCGTCAGAGTAGAAGTTGGGACGGTCAACATCTCCACCCCCGGCAAGTCGCTGGTGATCAGCGCCCGGACGCTGTTCGGCGTCACGACCAACTGTCGCGCGGTGAAGCTGCCGCGCGCAAAACTGAGAGAAGCTAGGGAGTCCGTCAACGGCGGCGGACATCCGGTCAGGGTGCTGCTCGGAGTGATCACATCGACCCCAGGCGATTCAACCGCCAACAACGCACTGGCATCGGGAAGGCTGCGAATGAGCGCGGGTGTGTTGGTGGTGGAGACGGTATCGGCCAGCGCGGCCGTGCAAGTGTCTTGAGCAGTGACCGCAGGGCTTGCCGCTCCTCCCGCCAGGTAGGCAAAAACTCCGTTGCGCAGGACGGAAACATCGGAAGCGCTTCCTGACAATTGGACTGCGCGCAGGCTGCCGGGCGTCCAGACCTCAAGAAGATTTCCCGCAACGATGAAAGCCAGGGTGCTGTCGGGAGAAAAGTCGGCTGCTGTGGCGCCGCCAACACCGTAAGTCTCGTTGGCAGCGCTGCCGCCCACGCCGATGATAAAAAGTGAACTTGTCCCCGCGACGATCACCCGATTGCTGTCCGGAGAGACCGCCAGCACCTTGCCGGGGAAGTTCGTATTTTGGGTCACATTACTGCTCGGCAAAGTGGGGTCAAACGTGATCAATCCGGCGCTGCTACCCAGGTATGCTTTCGTACCAAGCCGGTTAAACAGGAAGGAGTTCGGCATGGATGGAAGGGTGAACGCGGTGCCTGCGGCGTTAGTGCCGGTGTCAATCGGCACCAGCGAGGTGCTCGCGGTCCCCGTTGCATAAACCGTCGTGGCTCCCGAGGAACCGGTGACGGGCACGACGACCGCGTTTCCGTACACCGGGCCCATGTTGATGTTGCAGCCGGTTGAGCAGGCAGCGGTGATCACGGCCGTCCCCGGGCCATTGGCAGTGACCAACCCTCCCGGTGCCACCGTGGCTGCTGGTGGTAGAGAGCTCGAGAAGGTGATGTTTACGTTCACCTGCTTGCCCATGCTATCGAATGCATCCGCTTGCAGCTGTGCCGTCCCTGCGGGCGCAAGCGTCACACTGGTTGCCGCCGAGTTCGCCACATGCAGAGACACACGCTGCACCGGGCAGGTGACAAACGTCGCGCCCGTACTATTCACGGATCCGATCTTAGCGAAGATGGTCCCCTGGCCGGGCGCGATCGCGCCAGCTAAGCCCGTGGTGTCGATGGCCACGGCCGTAGTCGTGGTACTGATCCACGTGACGGGCCCCGCCAAGGAAGTGACATCGGTTCCGTTGCTGAAAGCCTTCGCTGTGAACTGCGCAGCGTTTCCCTGCGAAAGGCAATTCACCGAAGTGGGCGCGATCTCGACGCGATCGATGTGCGGATGGACCGTCACCGTGGCAGTGGCGGTGATGGCGCCGGAGGTCGCAATGATGTTTGCCGTTCCGCTCAACACCTGGGCAGGATGACAGACCACGAAACTCGCGTCCCACGTCCCGGCACAGATCAAGCCGCCGCTGGAAACGGAGGCAATGACCGGATTACTCGAGGAAAAGGTGATCTTGGGCTGGCTCGTCAGAGCAACGCCATTGGCATCCACAACGGCGGCGCTAATGGCGCCCACGTCGCCGGTATTGAGCGAAAACGCGGTGGCGCTCAGGACGATGGAGGAAGCCACGTTGCTCGTC
The DNA here is from genome assembly GCA_051006995.1 of Terriglobales bacterium. Lineage (GTDB taxonomy): Bacteria > Acidobacteriota > Terriglobia > Terriglobales > Acidobacteriaceae > JAIQGF01. Next base: position 276,306 of record JBPCSQ010000006.1, read on the forward strand.
GAACTGCTGCTGCTGCCATGCCCACAGCCGATCAACCCCACAGTTAAAATGGCCGACAATCCAACCAGGAGTGCTACCCGCCGCATGCATCCTCCCCGTCCATCTTCGCGATGAACGGATAAAAACCCCGATTCGCCGGGAAATATTCAGTGTACAGGAAACAAAAGGATGGAGTCATGCCGTCTAACTCGACGTGAATTCCATGCGCGTTCTGGTTACGGGTGGCGCCGGCTACATCGGGAGTCATGCGGCGCGAGCCCTGGCCCGGCATGGATATCAGGTCGTCATCTACGACAATCTTTCCACCGGCCACCGCGAACTGGCGCAAAACTTCGATTTGATCAAGGGAGACATCGGCGACGCGGTCACCTTGGGCCGCGCGCTCGCAGGAATGGACGCGGTGATGCACTTTGCCGCGCTCTCGATCGTCCCCGAGTCGGTGAAGAATCCGCGAAAATATTTCGAGAACAATGTACGCGATGGGCTGGTGCTGCTGAATACGTGCGTGGATCAAGGCATCCGAACCTTTATTTTCTCCTCGACTGCCGCGGTGTACGGCAATCCCGACAAGGTTCCAATCACCGAAGACGCGCCGAAGCAGCCGGTGAATCCCTATGGCAGTTCGAAGCTCGCATTTGAACAGGCGCTGCAGGCGTATGGGCCAGCCTATAGGCTGCGCTCGATGAGCTTGCGCTACTTTAATGCCGCTGGTTGCGATGAATCGGGCGAGTTGGGCGAACTTCACCAGCCGGAAACTCACCTGATTCCCTCGGCCCTCCAGTCGCTCAGCGGCGATCGGCGCGAGCTGAGAATCTTTGGCGATGACTACCCGACCCCCGATGGAACGTGTATTCGCGACTACATTCACGTGAACGATTTGGCGGAAGCGCACGTTCGGGCGTTGGAGTACCTGGCGGGCGGCGGCGAATCGAGCGTGCTGAACCTCGGCACCGGCCGCGGCCATTCCGTGAAAGAGGTGGTGACCACCATCGAGCGCGTCACCGGCCAGGAACTCCCGAAGCGCGTGACGGAACGCCGGCCAGGGGATCCGCCGGTGCTGCTGGCCGACCCTTCGCGGGCCCAAAAACTGTTGGGCTGGAGCGCGGAACGCTCCCTGGAAGAGATGGTCGCCAGCGCATGGTCGTTCCAGCGTCGACACCTCTCGCCGGGCGATCTTCCGCGTCGCCGCAGAAAAGCCGAGGCAAACTGATTGAATCGGGTTTTTCCAGTGCGCGTTCAGGTTGGCCAGAACGCACCCTTAGCGTATAGTGACGGACTTGATATGCGAACGCGTGTGCGTATCCGCATGCAGGGGATCGCGAGCACTACACTTCTGCTCGTAATCGTCGTGGCCTGCTCGACCACCCACGCGCAGAAGAACACACCTCCCCCAAAGTCCATTGCTCCATCAAGCCACAGTGCAACCCTGCGCTGGGACGCCTCGCCGGAGACGAAGAACAAAAAGGCGCACATCACGTACAAAGTCTATCGATCTTCCGGAACTCATAGTGTTGAGGGCAAGACCGATTGCGGCAAGGACTTCCAGCCGATCGCAACCGTGAAGGCACCCGCAACAGAGTACATCGACAAAGAAGTCACCGCTGGCCAGGTGTACTGCTATCGCGTTACGACCGTTCGCTCCGGAGCGGAGAGCCCGCCCACACCGACCATTGTGGCCACTATTCCCGCCGAAAAGACGCAGTGATTCCCTTTGGCGGCAGAGCGTGGGTTATTCAGAAGGAATAGTCTTCCAGCGCCAACCGGAGTTGCTCGCGCCATTCTGGCAAACGGATGCCGAACGCTTGCGCGAGTTTCTCATTTGACAGCACCGAGTAAGCCGGACGCTTGGCGGGAGTGGGATATTCGGTGGTCGGAATCGGTGTCAGGCCGGCCAGAGCTTGCTCGCACCAGTCGGTCGGCTTCTTCAGCCGCTCCATGCGTTGCAGCGATTCCTGAAGAATGGCTTCGGTGAAGCCGTGCCAACTGGTCTGTCCCGCCGCGGTGGCGTGATACACACCGGAAAGACCTTTCGCTGTGTCGGGAGAAGCATTCAGGAATCTGGCGACGATCTGCGCGCTGGCTTCGGCCAGCATGCGCGCCCAAGTAGGCGCGCCGACTTGGTCGGCGATGATGCGTAACGGCTTCCCTTCCCGCGCCAGCCGCAAAATCGTAAGCAGGAAATTACCGCCACGCGTGGTGTACAGCCATTCGGTGCGCACGATCACATGCGGCATGCCTGAATTCCGGACTGCCTCCTCTCCGGCGAGTTTGCCCGCGCCATAGGCGTTCACCGGCTCCGTGGGATCATCCTCGACATAGGGCCGGTTCGAGCTTCCGTTGAAGACGTAATCGGTGGAGTAATGGATGAAGAGTTTGCCACCGAGGGCCTGGAGCTCTTCGGCGAGCGCGCCGGGCACTTCGCCATTGATGACATCGGCCACGTGCCGCTCGGTTTCGGCGCGGTCCACTGCGGTGTAGGCGGCAGCGTTGACGATCACCTCCGGCCGCGTATCGCGCACCAGCTTGCGCACTGCCGCCACATCTGAAAAGTCGACGTTATCTACGTCCACGGCAACAACGCGCCCAATCGCAGCCAGGGTGCGGCGCAACTCGAAGCCGAGCTGCCCATCACGTCCCGTAACCAGAATCGTCGGAATCATTTAGGGCCATAGATGGGAAGACGTTCCCGGGAAACGTCGGCCAGACGCGGATTGCGGCTGTCCTTTTCCGACACGGTTGGATCGTTCACGCCCCAGGCGATGGCCAACTGCGGATCGGCCCAGTGGATGCCCTGCTCGCCATCGGGATCATAGAAATCACTGCACTTGTAAAAGAACTCGGCTTCCTCGGAAAGCACGACAAATCCGTGGGCAAATCCCGCCGGCAAATACATCTGGTGCATGTTCTCGGCAGAAAGCACCGCCGAGATGGACTTACCGAAGGTCGGCGAACCACGGCGGATGTCCACTGCGACATCAAGTACTTCCCCGCGAAGAACGCGGCACAATTTGGCCTGAGGCCGGCGCCATTGATAGTGCAGTCCACGGAGAGTGCCTTTGTGGGAAAGCGATTGGTTGTCCTGCATGAACGAATCGCGTATGCCGATCTCGGCAAACTTCTCCGCGTGATAACTCTCGAGGAAAAAGCCGCGCGCGTCGCGGTAGACCCGCGGCTTGATCAAGATGACATCCGGGATCGCAGTCTCGAGACGTTCGAACATTTCTTCCGTGAATTCTGACTAGAAGACCCTGTCTTCGACAATCTGCATCAGGTACCGGCCGTATTGGTTCTTGATCTCCGCGCCCAGCTGTTGCAACTGCTGCTTATCAATGTATCCGAGGCGGTACGCGATCTCTTCCGGGCACGCGACCTTCAGGCCTTGCCGTTTTTCGACGGTTTCTATGAAATGCGAAGCGTCGAGCAGCGACTCGTGCGTGCCGGTGTCGAGCCAGGCAAAGCCGCGACCCATTACCTCGACGTCGAGTTTGCCCGCTTCAAGATAGCAGCGGTTCAGGTCGGTGATTTCCAGCTCGCCTCGCGCCGAGGGCTTGAGCGACGCCGCGATGTCGCTGACATTGTTGTCGTAGAAGTAGAGCCCGGTAACGGCATAACGCGATTTCGCCTGCTTCGGTTTTTCTTCAATGCTGATGGCGCGGCCCTTGCCGTCGAACTCCACGACCCCGTAGCGCTCTGGATCGGCGACTGCATACGCAAACACGGTGGCGCCGCTGCTCTTGGTGGTCGCCCTTTGCAGAACACCGGCAAGTTCGTGCCCGTAGAAAACATTGTCCCCCAGAACCAGTGCGGCGGTCTCTTTGCCAAGGAAGTTCCTCCCGATGAGAAAAGCCTGCGCCAGCCCTTCCGGTGCGGGCTGCACGGCGTATTCGAACGACATGCCCCAGCGCGAACCGTCGCCCAACAACTCCGAGAATCGCGGCGTGTCCTGCGGCGTGGAGATGATCAGGATATTGCGGATGCCCGCCAGCATGAGCGTGCTCAGCGGGTAGTAGATCATCGGCTTGTCGTAGATCGGAAGGAGTTGCTTGGAAACAACGTTGGTGACCGGATACAGCCGCGTTCCGGCCCCGCCCGCCAGAATGATGCCTTTCCTCAAAGTTCACCCACGCGCTGCGTAGTTGACTGCGATCCACTGCTGATATGTGCCGGTGGTCACGTTGGTCACCCACTTCATGTTCTCCAGGTACCAGGACACAGTCTTGCGAATGCCGGTTTCGAAGCTTTCGCGCGGGCGCCAGCCGAGCTCGGTCTCGATCTTGCCGCTATCGATGGCATAGCGGCGATCGTGGCCCGGACGGTCCTTCACGTATGTGATCAGCTTGGCGAAATCGGTGCCCGGACGTTCAACGGCCAGAACAGCGCAAATGGTTTTCACCACATCAATATTGGTCTTCTCGCTGCGTCCTCCGACGTTGTACGTCTCACCGGGACGGCCTTTCTTCAGGACCGTTCGGATGGCTTCGCAGTGATCTTCCACATACAGCCAGTCGCGCACATTCAGCCCGTCGCCGTACACCGGCAACGGTTTGCCGTTCAGCGCGTTGATGATGATCAGCGGGATCAACTTCTCTGGGAACTGGCGCGGACCGTAATTGTTGGAACAGTTCGTCACCAGCGTAGGCAGACCGAAGGTGTGATGATAGGCGCGCACCAGGTGGTCGGAACCCGCCTTGGAAGCCGAGTACGGGCTGTTCGGGGAATACGCCGTGGTCTCCGAGAATGCCGGGTCCTGCGGCGCGAGCGAGCCGTACACCTCGTCGGTGGAGACGTGCAGGATGCGGAAGGCATCACGCTCGGCGGCGCCCAGTTCCTTCCAGTACTCGCGCGCGGCGTGCAGCAACTGGAACGTGCCGAGCACGTTGGTGCGCACAAATTCTTCCGGTCGGTGAATGGACCGGTCCACATGCGATTCTGCCGCGAAGTGCACTACTGCTGCAGGACGCTCCGCATGGAAGAGTTTGGCGAGTAATTCCGGATCGGCGATATCGCCGTGCACGAACTGGTAGCGAGAATCCGCCTGGACGGAAGCCAGGTTTTCGGGATTCCCCGCGTAAGTCAGCGCATCAAGGTTAATCACCCCGGCAGATTCGTTCGCCAGCCAGTGCAGGACGAAATTCGAACCGATGAAGCCGGCGCCGCCGGTAACAAGAATAGGTCTAGACATGCGCGAGAATCCGCCTCTGCACTCGCATCGCGTGCATCAGCCGTTTCACCATGGGGGAGCGGTGTAGCCGTTATTATAACGGCTTTCGTTGACCTCGCGCAGTTACCACCAGAGTTCTCGCGCGCGAAGGGTCAGGCTTGTACGCCAGTGGCGGATTGCGCCATCTGCGGGGGTGGGGAGCTCGCCTTGCGCTCCTCTGAACGACGCAGCAGGTGCAGGATCGGCACGAGCATCACCAGGCCGATCAGGAAGAATACAATTCCGCCGTCGTGGTGCAGGCTGCCGGTCAGGAACGAAGGGTCCACATAGACCGCGAGCAGCGTCAGCGTCACGATGCGCACGCCGTTCTTCAACACGACAATGGGCACCGTGCACAGGATCAGCACCACACGCCGCCAGTTACTCTGCAGCGACTCGTGAGCAATGATGAGCGTCAGCACGATCAGCGACAAGCTGGAGCGGATGCCGCTGCATTCCCGCGCTACTTCTATGCCTTGGCCGGCAAGCTGGAAAACGAAGCCATCCCGCAGATACGGCACGCCAGTGAGGCTGAAAATCCAATCGACTGCGTCCGCGGAACCTTTTTGCAGTGTGACGGTAGTGAAGTCAATGATAGATGCCGGAATGGGCACTATGCAGACCATGAAGCCCAGCGCGAAGGTGGCAGCGCGGGCCGCGGTGACGCCGAAACAGAGAGTGAATGCACCTGCCCAGAAACTGATCAGCGCGAAAGCGGTACAAGCCAGTTCTCGCTCGCTTCCCGCAGGTGACGCGTACGCCACGATAGCCAATAATACCGCCGTGCCCAACCCGATCAAGCCACGAAAGTCCAATTTTTCCGCCACGGAAGCGAATATCCTGCGGCGGTCCCAATAAATCAGGCCGAACGCCATCGCCGGCACCAGCAAGATGTAGGACTGGTCGTCAGTACGCCAGGCGAACAACGCCCATTGCCAGGCGACTTTTTCGAACATAGCGGGCCCAGCCAGGACCAACGCTATGAAATACAGGACTTTGCGCTGCATTCGTGGATGTTGAGAGGACTTATTGTGCAACTATACACTAACCCGTGCCGCCGCCTTCCTGCCAAGTATCGGCGCCCTCAGCAGCCCGCGCCTCGGGTTGACGCAGAGCCGTTGCCCCAATAGGCTGCTGCATCAGCCACAAATTGCTGCAGATTGGAGGATTCTGCCCGGTCCAGGCAGAATGACTCGCATTGATTCGCGCCCTTAGCGACTACTATCGCTGTTCCGACGAACTCGCGGAAACAGAAGCCTCTGTAACACTGCCTGCGCACATCGCTGCGGCCCTGCAATCTTCAATCCCGCATCCGGGCGGCTTCGACCGCGCACTTCCCAGCTCCGAGTGCGAAGAACTCATCGCCGTGCTCCGCAACGAACGCTATGTTCCCGAGTCGAAAGGGAGGCTCTCGTCCGGCTGGATCTCCAACTTCTACTACGCCCTCCGGCCGGTGCTCGGAGTGCAGCTACGCAGGAGCTTGCAACGGTTGTTCTTGCGCGGGTGGCAGGACCGCCCGTTCCCGCGCTGGCCGGTGGATCGCACCGTGGATGAACTGCACCAGCAAATGCTGTTGTCGGCGATGAAGGCCAGTAACATCCAGCATGCACCGTTCATTTGGTTCTGGCCCGACGGCCATAGCGCATGCGCGGTGATGACGCATGACGTTGAAACCGAGAAAGGACTGCAATTCTGCCCCGAGTTGATGGACATGGATGATGCCGCGGGCATGAAGGCATCCTTCCAAATCATTCCCGAGCAGCGGTATCGCGCGACCGGCGCGCAGTTGGATGCAATTCGCCGGCGAGGCTTCGAGGTCAACGTCCACGATCTCAATCACGACGGAAAACTGTTTCGCGACCGTGCGGTTTTTGAGAGCCGGGTGGACCGGCTCAACAGCTACGGCGAGCGATTCCGGGCCGCCGGTTTTCGTTCCGGCGCCTTGTACCGCAATCAGAGCTGGTTTCGCGAGCTGAAGTTCGCCTATGACATGTCAGTGCCCAACGTCGCTCACCTGGACCCACAACACGGCGGCTGTTGCACGCTGCTGCCATTCTTCATAGGCAATGTGGTGGAGATCCCGGTCACGGCCATCCAGGATTATTCCTTGTTTCACATTCTGCAGGATTACTCGACCGAACTTTGGCAGAGGCAGCTGAGCACGATTGTCGCTCAGCACGGTGTTATCAACGTCATCGCCCACCCCGACTACCTGCTCGAACTCCGCGCCCGTTCCGTTTATCAGGCGCTGCTGGCGTACATGGCCGGACTGCGAGACAAGAATGGCGTGTGGACGCCCCTTCCCGGTGAAGTAAACACCTGGTGGCGGCAGCGCGCGCAGATGAAGCTGGTGCAAAAAGGCGCCGACTGGGCTATCACCGGGGCGGGGCAGGAGCGGGCGCAAATCGCGTACGCTGAGGCCAACGGCGATGGTCTCTGTTACCGGCTGGGAACCTAACTCGCTAATCACTGCTTACGTAACGTCGCAAAACGAGAATCTGCGCCACTCGTCCCTCGTAAGGTTTTCGCAGTAACCAAGTAACAGCCGGGATTCACCCGTTCGTAATCTTGTTGAAAATCTTAGGAAATTGCAGTATCCATAGGCGGAACTCTGGTCCACAGACTTAACTCCCCCTGGCGATGGAGAGAGTTACCTCCTTGCCAACACTGGGCCTAAGACTCGCCGGGTGTCGTGTGCCCGGCCAGGAGCTATTGGGTGAACCAAGTGGGCGGGTGGTTGAAGGCTGGCTCCGCAAGCGTGCTGTTGCTCGCAATCCTCCTTACTGGCTGCGGTGGAGGCAGCGGCGGGGCGGCCCCCGCGCGCAACGATACCGGCACCTCGGCCGCCGGAACGGGCTCCAAAGGCGGCGGCGGTGGCAGTAACGCCTCAGTGCCGCAGTCGCACAACCTGTCCGTTTCCGCGAGTCCTTCCAGCGGCGGCACGGTCGTTAGTAATCCTGCAGGCATTAGTTGCGGGGGCACCTGTACCACACCCTTCGTGGACGGCACGAGCGTCGCGCTTACGGTGCTTCCCGCCCAGGGATTTGCTTTCACCGGCTGGGGCGGCTCCTGCTCAGGTAATGGCGGGTGCAGCATCGCTATGTCAGCCGACCACACGGTAGTGGCCAACTTCGGCCCACCGCCAATTGGACAAATTACCCTTTCCGTTAATTCTTCGGGAGATGGTACTGGCACAATTTCCAGTAATCCCGCTGGTATCAATTGCAGCAACTGCTCGACGGCCGTGCAACAAGGCACAACCATCACCTTGTCGGCGACGCCCGATCCAGGATCGACCTTTACGGGCTGGAGCGGTGCCAATTGCCTGGGGACCGCCGCATGCACCATTAATGCAAACGGCAGCACGTCGGTCACAGCGGTGTTTTCGCAATTAGTGACCGTGGGTGTGAGCCTATCTAATGTCGGTGGAACCGGAAGCGGCTCCGTCAGCAGTTTCCCGGCGGGAATTGACTGCCCCAGCGTCACATGCTCGTCACCATTTCCTTCGGGAACGGTGGTCAGTTTTGCCGCGAAGCCTGATCCCGGGTTCGTTTTTCAGGGCTGGAGCGGTGCGTGCTCCGGCACAGGACCATGCACGCTGACAATGAGCACGAACTTGGCCACGACGAATGTGGCTCCCGGCGTGAGTGCGAAAAAGATCAATCTCAACGCCTCGTTTTCGGTTGCCAGTTACAACCTGTCCACAACCATCTCGACGACAGGTACAGCCGCCGGTCAGGTCACCAGTCCTACTGGACCATTGAACTGCACCTCGGGGACTTGCACCCTCTCGTACACGTCAGGAACCAGCGTCACCTTGACGGCGGCGCCGACCAACGCCAACACCGTTTTCGCAGGTTGGAGCGGTTCCTCTTGTGCGGGGACTGGCACCTGTACGGTGACAGTCAGCGCGAATACTTCCGTCACCGCTAAGTTCCTCCCACTGTTCACGCTGTCGGCTACGACCTTAGGAACCGGCGGCGCAACCGGCACGGTCACAAGCTCGGATGGAGTCATCACGAACTGCGCGACCAACTGTTCGGACCCCAATCTTGCTTCGGGAACGGTGATCGGCCTGGCCGCAACGCCTGGTCCGAATTCCGTTTTCACCGGCTGGAGCGGCGCCTGCACCACAAGCGCGCCGTGCAGCGTGACGATGAGTTCCAACCAGTCGGTGACGGCCAACTTTGCGCCCCTGTTCCCGTTATCCGTGGCGTTATCCGGCAGTGGCTCGGTAACCAGTGCGGACGGGGCCATTAACTGCGGCACCGCATGCACGGCCAATTATCCCAGCGGCACCACGGTTGTCTTAACTCCTACCGCAGCCGCTGGAAACGTCTTCAGTGCGTGGAGCGGGCCTTGCACTGTCAATCCGACGACCCAGGCTTGTTCGGTGCTCATGAGCCAGGCTCAGTCCGTTACCGCAACTTTCATTCCCAACTCTTTCACTGTGACGGTAGCAGGCGCCGGCACGGGGACTGGCACAGTCACAGGCACTGGCAGCATTAATTGCACTTCTACGGCGGGAACAACAGGGGCGGGCTGCGTCAGCAGTGCCCTCGCGAGTCAAACCCCGGTTACCTTGCAGGTCTCGAACGTTCCTGTCGGATCTGTATTCGCCGGTTGGAGCGGATGCCCAGTCACCCCCAGCGGCAATCAGTGCGGCCCGTTTTTTATGCCGGCGTCGAATACCACCGTCACGGCGACGTTCTCGACGGCGCCGCAGGTCAATTTGAGCGTGGCCATGCCGGGCAGCGGCTCCGGAACGGTGACCAGTTCGAGTACCAGTAACCAGGGAACCCAGATCAACTGCACGGCAGTGGCCGGCGTCATTCAAGGCGGAAGCGTCTGCACCGTCCCATTCTTCGAGAATGATCAGGTGACGCTGCACGAATCGGTGGGCTCGAGCTCCGTATTCACCAGTTGGTCGAGCACGAGCATTAGTTGCCCTGTCGGCGCAAGTTGCGGCCCGATCACGGTCGGCAGCTCGCCGATCTCGGTATCGGCAACGTTCACGCAAGAGTACAGCCTGTCGATCACGACGGCCGGAACCGGCTCGGCCTTGGGTTCAGTGACGTGCAATAACACCACGTGCGCCGCCACCTACGACAGCGTTACCTCGGTAGACCTGCGACCGGTAGCGCAAAAGGGCGCGGCCTTCGCCGGCTGGGGTGCGGGCGCCTGCAGCGGCACCAGCGCGGTTCCCTGCACCGTCACGATGACATCGAACCAGTCCGCCACCGCCAACTTCAACGCCATCTCCATCAGCGTCACCAGTGCGGGGGCAAGCACGGGCACCGGCAAGGTCACAATCCTTGATAACAATACGGCCGTAGGCTGCAACAACTCGGCCCTGCCCTGCAGCAGCGGCAACAACAGCCTGCTGGCAGGGGATTCGATCAAGATCACGGCCACGCCCGATACCAACATGGTCTTCACCGGCTGGGGCGGCGCCTGCTCCGGCACGGGTGATTGCCTGTTCACCATGGGTAATTCGGCGCTGGCAGTGACGGCCCAGTTCGACCAGGCGCCCAAGTACACCGTGCAGGTGAACAAGAGCGGCACGGGCACCGTGGTGAGCACCGACGCGGGCCCGACGATTAACTGCGGCACGGCCTGCGCCAGCGCCAACTCACAATATTTCGTCAATACGTCGGTAACGCTGCATGCCACGCCGGCGGCGGGCTTCGCCTTTGCCGGCTGGAGTAATGCGTGCACCGGCACAACGGATTGCCAGCTGACCTCCTCGACCACGCAGACGCTGACCGCCGTGGCCACGTTCGTGCCCACCACCATCACGGTGCTGGGCGCGGGTGCCAGCACCGGCAGCGGCATAGTGACCGGCTCGGCAAACAGCACGCAGGTGCTCAGCTGCAGCATCGCCGTGGGCGGCGCGACGACACCC
>JBPCSQ010000007.1:0-106504 GCA_051006995.1 Terriglobales bacterium
CTCGAGCGGAATGTCATCCAGCGTCATCTGCTGCCCGCGGGTTTGCGCGATCAGCTTAAGCGCGTCATCGAGAATGGTGAGCGTGGTCAGCCCCAGGAAATCCATCTTCAACAGGCCCAGCTTCTCGATGGCGGTCATGTCGAAGGCGGTGACGATTTCGTCGTTCTTGGTCTTATGGAGTGGAACAAGATCAATCAGCGGCTGCGGCGAGATGACCACACCGGCGGCGTGCACGCCCGCGTTGCGCACAAGGCCTTCGAGGCGGCGCGCGGTGTCGATCAACTCCTTCACCTGGGGCTCGCTCTGGTACGCCTGCTGTAATGGAGGCGAGTCGTCGAGTGCCTTTTCCAGCGTTATGTTCAGCGTGGGCGGGACCATTTTGGCGATGCGGTCCACGTCGCTGTAGGGAATCTGCATGGCGCGACCGACGTCCTTGATGGCGGCCTTGGCCATGAGCGTGCCGAAGGTGATGATCTGCGCCACGTTGTCGCGCCCGTACTTCTGGGTGACGTAGTTGATGACCTCGCCGCGGCGGTTCATGCAGAAATCCACGTCAATGTCGGGCATGGAGACGCGCTCGGGATTGAGGAAGCGCTCGAAGAGAAGCTCGTTCTGCAGCGGGTCCAGATCAGTGATGCCCATCGAGTAGGAGACCAGCGACCCTGCAGCCGAGCCGCGCCCCGGGCCGACCGGGATGCCGCGCTCCTTGGCCCAGCGGATGAAATCCCACACGATCAGGAAATATCCAGAGAACTGCATCTGGCGGATGATGTCGATTTCAAGCGCCAGGCGCTGCTCGTAGTCGGCGATCGGGTGCTTGAGCCGCCCCTGGCTCTGTGATTCGGCGAGCATATTCATGCGGCGGGCGAAACCTTCACGCGCCACGTGCTCGAAGTAGCTGTCCAGGGTGAAGGGGGCGGGAACATCGAAGTGCGGAAACGGATTGCGGATTTTTTCCAGCTTCAGCGTGCAGCGCTCCGCAATGTCGAGAGTGCGGGTGAGGACTTCGGGTGTGTCGCCGAACATCAGCAGCATTTCGTCGTAGGTCTTGACGTAGAAATGCTGCGTCTGGAATTTCATCCGGTTGGTGTCCTGGATGGACTTGCCGGTCTGGATACAAACCATGACGTCCTGGGCGTGCCAGTCGTCCTCGCAGAGATAATGACTGTCGTTGGTGGCGACCAGGGGCAGGCCGAGCTCGCGCGCCATTTTGTGCAGCGCCGGGTTAATCTGCTTTTCCTGCTCCAGGCCCTGGTTCTGAATTTCGAGATAGAAATTCTGCTTGCCGAAAATTTCCGCCCACTCGCCCGCCGCGCTTTTGGAGGCGTCGTAGTTCCCTTCCATCAAGCGCTCGGCGACTTCGCCTTTCAGGCAGCCGGACAGGCCAATCAGGCCGCGCGAGTGCTCCGCCAGAAAACGCTTCGAGATTCGGGGCTTGTAATAAAACCCGTGCAGTGAGGCTTCGCTGGTGATCTTTACCAGATTGCGATAGCCCTCTTCGTTTTGGGCGAGCACCAGCAGGTGGTTGTAGGTGTCGCCATCCGGCGGGGTACGCTCGATGTTGTGGTCGTCCTTCTTGCAGACATACAGCTCGCACCCGACAATCGGCTTCACCCCGGCGCTCTTGGCGGCGTGGAAGAAGTGGAATGCGCCGAAAATATTGCCGTGGTCGGTCATGGCCACGGCGGGCATGCCGAGCTGCTGGACGCGCGCCACAAGCTTGTCAACGTCACAGGCGCCGTCGAGCAGGGAGTAATCGGTGTGCAGGTGGAGGTGGACGAATTGGGACATGAGCCTGGTTCAATTGTATTGAGCTCCGGGGAGCGTGGGAAGCGTTTCCGGGTGTGGAAAAGCGAGGACTATTGTTGATTTCATCGCCAACAACTTAGGCCGGGAACTCCGTCCCGAGTTGCCGGCCCGTGCTGGACGAGGCTGCGGTCGCGGGTTTCGGCGCATCCAAAGAACTTGAGTGTTCCGGAGAGGTGAAACGATGAAGACCTTGGCTGCTCTCGTACTTTCGCTGGCGATGAGCGGATTCGCCTTCGGCCAGACTGCGACGACTACCACGACAACACAGACGACCGGCAATTCCACCACGACCAGCCAGACCGGCACGACCGCTAAGAAACATAAGGCGCGTCGTCACCACAAGAAACACGCTAAGAAGCACACCACGAAGACACAGTCCGGGAATGGGGCGACAACCACCACCACTACGACGACCAAGCCGCCGCAAATCTAGTTGCTGGTTGTTAGCTGGGGTTTGGCTCTTTAGCCGCCGCCCGTGGGGTAGTTACTTTTTCTTCTTTTTGGCAGGTCCTGGCGGCTTACTTTGCTTTGCCGCCTTCTTGGCCGACTGGCGCTTCGCAGACTTCTCAGGCGGCTTCGACGGCGGCTTCTCCGCCGGCTTTTGCACCGGCTTCTCGGGCGCCTTCTCAACCTTTGGCGCGGCGGCGGGCGCCGCTTTGCCCTTTCCCTTCTTGCCGGTTGGCACAGGCGCGGGAGCTGCGGGTGCGGCTTCGGCTTTCGCTCCCCGGCCTTTTTTGGGCGGCGGTGGCGGTGGTGGCGGAGGCGGAGCGTAGGGCTTGAGGAACTTTAGAATTTCGGTCCGCGAGCGCAGCTTGCCGTCGAGCAGAAGCAGGAAGGCTTCGTTCTCGAGTTTGGGATAAGCGGGCAGTTGCGGCGTAATGTGCAACTCAGTCATCTCGGGCAGCGGCAACTTCTGTTTGACCTGACGCCATTTGCCGAAGAAATTCTTGAGCTTTTGCGCCACCGATTGATGTCGCGTGGTGGCGTCGAGGAAGAGCAGCGTCTCGGGCTTGGCCTCCGACAAAACCTGCCAGGCGCGGGATGGCGTAGCCGCTTCTTTTCCCGAGAGACGCTTGGCAAACTTGGCGGCATCCTCTTCCAGGGTGCGCCAGGATTCAACGAACTGCTTGCGCGGAATCAGCCGCTGCATGTCGCGAACATCGCTGCTGCTGAGCCGCTTGGCCAGGAAGTACATCACCGCGGGCGCCATGTCCACGGTGTAGCCGAAGTTCAGCATCTGCTGGCGCGTCTTAAGCAGGTCGGAAAGTCCCGCTGTATCCACCTTGGCCACCGACCAGTGCGGGTTCAGGACCTTGAGCCAGCCTTCCTTCTCCAGCGAGCGCAGCACGTGAAGCGGATCTTCCTCGTAGGCCAGCGCTTCGATTTCCTGGCCGATAGCGCGGTCGGTGATGTACTCGATGTAATTGTTCTCCTTGGCGGCGTCGTAGCGCGCCTGCGTGCGCTCCTCCAGAGGCCAATGGAAGCGCGCCATGAACCGCGTGGCGCGGATCACTCGCGATGGCTCCTCAAAAAAAGCGTAATTGTGCAGGATGCGGATGAGCTTGGCTTCAATGTCAGCGACGCCGTTGAAGGGGTCCAGCAGCAGCCCGCGCGAACCCATGTTCAGCGACAGCGCCATCGAGTTCACGGTGAAGTCTCGGCGGCGCAGGTCTTCGGTAATGGTGGCAGGAGCAATGCGCGGCGGCTTCCCCGGTTTTTCGTAAATTGCCGAGTAGGCCATGCCGATCTCGGCGCGCACGTTGCCGGGAAAAATCACGTAGAGCGCCTTGTAATCGTCGTCCACGCCCTCAATGATGGCGCCGGCCTTTTCCAGTTCTTTTTGCAGCTTGAGCGCGTTGCCCTGGACGGTGATGTCGAGATCACGAATGGCGAAACCGGAGATGATGTCGCGGATGGTGCCGCCGGTCAGGTAAATGTTCAACTCCTGAGCACGGGCGACATCCTGGGCCAGGCTCACGGCACGCTGCTGATCCGGCGTGAGCCGGGTTTCCATGGTGTAGATGTAATCGGCCATCTTGCGCTTAGCGCCGCGGCGCAGCCAGACACGCAGGATACGTCAGCCTTGCCGGCTGACGGAAAACGGTCCCGGGGAGCCGTAAGTCCTTATTGCTGCTGCACTTATCTGATCTGTAACGCCGCCGCGAACTCACGACGATATCATAACGGTTGACCCTTTGGCTACACCCCCGGTGTTAAAGCTCTGAAGCGAGGCAAAAAATGCGAAAATTGCTTTTCGCAGCCCGCGCCAGCCCATGCCGTCAACGCACAAGAAAGTCGTCGTCCGCAAACTGAACCGGGACACGGTCAACGGATTTCTCTCGCCAACCGACTTCATCGTGGAGGGCAAAGTGGAAATCCTGAATACCTCGGGCAACGTGGTGGCCATCGACTTGAAAGACATCAAGGGAATTTATTTTGTGCGCGAATTCGGTGAGCCCGACTCGCTGCGCAAGACGTTCACCACCCGACCACGCACGGAAGGCCTGTGGGTGCGCTTGCGGTTTCGCGACAACGACGTGCTCGAAGGCATGATGCCGAACGACCTGACACAGGTCGGCCCTGACGGCTACCTGATCAATCCGCCGGATACGCGTTCCAACACGCAGCGAATCTTCGTTCCGCGGACGGCGCTGGCGCAACTCACGGTGCTGGCAGTGATCGGCGCCGCTGCCGGGAAGCGCCGCCCCGCAGCCGCCACCGATACGCGGCAGGTGCCGATGTTCACGGAGTAGTGCTCAGCCCTGGCCGCTAGCCATGCGCTGTCTTTGGAAGTCCGCGCTGGCCTGACCCCCGATTCGGATAGACTAGGCTGCTCAATTCCTATGAAACTCTCAAAGATTGCCTCCACACTTGGCGCTCGCCTCGAAGGCGAGGATACGGAAATTTCAGGCGTTGCCGGCATCGAGGAAGCGGGGCCAGGTCAACTTACCTTCGTCGCCAACCCGAAATACGCCAGCGCGGCTCGCACGACTCGGGCATCGGCGGTGGTGGTGAAAGATGATTTTCCGCCGATTCCGCCGGCGACGTTGCGCTGCGCCAATCCTTACCTGACCTTCGCCCGCGCCATCGAGCTTTTCTACCACCCTCCGCGCTATCCGGTTGGCATTCACTCCACCGCGGTGGTAGACCCTTCGGCCAAGATCGGAAAACATGCCTCCATCGGCGCCTATGCGGTGATCGCAGAAGACGTGATCATTGGCGAGCACTGCGTCCTGCTGCCGCACACAGTCGTATATCGCGGGGCTCGGATTGGAGATCATTTCTTCGCCCACGCGCACGCGGTGGTGCGCGAATACTGCCGACTGGGGGACAATGTCATCCTTCAGAACGGCGCGGTCATCGGCGCCGATGGCTTCGGATTTGCGAAGAACGACAGCGGCCGCTGGCAGAAGATCGTTCAGTCCGGCGCGGCGGTGTTGGAAAACGATGTGGAAGTGCAGGCCAATGCCTGCGTGGACCGCGCCAGCATTGGGGAAAGCCGGGTGCGGCGCGGCGCCAAGATCGACAACTTGGTGCAGGTCGGTCATGGATCGGAGGTAGGTGAGGACACGCTGCTGTGCGCGCAGACGGGACTGGCGGGCTCGACGGTGGTCGGCAAGAATGTAATCCTAGCTGGGCAAGTCGGCGTCGCCGGGCACTGCAAGGTTGGCGACGGCGTGATTGCCACCGCGCAGTCCGGAATACCGAACGACGTAGAACCGGGCACGATGGTCAGCGGCTATCCGGCGATGGAAAATAAACGGTGGCTGCGCTGCGTGGCCGTATTCAACAAGCTACCGGAGCTGGCGAAGGCGGTGCGCGGAGCCACCAATGTGGAAAAGAACGCGAAATGAGTGCCAAGTGCTAAGTGCGAAGAAAGAAAGATCGGAACGCGAGCCGCTGACTTGGCACTTAGCACTTCGCACACCACCCTGTATCATTAAGCGCTGAATGGCTGAAGTCACCAGCATCGGCACCGGCAAATCGGCCCGGCCGATTCGCGTCCTCCTGCTCGACGATCTGGAAGACAATCTCCTGCTGCGTTCCACCATCCTCCGGCAAAAAGGCTACGAGGTGGTCACCGCGTCTTCCATCGAGGAAGCCGAACAGAAGCTGGGCGACATTGATATCGCGGTGCTCGACTATCACCTCGGGGCGGGCAAATTCGGCACTGATGTGGCCGAATCGCTGCGCCAGAAGCGTCCGCACGTTCCCATCATCATCCTGTCGGCCACGCTCGAGAAGAAGACCTTCGGCGGTATCGCGGACATGCACTTGCTCAAGGGCTACAGCTCGATTGACGACCTGGTGGCGGCGTTGCGCTCCTTCGAGGCAAAGAAGCGCGGCAAGCCGGTCGTGGTGGACGCACGCGACTTCTATTACCGCCGTATCGCGGAGGCGCTCGGCGCTGACGTCGTCATGGAGGTCCTGGACCGCGACGGCAACTGGCAGTACGTGAATGAGTACTTCGCCAAGCTCTTCGAGAAGAAGCCGCCCTATTTCGTCGGCAAAAACAAGTTCGAGGAATTTCCGGAAGTGGATGAGGAATGGCGGTACATCCTGGCCAATGTCGCCGACACGCGCGAAACCTACATGGACCGCGGCTTTCGCGGGCTACCCAATCTTCCCCGCAAGTCCCCGCACTGGGTGTGGAACGTACTGGTCTTCCCCATCAAGCTGCACGACGACCGCGACGGGGTCGTGCTGAGCGCGAGGCTGATCGAAAAACGCGGGGTCTAACAGGCGATTACTGCGGCAGGCCGATGCGGCGCAGCAGGTCGGCCCACCGTGGATCGGAGTGCAAAGGATCGAGCAAGGGTTCACCCTTCAGAAAAAGTATCTCCAGTTGGTGCGCCCGATAGACTTGGTCAAGCAATCCAAAAGCGCGGTCGTTCTCTCCAAGTTGAGCGTAGGCGATGGCCATATCGAAGGCGTCAGACCCGATTTGCGAGGGAAGGTCTGCGCTCGTCAGGCGCGCTTGTTCCATCCTCAGCTGCTCGCGAAACATCGCTTTGACGCCACCGGCGCGATAAGCGTTTTCCGCCGCGACGGCACGCGCCATAATCTCCGGATTGTGGATACCGGCGGCAGCTTTTTTCAACTCTTCCCAGCTGTCTACATAGCGGCCCCGGACGAGGTAGATCGAGCTGAGCAGGCCATGTGCGGTGGAAAAGTTCGGATCCAGTTCCAGGGCGGCGAACGCGAGCTTTTCGGCACGATCGAGTTGCCGAGCACCGTAAAACACCCACCCTGCCGCCGTGTTCACCCGGACCGAAAGAGGATCCACTTGCAAGGCGCGTTGCGCCTCCGCCGTTGCCTCCTCGCTCCGTCCCATGTCACTCAAGAGCGCCGCCAACCACTGGTGGGCATAGATGTAATTCGGGTTCAGCTCGATGGCGCGACGAAATTCCTTCTCCGCGCCGGCAAAGTCCCAATCAAGATTCTGTTTCGCGTAGGCCAGCGATGAGTGGGCTTCGGCCAAGGAATCATCGAGCGCCACAGCCTTTTCGGCGGCGTCTTTCCCCTGACGGTCGCCCGACAGGTTGTAGCAATCGGCCAGGCCGGCCCAGGCAAGGGCATAGCTCGGGTCCTTCGCAATGGCTTGGTTGAAGTAGGCAATTGCCTTCTGAAAGTCTGCCTTGGTCCGTCGATTCCAATAATAGCGGCCGTGCAAATAGAGATCGTAAACCTCAGGATCGACCGCCGGGACAACGCGCGTACCGGCGGAGCCGACCTTGCCGCGGATGTGAGAAATGATGTCCCGCGCGGCGTCGGTCTGCAGGGTGAGCACGTCGCGCAGCTCGCGGTCGTAGGTATCGGCCCACAACGGCTGTTCGGTAGCCGCCCGGATCAGTTGCGTCCGGATGCGAACCCGGCCTCCCGAGCGCTCGACGGATCCTTCCACCACCGCGTCCACGTTCAACTCGCGCGCAATCCTAGGCAACGGTTCGGTGGTGTTCTTGTAGCGCATGATCGAAGTACGGGAAATGACACGCAGCGTTCCGAGCTTCGACAGACCCGTGATGAGTTCGTCGGTCATGCCGTCGGCGAAGTATTCCTGCTCGGGATCGCGGGACAGGTTCTGCAGCGGCAACACGGCAAGCGAGTCGATGCGGCTAAGACGCGCGGTGCTTCCGTACCGGCTCCAGGCAGCGTATCCGAGGACCAGCAACACCACGACGACGAGCGCAGCTCCGGCCAGCGCAACCCGCCGCCGGGAAAGCGAAAATGCGTTACTTTCGCGCCCTGCAAAAACGCTGGAGGGGCGGCCGGAAGAACCCGACTCGAGCTCGCGCTTCAGGCGCTTCAGGTCGGTCCGCAGATCCGCCGCTGCCTGGTAGCGGAGCGCGGCGTCCTTTTCCAAAGCTTTGCCGATGATTTCCTGCAATTGCGGCGGCACCTCGGGATTGAGCTGAATCGGAGGCGTGGGCGTTTCACTAAGGATCGCGTGTCCAACCGCTCCGGCGGTTGTGCCGCGGAAAGGCAGCTTGCCGGTGGCCATTTCGTACAAGACGGCGCCAAACGAAAACAAATCGGTGCGCGCGTCCAGGTCCTTGCCCCGTACCTGCTCCGGCGACATATACACCAGCGTCCCGGGAGCATCGCCGGTGCTGGTCACGACGGTGAGCATGTCATCGGCCGCGATGACCGTTTGCGCTGATGAGAATTTAGCCAGGCCGAAATCGAGAATCTTGGCTTGTCCCCTGCGAGTAACAAAAATGTTGGCGGGCTTGATGTCACGATGCACGATCCCGGCGGAATGCGCTGCATCGAGCCCATCCGACACCTGAATGGCGATTTCGAGCAGCAGGTCCATGGCCATGGGTGCGGCCCCGATGGTGTGCTTCAGGGTCGAACCTTCCAGCAGCTCCATTACGATGAAAGGCCGGCCTTCCGCTGCGTCGGTGTCGTAGATCGTGCAAATGTTGGGATGGTTGAGCGCTGAGGCCGCCTGTGCCTCACGTTCAAATCGAGTCAGGCTGGTCGGATCGGCGAGAACGTCGTCCGGAAGAAACTTCAGCGCAACGTGCCGGTGCAGCTTGAGGTCTTCGGCCTCATAGACCACACCCATGCCACCGCCGCCGAGCCTGCGCAGCACACGGTAATGCGAGATTGTCTGGCCGATCAAAGGCAGGCCCACCGATGGGTCGCTATGCTAGGTCGCTTCGCAATCCCAGTCAATTGGCGTGGCGCGTTCAGCGTCTCTCCGGCGGCAGCGCCGAGGCGACCGACTGCCGCACCGCTTCGATGAGTGCGTCGCGCTCCCGGTAGTCTTTCGGCCAGATGGGGTCGTGGAACACAA
This sequence comes from Terriglobales bacterium, assembly GCA_051006995.1. Taxonomy (GTDB): domain Bacteria; phylum Acidobacteriota; class Terriglobia; order Terriglobales; family Acidobacteriaceae; genus JAIQGF01. Next base: position 9,113 of record JBPCSQ010000007.1, read on the forward strand.
TCTGCGCGGCCGCTGCCTTCGAATCGATGAAGAACTTCCCTTTCGGTGAAATTTCAAATGTGCCCAGGAGGGTGATGGGCACAATCGGAAAGCCAGTCTCCAAGGCCAGGTAGAACGGGCCCTTCTTGAACGGCAGCAGCCGTCCGTCCGGTGAGCGTGTGCCCTCGGGATACACCGTCATATCGAAACCGCCCTGCATCACTTCCGCCGCCTCGCGCACGCTGGCGATGGCGGCGTCGCGATTGCTGCGGTCCACCGGAACCAGCTTGGCTGCGCGCATGGCAAAGCCAAGAATGGGAATGCGAAACAATTCTTTCTTCACCAGGATGGAGGTCTGACGCGGCAAGTTGGGGATCAGCAACGGCGGATCGAGATTGGATACGTGGTTCGACATGAAGATGTAATTGCGGGAAAGGTCGAGCTTGTCGCGGCCGACGATCTCCACGCGCACGCCTGCGATGCGGACCCCGGTACGGACCACCCACATGCCAACACGCCACAGGAAACGGGTGTCGCCAGTGAGCAGCGTGTACGGCAGTGTGAGGAGGCCGGCGACGGGCGTCATCAGCGTCCACCAGCCGAGAGTGAGGACGGTGCGCATGGCTACTCGGAATCGCCGCGAATCCAGGCGGCGCGCCGCGCTTTCTGAGCGGCAGTGGCATCTTCGCGGCCGGCAAGGAGGTACTCTTCAGTTTGGCGGCTAGCCACCGTGAAGCTCATGGAGCGCTTCCCGCTTGCGCTCTGCACCTTAAGCTTCATGATGTCGCCCGGACGCAGGCCCGAAGCCAGTGTGTCGCCGCTGCGCGTGACCGCATGTCCGTTCACTTCCTGGATAATGTCGCCGGCGCGCAATCCCGCCTTTTCTGCCGAACTACCGGAGGCGACCGAGATCACCACCGGGGCCTGTCCGAAACTCCACATGGCCTGAAACCCGCTGTCGGCGACGGTGACGGTTCGCTTGCTTAGCTTCAGGCCCACCGTGATGAAGAACTCGTCGTAAGGAATGCTGTCGATACCGGCGACATAGCGCTCGAAGAAATCCGCGAAACTGGCGCCGGCCACGGCTTCCGCCGCCTGCTGCACACCGGCGGAATCAGGGAAGAACTTGCCCTGCTTAGCGTAATGGTCGTTCATCCAGTGAAACAGATCGCGCAAAGATTTCTTCCCCGCCGTGACCTCGCGCATGCGCAGGTCCAGCAGCATGCTTACGATTTCGCCCTTGTTGTAATAGGAAATGCTGCGCTCCGGCAGGTTGTAGAACTGATATTTCTCCAGCCAGGCGTCAAGGCTGGACTCCTCGACGGATTGCGTCCGGCTCGCCGGGCGTGCTTCAAGCGCGCCGATGGCCTCGGCGACTTCGTTCAGAAAGCCGCGCTCATCCAGCATGCCGGCGCGCACCCGCATGTAGTCGGCCACCGTGCTGGTGACGCCCTCGCTGAACCACAACGCGCGCGTGTACTGCTCCTTGGTGTAATCCACCGGCTCCAGCGATTGTGGCCGAATTCGCTTCACGTTCCACAAGTGAAAGAACTCGTGCGCGGTAACGCCCGCCAGCGAACCAGGATTGTTCCTGACGCGCTCGGCGCTGGCATCAATGGCGGTCGAGTAGGCGTGCTCCATACCGCCGCCTGCTGGCCGGCGGGGAAAGTGGTAGATGAAAACGTAGTGGTCGATGGGACGGTCTTGCATCCACTCGATTTCGGTAGCAGCCAGCTTGTGCGCCATCTCGGTGAGAAATTTCATGTCGTAATCGGCGGAGTCGGCGTCCACGACCAAACGGAATTTCGTGTCTCCGTCTTCGAAATCGGATTCGGCAAAGGCGCCGAGCTCGACCGGGGAGTCCACGAGTTCGTCGTAGCTCTCGGCCATCCAACTCGACGGCCCGGCGAAACCCGGGGAGCCGATCGCGGTGGCGACCCGCCAGCCGGCAGGAATGTCTGAGAACACCAGGACCTGCCGCTGCTGCTTGGGGTGGCCAATGACATACATGAGGATTTCGGCCAAATTCAGAAAAGCGTGCTGTTCGGTGACCTCCGAGCCGAAGGGCCCCTGCTGATTGGCGGTGACATCGTATTCCACGACGTCGGCTCGCGGCACCGACCAAGTCGTCTTGTCCACCGCGCGCACCTCGACCGGTGCTCCGGCTGAGGTCCTTGCCTTGACTGATGTTACGTACTGCGCGAAGTCGCGGACCTGGTACAACGCGTTCCAAACCGGAAGCTGCACCCGAAGGTCAGGATGCGGGCTGGTGTACATCTTCACGTGGAGGAGATGGTCGGCGCTCCTGGCGAGCGAGACCTCGTACCGGACGCCAACCCAATACGGAGGCGGAGTACCAACACCGTGTTGGACCTCCTGCGCCGCACAGAGCGCGGAAACAAGCACCAGGAAGGTAGGAAGCCAGGCAGAACGCTTCACGCTTTGGCAGAGACCTCGCGCTGCTTCAGCAAACGCGGAAGCTTCTCATAGATGCCGCCAAAGCCGCCATTGGAAAGAATCGCAACCACATCGCCGGCGCGCAGCTCCGGTATTACCGTCGCGACAATTTCATCAGCATCCTTCATTTGTCGCGCACGCGTTCCATGCCGGCGGACTTCGAGCACGACTTCCTCGACATCGAGGCGCTCGCGCTCGGGAATTGCTTCGGACTTGAAGATCGCTGCCACCACAACTTCGTCGGCCATGGCCAGACTCTGCGCCAATGAGCCTTGAAAAATGTTGCGCCGCAGGGTGTTGGAGCGCGGTTCGAGGATGGCCCATATCCGCCGCCCCGAGTAGCGGGTGCGCAGCGCCTTCAGGGTTTCGGCAATGGCCGTCGGGTGGTGCGCAAAGTCGTCAATGATAGTGACGCCGCCAATCTCCGCCTTTACCTCCAGCCGCCGCTTCACGCTCTTGAAGGTACGCAGCGCTTCAGCGATCACCTGCGGTCCGATGCCGTAGCTCGCCGCCATGGCCGCAGCCGCGGTGGCGTTCAGCACGTTGTATTCGCCGGCCAGCGAGAATTCCAACTCTGCCCACGGCTGGCCGTCGCGCCGAACCCGCCACCGGGTGCGCTCCGGTTCGTAGTGCGCATCTTCGATGCGCCAGAAAGATGTTTTCTCAAACCCGTAGTGCTCGACCGGGCAGAACGCACGCGCGACACATTCCTCCACCGCCTCCGCGCCGTCCCAAGCGACGATGCGCCCGCGCCGCGGAACCAGGTTCACCAGCCGCTTGAATGCTGTCCTCACCGATTCCAGATCTTTGTAGATATCGGCGTGGTCGAACTCCACCGACGTGAGCACCACCGCGTCGGGGAAATAGTGAAGGAACTTCGGACCTTTATCGAAGAATGCAGTGTCGTATTCGTCGCCTTCGATAATGAAGTCCTGGCCGTCATCCAGTTTGAAGCTGGAACCAAAATTCTCCGCAATGCCGCCGACCAGGAACGAAGGCCGGCGTCGCGCGACCTCAAAGATCCAGGACAGCATGGACGTGGTGGTCGTCTTGCCATGGGTCCCGGCAACAGTGATCACACTTCGCGTGCGCAGGAACTCATCGTACAGAAACTGCGCCATGGACTGGACCGGGATGCGTTCGTCGAGCACGCGCTCCAGTTCCAGATTGCCACGCGAAATGGCATTGCCGACAATCACCAGGTCGGGGCGTGGATCGAGGTTCTCTGCCGCGTACGGCTGCGCTACGGGAATGCCCAACCCGGCGAGAAAGTCCGACATCGGCGGATACACCGCGTGATCCGAGCCGCGCACGTCAACGCCGCGCCCGCGCAGCATCCCGGCCAACGACGCCATGGCGGTGCCGCAAATCCCAATCAGATGAATGTGCTTTGCATTCCCCATGCGTTCGACCCGAATCACCCCTGTGTCGTGTCTTTTGCTGCTTGCGCCCGCGAGACTGCGCTCTCCAGTATCTCCAGGCCTGCCCGCTGCGCGGACGCCGTCAGCTGCGCCTTGATCCCGAACGGCAGCGTGATGTTTGCGCCGGGGAAGTGTCCGGACGGCAAACCGTACGCGACCGGGATCCCGAGATCACCCACCACTCTTGTGATCACTTCTTGCAGGGTGTACGGCTGGTCAGGCGACTGCACGCAATCCATCATCGCGCCAAAAACTATGCCGCGTACGTTCTTGAGCTTCCCTGCCATTCTCATCTGCATCAGCATGCGGTCAATCTGATAAGGCTTGGCGGCCACATCTTCCAGAAATAGCAGCTTGCCCTCGGTACGCGCCTCGTAGGGTGTGCCCAGCGAGGCGACCACGATGGACAGGCACCCGCCGTACAGCGCGCCCTCCGCGGTACCGGGCACGAGTGTGACCATGGGGTCCGCGGCGACTTGCCACGAGGCAGCGCCGCCGGTCGCCGCCTCCCAAGAGGACTCGTGAACGCCTCCGGCGCGCGCGAAGTCGCCGGTCAGCATCGGCCCGTGAAATGTCACCAGCCCAGTGGCATCGTGAAGCCAGGTCAGCAGGCAGGTGTTGTCGCTGTATCCCACGAAAATCTTCGGGTGCTTGCGAATGACTTCAACGTCCAGATGGGACAGCAGGTAATTGGCGCCATACCCGCCGCGCGCACAGACGATGGCCCGAAGGTCGTCGCGCGCGAACATCTGCTCCAACTCGCGAGCGCGGCGCTCCGGCGAGCCGGCAAAGTAAAGGTCCTTGTCGAATATGCTGTCGAGGAAAACAGGCTCATATCCCATCCGCCGCAATGCAGCGCAGCCAGCCTCGAAGCGCTCGCGCTTGAAAAAGCTGGCAGGCGCGACGATGCCGACGCGATCGCCATGGCGCAGCGGCGGCGGTTTCAGGGCCTCAGTTGGTCGATCCGGCGACACCGCAAGCATACTAACCACAGTTGCGACTCGTAGCTAGAGGCTCGTAGCTGAACAGGATGGTTCGCGCTCACCCGGCGTAAAACTCGCCTTTGCCCACGATCTCGGCTGGGCCGGTAAGGAAAACTTCGCGGTCCCAGCGCACGGTCTGCGTTCCTCCCGAAGCGCGCACACGTAAAGGCGACTTGGCGCGCCCGCCATGAATCGCCGCCACTGCCGAAGCGCATGAGCCTGTGCCTGAGGACTGCGTTTCTCCGACGCCGCGCTCGAAAATCCTGATCTCGATCTCTTCTTTGCTGACCAAGCGCACCAGCTCGACGTTGGTGCCGTGCTTGAAGTCGTGGTGGTGCTCGATCTCACCCGCCTCGGCCTGCCAGCCGGGGGCGAAGTCGTCCACGAAAAGCACGAAATGCGGGTTGCCCATGGACACCGGCACGCCCACCTGCTCACCGAACGCCATCTTGATCGAGAACGGATCGCCGACCTGCGGCTCGCCCATGCTGGTTTCAAACTCAAATCGCCGGCCTTCATGCGCGATCAGCGTGCAGGTTCGAATTCCCGCGCCGGTGCGGATGGTGAACTGCTCGCGAGCTTTCTGCTCAGCCAGGTACGCGGCGACGCAACGCGTGCCGTTGCCGGAAATCTCCCCCTCGGAACCGTCGGCATTGAACAACCGCGCGCGCGCATCCGCCTGGGGATCGGAAAAGACGAACTCCACGCCGTCAGCACCGATGCCGCGATGCCGGTCGCAGATGGCGACCGTAAGCTGCTTCAGGTCTTTGGGCGCATGCTTACCGTCAATCAGGATGAAATCGTTGCCGCAGGCGTGCGCTTTGGTGAAGGGGGTCGACGACATCTTTTTCTCTTGGATTCGGTTTTGCCTCGCGCCTTGAGCCTTGAGCTGCCTTACTCCTACTCATGCTCCTGCGTTCCCATGCATTCGACGCTGCGCGCCACCGGCATCTGCCGCAGACGATTGAGCAGCGCGTCGTGCTCCTTCTGCGTGGCGTCCACGATGAACTGCACTCGGTAGTGGCTGTTTGTCCGGCCCACCTGCACGGTTTGCATGATGCGACGCTCTTCTTCTAGGGCGCCATTGACGGCGCCGACGATTTCCTCGGCGTTTTCACCCGTGACCTGGTAGGTCATCAGCAGCGGCTTGAGACTGAAGCGCGCTTCCATCCAGCCGAGCATGTGCAGCGCAATCAGGATTACCAGGGTCGAAAAAATGGCAATCAGGTAGAATCCACCGCCCACCGCCATGCCCACCGAGGCGACTACGAAAATGGTCGCCGCCGTCGTCAATCCCTGCACCGAGCCGCGCGAATGCAGGATGGAACCCGCGCCGATAAATCCGATCCCGGGAATGATCTGCGCCGCGATCCGCGTGTGGTCGCCGGTGAATTCGCCCGCCAAAGCCACCGACATGACGGTGAACATTGCCGAGCCGAAGCAGATGAACATGTTGGTGCGCAAGCCCGCAGGCTTGTGCTTGAACTCGCGCTCCAATCCGATAATGCCGCCGAGAAATGCGGCGATCACCAGACGCAGCATCACCCGCGATAGCAGTGCGGCTTCCGGTGTGTGGGGCCCGTATCGCGCCCAGAGGTCCCCCATGGGGGCGATTCTAAAGGGGCATGTGCCCTGTTACTAGTGGCTAGCGGGCATCATTTTGTCGAACGATAGATCCGGACCGGCTGCTGCCCGGGCGTCTGCAACACGACAAGCAGTTCCAGACCGTCAGGATGCGACGCGGCGGCCTTGCCCACCGGATCGTTAGACGCTCCAATCACGAAATCTGCATTTTCGGCCGGCGCCTCCAGCGCGCGCTCCCACACCCGGTAGTCGCCTTCATTGATGGTGCGCCGGAGCGGAATAGAGGCGCGTTGCAGCGCTCCGCCATGGTCGCCGAGGTAGATCAGCAGTGTGCCCGATGGTGGCAGCTCCGCCAACACGCTGCCCAGACGGCCGTCGAGCGCGTAGCGGGCGCCGCCGTTGGCGCGGACCTCGCGCAGGCAGATGGGCACATTGCGCCACACGGAAGCGTAGCTTCCACCGACGAAGGCCAGACAAACCAGAACCACGGCCACGCGCCAGCCGCGTTGTGGGCGCATGGTCAGCGCGAAATACAGCACGATGCCGAAGGACGCCGCGAACAGCGGGAGCAGTTGCACACCATATCGCGTGTTGTAGTAGGAAAACGGCCACCACTGCGGGATGAAGATCGGCACATCGCCCCAGGCGATCGAGATGGCGTAGAACGGCAGCGGGAACCACAGCAACAACCATGGGAGCGTGGCGCGCGCGAACAGCACGGCCAGCGCGCTTCCGGCGAGCGCCACCACCGTCCATGGACGCTCCCACCAAGACGCCGCTGAACGCGGCTCGCGATGGCTTTCTCCCATTGTGAGCTGCGCGTTGCGCAGGAAGTACTCGGCCGCCACGTAGGGACTATGCCATCCGGGATGATGAAGATCGCCGGCATGTCGCGTGCGCTCCGCGATCGCCCTGGCCGAGTACTGGCCGGTCGCAAACTCCAGCGGATTGCCCCAGACGAACGCGTTGTAGGCGAACCAGATGGCCGGCGCGACGGCGCAGATAAGCGCGAAGGTCGCCAATCCGCGAAGCAGGGCGTGCGAAGTGGCGCGCGCGCCCTGTGCCACGTAGGCTGCATTGGCCTTTGCTCTTGCGAGTGCGAAGACCACGACCGCGGCGGCGAAATATACCGCGCCCGCGAACCAGCCGTCATAGCGGATCAGCATGTCGGCAGCCAGCAGCCAGGCGCATCGCTTCAGCCGCGCCGACGCCAACACGGCATCGCCGCGCATCGCCAGTTGGGCGAAGCCGGTGAAATAGGCTGTCGCCCAGATGATCAGCGCCAAACTGATCGGCTCGTTCAAGGCGGTCGCCTGCAAATAGAGAATGTTTGGGTTCGCCGCAAACACTGCAGCGGCAAACCAGGAGCAGATTCGCGCCAGGCCGTTAGAGGCGCCGGCGGAGCTCAGGCCTGCCGTAACTAATCTGTACATGCCCAGAGTGCCGAGCACGTACGCAACCATGGATATGATCGCGCCGCCTACGCCGCTGCTCCAAGCGGCGTCCGAAATAATGAACGGGATCGTAAGGATATGCTGTAGAGGCAGCCAGACCGTGCCCAGTTGCAGCGGGCCGGGACTGCGCGAATCAAAAACTCGACGCGCGATGTTGATGTGTGCCACCGCGTCGCCGGAAAGAAGGATTTGTCCCCACTTGTAGTAGTAAGCCAGCGCTGCGATGGACGCAGCCGATGCCAGCAGCACCAGCACCTGCACGTCGCCTAATCGAGGGCCCCCGCCTCGTTCGCTTCGCCATTGTGAGGTGCTGGGCATTTTGAGGCGTCCTATGGAATCACAGAGGCACAGAGACACTTAGAAGATCACCTTCTCTGTGCCTCGGTGCCTCAGTGCTGGACCTGCTATTCCAGGTGCGTCAATTCCCTGAACAATTGGAACCGCTCTTCGATCTCCTTGCGGCTCAGGCTCTGCAGGCGCTCGGGGCCGAAGCGCTCGACGGCGAACGAGCCCATGACCCCGCCGTAGAACATGGCGCGCTTCAGCACCTCGCGATTGAGCACGCCCTGCGAGGCGATGTAGCCCATGAATCCGCCGGCAAAGGAATCGCCCGCGCCAGTCGGGTCGCGCACTTCGTCGAGCGGTAGCGCCGGCGCGCGGAAGGGATGATGGCCGATTCCCATCGTGTCGCCAAAGAAAATCGTGGCGCCATACTCACCGTGCTTGATGACCAGCGCCTTAGGACCCATGGCCATCACGCGGTTGGCGGCGCGCAGCAGGTTCGATTCCCCGCCCAGCATCTTGGCCTCGGTGTCATTGATCAGCAGCAGGTCCATCAGCTTCAGCGTTTCCAGCAGATCGGCTCGCTTGCCGTTGATCCAGAAATTCATGGTGTCGCCGCCTACCAGCTGGGTCTTGGTCATCTGCCGGCGTACCCGCGCCTGCAGCACGGGATCAATATTGGCGAGAAACAGATATTCCGAGCCGGCGTATTCCTTCGGGATCTGCGGCTGGAATTTTTCAAAGACGTTCAGGTGGGTGAAGTGCGTCTTGGCTTCGTTCACGTTCTCGCCGTACTCGCCGCCCCAGTGGAAAGTCGCGCCCGCCGCGCGTTGCAGACCTTTCAGGCAAATGCCGCGCTTACGCAGCACCTCTTCGTGCTCAGGCGCGAAGTCGTCGCCGACCACGGCTACCACGCGCACTTCCGTGAAGTAGCTGGCGGCCAGCGAAAAGTATGTCGCCGAGCCACCGAGAATTTTTTCAACTTTGCCAAAGGGACTTTGGATGGTGTCGAACGCGACCGAACCTACAACCAGGATTGCCATTTGAACTCCGCAATAAAGTCGCCAGTCTTCCGTCGCGGGTCTTCAGACCTGACGACGAGACTGAGGACTGAAGACGCGCTAGGCGCTCGTGCTCTCTTTCAAGTATTTGTCTAACAGCAAGGCCAGCCGCCGGCGCGCTTCCACCGGGATCAGCTTGGGATCAGTCATGATGGCCGTCGCCAGCGACGAGCCGCACTTGCAGCCGCGCTGCTTCGGCATGACCTTCACCGCCTCGCGCACCACCGTGCAGGCGTGTGCTGCGTTCTGCATCAGCACGGCGACAATCTGCTCCACCGTGACCGAGTCGTGGGATGGGTGCCAGCAGTCGTAGTCGGTCACCATCGCCAGCGTCGCGTAGCAGATCTCGGCCTCGCGAGCCAGCTTGGCCTCCTGGAGGTTGGTCATGCCAATCACGTCCATGCCCCAGGAGCGATAGACGTTCGACTCCGCCTTGGTGGAAAACTGCGGGCCTTCGATGCAGAGATAAGTGCCGCCGCGCTTGCCGGTCACGGCGGCAGCTTTGCATGCGGTGTGCGCGGCCTGTGCTACTTCCGCGCAGACGGGATCGGCGAAGGCGACATGCACCACCACGCCATCGCCGAAAAATGTGGAGATGCGCCGGCGCGTGCGATCGTAAAACTGGTCGGGAATGACGAAGTCCAGCGGCTTGTGCTCTTCCTTCAGGGAGCCGACAGCGGAAAGCGAGATGATGCGCTCGCAGCCGAGCTGCTTGAAGCCATGGATGTTGGCGCGGAAATTCAGCTCGCTGGGCATCTTGCGGTGGCCGCGGCCGTGCCGCGCCAGAAACGCTACCTTCCGCCCTTCCAGCGTGCCGAGCACATACGCATCCGATGGCTCGCCAAAGGGCGTTTCCAACCGCTCCTCGCGCGTGCCGGTCAGGCCGGGCATTTGATAGAGGCCGCTACCGCCGATGATTCCAATTTCCGCTTCCGCCAATGAGTTCTCCTGGTGAAACGGGAATTATACAAAAGCGGTTTGAAATCCCGGCGCACATCGAAACCGCCGGCATACCCCGCTGAGCACTGAACGACGTTGTGTAAGAAAATAGGCCATGGCCTCGGTGCGAATTGACAAATGGCTTTGGGCCGCGAGGTTCTTCAAATCGCGCGCGTTGGCGGCGCGGGCATGCGAACTCGGCAGAGTTGAAGTGAATCGGCAGCCGACGAAACCTGCGCGCGAGCTTCGAGCCGGCGACATGCTGCGCATCAGCAACGATGGCGGTGACTTCGAAGTTGAAGTCCTGGCGCTGAGCGAGGTGCGCGGTCCGGCATCAGTTGCGCAGACACTCTATCGCGAGACAGAGGCCAGCCAGGAACAGCGGCAGAAGGTCGTCGAGGAGCGCAAGGCTAGGAGGCAATTCGAAGAGCCGCCCACAAGCCGTCCATCAAAGCGCGACCGGCGCAAACTCATGCAGTTCCGCGGAAGAGTGTGACAGACTTGTGTGGCACACGCGCCCCGCGTGTGCGGATCTGGCCGTGCCGAGATCACTTCCCTGCGGCGGCATATTTCGTGAGAACAGCATCCTGCACTCTTAAGGCCAAGTCGGGAGGGAGACTCTCGATGGCGAGCACGGTGTCCGCATCCATATGGCTTACCGCGAGGTAAACCCTCCCGTCCGTGGTGTCAACGAAACCCGTCGACGCACCAAGGGAGTTTGAACAGTCACCAGAGATGCAGTGAGGGGACCCTCCACCAATAGCGCCACCACCGCCCGTGCCGGTGGTCTTATATCGCTTGTCAACGGTTGAGCCATAGAGTGAAGCGAAGGTCTTCGCGGCGTCCAAATTCACCCACTTGCTCACGAACACCAGTCCGATCGTGTCCGTTCCCTTCTTCTTGGCCGCGTAGTACCAGCCGCCACGCCAGTTGGGATACATCTTCTTTGCTGTGTCCGCATTGGCGTAAATCTCGGCCATCAGCGCCACATCAAACTCGCCGATCGAGCCCACGTCGTACTTTTCCCATTCGCTGCCCAACAATTTGCCGAAGTCCGGCATGGGCACATCCACCAGCTTTTCATCGGCGAGATACGTTGCCGGCTCCATCACCTGCCGCGTGTTCTGCGGCGGCTTCTTCAGCACGCCGGCATACGCCGCCTCTAGCCCTTTCTTCTCCAGCAACTCGCGCTCGAAATCCAGGCCGTAGCTGTAAGGAAACAGCAGCACTCTTTTGAGGAAGAGCGGCGCGCGGTCGAACACCGGCGAGCCCGTGCCAGTCATCATGCTTTCCTGGATGGCCTTGGTCACCATCGGTGACTTGGTGACCGATCCGCCCATGGGCGCCAGCAGATAATCAATCATCACCGCCATGGCCTGGCCTTCAATGATGGCGTGGCGCGCCGCGATTTCCTCGTCACCGCGCACTTCGTCGGCAGGCGTTTTTTCCGAGGTGCCGCGCTTCACCCATTTCTCCAGCCCGACGTTCTGGTCCTGGAGAGCGTGCGTGAGCTCGTGCGCCATGACCGGCAGTTGCGTTTCCGGCTCCAGCCAGTCGAGCAGGTACACGGTCTTGGTCTTCGAGTCGTAGTAGCCGGCCACCTGCTCGCGCAGCAGTTCTACCAGGAACGACCGCAGGTCGAAATCGCGCGGCACCAGGCCGAACTTTTTCAGCACTGCCTCGGAGCGCTGCAAGCGCTGCGCGTCTTCGTCGTCCTTCATGCGCTCTTCGACGAACTTCTGCACCTGGTCGCGCGAAGCGAGCTGCCGCTTGATCGGATGTTTGATCTTGAGTCGTGTGTCGCGGCTGTCGAACGCCAGAATCTCGTCCACGGAGGCCAGCAGTTCCTTCGCCTCCGCGGGCGTCATCTTGTGGTCCGGCTTCGGTTGCGGCCGTGCTTGCGGTTTGCTTTCCGACGCTGGCGGATTTGGCGCCTGCGGTACGACGTCCGGTTTTGGCGGCGTGGGCTGCGCCTTGGGTGGAGCCTGGGCGAGTGCGGCGCAGCAAAGAATCAACGCAGCAATAGCTACGGTCAGCTTCAACCGGCAGTCGGCAATCGACAATCGCAAATTGTTTTTCATTCAGAACAAAGTGGGCCTACGTTTCGATGGCCCGATCGTCCGATTTATCGACTTACGCGCTCGGCGATCCAGTCCCCAACCTCGCGCGTCCCGAACGTCCCGCCCACATCGCCGGTCGTGACCTTCGCCGCCACCGCTTCTTTCACCGCGGCGTTAATGCGTTCCGCGTGATCCTTCACGCCCACATGCTTCAGCATCATGGCAGCGCTCTGAATCGCACCCATGGGGTTGGCGACGTTCTTCCCCGCCAACGGCGGCGCCGAGCCATGCACCGGCTCGAACATCGACGTCTTCCCGGGATGGATGTTTCCGCTGGCCGCCATGCCCAAGCCTCCCTGGAACGCTGCCGCCAGGTCGGTGAGGATGTCGCCGAACATATTGTTGGTCACGATGACCTCGAACTGCTTCGGGTCGCGCACCATCGCCAGGCACAGCGCGTCCACGTACATGTGCTGCGTGCTGATGTCGGAATACTCCTGCGCGACCTCGCGGAAGACCCGCTGCCACAGCCCGCCGGCGTAGGTCATGACGTTGGATTTGTCCGACATCAGCACTCGCTTGCGCCCGTGCCGCCGCGCGTAATCGAAGGCGAAGCGGAGGATCCGCTCCACCCCCTTGCGCGTGTTGATGTCCTCCTGCGTCGCAACCTCATCCGGCGTGCCCTGCTTGAAGACGCCACCCATGTCCATGTACACGCCCTCTGTGTTCTCGCGGATGATGGTGAAGTTCACGTCTTCCGGCTTCACACCTTTGAGCGGGCAGAGGCTCTCGTCCAGCAAGCGCACCGGGCGGACGTTGGCATACAGGTCCATCCTGAATCGCATGCCGAGCAGGATTTCCTTGGCGTGAATGTTGCTGGGCACGCGGGGATCGCCGAGCGCACCCACAAGGATCGCATCGAAGTCTCGCGCCAGCATCTGAAAGCCATCCGGCGGGATACTGGTGCCATCACGCAGGTAGCGATCGGCGCTCCAGTCGAACTCCTTGAACTCCACCGGCGCACCCGCGGCGCGCACCACCTTCACCGCTTCCGCGATCACTTCCCTGCCAATCCCGTCACCGGGCACAACGGCGATCTTCTTCGTCTCGCTCACGGCAGACACGATACTTGTGTAGAGCGCCAAGTGCAAAGTGCGAAGTACCAGGCCGGAGCAGCGAACGCCGGGGAACGTCACCGCTCCTTTTCGCACTTGCCACTTCGCCCTGGAATTCCCACACCCGATATAATTCCCTGTTCGACTATGGCTCTAACTCCACTTCATGACCGGCTGGTGGCCGCGGGCGCGCGGCTGGGCGACTACCTGGGCGCCGAGACCGCCGCCGCATTCGGCGATCCGCGGCAGGAATTCGCCGAACTGCGCTCCGGCTGCGGCGTCTACGACCTGGGCTGGCGCGCCAAGATCGTCGCCTCGGGCAAGGACCGCATTCGCTGGACGAACGGCATGATCAGCAACAACATCCGCGATCTTGCTGCCGGGCACGGCAATTACAACTTCGTGCTGAACCCGCAGGGGCGCATTCTTGGCGATCTCTACGTCTACAATCGCGGCGAACATCTGCTGCTCGACACTGCCGCGTGGCAGGCGCCGGGCCTGATGGAGAAACTCAAGAAGTACATCATCATGGACCAGGTCGAACTTACCGACGTGAGCGAGAAGCTTACTGCCCTTGCCGTCCAGGGGCCGCGCGCGAGACAGACCTTGCGCGATTCGGGCTTCGATTTCAGAGATGTCGAGCCGCTCGAGGTCCAGGAGATCACCTGGAAGGACATCGGCGTCTCAGTTACTCGCATGGCCAGCGACATTGCTCAGACGTACGAAATCTGGCTCGCTCCGTCCAACGCCGGCGCGGTTTGGGAGGCGTTGGTCGAAGGCGGCGCGCGCCCGGTCGGCAGCGAGGCGCTAGAGATGTTCCGTGTGGCGGCCGGAATTCCGCGCTACGGCCAGGACATCAGCGAGCGCAATTTGCCGCAGGAAACCGACCAGCCGCAGGCGCTGAGTTTTACCAAGGGGTGTTACATCGGCCAGGAAATTGTAGAGCGTATTCGCGCGCGCGCCATGCTCCACCGCAAACTGACCGGCTTCGAGCTGGACGGACTGCCGCCCGCGCCTGGCGCGAAAATTCATCGCGATGGTCAGGACGTGGGCGAGATCACCAGCGCGCTCGTCGTCGCCGGCCCGGACGGCGATCGCACGCTCGCGCTCGGGTACTTGCGCATGGAAGCCCGTACGCCCGACGCCCAGGTCGAGATCAACGGCGCAACCGCCCGCGTTCGGCTGTTACCGTACAAGGAGCTCGCCGCATGAGCGCGCCGCTTCATTTCCGCTGTCATCCCGAGCGAGGGCGAAGCCCGAGTCGAGGGACCCCTACACGCTCCAACATGCAGCGGCAATTGAAAAGCACTTCGATCCGGAATGTTTTTGACTAGCTATGCCTGAGAAAAAGGACCAGCCCGAGTTCACCGTCACCGACCGCCGCCGCTTTACCTCCGAGGGCGAGGTCGCGCCCGAAGCGCCGCGCGAGCAAGCACCCGAGGCGCCTCCCGAGCCGCCACGCCCTCAGGCGGAGGAACCTGCGCCAGAGGCTGCGCCGCCCGTCGAGCATCCCGCGCAGGACGAGGCCGCGGTTCCGCCCCCGCCCAGCGCTGCCGAGCGCCAGGCGCAGCATGAAGCCTTCAAGGAATCCTCGAAAAAGCTGGATGCGCAAATTCAATCGGAACTCGGCGGACGCCGTCCCCGCGATTTCGAGATGAACTTCGAGCGCTTCATTGCCTCCCTCTACATGAGCGCGCTGATGCAGCTTGGGCTGATGCAGGAACAGGGCGGGCCACCGCCGCAGATTGACATTATCGGCGCGCGCCAGACCATTGACACGCTCGGCATGCTGGCCGACAAAACCAAGGGCAATCTCACCCTCACCGAAGACAACCTGCTCCAGAACTGCCTCTACGAGTTGCGCATGGCCTACGTGGAGGTCACGAACGCGCTGGCGCGTCCGCCGCAGGGTCCGGCGCCCGGCTTTCCCGGCGGAAAGAAATAAATGAAAGCCACCCTCACCGTGCTCGGGAGCGGCACTTCGATGGGTGTGCCCACCATCGGTTGCCGCTGCGCCGTGTGCACTTCCGCCGATCCGCACGACCGGCGCACTCGTCCTTCCGTGCTGGTGGAGTATGGCGACCGTCGGGTGCTCATCGACTCCAGCCCCGATTTTCGTGAGCAGGCCATCCGCGAGGGCATCCGCCACCTCGATGCCGTGCTCTACACGCACGCGCACGCCGACCATATCCTCGGTCTCGACGACCTTCGCCCCCTGACCTTCCATTGTGACGGCCGCATTCCTTTGTATGCACAGGCCACGGCCATTTCCCGCATTCGCGAAATGTTCAGCTACATCTTCGAGGGCAATTACAAGTTCGGTGGTATCGCGCAGGTGGAGCTGCACGAGTTGACCGGCCCCCTGGAGCTGTTTGGCGCCACCTTCGCACCCGTCCCCGTCCTGCATGGTGACGCGGAAATCTGCGGCTTTCGCTTCGGCGCGGCAGCATATCTGACTGACTTCAGCGACATCCCCGAAGCTTCCATGGACCTGCTGCGTGGGCTGGATGTTCTGATTCTGGATGCCCTGCGGCATAAGCCGCATCCGACGCATTCGACGGTCGCAAATTCGGTGGCGCTCGGTGAACGCCTGAAGGCAAAGCGCCTGTTCTTTACGCACATCGCGCACGACCTGGCTCACGAGGCGACAAATGCAACGCTGCCGCCGCATGTGCGCCTGTCGTATGACGGTTTGAAACTGGAGTTCGAGATTTGATTCCCAACGCTTAGCTTTTGGCTGGTAGCCGTTAACTACCGCGGCTTTGCCAGGAGCTAACAGCTAAGAGCCTCAAAGCTGAAATGAAAGTCTTTCGCCATCTCGATCACTTGCCCTCCGACCTCGGTCCCACCGTGGTCTCGGTGGGCAACTTCGACGGCGTCCACCGTGCCCATCAGGCGGTGATCGCCGAAATCGTGCAGCGGGCTCGCGAAATCGGCGGAACATCGGTGGTTGTCACCTTTGATCCTCATCCCATGCGCGTGCTGCGGCCCGACGTTGCCCCTCGCTTGCTCACTCCCCTGATGCCCAAGCTGCGCCTGCTGGAAGCAGCCGGCGTGGAGTGCACGTTGCTGCTGCCCTTCACGCGTGACTTGTCACTGCTGTCGCCGCTGGAATTCGTCGAGCAGATCCTGGTGCGCGCGCTGCATGCCCGTGAGGTCCACGAAGGCTTCAACTTTCACTTCGGACACCGTGCCGAAGGCACCGTGCAGCGCTTGGCGGAGCTCGGGCGGGAGTTCAAATTTGACGTACAGGTTTATCCGGCGCTGAAGATTCGCGGCCAGGTGGTTTCCAGCAGCCGCATTCGCGAGCTGCTGGGCGCGGGCAAGGTGAGCCTTGCGCGACATCTGCTCGGCCGCGCCTTCAACATGTTTTCCACTCCCGGCCGCGGGCGCGGTTACGGCCACAAGTACACCGTGCCGACCATCAATCTGAGCCGCTACGACGAGATGATTCCCGACAATGGCGTGTACATCACCCGCACGCGCGTCAACGATGAAGCCTTTGAGTCCGTCACCAACGTTGGCGTGCGTCCCACCTTCGGCCCCGATTCGTTTGCCATCGAAAGTCACCTTCTGAACTTCCACCCCATTTCGCTGACCGCGCAAACCGAGGTCGAACTCTGTTTTCTCAAGCGGCTGCGCAACGAGCAGAAATTCCCTTCGGTGGAAGCTCTGCGCGAGCAAATCGCCCACGATGTGCACCGCGCGAGACGTTACTTCCAGCTCGCCTCGAAAGCTCGCAATACACCGCGCCAGCATTGATCCGCTGCCTGTGGAAATCTCCAAAGCCTTCAACACTTCTCCGTAACTACTACAAATCAAGGCGTTTATATTTTTTCCTGAGTACGTTGCGCCAGCCCCTCCCAGCCGTTCTATAATTGGTCCGGTCATCAGACCACTTGGGATGAGGATGGCACCCGCCCCAAAAACTGCGTACGAATCCGTTCGTCGCAACCGGATCTACGAGGAAATCGCCCGCCAGATCGAGAAGATGATTCTCGAGAAGATGAAGCCGGGCGACATGCTTCCACCGGAGCGGCAATTGGCGGAACGTTTCCGCGTCAGCCGCAGCTCCATTCGCGACGCGATCCGCACCCTCGAGATGGCCGGCATCGTGGAGCCCCGCCAGGGCTCCGGCACCGTGGTGCGCGAACTCTCCAACGATTCCGTCGTTAATCCCCTCGCCTCGGTGCTGGTGCAGAAGAGAAAGATGGTCGGCGAGCTGCTGGAAGTTCGCAAGATGATCGAGCCCGGACTTGCCGCCCGCGCCGCGCGCAACGCCACGGCCGAAGAAATCGCCGACATGCGCGAGATTCTGCGGCGCCAAAAAGTCAAGCACGACCAGGGGGAGCTCTCCATCGAGGAAGACAACGAGTTCCATTACACGATCGCACTGGCGGCCGACAATAGCGTCGTACTCAAGGTGCTGGACGTGCTCATGGACCTGCTGCGAGACACCCGCGAGCGCTCGTTGCAGGTAGAAGGACGCCCTGACAAATCGCTCGCCGGCCACCAGCAGATTTTGTCCGCTATTGAAGCGCAAGACGCGGCCGCCGCGGAAACCGCCATGCGGCAGCACATTGAAGCAGTTGAACAGATTGTTTTGGAACGGCTGTAGAAATTGAAACGGAGGTAGGAGATGGGTCGGCTATTCGCCGTCGAGATCGTATACCGGGGGATCTTTCAGAAGACCCTGGCCACCAACATCAGCCGCAGCATCGTCCTTGCCGCGCACGCGGAAGGCAAGCCGGGGATTTCCTTCGGCCGCTATGGCGACAGCCCCGAGCGCAACGGCATTCCCGCCAAGAACTTCGCCATCGTCGCCACCGATGAAGTGACGCTGGAAGAAGGCATGGCGAAGTACGAACCAAAAGAAGTGGACATCACCATAGCCGTGGACGACACGTTGTTCAAGGGCGTCGAGTCCTGGGCCTGGTACGGCCTGCAGCCGATTAACCAGCTGACCAAGCCCGACGGCACCTTGATTGTCACCTCCATGCAAAAACCCGAAGAGCTGATTCCGATCGCCCACCAAAAGCAAACGCCGTACAAACTGGCGGTTGTAAAGGGCACGCCCAGCTTCTCCGGATTGTGGGTTTACAAGGACGACCATACCGACGTCCGCATCCTGGGTACGATTGCCAAACTGCTGCCGGACCTGCTCAGCCTCGACTCCATCAAGAAAGTCATCATGGAGAAGTGGAATGACCCGGTCAAGGTCGCTTCGGCGGAGAAGGCTTACCAGCGCGCCTCCACTATCACCGTCAGCCCCAGCCAGGGAAATCCGGAAACGCCCTACAAGTTCGAGCTGCCGAAGTGGCACGAGATGCGCGACGGCGTCGCCATCCCCAGCCTCACCCAGTCTTACCAGCTCGAAGACCCCAACACGCACACCCTGGGCGGCTACCGGCCCGAGCGCAACCACACGTTCAAAAAGTTCAGCACGCGCAGCATGCGCCCGGTGGTGAACTTCGAGACCTGCATCAAGTGCACGCTGTGTTGGCTGCAGTGCCCGGATTCCTGCTTCGATGTCACGCCCGAAGGCTTGTATGACGCGAACATGGAAGCCTGCTGCGGCTGCGGCGTGTGCGAGGCGGTTTGCCCAGTTGAGAAGTGCGTCACCATGGTCAGCGAGACGCATTTCAGTGACAACGCCAGCCAGTGGCATATGTGGAAGACCGATTCCACCGGCTACCTGAAATGGCTGAACGAGAAGATCGAGAGCCGGCCGGCGGACCGTTCGCATGGATTCCGTTTCCGCGGACAGTACGACCAACAAGTTGACGACATGCTGCAAATCGCCCGCGAAGGGTAAGAGGAGCGGAGGAATTTTCGATGGCAACACAGACCGCAGTTCTGGAACATAAAAAGGGTGCGGAAAAAACCAAGCTGATCACGGGCAGCGAGGCGATCGCGATCGCCTGTCAACTGGCTGATGTGGACGTGATCACCGCCTACCCGATTCGCCCGTACGACACCGTGATGCAGTACATCTCCAAACTGGTGGCGGACGGAGAAATGGATTGCGAGTACATCGTCGCCGAAGGCGAGCACTCGCAATTTGAAATCGTGAAACACGCTTCCGCCGTGGGCGCCCGCGTCTTCTGTGGCTCCAGCGGCGTGGGATGGATGTACGCCATGGAAGCGCTGACGGTCACGCCCGCCCTGCGCATCCCCATGGTATGCATGGTCGGCAACCGCGCACTCGACGATCCCGGCGCGTTCGGCGTGGAGCACAACGATGCCCTCACCGTCCGCGATCTGGGCTGGATGCTGAACTGGGTCGACAGCGGCCAGGAAGCCCTCGACACGGCGCTGATCGCCTACCGCGTCGCCGAGGACCGGAGCATTTTCCTGCCTTGCGCCATCAGCTGCGACGGCGCCTTCCTGACGCACTCGCAGTCACTGGTCCACATCCCCGAAAAGGAGCAGGTGGAGGAATTCCTGCCCCGCTATAACCGCGCTGACCTGCTGCTGCATCCCGATAATCCGATTACCGTCGCTCCGCAAGCCAACGAGGATTGGGTAATGGAAATCCGCCGCCAGAATTATGCCGCGGTGGAGCGCACCTATGGCGCCATCAAGAAGGCCTACCAGGATTTCGACCGGATCTTCGGGCGCAGCTACGGCAGCAACCCGTTCTTTGAGGAGTACATGACCGACGACGCCGAGATCGTGCTGATGGGCATGGGCACGCTCTCCACGCCAGTGAAGGTGGCCATCCGCAAGATGCGCAAGGAAGGCAAGAAAGTCGGCTTCGTGCGCATGCGGTGGTTCCGTCCCTTCGCCGCCGACGAGCTGGCCGAGAGCCTCTCCCGGTTCAACGCTGTGGGTGTCATCGACCGCGATTACTCGTTCGGCTCGCCCCACCTGGGCGGCGTGCTGGCGGGCGAGGTCCGCAACGCCCTGTATCCGTCGGCCAAGAAGAAGCCGCCGGTGCTGGGCTTCATCGCCGGCCTGGGCGGCCGCGAGGTTACCGTGCCCGATGTCGAAAAGATTACTGACTCGGTCTACAAGCAGGCGGAAGGCAAGAAGCAGCCCCTGACCCAGTGGATCGGCGTCCGCGAATAACCAAGTTCCTGCACGAAAGGATGAGAAATGGCAACCTACGTTCAGATCGACCCAACGCAAACGTTGGATCCGTTTAAGGGAGTCAAGAAGCTCCCGGTGCAGGAGTACTTCACCTCCGGGCACCGTACGTGCCAGGGCTGCGAGTCTGCCCTGGTGATGAAGATGATGGTCAAGGCGGCCGGCCCGCGGACCATCGTGCTGGGCAGCACGGGCTGCATGTACGTGGCGAACACCACCTACTACAGCACCCCGTGGGGCGTGCCGTGGATGCACACGCAACTGGGCAGCAGTGGATCGGCGGCGCTGGGTACAGCCGCCGGCCTCAAGGCGCAGATGCGCAAGGGCAAAATGAAAAAGGAGCCGATCAACGTCATCGCCTTCTGCGGTGACGGCGGCGGCGCCGACATGGGCATCTCCGGCATTTCCGCCACCCTCACCCATCCCGACTATAACTGTTTGATTTTGATGTACGACAACGAGTCGTACGCCAACACGGACATTCAGTTGTCGGGCAGCACGCCGTGGGGCGCGAACACAACCTTCAGCACGCCGGGATCGAAGAAGCGGATCATGCATCACCGCTGGAAGAAGAATTTTGCAGCGATGATGGCGGTGGGGCACCCAACCTGCCGCTACACTGCCACCATCTGCATGTCGTATGGAGTGCACGGGATGAATTCGATCCGCAAGGCACTGACGATCGGCGGGCCGACTTTCATCCACTCCTTTGACCCATGCCCGAAGGGCTGGGACTATGACCCGATGATCTCGCATGAATTGGGCGAGTTGGCAGTACAGACCGGCATCTGGCCGCTTTACGAAGTGGAAGACGGCAAGATCCGGCTGACCGGCCGCACGCAGCAGATCGCCGACAAGCGCATTCCGCGCAAGCCGGTGAAAGACTACCTGCTGAAACAGGGCCGCTTTGCCCACTTCACCAACGATGACATCGATTATTTCCAGGCGAAGGTGGACCAGATGTGGGACCGGTGGCTGATCCCCGGCGTCATCCCCTTCGAGAAGGACCTGGCAGCCGATAACCCGCCCGCAGAGTAGCGGGCGTTCATTCATCCCTCTCGTCCGCGCGCTGTGGACGAGAGGGATGAAAGATTTTTATTTTGCGAAAATGGCGGGACACGATATAGTGCGCGTCCACCTACCGATGTGGGGCTGAAAGACGATCTCGATAACGGCCTTTTGGGAGTCAAAACTCTTATCCGACTAGCCCGTCGGGAGGTGCCTCTATGGCCGACGCCGCACATGCGCAACTGATCCATCCGTCGCGCATCGTTAACCGTTGGGCCCAATTGGTGGCTGGCATCATCGCCATGATGGCCATCGCCAACCTCCAGTATGCCTGGACCCTGTTCACTACCCCCCTCAAAGACCATCTCCACGTTTCACTGACCGCCATTCAGTGGACCTTCGCGTTGTTCATCGCCTTGGAAACCTGGCTGGTTCCTTTCGAAGGCTACCTGGTCGACCGCATCGGCCCGCGGTTCATGCTGGGCGTCGGCGGCATCCTGGTCGGTCTCGGCTGGATCCTGTCCGGCAGGGCTGAGACAGTCCACCAGCTCTGGTTCTGGTATGCCGTTGGCGGCCTCGGCGCCGGCGTGGTATACGGCGGCAGCATCGGCAACGCCCTGAAGTGGTTCCCCGACCACCGCGGCCTCTGCGTCGGTTTGACCGCCGGCGCGTACGGAATCGGTACGGCTATATCCGTGGCCCCAATCGCCAAGATGATCAAGACCTCGGGTTATCAGCAGACGCTGATTACCTTTGGCATCATCCAGGGCATCATCGTGGTCTTGGCCGCGCTCTTTATGGCCAAGCCGCCCGCCGGCTGGGTGCCACCGAACTGGAAAGAAAAAGAAGCCAAGATCAAGGCCAAAGTTCGCAGCGCGGTCACCGAACTCAACCCGGTGCAGATGGTCAAGACCGGTTCATTCTGGGTGATCTATTTCATGATGACCTTCGTCGCCTTCGGCGGCCTGGTTGTCACCGCCCAGTTGAACCCGATGGCTAAGTCCTACCACGTCGATAAGATCGTGGTGTGGGGCGGCATGACTGCCTTGGTCATGGCGATCGAAATTGACCGCCTGCTCAACGGCGTCACACGGCCATTCTGGGGCTGGGTGTCGGACCACATCGGCCGCGAGAACACTATGTTCATCGCGTTCATGTGCGAAGCCGGCGCCGTCTGGGGCCTGCTTCACCTGATCCACCGCCCGCTGTGGTTCATCCTGCTCTCCGGCCTGTGCTTCTTCGCCTGGGGCGAGATTTTCTCGCTCTTCCCTGCCATTACCGGTGACCTGTTCGGCAAGAAGTGGGCGACCACCAACTACGGCGTGGTGTACACGTCAAAGGGCCTGGCGTCGCTGTTCGCCGGACCGGGCGCGGCATGGTTGTTTACCAAGACCGGTTCCTGGGAGCGCGTGTTCTGGGCCATGATCGCTTGCGACGTCACGGCGGCGGTTCTGGCGCTGTTCTGGCTCAAGCCTGTGGCCGCGAAGACCATAGCGCAAAGCGAAGCGGCAGCCAGGGCGGAGGCCGCCGCCAACATCACTCCGATCAATGAGGGCAAGCCCAGCGTCGGGATTGCCTAGATTTTCACCGTTTGGGGCCGCGGCCGTTCTGGCCGCGGCCTTTTTTCTGAAAATTCCCCTTTCGGCGGAGTCCCAAAACGGGAACTACTAGCCCTTTTCTCTCAGCCACTTACCGCCAGTGTGAGCGCGACAAACTGCGGCGCGCCCGCCGCGCCTTCGCTTGTCGCTTGATGATGGACCACTCCTCGCTGAAAAATCTCTCACGTTGGGCCTGATTCACTCCAAGGAATGACGCCATGCCCCGAGCCAAACTCATCTCGCCCTGCCTGCTCCTGATTTCTATCGCACTCTCGCTCCAGGCCCAGAGTCCGCAACCTGCCCCGGTCCAGACGAACTCGGTCGCTGCTCCTGCCGCGGACGCCGCGCCGCACCCGGTTAAGGCGAAGTTGCGCGAAGAGCTGGTTGCGGAAGCCACGGCCGGCGCGGAGGTCTCCAACGCGCGCAGCTCGGACAATCACATCTACTGGGTCGAGAAAGCGAATGGCAAGCGGACCGCGCGGCTCGATGGCAAGCAGGTCGGCGCCGCTTACGACGAGATCGCCCAGCTCCGGCTCAGCACCGACGAGCAGCATCTGGTCTTCATGGGGAAGAACGACGGCCGCTGGAAGCTGGTCATGGATGGCGAGGAGCGTTCGAGCCCCTACGGGAGAGTCACCTGGCCGTATCTGAGTCCCGACGCCAAATCCTTCGCCTTCGGTGGATGCCAGGAAAAGCGCTGCCGGGTGGTCATCAACGGCGACGACACCGGCCCGGAATATGAAGACATATCGTGGCCATTCTTCACCAAGAACGGCGAGCATTACGCTTACTTCGGCAAGCGCAACAAGAAATGGATCATGCTGCTCGACGGAAAAGAATACGGCCCAGAGATGGACAACTATCTGAAATGGTATTTCGTTCCGGACGGAGAGCGGGTGGCGGTGGCCGGCCTGCTGAACGGCAAATGGACCTGGATTGTAGGCGGCAAGCCGGGACCCGGGTTTGACGTGATCAGCGACATCAATTTCACCGGCGACGGAAAGCACTACGCCTACGGTGGCACCGAGGCAAAGTTCGGCATGGGCCACAAGAAGACCCTCGGGCACATCGTGGTGGACGGCCAGGTCGCCGAAAAATACGAGGGCGCGGGCATGGAGGGAGGCTGGACGCTGTTCTTCGGCACGCACACCTACATCGTCAGCGGCCTGCGGGCTCTGTGGCCCGATTTCCACGGCGTTTCGGAGCCTTCCTATACCGCAGAGGGAACTCTGGTGTACGCCGCACGCCGCGCCAAGGACGATGTTGTCGTGCTGGTGAACGGCCAGGCCGGTCCGCCGTTTGAGGATATCGTCAGCCCTGTCCTCGTCACCGGCGACGGCAAGCATGTGGCCTACGTCGGCAAACGCGGCGATTCCTTTGTCGAGGTCCGGGACCAGAAGTGCGGCGCAAGTTTTCCCGGCCGCCGTGTGGTCAGCCGGGTAGAGCAGATCACGATGAGCGCCGATGGCGCGCATGCCGCCTACGAGATCGTGCGCGGCGGTTCGCAGTTCCAGTCCGGCGGCACCACCCGCGCGCTGCGCCGCATCGTGATTGACGGCCAGGGCGGACCCGAGTTTGATGCCCTGGACATCAGCGGCTTGCGCCTGAGCGGAGGCGCCAGGCACCACGCTTACATTGTCCACGGGGCGGAAGGAAAACGCGACCGTACCGTCCTCGATGGCAAGGAAGGCAAGCTGTACGACAACGTGTTTCGCTACAGCACCAAGTTCATTGACGACCAGACAGTAGAGTACGTGGCCCAGCAGGGTCAGCAGTTCCTGCGCGTGACCGCGACGTTGGACTAGCTGAAGAGTAGTTCGGCGTAACGGAATGAAACCGAGTGAAGCCTGCCTGCCTTACCCCACTGGCAGAGTGAGTGTGTCGCGCAACAAATAATTCCTGACCCTGCGGAATAAAACTCCCTGCCCCCGGTTCTACGCCTAGGCGCCATTTGGCAACGGGGAGGGACTATGAACAAGTTCAACAGCGCGGCAGAGCGGACCCTCAACAACCACAGCGAAGACGGCGTGGATCGCCGCGGGTTCCTGAAGTGCATGTCCTGGGCCGGAGCGGGGCTGGTCTGGACGTTCAGCAGCGGGGTACCCTTCTCGCGTCTATTCGGGGCCACGCCGCCGCGTGGCAAAGGCGACTTCAGCTTCGTCCAGATCAGCGACAGCCATATCGGCTTCGATAAACCGGCCAACGCCGATGTGACCGCCACGCTGCAAAGCGCGATCGGGAAGATGAATGCCCTGCCCGTTGAGCCCGATCTCATCCTGCACACCGGTGACATCAGTCACCTCGCCAAGCCCGGCGAGTTCGACACCTTCGACCAGGTGGCGAAGTCGTCGCGAACGAAAAACATCTTCTATGTTCCCGGCGAGCACGATGTCGCGACCGACAACGGCCAGCAGTACATGGAGCGCTACGGCAAGGACAGCAAGGGCGCAGGATGGCACAGCTTCGATCACAAGGGAGTGCACTTCATCGGGCTGGTGAACGTGGTGGACCTGAAGGCCGGAGGCCTGGGAACACTCGGGCGCGATCAATTGGAATGGCTGGAAGGCGACGTGAAGCGCCTTTCCGCCAGCACGCCGCTGGTCGTGTTTGCGCACATTCCCCTGTGGGCGGTGTATCCGCAATGGGGCTGGGGCACGCAAGACAGCGCCCAGGCGCTCTCCTACCTGAAGAAGTTCGGCTCGGTGACAGTGCTCAACGGGCACATCCACCAAATCATGCAAAAGGTGGAAGGCAACGTGGCCTTCCATACCGCGATGGCGACTGCATTCCCGCAGCCAGTGCCCGGAACGGCGCCTTCGGCAGGGCCTCTCAAGGTCCCGGCCAATGAACTCCGCAGCGTGCTTGGCATCACCGACGTCAATTACGTTGCCGGCGGCCATCACCTCGCGGTTGTGGACGCGCCCCTGGCAGGAACGGCGCCGGAGGAGTCCACGGCTATCCTGCGCAAGGCGGCGGCTGCGCTTCCGGCGGCCGCCCCCGCGAATGGGGCGGCAGCAGGAGGAGCGCTGGCGCAGGTCGGCATCGACAACTTTGACTATTCCCCCAAGGAACTCACGGTGAAGGCGGGATCAACGGTGCAGTGGACCAACAAGGACGACTCGCCGCATACGGTGACCGCCGACGACGCCGCGTTCGGTTCCCCGGTGTTAGACACCAACCAGAAATTCCAGTTCACCTTCGCGAAAGCGGGCCGGTACTCGTATCACTGCAAGCTGCATCCGAGCATGACGGCGGTGGTGGTAGTTCACTAGTTTTGGTCTACGGTCGTGCGCTCACCACCGAGACACCGAGACACAGAGATTACACCGAGAATCTCTGGCCCAGGCTTCTCGGTGCTGCCTCGGTGTCTCTGTGTCTCAGTGGTGAAGAGCTGACCACCGACAACTCGAACCCGACACCTAAAACAAAAAACCTGTCCGCCGGGATGAAATCGCCCCGGCGGACGTTGTACATTGTGGCAAGCTGTGCCGCGTGGGGCGGGGAGGCATTCTGGCCGGTAGCGATGAGCGTCGCGTGCGCTTCGAGCAGGAAGCGATGCAACATCTGCATGCGCTGCTGCGCACGGCGGTGCGGCTGTGCCGCCACCAGCATCTTGCCGAAGACCTGGTGCAGGAAACGATGCTGCGCGCCTGGAAAGCGTTCGATCGCTACCAACCGCAGACGAACTGCAAAGCCTGGCTGCTCGCCATTCTGATGAACCTTTGGACGGAAGAGCACCGCAAGCCGCGATCGCGCAACGAAGTCCCGGAAGAGGTGGGGAACGCGCCGCAGCTAAGAAGCGCATCCGGCATGGCCGATGATCGGGTCTACGTGCGCGAGGTGCTGGCTTGCATTGACGAATTGCCGGAGGAGCAGCGGGGCGTGCTGCTGCTTTCCGTGGTGGAAGGATTTTCATTGCGCGAAGTTTCCGAGATTTTGCAAACCCCGATGGGAACGGTGATGTCGCGGCTGGGACGTGCCCGGGCCGCGCTGCGCGCGCGGCTATTTGCGCGTCCTCCCATCGCGGCAGCAGCGGAAGGAACTGTATGCGATGCCATGAAGCAGAAGCGTTTCTAGCGCCGCAAATGTCGGACGCGGTGGACGGCGTCAGGCAGCAGGAACTGGCCTCGCATCTGGCGTCGTGTGCCGCCTGCCGCGCGCTGCTGCAGCAGGAATACCGACTCGACCGGTTGGTGAAGGCCGCCGCTGAGCACAATGTTCCTGCGACGGAGAATGTTGCCGCGGCGGTCCGGCAGGGCATCGAAAAGGAAACCTCGAAACGTCGCAGTCCGATGATGTTCTGGCGGCGTCCTGCTTTCGCCGCAGTGATGATCGCCGTGCTCGCCGGCGGGCTGGTCACGTGGAAGGTGACACTGGGGAATCCGATGCACCTGCTGTGCGCGGATGCCGCCGACGATCATCGGGACGAGGTCGTGCAGGCGCAGCCGCGGCGATGGCGGACCGGTCCCGAGATTTCCGAGGTGGCGAGCCGCGCCATTTCTGCGTCGGTTCCGGCCAACGCAGGCGGGCTGGCTTTGACGAAGGCCCGCATCTGCGAACTACAAGGCACGCGCGCGCTGCACCTGGTTTATGGGGATGCCGGCAAGCAGATTTCCGTTTTTGTCATGATGCAGAGCGAGTTGCCGCGCTGGTCGGTTCCCTCCAGCCGCACCCGTGATATCCACCAGGAAAATGACCTCGGCATGAACGTGGCGTCCTTCTCCACCAGCGGTTTTGGCGTGGTCGTGGTGGGTAACGATGGCGTAGTGCGCAACGCCGCGGCCGATCTGCTTCACACCATGTAAGCTCCCGCATGCTCTCATCCGTGCTGCCGGCCAGAATTCACAGCTTTTTACAAACGTCTGAGGGATGAAAAGGTACCCTGAAGGCGTTCTACATAATAAGTTCCGCAAACAGGCGTTCGTCGGGCAAGCCGCGGAACAACAACATCCACGGGAGTGAACGATGGCTCACGCAGAGATGGCGATCGCAGGACAGGATGCGAGTGAAGCCGCGCTGGTGCAGGCGGCGCGCGGCGGTGACGTTGACGCCTTTGGCGCGCTGGTGAAGCGCTACGACCGCCAGGTGTTCCGCATCGTGCGGCACATGACCAAGCACCCGGAAGATACCGAAGACATCGTCCAGGACGCGTTCGTGAAAGCGTTCTCGCACTTGAAGCAGTTCGAAGGACGCTGCCGGTTTTCGACCTGGCTGGTACGCATCGCGGTGAACGATGCGCTGATGCGGATCCGACGCCAGCAGCGCGTTCCCATGCTGCCGCTGGCGCTGCCCGGCCGCGGCGAGCGCGACGAGGTCGAAGTGGACGTGTGCGATCCCTGCGCCGATCCCGAGAAGCGCTACTGTGATGACGAGCTGAAGCGCGTGCTGACCGCCGCGATCAACGCGCTGCGGCCAACGCTGCGCGCCGTGTTCGTACTGCGCGACATGGAAGGTTTGTCGGTGCGCGAGACCGCGGGGGTGCTCGGCATTACCGGGGGCGCGGTGAAGGCACGCCTGTTCCGCGCGCGTGGACGGCTGCGTCGTACGCTGCTTCCCTACCTGGAGCGTCGCGACGCCGTGCCACCCGGTGAGCGCGGCAAATGCCCGCTGTGGAAAGCCATGGCCAGCTTCAAAAAGGTGGCCCACTCAAGCCCGGTTTTGGCTTGAGTGGCGCGCTTTCGGTGGCCACGGCCACGGCGCTGTCTCTTAACGCGACGCACAAAGTAGGCGGGCCACCCAGCCGTCAGGCGAGCGGCCTGCATGGTCTACGGACAATACTGTCGCGCTCGAGGGCGAGCGCGCTCCAGCACACGCGCGGGCGCGTGTGCCACACAGGTCCTTTACGCCTTCGCGGGGTCGAGTTTTTCGGTGTCCACGCCGAGATCGGTGAAGGCCTTCTGCGCCTTGGCGGCGTCGAATTTCTTGTCGCGGACAAGTCGAGACAAAGCGGCGGCGACGATGGATTCGGCGTTCACCTCGAAATGGCGCCGGAGGTGCTGGCGGTTGTCGCTGCGGCCGAAACCGTCGGTGCCGAGTGAAACCAGGCGGCCCTGGAGCCACGGCGCGAGCTGGTCGGGAACGATCTTCAAGTAATCGCTGGCGGCGATGATGGGCCCCTGAGCGCCCTGAAGTGCCGTCAGGATGTACGGCTTTTTCTCCGGCTCGGCGGGATGCAGGCGGTTCCAACGCTCGATGGCGAGCGCGTCACGGCGAAGCTCGTTGTAGCTGGTAACGCTCCACACGTCGGCCTGGACGCCGTACTTTTCCGCCAGAATCTGTTGCGCGCGTACTGCCTCATTGAGGATCGTTCCGCTGCCGAAGAGCTGTACAGTCGCGTTCGCGGTCGAACGCGTGTCGGGCGCGGACTGGTATTTGTAAATGCCGCGCAGGATGCCCTCGCGCGCGCCCTCCGGCATCTGCGGCATGGCGTAGTCTTCGTTGTACATCGTAATGTAGTAGAAGAGGTCTTCGCGCTGCTGAAACATGCGGCGCATGCCGTCCTGGACGATGACGGCGATCTCGTAGACGAAGGCAGGATCGTACGTGGCGCATGTCGGGTAGACGCTCGACAGCACGATGCTGTGGCCGTCCTGGTGCTGGAGGCCTTCACCATTCAGCGTGGTGCGGCCCGCGGTGCCG
This sequence comes from Terriglobales bacterium, assembly GCA_051006995.1. GTDB lineage: Bacteria > Acidobacteriota > Terriglobia > Terriglobales > Acidobacteriaceae > JAIQGF01. The sequence continues at coordinate 38,782 of JBPCSQ010000007.1, forward strand.
CCCATCAGGAAGCCTTTGCCGCGGGCATCGGAGAAGGCCCAGATGAGGTCTCCCACACGCTGAAATCCGAACATCGAATAGAACATGAAGAACGGAATCATGGGCACGTGGTAATTCGAATAGGCCGCGCCGGCGGCGGTGAAGGACGCCATGGAGCCGGCCTCGGTGATGCCCTCTTCCAGAATCTGGCCATCTTTGGCTTCGCGGTAGTAAAGCAGCATCTCCTGGTCGTGGGGGTGGTAGAGCTGGCCCTGGCTGGCGTAAATGCCGACCTGACGAATGACTGACTCCATGCCGAAAGTGCGGCCCTCGTCGGGCATGATGGGCACGATCAGCTTGCCGATGTTCTCGTCCTTCAGCAGGTGACGCAGGATGCTGACGAAACCCATGGTGGTGGAAACCGGACGTCCCTTGGAACCTTCCAGCCACTCGTTGAAAGTCTCCAGGGGAGGCGCTTCGAACTTGAAATTGCCGACTTCGCGGATGGTGATGGCGCCGCCCAACTCGCGGCGGCGCTTCTGGAGGTAGACGACCTCCTCGCTGTTCTGCGGAGGCCGATAGAACTCGCCATTGTGGGCGGCTTCCTCGGCAATGGGAATTTCGAAGCGGGTGCGAAAGGCCAGGATTTCCTTGTCGGTGAGCTTCTTTTCCTGGTGCGTGGCATTGCGCGCCTCGGCCGAACCGAGGCCGTAGCCCTTGGTGGTCTTGGCCAGGATGACGGTGGGGGCGTCGGAGTTCTCAACCGCGCGCTTGTAGGCGTTATAGATCTTCAGCGGGTCATGGCCGCCGAGGCGCAGGCGGGCCAGATCGTCGTCGCTCATGTCGGAAACCAGCTTCATGAGCTCGGGATGTTTGCCGAAGACCTCGCGGCGAATGAAGGCGCCACCCTTAACTTTAAGCGCCTGAAATTCGCCGTCCACCATCTCTTCCATGATCTTCTGGAGAAGACCGCTCTTGTCCTTCTGGATGAGAGCTTCCCAATCGGCGCCCCAGATGACCTTGATGACGTTCCAGCCGGCGCCGCGGAAAGCGGCTTCAAGTTCCTGAATGATCTTTCCGTTCCCGCGCACGGGGCCGTCCAGGCGCTGGAGGTTGCAGTTGATGACCCAAATCAGGTTGTCGAGCTTCTCGCGTGGCGCCAGGGTAATGGAGCCCATGGACTCGGGCTCGTCCATTTCGCCGTCGCCGAGGAAAGCCCAAATCTTGCGCGGCGTTTTTTGGATGACGTTGCGGTTCTCCAGGTAGCGCATGAAGCGCGCCTGGTAGATGGAATTGATGGGGCCCAAGCCCATTGAGACCGTGGGAAAACGCCAGAAGTGCGGCATCAGCCAGGGGTGCGGATAGGAGGACAAACCGGGCTTGTCGCGGAGTTCGTGGCGGAAGTTCTCCAGGTCCTGTTCGTTGAGGCGGCCTTCCAAATAGGCGCGCGCGTATACACCGGGCGAGGCGTGTCCCTGGAAATAGACGAGGTCGCCCGGCTGATTGCCGTAGTTAGCGTGAAAGAAATGGTTGAAGGCGACTTCCAGAAGGCTGGCGATCGAGGAGTAGGTGGAGATGTGGCCGCCGATGCCGGGATCCTTCTTGTTCTGGCGATGGACCATGGCCATGGCGTTCCAGCGGATCAGGCTTTTGATACGGCGCTCGAGCGCACGGTCGCCGGGGTAGGGCTCTTCCTCCTCGGAACGGATGGTGTTCATGTAGGGCGTATTGAGCTGGATGGGGACATCCACGCCAGCATGGCGCGCGTGCTTGGTGAGCGCGTCGAGGATCATCACTCCCTGGCGCGGGCCCTCTTCTTCGACGACCTGGTCAAAGGCCTCGAGCCATTCGCCAATCTCATCCACATCGGGCACGGGCGGTACTGCCGGCTTGGTAGTCATGGCTTCTCTTCTCGGGACAAACCGCAGCTGCCAGGTACCCCACCCCTGTGAAGCGCCGGCACGGCGCAGCCTACCGCCGAAATCAGTCTTGCTCGGCAGGAGACAGGCAGCTTGTTGTCCGTGGTTTCACCGTAGACGTTATTAAGAGTCTAAATTCTTCAGATGTCTGCCGCAACCGGTGTATGAGACTCACACGAGCAAAAGCGGCTCGTCTGGAGCATCCCGCTCGTCTGGGGCACCCCGGGTTTTCATTTGCGCTGGGCTGCGTTTGGCTCTAAAACAGAATGTACGCCAACAGCGCACTTATTCATGGATGTCCTGAAGAAGCTTTTCGAACAACATTTTCATTCACCGGTGGAGCGGGCGCAGCCGCTACAGGGCGAGCTGGGCGGATCAGGGCGAAAGATCATCCGCCTGGCAAACCAGCAGGCTAGCGCCGTGGGAGTTCTCCACGAGGTGCGCGAAGAGAACGCCGCGTTTCTGGAGTTCTCTCGTCATTTCCGCCGCCACGGACTTCCCGTGCCGGAGATTTACGCCGAGGACCTGGACCGGGGCGCCTATCTCGAGGAAGATCTCGGAGACACCACGCTATTCCAATTCCTGGCCGAGCACCGGGCGGGAGATGACGTGGCGTCCGAGGTAGTCGAGTTTTACCGGAAGGTCGTGACCGTGCTGCCGCGCTTCCAGATCGAGGCAGGCCGCGACTTGAATTACAAGCTGGCATACCCGCGGGGCAGCTTCGACCGCCAGTCCATCTCCTGGGACCTGAACTACTTCAAGTACTACTTTTTGAAGCTCGCCGGAGTGCCGTTCAACGAGCAGGCGCTGGAAGACGATTTTGCGCGGCTCACGAAGTTCCTGCTTACGGCCGAGCGGGACTACTTCCTGTATCGCGATTTCCAATCTCGCAATGTAATGCTGCGCGGCGGCCAGCCGTATTTTCTGGATTACCAGGGCGGGCGCCGCGGCGCGCTACAGTACGACATCGCTTCCCTGCTCTACGACGGCAAGGCCGACCTGCCGCCCGAATTGCGCCAGCAGCTTCTGGATTATTACCTCGATCGCGTGGGCGAACTGCTTCCGCTCGAGCGCTCCGCTTTCATGCTGCACTACTACCCGTTTGTTTACGTGCGCATCATGCAGGCGCTGGGAACCTACGGCTTTCGCGGGTTCTACGAAGGCAAGCTGCACTTCCTGCAAAGCGTGCCTTACGCGCTGAAGAACCTGCGCTGGTTGCTCCATAACGTCGAGCTGCCTATAGCGTTGCCGGCGCTAGTGGATGCCTTCCAAGGCATTCTGCGATCGCAGAGATTGCAAAGTATGGCGGCGCCTACCGAGCACCTGACGGTGCGTATCTTCAGCTTCTCGTTCCATCGCGGGCTACCCAAGGACGAGTCAGGACACGGCGGCGGCTTCGTGTTTGATACACGCAGCATTCCAAATCCCGGGCGGGAAGAGCGCTTCAAGAGCCTGTGCGGGAAAGACGAGCCGGTGATCGAGTTTCTGGAACAGCAGAGCAGCGCGCGGGATTTTCTGGGACACGTGACTTCGCTGGTGGATGCCGCGGTGAACAGTTACCAGCAGCGCGGCTTCAAGAGCCTGATGGTATCGTTCGGCTGCACGGGCGGGCAGCACCGCTCGGTGTACCTGGCGGAGCAACTGGCGAAGCACCTGCGCGAGCGCAACGGTTTGCAGGTGGTGGTGCAACACCGCGAGTTGGAGGCGATGGGGAAATGAAGGCGATGGTGCTGGCGGCCGGGTTGGGCACGCGCCTGCGTCCGCTGACTGACCATCGTCCGAAGGCGCTGGCCGAAATTGACGGCCACACCCTGCTGGAGATCACGCTCACAAGGTTGCGTAGCTTCGGCGTTGGGGAAGTCATCGTAAATGCGCATCACTTCGCGGACCAGGTCGCCGATTATTTAAAGTCCAACAATAATTTTGGGATGGGGATTGAAATCTCGCGCGAGGAGTTGTTGCTGGATACCGGAGGCGGGCTGAAGAAGGCTGCATGGTTCTTCGAGGGCGATAGCGATGCGTTCATCCTCCACAACGTGGACGCAGTGAGCGCGATTGATTTGCGGCGCATGATGGAGTTCCACACGGAACGCGAGGCGCTGGCGACATTGGCGGTGCAGCAGCGGGAGACGTCACGATATCTGCTGTTCGATCAGCAACGGCAACTGTGCGGGCGGCGTGCAGACGGAAAGGATGAAATTGTGCGGCCCTCGGCGGAGTTGCAAACGCTGGCGTTTTGCGGAATTCATGTCATCTCGCCGCGATTGCTCGGAATGATGGCGGAGGACAGCGTGTTCTCCATCATCAGCTCGTATCTGAATCTCGCGTCACGAGGAGAGAAGATCGTCGGGTTTCGAGCGGACCAATATTATTGGCGAGATTTGGGCAGGCCAGAGCACTTGGAGATGGCCGTGCGGGAGTTGAGAGAGCGCGGATTACTATCGGCCTGACGGGTCGAAATGCCCGTCAGTTCGCAAGAGTGATGCAGCTCGCTATGCCAGTTCCAGTTCGATCTTCTTCGTGCCGGCATCGAGGGCAGAGATGCGGAAGCTGCGGACCTGTCCGGAACTCACCGGCGAAGGTGCGGCGGCCGCGGAGGAACTTCCCTTCCAGCGGGCGTTCAGCATCGAGGTCAGGGCGGAGAGGTCAGCCTTGGCCGCGGCTGGCTTCGGTTGCGGCGTGCCGGAAGCCGCGCTGAGGCTGCAGGTGGCAACGATTCCCTCACCCAACTCGACGGTGGCGGTGTCGCCGGAAATTTCCAGCACCCGCCCGGTCACCGTCTCGCCTTGCTTGTGCTCCGAGAGGTACTCATCCAGACCGCTGGGAGCAAGTTGCTTGATGCCGAGCGCGATGCGCCGCCGCTCGGGATCGATTTCCAGCACTTGCGCGCGTACCACCTGACCGACGCTGAGCACGTCCTTGGGATGGTTGATCCGTTTTTCGGCCGATATGTTCCCGACGTGGATCATCCCTTCCAGTCCCTCGGCGAGCTGCACGAACGCGCCGAAATTGGTCAGGCTGGTGACTGGACCTTCGACCACTGTGCCGGGACAGAACTTCTGCGGCGCCTCGGCCCACGGATCGCCCAGCGCCTGTTTGAGACCGAGGGAGATGCGACGCTCGGCTGGGTTTACGGCGAGCACGACAGCATCCACCGTGTCACCCTGCTTCACGACTTCGCTGACGCGCTTCACCCGCTTCGTCCAGGACAGCTCGGAGATGTGGATCAGGCCTTCGACGCCCGGCTCGAGCTCGACAAAAGCGCCGAAGTCCACGATGCGAGTCACAGTCCCGCGCACGCGATCATTGACCCTGTGTTTTCCGGCGGCAGCATCCCACGGATGCGGCTGGAGCTGCTTCAGGCTGATGGCAACACGTCGCTTCCCCGAATCGATGGAAATAATCTTGGCCTGGATCTCCTGCCCCACCGAGAGCGCGTCGGCGGGCTTGTTGACGCGGGACCAGGAAATTTCTCCGACATGCAGCAAGGCGTCCGCGCCGCCGATGTCAACGAAGGCTCCGTAATCCGTGAGGCTGCGGACGGCACCCTGCACGGTATCGCCTTCCTTCAGTTCCTCGAAGCGGCGCTGCTTGGCCGCACGCTCGTCATCCTCACCCACAGCGCGACGGTCAACAACCACATCTTCATCGGCGACGTCGAGCTTGATAATTCGGCAGCGGATTTCCTGGCCGACGAGTTTCTCCATCTCGGCAGCATCACGGGCGCCGCTGCGGGACGCCGGCATGAAGGCTCGCACCCCAACATCCACGCTCAACCCGCCCTTCACCACCGCCGTGACCGTGCCCATGATGGTGGCCCGCTCAGTGAACGCCCTCTCCAGAGCCGGCCAGTCCTTGGGGAGCTCGACGCGGGAGCGCGAGAGCTGGTAGTAGCCATCGGGATCGCGGCCCTTCACCGACACCGGGAATTTGTCGCCGCGCTTGGGCTCTTCCCCAGCTTTGAAGGCGGCCAGAGGGAGAATGCCTTCGGTTTTGTATCCGATGTCGAGGTATACGGAATCTGCTTTTACGCTGACGACAACGCCCTCGAGCTGCCTGCGGCCTTCCTGGCGCGCGGCCTTTTGCGCCTGCTCGTGTTGGGTGAGGAGCTGATCAAACGACTCGGTGGATTCAGCGTTCGGCGGAGTTTCGGGAGTGTTGGGATCGGGCATGACAGACCGGAAATTCAGAATGGCGCAAGCAATACGATAGCACTCCGGCAGATGTTTGTGATGGCGGGTGGCAAAGCCCCAGCTCTGGTCAGGAGGACATCGTTCAAGTTTTTGCCGGTTTGATCATGTTTTCAAGACGGGCCATCGCTGTCTCGAGCCGCTGCGAGTTCGAAAGCACCGGCGCGAATATATCGCCAAGATGCTGGAAGCGGGAGCGAACATTGGCAAGGGTGAAATCCAGCGGCGAAAGGCCGGGCTTGACCTCGCTCCAACGCAGCGGCGTGGCCACCGGCGCCTGCTTATGGGCGCGCAGAACGTAGGGAGCGGAAATCGTTTTGGCCCAGCCGATCTGAAGATAATCGAAATAGACTTTGCCCTTTTCGCGCTGGGTCACGGTCCGCGGCGTGGTGAACAGCTCCGGACGTTCCGCGATGACCAAGCGGGCGATGATCTCGGCGAAGGTGCGCACCTGCTCGTAGCTATATTCGGCCGCGATGGGGATGTAGATGTGCATGCCGTCGCCGCCGGTCGTCTTGGGGTATCCCTGCAGCTCCAGCAGTTCCAGTTTGCGGCGGACGAGTTGCGCCGCCTCGACGATGCGGTCGAAGCCGCAGTGGTACGGGTCCAGGTCGAGCACGATGAAGTCCGGGCAGTCCAGCGACCCGACACGGCTGAACCAGGGGTTCTGGTCAATGCAGCCCAGGTTCGCCAGATAGAGCAGCGTCGGCTCATCGTCGCAAATGACGAAGCGCTTGGGCGTGGCCTTGTCTTCGGCAATGTCCGCGGTGCGAATCCAGGACGCGAAGGAGGTTTTCGCATCTTTCTGGAAGAAGTATTCGCCCGCGATGCCGTTGGGGTAGCGCTTCAGCGAGAGCGGGCGGCCGGCGAGGTGCGGCACAAGGAACGGCGCGACATCGTGGTAATAGTTGATGACGTCGCGCTTGGTGTAGCCGTCAGCGGGATAAAACACTTTCTTGAGATTAGTGAACTTCAGGCGGCGGCCGGCCACTTCGAGGCTGACGTCCGACTTGTCGGGCGGCAGCAGTTTGGGATTTTCCGGGGCAGACGAAGGCGTGGCCGACTCACGCACGCAATCGCGCGGCTCGAGGTCGGGACGCATGCCGACGAATACTGGCGCGCGCAGGTGATTGTCGGCCCCCCAGCCGGTATAGCGCACGGAGCAGACCAGACGAGGCGCGATCCAGGTGACGTCGGCGATGCCGGGATCTTGCGCGAACGGCCCCTTCCTGCTCGCCAGCTTCTTCAACTGCGGATGGATTTCGGCAAGCAGTTTTTCGGTGAAGCCGGTGCCCACATTGCCGGCCCAGCTCAGCGTGCCGTTGTCGTAGCAGCCCACCACCAGCGAGGAAAACGGCTTCCGCCGAGTGACGGTGAACCCGCAAATGACGAATTCATTCTGCGTGTCAAACTTCACCTTGACCCAGCTGCGGCTTCGCCCGGACTCGTACTTACTGTCGAGACGTTTGGCGACCACGCCCTCGAGGCCGTGCTCGCGCGCCGCATCCAGCACCTTGGCGCCGCTGCCGGAAAATGACTCGGAGACACGCAGGTGCGGCGCGGCGCGGATCATACCGCGCAGCAGTGCTTGGCGCTCGCTCAGCGCGGCGTCGCGCAGGTCGTAGCCGTTCAGATAGAGGAGGTCGAAAGCGATCAAGGACACCGGCGTTCGAGTGCGAGTTTGTACTTCCGCGAAACCGGTGCGTTGCTGCATGAGGCTGAAGCTGGGGCGTCCTGCGGCGTCAAAGGCGACGATTTCGCCATCCATAATGGCGGTATCGGCAGAGATGAACTGCGGCAGATCGCCTAGCTCCGGGAATTGACGGTTTAGCAGGTTGCCCTTTCGCGACAAAATGCGCAGCTTACCGCCGCTGAGTAAGCAGAGCCCTCGAAAACCGTCCCACTTGATCTCATAGGCCCACTCGCCACCCTCCGGAAGAGTGCGGTCGAGCGTGGCCAGCATGGGCTCGATGCGGTCCGGCATGGGAGCAAGCTTGGCGCCGGCAACGAGAGAAGGATCGGCGTTGCGGCTGCGAACCGGTTCGAGGTGGTCCTCGGCGTCCCAGCCCGCTTGCGCGGCGAAATCGGGCTTCTTGAGCAGCAGCCATTCGTCCTTCTTACTGTTCTTCAGGCGGACGAGGGCGAAGTTGCCGAGAAGCTTGTTGCCATGCAAGGAAAACTTGAAGTCGCCACGCTCAAGTTGTTGTTCCGCAGTGACATCGCCGAGGACATCAAACGTACCATTGTCCCAGAGGCTGACCACTCCGGCGCCGTAGTTGCCCGCCGGGATGGTGCCTTCGAAATCGCCGTAGGCGAGGGGATGGTCCTCGACGTGGACAGCCAGGCGTTTCTGCTTGGGATCGAGAGTGGGGCCTTTGGGGACCGCCCAGGACTTGAGGGTGCCCCCGATCTCCAGGCGCAGGTCGTAGTGCAAGCGGCGCGCTGCATGTCGTTGCACGACAAATCGCCTGCCCGGCGCGGGAACCGCTGCCGGCCTGGGTTCGGGCGTCTGGGCGAAATCGCGCTTACGAGAGTAATCGTCCAAAGGCATGGGGAGCTTGGAAATACGATTATTCCATGATAATTCTATTGGACCTCTCTCCCCCAACGCTCTGGCGAGGTGCAGGATGGCAAGCACAGTGTGGAAGGGGCACCTGACGTTCGGATTGGTGTCTCTGCCGGTCAAACTCTTTAGCGCGGCGCGCAGCGAAAGCGTGAGCTTCAACCAGCTTCATGCCGCCGACAATTCCCGCGTCAAACAAGTCCTGTACTGCCAGGCCGAGGATAAGCCGGTCGAACGGAAGGATCTGGTGAAGGGCTACGAGTACGAGAAGGACAAGTACGTCGTGGTCAACGATGAGGATGTCAAGAAGGCGGCGCCGCCATCGTCGCGCACGATGGAAATCCTGGAGTTCGTGAAGACCGACCAGGTGGACCCGGTGTACTACGAGAGCTCGTACTACATGGCGCCAGACGAGGCGGGCGAGAAGCCGTACGCGCTGCTGTTTGAGGCGCTGCGGCGGTCCGGGTATGTCGGAATCGCCAAGGTCGCGATGCACAACCGCGAACACATCGTGATACTGCGCCCAGGGCGGCGTGGCATCCTGCTGCACACCATGTACTACGAAGACGAGGTGCGCAAGGTCGAGGAGTTTCGCACCGACACCACGCTGGTCAAAGACAAGGAACTGGAGCTGGCGACCACGCTGATCAGTTCCCTGGAGGCGGAGTTTGAGCCCGCCAAGTACAAAGATTTGTATCGTGAGAACCTGCTGGCGATGATCCAGGCCAAAGTGCAGGGCAGGCAGGTGGTGGAGGCGCCGGCTGCGCAGCAACTGGCGCCGGTGATCGACATCATGGAGGCGCTGAAGGCGAGCCTGGCGCTCGGCAAAAAGCCCGTGCGTTCGGTCGCCAAGGCGGAATCAGCGGAAGCCGAGGCGGAATCAGTCGCCAAGCCCAAGCGCGGAAAAAGGACGGCCAGCGGCGCCTGACCGGGGCGTCACAAGGACTTCTGTCAGCCGTCACAGCATGTTGTGCCCAGCGGGAGTACAAGCATCCCAGCGGCGCTCCGTTTCGCGGAGAACTGAGGTGGGCGATGCTGATTCTGTTCAGTGTCCTGCTTTTTATGGTGGGCGCGGGATTCTTCCTGGGCGCTCCTGCGCTTTGGGCTTACGCCCGTTCTCTTCAGTGGGGAGAACGGCGCATCATCATCTGCCCCGAAACCGGGAACTGGGCTGAGGTGTCGGCGGATGGAGCCCATGCGGCACAAACCGAGCTCGGTGGACGCGCCGAGCTTCGGCTCAACGCTTGCTCGCGCTGGCCGGAGCGCGAGGATTGCGACCAGGCGTGTGCTCCGCAAATCGCGATGGTCGGCGATGACCGGCGAAGCAGCGGCTTGGCTCCGTTTGGGCTGGAGCCGCGCTTTCTGCGAGTGAATAGTCCCGCGCGCATGAGCCCCCTGCTATACGCCCGGCTGGCAGCAACCGCGGCCGAGGCCGCCACGCACATCAACAACTAAACTGCACGGCGCTGCACAATAATCGTGGGACGAACTGTGTCCCACAGTGGCACTGCGACAAACTCATCCTCCGGTATGGCAACGGAGTGTCTGCGCTACTCCTCCTATAATTCTGGCGAAACAGACAACAGGGAGGCGCCGATGCGCGCGTTCATATTGAATCTCAACGGAAGCGAACGGCGGCTGGATGCCCCGGCCGACGAACCGCTGCTGTCGGTGCTGCGCAACCGGCTCGATCTGACCGGTACCAAGTACGGCTGTGGCGAGGGCCAGTGCGGCGCGTGCACCGTGTTGCTCGATGGATTGCCCGTGCGCTCCTGCCGGACGTCGGTATCGGCGGCAGCCGGGAAGAAAATCGTGACCATCGAGGGCCTCGAGCGTAACGGCCAGCTTCACCCGGTGCAGATGGCATTCCTCCAGCAGGAGGCCTTGCAGTGCGCCTACTGCACGCCCGGCATGATCATGGCCACGGTCGGACTGCTCAGCAAGAATTCCAATCCTTCCGACGCGGAAATCGTTCGCGGTATGAACGGCAATATTTGCCGCTGTGGAACGTACACGCGAATCATCGCTGCAGTGAAGCAGGCGGCGCACGCGATGCAGGGGGTGCGGCGATGAGCCATCGCGACTTGCAAGCTGAGTTACAGCAGCATGAGGTGGTGAGTCTTCACTGGTTCGAACTCGACCGCCGCAGCTTCCTGCAAGTGCTTGGGGGCGGCGTGCTGGTTTGTGCGGCGAGCAGCGCGCTGAGTCAGGAAGCGGGGAGCATGCGGGGCGGCAACGAATTGCCGCAGAACGTGGATTCCTGGCTCCATATCGCGCAGGACGGCCGCGTAACGGTGTACACCGGCAAAGTGGAAGTCGGGCAGAACATTCGCACGTCGCTGGCGCAGCAAGTGGCCGAGGAGCTACGCGTGCCAATCGCCTCCATCGCCATGGTTATGGGTGATACCGACCTGACCCCGTGGGATATGGGGACATTCGGCAGCCGGACAACGCCAACCATGGGTCCGCAATTGCGCACCATGGCGAGCACGGCGCGCGGCATGCTGCTACAGCTCGCGGCCGAGCACTGGAAGACGAAACCGGAGGCGCTCGAGGCCGAGAACGGCAAGATTACCAACCCGGCAACGCGGCAGTCGGTGACCTATGGCGAGCTGACGCGCGGCCAGAATCTGACCAAGGTAGTGGCCGCCGATCCGGCGTTAACCGCTCCGGCGCAATGGAAGGTGATTGACATGCCCGTGCCGAAGGTGGACGGCCGTGACTTCGTCACCGGCAAACATCTTTATCCGTCGGACATGAAGCGCCCCGGCATGTTGCATGGGAAGGTGCTGCGCCCGGGTGGATTCAACGCCAAGCTTGTCTCTTTCGATGAAGCCGCCGCTCGGCAGATGGCGGGGGTCCAGGTCATACGTGATGGCGATTTCATCGGCGTGGTCGCGCCGGATGCCTCGACAGCGGAGCGCGCGCTGGCCGCGCTGAAGGCACAATGGGACGTGCCGGCTCAACCGTCGAACGAAAACCTGTTCGAATACTTGAAGGCAAATGCCGATAAGGACCGCGGCGGTGATACGCGTCCGTTACAAGACCACGCGCAGCGCACCGGCTCGGTGGAGGAGGGGCTGGCGGCAGCGGAGTTGAAGGTCACACAAACGTACACGGTCCAGTACATCGCGCATGCGCCTCTGGAGCCGCGGGCAGCCGTCGCGGAGTGGAATGGGGGCAAGCTTACCGTCTGGACCGGAACGCAGCGTCCCTTCGGCGTTAGGGACGAGCTGATGGAGGCGTTCCGGCTGCCATCCGAAAAAGTCCGGGTCATCCAGCCGGACATGGGGGCCGGATATGGTGGCAAGCATACCGGTGATGCGGCCGTCGAAGCAGCGCGATTGTCGAAAGCGGCGGGCAAACCGGTGAAACTTACCTGGACGCGCGAGGAAGAGTTCACCTGGGCATACTTCCGCCCGGCCGGTGTCTGGGAAGTACGAGCGGGACTCAAGCGCGACGGCACGATTACCGCGTGGGAATTTCACAATTACAACTCAGGGCCGGCTGCGATCGTGACGCCCTACAACATTGCCAACCAGTTCGTGCAGTTCCATCCCGTAAAGTCGCCGCTGCGTCAGGGGTCCTACCGCGGGCTGGCCGCGACGGCCAATCACTTCGTGCGCGAAAGCTCGATGGACGAACTGGCCCACGCGGCCAGCATGGATCCGCTGCAATTCCGACAGAAAAACCTCACCAACGAGCGGCTGCGGGCCGTGTTCGAAGCCGCCGCGCAGAAGTTCGGCTGGGGAAAGCAAAAGTCTACAGCCGAACGTGGATTTGGAATGGCCGGCGGAACCGAGAAAGGCAGTTACGTAGCAACCTGCGCTGAAGTGGAGATTGATCGTTCGGGCGAGGTGCACATACGGCGTGTGGTGGAGGCGTTCGAATGTGGCGCGGTGATCAATCCCAACGGACTGCGCAATCAGATCGAGGGGTGCATTGTACAAGCCAGCGGCGGCGCGCTGTTTGAAGCGGTGCAGTTCGCCAACGGCAAAATCCTCAATCCGCGTTTCCGCGACTACCGGCTGCCGCGGTTCTCCGACCTGCCGCAAATCGAGGTCGTGATACTAGACCGCAAGGATCTGGCCTCAGCCGGAGCCGGCGAAACGCCGATTGTCGGACTGGCGCCGGCGGTCGGGAACGCGATCTTTGCTGCGACGGGAACACGCCTCAGGACCCTGCCGCTGGCGCCGCAGGGATTGCGACGGAGTTGAAGACAGCACAGGCTAACCGCGACGAACGCGACTATTGATTAGCGGCCGCCTGATTCGCGGCCGCCTGGGCCTTTTCCTCGGGTCGCCAGGCAAATATTTTGTGGCCGTCAACGTCCTGGGGCGCCGGCGCAAATCCATCCCGGCTCTCCAGTTGATCGAAGACGTCTCGTGAGATCCACAAAGCATTTTCACCGCAATGTTTTTGCAGGTGGCCGGCAACATCAATCACGAAATCGCTGATCTCGACGATATCCTTATCGTCAGGAAACACAACTTCACCTGCGTGGACGCCGGAACGGATATTGAATTTCTGCGTCAGGGCGTGCACGCCTTCATTGAACCATCCCAAGCCGCGCAACACTTCTTGCGCTGCTTTGACCGCGGCGGTGGTGTCGCGGAAAGCGCACATGGCGCCATCCGGGGTCCATGCTGATTTCCAGCAGTTGTGGGTTTGCAGGATCCGTTCCACGTATTTCTTGAATTCGGCGAAGGCGTGCTCGACCACCAACTGGTCTTCGCCGGCTTTCATCTTGGTGGAGCCGACCACGTCGAGGGCGTAAAACGCCATCCGCTTTTTGCTTTCGAACAGCACCTTCTTGGCTTCGGCGTACTCGCGCAACAACGCCATCCGCGGGGCCGCCGCGGTTTCCGACATCGCCAGGGTAGCCACCTGCGGAGCGGTAGCTTGCGCCTTCAGCATGCGCGTCTTTGCCCACTGCTCGGCAATGGTGAGCGGCAGCAACACGACGTAGCGTACGAGAAAAGCGGCAATTCCCAGGCCGAGCAGCAGGAAATTCCAGCCTTCCACGACGGTGCGGAACGCCAGGACACGATCGGCCATGGCAAGCGGAGGAATCACCACCGCCTGGATGAAGCGCATGACCAGGGTGCCTTCAACCGCCTGCGCCCGGATGAGGCCCCCACTGATGATGAAGTAGGCGAAATACGACAGCGGCACCGTTAGCGTGGCGATGGAAAGGACAACGCGCAACCACTTCACCACCTGGAAAATCGCCTTGCGCGAGGCCACGTCGCCGGCGGTGGCTTGCATGCGAGTGCTGGAGGGAGCCCTCATCCGAGTGGAAGAAGCCGGGCGCACCGCCATCCTCGCGGTCGGCTCATCTCCAGTCGCCGCAGCGGCGCCGGTCGTACTCACGCTTCGGTAGTCGGCAGCGGGCATACTGGTTCCGCTGAGCGAAGCCTGGATGTTCTTCAGCTTGGCCAGCACTTCCCGCGCGGACGGGCGGAACACGTGTCCCTTTTGCAGGCAGTGCTGGATCAGGCGCTCCAACTCGGTTGGCACGTCGGGGTTCAAGTGGCTGGGTGGCGTCGGCTCCTGGTTCAGGATCAGCGCCAGCGTGGCCTGTGGCGTGGGACCTTCGAACGGCAGCTTGCCGGTGGCCATCTGGTACAGGATGACGCCGAAGGAAAAGATGTCGCTGCTGGCATCCACTTCCTTGCCCATAGCCTGCTCCGGCGACATTGTCGTGACCGTGCCGACCACCATGCCGAACTGGGTTCGGAAAGCAGTTTCCTCGTCGCCGGTAGGGGCCTTCGTGGTCTTCAGCTTGGCAAGACCGAAGTCGAGAATCTTCACCTGGCCGCGCGACGTCACCATGATGTTTTCCGACTTCAGGTCACGGTGAATCACGCCATTCTCGTGCGCCAGAACCAGTCCGTCGATGACCTGGATGGCGTACTCGGTGAGCTGGGCGATGTTCATCGGCCGGCCCGAGATCGCCTTCCGGAGCGTGGAGCCCTCGATATACTCCATCACCATGTAGCGGGTGGAGCCTTCCAGGCCGAAGTGATACAAGGTCACAATCGAGGGGTGCTGCAGGCGCGAGGCGGCTTTCGCTTCACGCAGGAAGCGCTGGACAAGTTCGTCATCCTGGCTGCCGCCGGCGGAAAGGGTCTTCAAGGCGACGCGGCGATCCAGGTCCGTATCCACGGCGAGGTACACCACGCCCATGCCGCCTTCGCCCAGCTTCTGCTCGATCTTGTAATTGCCGAATTTCGTTCCGATCATGAACTTTCCCACCCGAAACCCCTGCCTGCGCGCACCGAATCACATTGACGATGGAAAGGGCAGGGTTGCTGTTGGTAACCGGATAGTACCTAAGGTGGACGCTGTAAGCAAAGCAAAAGCGCTGCGGCAGTTTATGGCGTTTGTTGCCAAAATGCCGGGTCTTCCTGTCCCAGGCGCCAGGCGGAAAATCCATGCAGCCGATACTGCCGCACCAGCTTCAATTTGTCCTGCAAGCTACGCTGGTTTTCGAACCACGCGACCCCGTGGCAGCCGTCCTGGTCGAACTCAAACCAGGGGGCGCGGTGGGGTTCGTTCCACTGGGCGGATGCGCCGGCTTGTGCGGCTAAGGTCTGGACTTCGGCGTAGCCGCTATAGGTGACCTTTTGGCCACACCAGCGGTAGGCCCAGAAGCCCAGGCCCATGGACAGTTTCTTGGCGGGCACGAATTGCAGAGCGTAGCGGAGGCTTTGTTCAACCCAGTCATACCCGGCAACCGGGCCGGGAGGCGTTCCCACCCCGTATTCGCCGTAGGTCATCAGCGAAATGAAGTCGGCAAGATGCGCAATTTCGCGGAGCTCAAAGGGTTCAGGATTCACGGCATAACCGTTGAACATTTCCGCATAAGTGATCCCCGCAGTGGTTTGAATGAGCGGCGTTGGGATGGCCACGCTTAGTTGCAAATGCCGGTGGTGAAACGCTTTTGAGGCCAGACGAATGAATTCCGTGAAATTTTTCGTGTCCTCCAGCAGCACGCCCTCGATGTCCACCTGCAGGCCGGAGCAACCGCTCTCTTCACACAGGCGAAGAACGTCGGCAATCACCTGCTGGCGCAGGTTCTGATTCGTCAGGACGTTGTGGGCGGCCTCAGGTTTCTCGTTCGCCAACAGCGGCATGATTTGGATCTTGTGCTGCTTCGCCAGGGACCGGACCCGGTCCTCTACCGCCCCATGAATCGTTCCCTTCTCATCCAGAATGAAAACCTGCGGCGCAATGATGTGGATCTGCTCGGCATGCGCGGCGAAGGATGTCCACGCGTCCTCGACAGGCACGTAATAGAAGACAGCCTTGGATTTGGCCAGGGCCGTAGCCTGCAAACCCAGAACGAGGAGAAGAAAAGACGCAAAAGTACGTAGGGGCAATGGGAGCATGTCTTCGTGCGAGAAGAGTACCACCAGGCGGGTCCGGGGACCGTGCCGGACAGCCGGTACCTCGGCCTACTGCACGCCTGAGGCGAAGAACGGGATCAGGTACTGCCCCTGCCGCGAGGTCGTGATTTTCTTTCGATTGTTTGCCAGTTGGTACAACGTCGCTACCTGGGAACCATCGCAGCCGTCGGCCAGAACATACCAGGTGTTCGTGGCGACCCGCAGAACGCGGACGTAACCCCAGTCCACTCGCCATTGCAGGTTGGTGTTCCCATTGGGATCGTTGAACCAGAAACGGGCGGTGCCGGGTTCCGACTCTGGGCAATCCGTGGTGCTGCAGATCGCCATGCCAGTGTACGGGACGGTCAGGAAGACACTGAGCAGGCCGGGTGTAGCCAGCGGACTTGCGCCAAATGGATTGGCGGGCCCCGGGCCATAGGGACAGCCCGCACAGGGCTGAGCGAAGTTCAATACGAGGTCGCGCGGCTTTCCTGTGGTTGCGTCCTGGCTATTGCGGCTATCAATCGAGAGCACGGTCTGGTTCTTGTTCAGATCAACCGCCAGGCACGTCCCCTTGGCCGGGTCGCAATCTGTCCCGTTCACATAGGCGACGGAAGTCAGGTTCTGTTGGGGTACGGTCCACGGCGCCGTTGTGTACGCAGTCGTGGGACCCACCGCGCTCGGATCAGCGGTGATGTCTCCCGAGAAATACGGAGGCGCGACCAACGGCGGATTCGGGCACCCGACATGGGACTGCTCGTCCACCACCCAGTTGAAAAAGTTCGCTTTCATGGCCAGTTGGCCGGCGGATGCGAACAGTGGCGCCAGAACGACAGCCGCGGACACGGAAAGCAACAGGAGGACGACTTGCGCGCAACGCCTCATAGTTTTTTCCTGAAAAAAAGGGAGGGCCTGACGGTGCACTGACTTTATGCTCGGACGTTTATGGTGTCAATTGAACAAAGGTCACTCGCCGTGGTTACCGGCCGACGGTGCCCGGATAGGGTCCTATCGCTTTGAGGGCTCGGCAGAGGCGAAGCCGCCGAACAGTTTCTGCAGCACGTAATAGCTCTGCTTGAAATAGGGCCGCGTTTCCATAACAGTCCAGGCCTTCCACGAGTAGACCGGCGCCGCCGGGATGACGGTTTCATTTTGAAGTGCCGGCAGCGCGCTCACCACATCCTTTCGGTCGCCGAGCCGGATCTCGAAGGCCGCAACGGCGATGCCTCGGGTCGGACGTGACAACGGCCGCCATTGCTGGTCGGTGCCGCCGAAGGCTGCCCGTTGTGAGGGATCGTTGAACAGCAGCAACCCCCACGGTATTCGCATCTCGATCATGCCGCGTTTGGAATCCATGTTCCATGCGGCTTCGCTTGAGAAATCGCGTTGCGCCGGATCAGCGGTTCCAAACGGCAATGAGCTGCGGTCGTAATTGATCGCTGGAAACTCGGTGCCATCGCGGCCGTAACGAACCGGATTGGCCTCGATGAGGATGTCTTCGAACTGCGCCGAATTCGCCAGCGCGATCGGCATTCCCTGCTTGCGCCAGATGCGGCTTCTCCCGGGACGTCCGGGCACGGGAAAGGGACGGTTCGGGTTGTAGTTCTGCGCGATGAGGATCTTCGCCGATGCCGGCCCGTCCAACTGCACCAGGAAATTCGCGCCCTGTTCCAGCCGAACGCCGATGCCCGGCAGCAGCCGCGAACCCGACTCTCCGGGCAGCGTGTTCAGCGCCACCCAGTAGTTCGCCTGCTTCCAGTCGACCGTCCCCGGAACAATATCCACCCGGAGGTACAAGTACGCGAAGTCCGAAGTTGCGTAGAGGGCGCGCAAATGCCCGGGCGCAGATTGCGCTGTCTCCGTAGAGAGTTGCTGGGCATCAGCCCAGTCCTCCGGATTACCTCGGAGCAGCGGGACTGCAGTCGAGGGCATGTAACCGACTAGCCCAAACTGTTTTTCGGGATCGAGCCGGTTCAGCCAGTACGGATTGCGGTCCCACGGCTGCTCGAAATCGGCGGTGAAGGAATCGTGCACGTGCTTCCACCACTCATCCTGCCACTCGAAGACGACGCTGCCGGCGTACCCCGTGTCATGAATGTTGCGCGTGAAGCGCGCCAGCAATTCCGCCTGTTGCTTCTCGGACAAACCGCCGTTATTCCAACCTTCGGGGTGGACGTGCGCCGGGGCCGTGCTCGTGGAGATCCCGTATTCGCCGACCAGCAGCGGGAAACCTCGATAGGCATTTTTCAATTCGCGCAAGTAGCCCAGGTAGCGGTTCGTGCCCTCGGAATCCTTCGCCTCTGCATAACTCGGTTCGTGAAGGAGGAAGTCGGGCCAGTGCTGGTACACGTGATAGAGGGCGAACAATCCCGCGGTGAACGCCGGCTCGGGGCGGAACTTGGCAACATCGAGTGAAACCGCGTCGGCATCGTTGATTTCTTTCGGAACATCGCTGGGAACGGCTTCGCCCAGCTTCTTGCGCATGCGCAACTCGTCCACGTAATTAGCTTCGGTGGAGTGCGTCATCGGATCCAGAGGCGGCCAGTTCACCACCGTCAGCGGGCGTTGAGCGTTGTAGTGTTCCGCCTCGTAAGCGGCCGCCGTGTCGCACATCCGCGCGAACCAGGTTTCAGCAGCGCTTCCCTGCTTCAAGCTGACATACCGGCCCTGGTAGTGCGTTTGCTCGGAATGGTTCTTGTTGGTAACGAGCACGAGACGGGGCTCGACTTCTCGCCCGACCGCCAGGCCCAGCACCCACCGCGACACGTCGGCGGTGTAGACACCGTAGTTATGTCCCCGGCGATAAGGGACATCGGCACTGCCGTGCACCACGTCGATCGTCGATCGCAGTTCGCGCTGAAATTGCTGCTCCGTGGCCTTGTCGTACAAATCCTCGGCGTCATCTTCGATCCACACCTCCTGCACCAGCCAGAGAGGCGTGCGTGCGCGCTGGTTGAACGCCAGTAGCGCCTGGTAGAACGCGGGCGGAAGGATGGTGTACACGCGCACGGTGTTGGCGTGCATGTCTGCGATCTGTCCAAACCAGGTCTCGTAGGTGGAAAAATCGCGTGATGCGGTGGACGGGAATTCTCCTGGCCGAGCTGGGCCAATGTTGACTCCCAAGGGATAGATGTCGTTCCACCGGCCATCGCTGAGCGCCTGCA
Source organism: Terriglobales bacterium (assembly GCA_051006995.1). Lineage (GTDB taxonomy): Bacteria > Acidobacteriota > Terriglobia > Terriglobales > Acidobacteriaceae > JAIQGF01. The sequence continues at coordinate 57,988 of JBPCSQ010000007.1, forward strand.
GAAAATCGCCGTGCGCGCGGAAATATAACTGCGTCTCGGCCGGCCGTGCCCGCGACGGCAGCGTTAAGGAAAGCTCGGGCCGGTATTCGGGATACCCGAACATCTGCAGCAACTCACGCCGGGCGGCCTCATTGTTGGGGTCCAGCTCCAGCCAGTCGCGGTAGAGTTGCGCGGCCTTCAGGTTTTGTCCGACCAGAACGTAGGCGCGTGCAAGCGCCGCGCGCACTTCGCTGTCACCTGGGTGCGCCGAATTCAACTCCTGGAACAGAGGTAAGGCAACGGACACATGGTCCATTGCCATGCTGGCAAAAGCGAGACCGAGCTTGGCATCTTCCGCCGACCGGTCCGCGCGGTAGGCGCGCGAGAACCGTGCCTCCGCTTTGCCGGGTTCGCCGAGGCGCCAGTAACTCCACCCCAGCAGGGTGTTGACCTTCGCATTTCCCGGATTCCATTGGCGGGCGCGCTCCAAGGTGTCCGCGGCGCTGCGAAAATCGCCATTGCTGTATTGCTCCACCGCCTGCGCGTATAGCCTCGCGGTGCGCGGCGCCAGCACGCCAGTCCAGAGGACCGCGCACGCAATGCCCACCGCCAGCAGTACCACCGCTGCAATCAGAAGTCGTTTCAAGAAGTGACCTGGAAGATTTTTATCAGAATCGACCGTGCGGCGTCGCTTCAATTCGCGCGCGGTACTCGTACACAATCAAAGACGGGAATTCCACCGCGCGGCGGAAGTGCGCATTGGCTTCCACCCAGTCCATGCGCGGGTCCTTATCCAGTTCGCGATAGAGCACCAGATATCCGTCCGCCGGCATGGCTTGCGGGAACTGCCGGTAAAACGCATCGCCCTGCGCCATTAGAACGCGCGTCGTCAGCCGCGTGTAGTAGCCAAACACGGGAGAGTTGAAGTTTGTGTAGAGCACAGCCGACTGGGGCGCCCGGCTGTTCAGGTAATCGGAAACTTCCTTTTCCTCGGAAATGAAGGGCGAGACTAGCGGATCACGGAAGCGCCCCATATCGGGAGCGAACGTGAATCCGAGCGCCAGGACCAGCACCACAACGCCTGCCACCTTTGCCGGCAGTCTTTGAAATCGAACCAGATGAGCAAGTCCGCTTCCAGTCAGCAATAACAGCGGCGGCGCCAGTGGCAGGATGTATCGCAGCTCTTTGTGGGGAATGGCGCTGAAGTACGCGAGCACGATCAGCGTCCAGAACCAGAGAAACATTGCCCAACCGCGCCTGCTCGGTTGCGCGTCCGCTCCGAAAACACGGTCGTAAACGCTGCTGTTGACGCGCCGAAATATGCTGATGGCCAGCCACAGAACCAGTCCGGCGACGGCAACCCACGAAAACACCTGGGCGAAGTTCTGTACATAGAATGACGCCGGCTCAATAGAACCGGCGACGTTTCCCCAGCCGTGGCGCAAGGTGGTCAGAAACCCGCCGTACCGGATGCGCGACCACAACAAGTACGGCAGCAGGCCAGCGGCAAGGCCAATGCTGAACCGTAGCACCGCTGCTATGCGGCGCGTGCCGCGCAAGGTCAGCAGCGAAAGCACTGCAATCGTCGGCAGCGATGCAAAGCGCATCAGCACAGCCATGGCGCCGGCAAATCCGGCCCCCGCGAACCATGTTTCGGAATCCTCAGACTTCAGCAACATCCAAAAGCACACCAGCACGAGCGTGAGAGCAGGACTATCGGTAAGCAGGCTGTTTCCCGTGGCGCCGCTGATAAAAAATGGCAGAAACGTGAGCAGCATCGCGGCGATTGCGGCGCCACATTTTCCGACGACACGCCGCCCCGCAAGATAAAGGAACAAGGGCCCGAGCGAATTCAGAGCGGCGGTGAGGATGCCCGCAGCATAAGCGCTATGCCAGATCCGAAACGCGATTGCGAACAAGAGCGAAAGCAGCGGCGGCCGGCTGTCGAGTTCGGAATAGTTCGTCTTCGCGCAACAGATGACCTCCGCATTTTGCAGGTACACCGCTTCATCCCAGAAATGCACTTGCCGAACGGGCCACAGGCGCACCAGGAATGCCGCGCCGACCAGCAACAGCAGGAGCACCGCCGTAACCGGAAAACGGCGCGGCCGTAGCAGGGACGGTGCTTCACGCGTATCCGGAGCCGTGCGGAAATGAATGTCGGTTGACGACATCGCGCCTTAAAAAACGTATTGCAGGCTGGAATACATGGTGTGAGTGACGTAGGCAGAGCTGCCGCCGACGCTGGAAACCGCGAAGTACCCATAACCTACGCTGGTTTTCAGGCGCGGCGTGAGTTGGTAATCCCAGGAGGCGCGGGCCGTGCCGTCGAACCGGAACGCCTCGTCAAAGACCTCTTCTCGTCCCAGCGACCCATAGAACAGGATGGAACTCTTCTGCGAGAACTTGATGCGGGCGTTGCCCAGCGCGGCATGACGTTGGAACGAAGTTGGCGTGAAGAAGCCGCTGGTGCCGACGTGATCGAACCCGGAGATGGCGAACAAGTAGCCGGCCTCGAGTTCGAAATGTTCTTTGTGCAACACATTTTCCAACACGGAGAAGTTCGCGCCGTTGTTGCGGTTCTCGTCGGAATATCGTTCATGGTAAGCGTCTACATGGAAGGTAGTGCGGCGGTTGGCGCGCCAGCTCCACCCGCCCCGCAACTGCACGCGGTTGATGCTCAGGCGCACCGGCTGCGGCAGGTAATTGAGAAAACGTCGCGAGACATCGAAATCAAATTGCATGCGGTCGGTAGCGAACAAGGTCGCACCGGCGCTGCCAATGGGAGACGAATCGCCGGCGGTGGCGGCGCTGCCGCCGATTTCACCCCGCAATTGCAGCCAGCGACTCACGCGGCCGTAGGAACCGAACAGGAACTCTCCTCCGACCTCGCTATTGGACACACCCGGCGTGAACGACGGCATAACGCTGCTGGCGATATAGCTGCGGACCTGGGGCGCCGGACTGAAATACAACGTCGCGGTGGAGGCGTAGATTGCAGTGGGGCTGTTGTCAAAAGAGGGTGTGAAACCGAGGATGAGCGTTGGACGCAGGTCCTGACGGATGCTGCGACGCAGCGATTCGACATCCCGATTCCCAGGCTGGAGCTTGTCCAGATCATCCAGTTGGCGCAGCGCCAGGTCTCGTCTCCCCAGAGACGACTGAACAGCAGCGTTGGCCAGGGCCACATCGCGATCCCCGGGGTGGCCCCTCTGAATGTCGTCGATGATCCTCTTGGCCTCACGCGGCTGACCCGACCAGTTGAGCGCCTGCGCTTTCGCCAGGAGCACTTCGTGGTCGGTGGGTGCGCTTATCAGCAGGTCGTCATACATCCGGATGGCGGTGTTCAGATCGCCCTTCCAGGCATAAGCGCGCGCGCGTTCGAATAGCGCATCGCGATTGTGCGGCTGGTCTTGCAGGATGTGCTCGTATTCCGCCAATGCCTGGTCAGATTGCTTGTCCCAGCTCAACACGCGTGCCAAGCCAAGGCGAACACCCACGTCCTTGGGATCTCGGGCCAGCAGCTCGCGGTACTCTGCAATGGATTCCGCGTTACGACCCGCCCAGCTGAGGACGCGCGCCAGTTCCAGGCGATATTCGCGCTTGTCGTTCCGGGCCAACAGCGCGCGGTATTGGTTGATGGAATCCGCGAAGGAGCGGTTCCAGCTCATCACCTGGGCCAGGGTCAGCATCAGCGTGGCATCATCGGGCTTCGCTGCCAGCGCCTTCTGGTAATAAGAGATCGCTTGCGGAAACTTTCCAAGCTGCGCGGAAGAATCGCCTAGCTGACGCAAAGTGTCGCTGTCATTGGGCTTCTGCTGCAACACCGCTTCAAAGTGGCGAATGCGCTCCTGCACGTCCGCCGCGGCCAGGCTGGCGGCGCGCTGCTGTTGCTCTTGTTGGCGTGCCGCGTCCTGCACAGATTGCAGGATCCCGGCGATCTCGCGGTCCTGCGGCCGCGCCTTCAGCATTTCTTCCAGCAGTGGAATTGCTTCCTTGCTGTGTCCCGACCAGGACAGCACCTGCGCTCTGCCCACCTGCGCTTCCCTGCTGTCCGGCCTGCGTTTCAGCAGCGCGTCGAATTGTGCCAGCGCTTCGTCGGAGTGTCCTTGCCAGGCCGTCACTTGCGCCATGCCGAGCGCGGCATCGTAATTGTCCGGATTCGTTGCCAGGATCTCGCGATAGGCAGCCAGCGACTCATCGAGCTTCCCGGCCCAGCTCAGCACCCGCGCCAGGTCTACCCGCACATTGATGTCAGGAGACCGCTGGAGATACTGACGCAAGGTGTTCGCCGCCTCGTTCAATTGCCTGGCGCCGGCCTGCGCATTGGCCAGTTCACGCAGCGGCGGAAGATCCTCAGGACGTTCGGCGCTCAATTTGGCGAAGACCTGCGTAGCCTCGGCCCATTGCCGATTCCACAAGTAGGCTTCGCCCAGACGGAAACGGATCTGCCGGTCCTCCGGCGCAATCGCGAGCGCTTTCTGGATCAGCTCAATCGCCTTGGACAGGTCATTGCGCGCAATGGCAGCGTTGGCCGGCGTAAGGTAGACATCCAGCTCAGCCTGATGGCGGCGCTCCGGGGCAGCGGCCCGCCAGGCAGCGATTTGCCGCATGGCCTGCTGCGTTTCAGCGTCCGGCCGCTTGATGGCGTTCGCCTCAGAAAAGAACTTGGACGACTCCTCGTACTGCCCCAGCCACAGGAGCGCAAACCCCTTACCTCGCAGCGCGTCGTAATGCCTGGGGGCGCGTTTCAGCGCCTGGTTGTACAAACTGAGCGCATCCTCCAGCTTTCCCTGCCACGCCAGCACCTGGGCCTGCCCTGTCAGCGCATTGACGTTTCCAGGCTCTGCCTTGAGGACCTCGCGGTAATTTTCCAGCGCCTCGTCGATGTGCTTGCTCCAGCTCAAGAAGGCTGCGAACTCCAGCCGCACGGGCCGATCCTGCGGCCACCGCCGCAGATAATTCTGGTAAGTTGCTTGTGCCGCCTGAGCATCCCCGCTGTAGTTTTGCGCGCGGGCCAACTCCACCAACGCGGAGCGATTCCCCGGCTCGCGCGTCACGATCGAGCTGAACACCTTGATCGCTTCCGCGTACTGTTTCGACCAGCTCAGCGTCTTACCGAGGTTCATCTCCGCTTCGGCATTCTTGGGATTGATGCGGTGCGCTCTTCCGTAGTACAGGGCCGCTTTGTCCATCTCCTTCTTCTTGCTGACGAAAAAGCAGGAAGCGAGCCGCAGGTTGAAGTCGAAGTCTTTTTCATAGGAGGAGGCGATGCGCAGATAAATGGCCTTGGCCTCCTCGATCCTGCCCTCGTCGTAGAGCTGATCCGCGTTTTGGCGCTGCGCCGTGATGTTCGGCGGCACGGACGCCGCTGTACTGGCCGCCGGCGCAGCGGCCGGCGCCGCCTTCTGAGGCGCGGGTATTGGAGCCGCAAAGCCCAGCGCCACCGCAAATATCGTTACTGCAATCATGAGTGCCTGATTCCTGTTCATGCCTAATTCACCCCGCCGCGCGCGCGGTCCTGCGCGGAAGCGCGACGCGCCGGAGGACTTCCCCTGCCCGTTTCGTCGGCGTATTCCTTCTGCACCGCCGAAAATGCCGCTTTGCGGTACGCTTCAGGATTCACGCTATTCCAAGTCTTCCAGCCAAACACTTCCGGAGTGCCAACTGTCCCGCCGGACACGCGCGGAAACGACGCAGCCACGTTCCACGTCTGCGGCTCGGCCGTGCCCCCCGGTTGCAGGGCAAACACCGAAATCTGGAAGCCGGGGCTGGTATTGCTTCGCAACTGCTGCGCCGGTGTGAAGCCGAAGAACACTCTCATGCTCGAAGGATCGGTGACCAGCAACTTGGCCCACGGGATTCGCACCACGATGGCGTGATGCGCGGCATCGGCCAGCCACTCGGACAACGAGTCGGTGCCTCGCCGCAGGCTGCTCTGGCTGTACCGTTGCGCCGGATAAAAGACACCGTCACGGCCATATACCGCCTCCGTAATCTGCACGAGCATTTCTTCGAATTTGCCCTGCGGCTGGACCGTCGGCGTGAACGGCTGCCTCTGCCGAAGCTCGTTTTGATTGGCCGCGCCCGGCGCCGTTACGACGTAAAAGGGGTTGTAATTTCCCGCAACCAGCAATTGCGCCGTCTCCGGGCCGACGTAAAGAAGAAAGTTCGCACCAGACGCGAGGCGCAGCTTACCGAAGGGCAAATTCTGAATTCCAGCGCTGTCCGGGAGCGAGTTGATGGCGACGGCAAAAGCGGGGCGCTGGACAGGCGAGCCCTTCTCGGCCGTGTGCTCGCGGCATTCAACGCACTCGAGGTTGAACCGGAGATACAGGAAGGCCTCGTCGGCAGAGGCTTGAACACTTCGGAGATTATGCGCAGGATCGATGCCTGCTGGCGCCGGGTTCTGGTAGAGCACACGCTCGCTCTTCCACGCCGAAGCATCGCCGGCGAACAATTGCCACTTGCTGGTGTGAAATCCTACCAGGCCAAATCCGGAATCCGAGCTCATCTGATTGAGCCACAGGGCGGCTCGGTCGCGCGGCGACTCGAACGTGGCGGCGACGTTGTTGGCCCGGTACCACTCATCGGCAATCTCAAACACGCTGGCGCCCGCGCAACCCGCATCGCGGAAAGCGCGTGCCATTCGTGTCAGGAACGCTGCCTGCTCCGACTCGCTGATTCCACCCTGGTTCCAGCCGCCGCGCTGCACGTGCGAGACGCCGATTGCCGACGGGATTCCGAAATCGCTGATCACCAGCGGAAGTGAAATACGGGAGCGCAGATCGCGCACATATCCCGCCATCGGATTCGGGCCCTCGGCATCGGTGGCTCCTTGGTAGCGGGCTTCGCGCAGCAAAAAGTCGGGGTAATACGGCCGCAACGCATAGGAGGCGAAGACGCCGGCGGTGAAAGCTGGTTTGGTCTGGAATTTCGACTCGTTAATGGAAACCACATCGTTGCGAGTGGCCTGCGACTCGGAAGGATGCGACATCGGATCCAGCGCGGGCCAGTTCGCGAAGGCGACAGGATGTTGCCAGCCGTAGGTCTCCGTCTCGTATTGCGCCGCGTAATCCAGCATCTCGGCAATCCAGGACTCCGTGGCGGTTGCGCCATTCACGCCCACGTATTTGCCGGAGTACCCGGTCTTTTGTGGATTACGAAGATCCGTGGTCATGACGATGGATGGATCAAATCCGTCCCCCACCACGAACCCGATGACGTTGGCGGAAACGTCCGCCACATACAGCCCGCTGCCTCGCCGGCCGCGATGGGGTATGTTTCCGTGTCCGTGCACGGCATCGATGACGTAACGAATTTCGGCCTTGGCGGCCGCATACGATTTGGGTTCAAACAAATCTGCGCCGGATGGGAAATCAAACGAGATTTGCTGGAGCAGGCGCGGCGCGGCCGAGGCGCGGCGGTAGGCGCGGTAGAACGCCGGTGGAAGCAGCGAGTGCACATGCAACGTATTCGCGCCCAGTTCCGATGCCTGCTGCACCCAGAGCGAATAAAAAGCGCCCTCAATCGGTGGGGTTCCGGGGGTGAGGCCGGGCGTGGCCGGCACCAGGTTGACGCCGGCGATGTAGAACTTCTGCCAGCTATCCTTGTTCTTTTCCCAGATGGCGTTGTCGCCGGCGCGGTAGCGCACCTGCACCTGGCCTGGTGGCGTGATGTCGGGCAGCCCGGACGGAATCGGCTCACTGTCGTCCAAGCCATACAGCACGCGCAGGGCGGCGTCGGCAGCCCGGCTGTAGCTCGCATTTTTCAGCAGCGCACGGTACATCTCGGCAGCCTTCAGGTTCTCGCCCTGTTCCACCAGCGCTCCCGCGGCGACGACCTGGATATTGGCGTCCTTCGGGCGCTGCTCGAGTGCGCGGCTCAGCGCGGTCACGTCCAACTCCCCCCGTCCGGTTTCCAGCACCACGAACGAGGCGCCCAGCCGGGCCTCCGAAATCCGCGGGTCAATCTTCAGCGCGCGATCGAAATAGAACCGTGCCTCCTCGAAGCGGTGCAGCTTCAGGTTGCTCCATCCCAGCATCAGCAGCACGTCGGTGGCATTCGGCGCGATGGTGTAGGCACGCTGGAATTCCGCCAGCCCGCCGGCGTAATCCCCTGCCTGATAGCGGCTGACACCGTTTTCGTAGTACGGGCGGTACTGGGGCTTGTAGCGAAACTCCCAGATGCCGACGGCGATCATGAAGAGCACCAGACCCCAGAGCACGCGGTTTGTAAACCAATGCCTACGTTTCATGTGCCACCGCGTCTGCTGCGCCGATCCCCGTGTGTACTACCTTTTCCCATTTCCGAAGGCCCGCCGCGTATCGCAGTACTCCCTGCGCGCGGAAAATGCTGACCATCTGCCGGTAGCCGAAGTTCTCGATGATGGCGAAGCCGATCAGCACCAGCAGGTGCCGCAGGCCGGGATATCGCCGCACCGTGGTTTCTTCCAGCAGGACCGACCCCAGCGACAGCAACGTGCCATACCCCACGGCCAGGGCCAGGATGAGCAGGAACAAGGAGAAGGGCATGGCGCCGATCAGGAACGAGAATGGCACCAGCACCAGCCCTATCGCCTCTACGACGCAACCGAGCGCTTCCACGTAAGCATGGAAGGGCATGCTGAGCAATCCCAGTGCGCCGTAACGGTAATTGAAGATCATGTCATTGTGCTTCATCACCGTTTCTACGAGGCCGAGCTGCCAGCGGCGGCGCTGGCGGGCGAACATGGACAGCGTGCGCGGCGCTTCCGTCCAGCAGATCGGGTCCGTGGTAAACACCATCCGGTACTTCCAGCCTTTCTTGCGGAAGTGGCGGTGTAAGGTGGCCACCATGTCAATGTCTTCGGTGACCGTGTCGGTGCTCATCCCGCCGGCATCAATGACACTTTGTTTGTGCAGCAGGCAGAAGGCGCCGGAGGTAATAAAGGTCGCGTTCAGGAAGTTCCAGCCCGGTCGTCCGAACAAAAACGTGCGGGTGTACTCGACCACCTGGCAGCGTTCGAGCCACGAATTGGGCAGCGCGATCTCCGCAATTCTCCCATCCTGCAGCTTGCAGCCGTTGGCGATGCGGACCACCCCTCCGGTGACCACCGTATTCACTGGCGAAGCGACTACCGGGGCCATGAGGCGCAACAAGGCATCACCCTCGATCACCGAATCTGCATCCACGGTGCAGAAGTAGCCGCTGCGGGCCATGTTGATGCCGGCATTGATCGCATCTGATTTGCCGCCATTTTCCTTGCTGAGCACGAGCAGGTCGGGAAAGCGGCTATTGTGGTAGAAGGCGAGAACGGGCTTGGCCGGCACCGACTGCCGGTAGATCAGGTCCATGCGCATCAGTCCGAACTCTTCGATCAGCCGCTGGACCGTCCCGTCGGTCGAGCCGTCGTCCACGACGATGATTTCCTTCTCCGGATAATTCAGACGCATGAGCGAAAGCACCGTCGCGGTGATCGCGTGCTCTTCGTTGAATGCCGGAACAATCAACGCCACCGGCGGAGTCACTGGGGAGTCGGCAAGGTCCTCATGCTTTTTCCGCGAGGCGAATTTGGCATGCAGGGTAACCGTGTAGAGCGACAGCACCATGAGCAGGGTGTACATGAAGTTGGTGACCAGGAAGTAGATCAGGATCACCGTGTTCATATAGTCGAAGCAGTGGAGGATGAAACTATGCACTGGTGCCTCCACTGGCGGCCGCCCGCCGCGAACCGCTGGGCGTATCCAGCAACGAGTTCGCCTTCATGCCAAGCGGCCCAGCATCAGTTCCCGCAATTTGCGCGACAATCTCGAAGAATTCCTCCGGCGGCGCGTCCATCATCGCATCCATAATGAATGCCCGCGCCTCGCTTGGCACCGAAGGAGAGGCCAGGGCGTTCAGCAATAGCGAGGTCTTCGACATCTTCACCATCTTTCGGCAAACCGCCTCGGCCAGCGGCAGGAACTCGTTGGATGAAACCAGCGACGCGGCCAGGTCTTCAATGGCCCCGGAACGTTGGATTTCATCGGTGATTTGCTCGCTGGTGTAGCGGTCCTGGGTGGTGACAAATTGCCGGTAGAGCTCGCTGATGCCCTCCTTGCCGAAGGCGCGCAGCGACTGCGCCGCTGCCTCCCGCACCCGCCACTTGGGATCGTTCAGCAATCGCGCCAGATCCGGTGTAAGGGCCGCGTACGCGCGGTCGCCGCAGGCACGCGCCGCATGAAGGCGCACAAATTCGTTTTCGTCTCCCAATAGGCCGCGGAGCGCTTCCGCCGTTTCGCCGTCGCGGAAGTGGCGGATGACGCCAGCGCAGCGTGCGCGTACGTCGGCAAACTCGTCATGGACGAGTTGCTCGATGAAGACCCCATAAAACTCGCGCGAGAAGTCATTCTTGTTGAGCCGCAACCCGCGCGATGATGCCGATCGCCCTGAAGAGGACGACCGCCCTGAAGAGGATTGGCGGCGAACGCTGGAAGTCCGGGACGACGAAGAACCACTCTTGCTCGAGGTCTGCTCTTCCACCATGCGATTGCAAATCTGCGAAACAGCGTCCACCAGGAAGAACCGCACGCGCGGCAGTTTGTGGGTGAGGTGCGGGACAAAGTGCGGTAGGTCTTCGCGCTCGTAATCCACCAAGGCCAGCTTGACGCTGCGCAGTGAGAGCCCGTTCTCCTGCGAGACGCTTCGGGCCAATTCTTCCACCAGCAGCGGGACAGCTTCTGGGTCGCGGTTGCGGCCGATCACCGAAACCGCGGTCGCGCGGACCTCCATCGCGGGATCCTTCAGCGCTTCGGCGGTGAAGACGCGCACCAGTGACGTGGCCAGCCAGCCCATGTGGTCAATGGCAATGGCGCGCGGCACGGAAAAAATCCGCAGCCGCCGCATCGGCGTCAGAATCCGGGTAAGAGCACCTATCTGGAGCGGTGGCGCCTGGCCGCGGATGGCGGCGCGTAATACCTCAGGGCCGCGTTTCCTTCCGAATGCTTTTCGGACCCACCGTTCCAAATGTCCGGTGCCCAGCAGAAGCTCCGACATGCGTTCCCGGTCGCCTTGCTCGACGCTCTCCAGCAGCAGTTCCTCGACCGCATCCTGCTCCGGGCGCGCAGTCGCTCCCGCCAGCAGCTCCGTGGCTTTTTCTACCGTGATCTCACCGGCAGTAAATCCGGCAATGACGGTTTGGTACCGCTCGCGCGCGGAATCTTTAATTGTGTAGTAACGCTTGCGGGCGAGCCGGCGATAGAAAACGAAGCACAGGAACACGGCGTTGACGGTCATGATCGTCGCCAACAGCCACAGCACCAGGCCGGTGAGGTCTTCGAACAGAATCATCTTTTACCCAAGCACAATCACAGACGCGCCGGTCCGTATGCAAGATTCGCTGAAAGCCGGAACCGATCGGCGTAACTGTTAGGGGGAGTTGATTATATCCGGCTACTCACCCTGCGGTTTCACCGGGAAAGAAAAATAAGCATACCTAGGCCGAACTCAGTATCTAGGTTCAAAACGCCTATCGTGTCGTCGCTGATGCCATCGCGGCCCGCCCTGGCCGAATTTGAAGAGGCGTGGCAGGCGCAACCATCGAACTTCTCAACATTTCAATATTTACGCGATGGATTCGTCGTATTTCATTGATTGAATTAGAGTTGCTTAAACACAGTAGTGACATCACTCGGCCCACATCTGCCACGCCGAGCAGTTCAGCGAACAGTACGCGATTCGGTTGCGGCTCAGGAGAGCGCTTCGAACTTTTCCTTCGGATGATGACAGACGGGACAGCGGTCGAACTCCATTTTCTCAACCGTATATCCGCAGGTCGCGCAGACGTAATAGGTGGTCTTGGCCGTCATGGCCGCAAGCTGAGCCAGGACCTGGCTGTACAAGCGCGCGTGTTCGGCCTCTGCTTCCAGTGCGTAGGTAAAGGTTCGCACCGCAGCTGTGTTCTTCTGTTCTTCGGCTTCCCTGATGAAGGCCGGATACATGACATCCCGCTCGTATTCTTCCCCGGCAATCGCGGTCTTCAGATTTTCCGCTGTGGACCGGACTGCTGGAGTTTCGATGTGCGCCTCCGGCGTGGCGCCCATCTTCTTAATCACGGCAGCGTGATTGCTCGCATGAATCTGCTCGGCACGCGAAGCCGCACGGAACAGGCTGGCAGCTTTATGAAAACCTTCGTCGTCCGCTTTACGGGCAAATGCGCTATATCGCGCCGAGGCGTTCGACTCGCCGTTAAAAGCGGCCTGCAGATTTTTCAGGGTTGTTGTCAGCGATGGCGATACGGAAACGGTAGACATATCAACGCTCTCCTTGACCGAGATGTGGCTGCGGCGTATCGGGCGGCCGCAGACATTCGCTGTCTCTACATGTGTTTCCCGAATACGTCCTTCAGCAAAGAAGTAGTTTGGGCTGCCGGATCTTTTCGGATTTTCTTTTCCTCCTGTCCAAGCATGTAGAACAGGCCATCCAGCGTTTTACCCACCACGTAGTTATCCAGGTTGAACTTCTGCGCTCCCAGCGAACCGGCAATCGAGTTCTGCATAATGGTGTTGTATTGCTTGACGACGCCCACGTTGACCAGGGATTTGTGAACGATCGGCGTGAACGACGTGGTCAGCTCCGCGGTGGTCTGCCGCTTGAAATACTCGGTTGCCGCCGTATCGCCGCCTGACAGAATCTTTCGTGCATCATCAAATGTCATTTTCGAGATCGCTTTGAGGAAGATCTGCTTGGCCAGCGGAGTCGCCTGCTCCGCCGCGCGGTTCATGCCCACCTCGAGTTCATCGACCTGCGATCCCATCCCGAGCAACCGTGCGCCCTTTCCGGCTGTGCGCAGGTTATCCGGCAGCAGGATTTTGATGGCTTCATTCTTAAGAAATCCATCCGGCTTACCAGTGGACGCCACTGCTTTGCCGGTACCGAGAGTGAGCGCTTCTTTTAGCCCGGAGGAAATCTTGCTGGTGCTGGGACCGCCAGAGGTAGGCGTAGCAGGTTGAGCGGGCTGGCTCGCCTTATTCCAGATATCGCCGAGTTGCGACTGTGCAAAACACGATGACGCCATCAAGAGGACAAGGAACAACAGGATCTTTGACATCGAGTTCCTTTCACGGCCAGGCTACTGGTTTGTTTGTCCAAGCTGTTTGGCGGCGAATTTCCACATTTGTCATGTGGGGAATAAACAGCACTCGTGAATCGGTGATTCGCGCGGTTCCGAATCGATAAGATGAGAACAGTCGGGCGCGCTTCCGTCCGTGAGAAGCCTTACTACAACGTGTGATAATCCCGCGCGCGGCGGCAGCCTGTCGAAATTCTGAGCCGTTTCTAGCTATGTGGATGTCTAAGGCGTAGGGCTTGGTTTAATGCAGCCGCCGTTGGGGCGCAGGCAAAAGGAAGAGCGTGTTTAAGCGTAATATTTCCGAGCTGGTGAACAGTCTCATCAAAGAACTGGGAGTTCTCAACCGGGCGGAGAGTGCCCTCGCAACCGTCGAAGAGCTTGAGGCACGTACGTCCAAGCGGCTGAGACTCAGACGAGAGCTCGTGCAAGTTCTTCATCTTTACAAAAGGCCGTAAGCACCCGATCCCGCCGCCATTTGCCGAACCACCTGCCCGCAAACTAGATCGCCCATGAAAGGGCAATTCGGCAGTATGTCGCGACGGCGCGATGAATACGCTACGAGGCCCGCTTGGCGGCGCTGAAGCGAATGAGGTGTGCCGACTGGTTGGGCACGTACTCATCCAGGGCACGCTCGATGCGAAGAATGCTTGCCCTCACTTCATTTTCCGTGTCCCCACCATTGCAGAAGTCGGCCAGTGAAATCACCTGGATTGCGTTGCGAACCTCGTGGTTCAGTTCGGTAACGATTTTGACGCGCTCGCGGATCAGCTGATTGCGTTCGCGACTCCAGCGCAGCAGCCGCCAGATCAGCACGATCGTGATTATTCCGCCGGCTGCGTCGCACTTCACCAGCGACATAGCGGCTGGATACCCGCACGCGAGCAAGGCACTGTTGGCCAGCCACGAGATCACGCAGATGAAGATTCCCACGGACGCTGCAATCGCTAGGATTAGCCGATCCGACATTGGTTTCAGTTGGCGAGAGGCGGTTCGCATTGTTCTACAGGCCCTTCGGGACACCCCGGCTGGACAGCTGGCTTTCCCTGTTGGAATGAAGTAGGTCGAGTGCTTGCAGACTAAGCGAGACAGGGCGTCTATTCCAAGCACAATTTCATCTTAACACCGCTGTGGGATTGGTGGCTTGGTATTCCTGCCGCCCCTTCCGGCGGCGCTTCGCGTAGCAATGACGTCACTTTTCCGGCGGCGGAAAAAGTCGTTCGTAAGTAGGGACTAAGGCAGAATTGTTGCTGTTTACCATCTTGTACACACACGAGAACCTCGTTACTATGTTTGCAATCCAGGTAGTTCCCAACCTGCACCAGACTTCACCTGAAGTCGTGTGCCACTACAGTCTGCGAGTAGCAATGAATTGTTGTGTCATTGATGACCGGCCAGAATTCTTCGCCGTGCTGGCCAGCAAATTAGGCGAGGAATTTCACCTTCAAATCGTTGAACAACCGGAATGGTTTCCCGAACAGATTGCCAATAGCGATGTCGTCGTCGTGTCGCTGCCAGGATCAGGTGCCGCCGATTACGAGCGCAAGGTCGCTGAGTTGCGGTGCGTCGTGCAGCAGACCGGAGGCGCCCCTGTCATCGGGTTCGTGGCAGAACCGGATCGAAAGACCATGCGGGAAGTAATTGCCAGTGGGGCCTACGACTGTTTCGTTGAAAGCTCGCCGATGGAGGAATTGCGAATTGTGCTGAGGCGAGCGGCCCAGTTCCATGATCTGCGGCGCGAACTGGAACGCCTGCGCCATGCTCAGACCACTGAACCCCACTGCCTCGTGAATTCCGATCCGCAGATGGTGGCTTTGCACAGCTTCGCGCGTCGAATCGCGCCCAGCAAAGCAAATGTTTTGTTGACCGGCGAAACCGGAACCGGTAAAGAAGTGTTGGCGCGCGAGATCCATCGCGCTAGCGGGCGCGAGCAGAGCCCGTTCGTTCCGGTCGCGTGCTCCAGCCTGCCGGAGACGCTGATCGAAGCAGAATTATTTGGTCACGAACGTGGAGCGTTCACTGGGGCGCAAGGAATGCGCCAGGGCCGGTTTGAAGCGGCCGGCAGCGGTACGATTTTCCTGGACGAAATCGGGGAGTTGACTCCCTCGTTGCAAGTAAAGCTCCTGCGGGTTTTGCAGGAGTGCCAATTCGAACGGCTGGGCAGCAACAAGCCTCGCGTTATGGAAGCGCGCGTAATTTGTGCCACGAACCGCGATCTGAAAGCGATGGTACGCGCGGGACAGTTCCGCGCTGATCTGTTCTACCGGCTCAACACGGTGGAAATCCATATCCCTCCGCTGCGTGACCGGCGGGACGACATCGTGGCACTCGCCTTCCTTTTCCTGAAACGCTACGCCGAAAAACAGAACCGGCCTGCT
This sequence comes from Terriglobales bacterium, assembly GCA_051006995.1. Lineage (GTDB taxonomy): Bacteria > Acidobacteriota > Terriglobia > Terriglobales > Acidobacteriaceae > JAIQGF01. Next base: position 73,432 of record JBPCSQ010000007.1, read on the forward strand.
TGCCGCATCGCACCGGCAGCTTTGTCGGCGCTGAGCCGATACGACTGGCTTGGCAACGTTCGCGAACTGGAGCATGTGATCGAGCGTGCCATCGTGATTTGCGACGGATTGGAAGTCCGGCTGGAACACCTGCCGCACGACGTGCGTGGTGGCGTCCTGGCAGAGGTCACGGCCATCTCCATGGAGCACCAGGTGAAGGTCTTCAAGCGCCGGCTGATCGAGAAGTCGCTGGAAAACGCCGGTCACAACAAAGTGCAGGCAGCCCGCAACCTCTGCATTTCGCGATCTTCCCTGCATCGGCTCATCGAAGAGCTGGAGATTCCCGGCCAGAGTATCGCGTAGCTATCTATTCTCAACGAGACACGCGCACGTTCCTACTGCGCGATCATCATCTTCGAACGGCTGCTGACAACGATTTGCGGAACCCAGGGCACGATTTGCGTGCAGGTGTACTGAACTGTGACCTGGACGTACGAACCGGGATCGTTGTTCGGCGCCCATACCGTGGAGACGTTGAGCTGGTTTTGATTGTTACTCAAGCCTGCGAGCTCTGATGTCACGAAGTTGGTGACGTCGGTTGTGGCAGCCGCCCTGCCACTTTGCGAGCCCCGGACCGCCGCCCAGCGGCTTGCCTCTCGCGCGGCATGCGACACCCAGCCATAAGCCCAAACGGCGCGGCCGAACCCGACAATACCGAAGGTCAGCATGAACAGGAGTACGGCGGTGAGCGCCGACTCGATCATGGCGTTGCCGCGTTCACGGGTGCGTCGCGCCTTCTTCAACGGACCCTCATAATCGCCAGGCCGTGCAGCACCGTGCTATTGGGCACGCCGGGATAACTTACTAGCGTGTTAAAGGTGAACTGCGTGCGCACGCGGCTGTAGATGTAGGCCTGCTCAGCTCCGCAGGAGTTCAGATTCACGACCGTGCAGGTCATTTCAGTCGCCGAACCAGGACAGCGGAGGAAACACGAGGCCTCCGTCACGTTGGCGGAGTTAAACTGCGCCGAGGGAAGACCTGTATCCTGGATGCAGGCGTTCTGAATTCCCATGACGTTGGTGTAGTTGTTCCGCAGCGCGTATTGAGCCCCGGCGCGCGCGGCATTTGCGGTCATCACGGCGTAATAAAATACCCGGCCAAAATCGGCGACGCCGAGCACCAATACGACCAGCAGCGGCAGTACCAGCGCGAATTCGACGATGGCATTGCCGCGCTGGGCCACATGTCCGAAAGAACGACGCTGAGATTTACGTCTCATCGAGACTCATTCTCCCAAGACCACCATTTTGACCGCCGCGCCACCGGGCATGGCGGTGAAGTTGCCGTTGAAGCTGGGCGTTCCCGCGATCTTCAGCGTCCAGGCGATGATCGCAGTGTTGTCGCTGGTTGTGCCAGTGGTGCCGGTGAAGACAACGTTGGATGTCGGAAAATACATGACGCCGTCGAAATTGGAGCCTGACGAGCCCGTAATGGAGCTGTTGTATTGCGGGCCCTGCAGACTCAAAGAGCGATTCTGATAAAACAGAATGCTGGCGTAGGTGCCGCTCGAAGGTGCGCTAAACGTCACCGTGGCATTGCCGGCGATAGTGACCGGTCCATAGCGCGTCGAAGGTGCGCCGCTCGTGGTGCCGGTCAGGTAGAAGAAGACTCCGGTCCCCGTGCTGGTGCCGCCCGAGATGGTCAACCCGCCGCCATTCATGATGTAGGTTCCCGGCTGAAACGTGTAATTCCCGTTCGGGATGTTGATGCCGCCGCAGTACGTGCCAGGGCTTATGACTGTGTTGGCGGGGTTAAACGTCTGGCACGTGCCGAGTGCAGGGGCTGGCAGCGACGCGAGCGGATCGGGGCTGGGCAGCAGGCCGGTAGATGGTGTCGTGTTGTAGTTTCCGGGGACGCTGCCCGTGTACCCAGGACAATTGCCGGCGACGTCGAAGCCGGAGGCGGTCACCTGCGCGCCGCCATTGGCAACCAGGGCGCTGCAATCGGTGGAGTTATCCACGACCGTGCAGTTGTTGAGATTCACATTGGCGGTGCCCTCGAAGGTGACAGCGCCTCGATCACTGCCGCTGAGGGCGATCAGGCAGCCATTGCCGGCGCCAAGATGGGCAACCGCTCGTGCCGCAACCGTGGCGGGGGTGACACCGAGAATGCTGAGAAACGTCAGCGGCTGATTGGGTTGCTGAACAATGACCTCGACGGCACTGTTATCGCCCGCGTAATAGCCCGAGGCCGGTGGGTTATTCACCGTAACGGAGATGTTGTTGGTACCGTTCGGGTACCCGTTCTTGTCGGTATCGTGCAGCGCGGCAGGCTGGATTTGCGAAGGTTGATTGCGCAGGATTTCCTGCGCCCCGGCGATGGCGCCGCTGTCGGCTGCCGTCTGCATCTGGCGTTTGACAAATTCGAGGTAGCCGACGTCCGTCGCCAAACCGGCAAAAGCAATCAGCACGGCGATCGAGACGGTCACGGTAATCAAGGACTGGCCGGATTGCGATCGCCGGCGGAGATTCGATGAACTGGAGCGTTGCGTCTTCTCAGTTATCCCCATTGCTGAACCTCCAGGGCCCGTCCGGAATCAGCAGGCACCGCAAGCGGCGCTTCGCGGGAAGCAAACCTCGGAACCAGCGCCCCAACGCGGCGGCGGTAGTCCTCATAGCCGGGGAAGGCCGCCGAGAGGACTGTCTCTTCAAACTGCATCCTCGCCCAAAGCAGCAATAACCAGGCGGCCATCACGAGAGCAAAGCCCAGGCTGAAACGTCCGAGCAAGATGGCTCCGTACTGCAGAACATAAGAGGCGTACATCGGGTGTCTCACGTACCGGTACGGCCCCGCCGTCACCAACTGTCGTGCCTGCGGCTCGATGCTGAAGGAGTAGCGCAGGTTCCAGATGCCCCACAGCCCGAGCAGGCATCCGATCAGCCACATAGCTAGCGAAATCCATCGCAGAACGACAGGAACATCCACGGGCACAAACTGGGGGGCCAGCGCCAGGTATGCAGGCACAAGCGCGGTTACCGCATAGGCCGACAAGCGTGCAGTGAAGCTTGTCACCCTGGCTTTCGGGGCGCCTCGCATCACAAAGCTGGCGGCGATCATCAGGTTGTGAAGGAGGGTCGGAGCAAGGAGCAGTCCTAGTCCGGTACTACGTCTCCACAAACTGATCGAGAATGCGATGGCGCAAGCGCATCCAGCCCAATCCACCCAGCGCTGGTGACGGCGTTTCTCAGACCACGACATCGGCGTCACTCCTGGAACATCAGCTAAGCCTTATGCAGTCCCATTGCCACAGTCGAGCGCGGCAGTCGCCGGCCTAACTATCGCTTTTCACTCAGCCGTTGCGGTAATCCAGAAATTTCCAGCCGGACTAAGTGTCCGAATTCTGCGTCAGGTGTCCCGGCCCGAAGACAGCAGGTCTGGATGAATCGTCCGACCTCCAAGCTCGAAGTCAAACAAAACAGCGGCGTTGGCCAACCTGAAGGAATGCACATGAAATTGCATAGGAGTGGGTATCCCCGCGATGGGGGCAATTTCAGAACTTCGGTGAAGGAGAAACAGCATGCAGGAAATGATTCGCAAGATGTGGCGGGACGATGACGGTCAGGACCTCATCGAATACGCCCTGATTGTCGGGCTGGTGAGCATTATTGCAGTGGTCGCAATCACCGCCGCCGGCGTGAGCATTAACACCATTTGGACCAACGTGTCGGGCGCTCTGTCGGGCGCGGCTTAATCCGGTTGGACCCCAATTCGCGGGGCGGTTGCTTCGAAGGCTGCCGCCCCGCTTAACCAAATTTTCCGAACGAACTGTTTTTCAGAGAAAACGACGCTCCATGAAGCTCATGCGGCGGTGCTGGTCAGACAACGATGCGCAGGACCTGACGGAGTACGGCCTCATCGCCGTGCTTGTCAGCACGTTGGTAATCGCCGGTCTCCAGGCATGTGGCGCGGACGTAAATGCTCTCTGGGCGCGCATCAGCGCGGCCCTAAGCGCGTAAAGGAACCATCATGGTGTGGAAGGCCTTGATTATCGCTTTCGTGATGGCAGCGGCGTACGCCGATGTACGCACTCGCCGCATTCCGCGCGGACTGACCATGACCGGCTTGGTTGTGGGCCTGCTCTTCCATGCCGTCCGGGGCGGCTTTGCCAATGCGCTGCTCGCTGCCGGTGTGGCATTCGTTATCGGGCTTGCGCTGTTTTCCGTCGGCGCAATTGGAGGCGGAGACGTGAAGTTACTCGCTGCGCTGGGCGCAATGCTCGGCCTCTTTTATTGGGGCCGGGCAATGAGTATCGCGATTCTGGTCGCGGCCCTCATGGCTGTCATCGAGGTGATCCGCCACGGCGTACTCATGCAGACGCTGCGCAACATGTGGGAAATCTGCCGGAGCCTGGCGGCGAACCGCCTTCGGCCACATCCGGTATTGAACGTCAGAAACGCCGCGGCACTCCGCTCCCCCTTTGGGGTAGCGGCCGCCGTGGGCACGATATTCGCAATTATTCGATAGCTGTGGGGAAGGGTAGGAGGAACTTATGCACCAACGCAGACTGTTGGCGATTGGCGCGGCGGCCCTGGTGATTTCAGGGTTGCTGACTGTGTTTACGTATCGCTCGTTTGTGAAGAAGGCGGCCGGCTCGAGGCCGAACACGACGACGATCATGGTAGCCACGAAGGATTTGCCGGTGGGCATGATGGTGGGCGCGAGCGATGTTCGTGCCGTCGAGATGCCAAGCCAGGACCTGCCGCTGAACGTGGTTACGGACGAGAAGAAGGTGGTCGGCCGCGGAGTCATCGCGCCCATGGTGAAGAACGAAATCGTTCTGGACAGCAAGCTGGCGGCAGATAAGGCGGGCGCCGGATTGCCAGCCATGATCCCACCCAACATGCGCGCCGTCTCCGTTCAAGTGAACGAGGTCATCGCCGTCGCTGGGTTCGTGGTCCCCGGAACGCGGGTTGACGTGCTGCTGACGGGGAGCCCGTCGCGCGCCGGGGCCGCAAGCAATCAGGACGTCATGACCACCACGGTGCTGGAAAACGTGGAAGTGCTGGCCGCCGGACAGAAGATTGAAGCCAACGCCGAGGGCAAGCCGGACAAAGTGCCGGTGATCACCTTGTTGGTATCGCCACAGGATGCGCAGAAGCTGACTCTGGCCAGCGCCGAGGGCCGCATCCAGCTGTCCCTGCGGAATCCGCTCGACGAACACAAGAGTGACGTTGCTCCGGTACAAAACGCCGCCCTCTACCACGCAGCAGCGCCGGTGGCGGCGGTTGCCGCCCCGAAGGCGCACGCCGTGAAGAAGGCCTCGGCAGCGCCGCCCGCACCGCCGGTGTACGCGCTTGAGGTGATTCGAGGCGACAAGCGCGACGTAACAAAATTCTGAAGTTCACGAAAGGTAAGGGAAGGAACGATGCAAGTTCGAACGGGCAGCTTGGCAATGGTGCTTGCGGCCGCAACTGCGGCGCTATCCGCCGGTGCGTTCGCGCAAGCAGCGCCGCAAGCCGGCGTTGCCGTCTCGCAGGTGCAAAACGTCGGGCAGGAATCAGCGCCGTTGCGAGTCATGGTTGATAAATCGCTGCTGGTGCGCACCGCGGACCCAATTAAGCGTGTTTCGGTCACCGATCCTGCAGTCGCCGATGCCATCGCGATCACGCCCACCCAGATCCTGGTGCATGGGCGCGCTCCGGGCGAAGTGTCGCTGATCCTATGGAACCAGGAGGAGCAGTCGCGAACCTTCGATCTGCGTGTTGACGTGGACGTCACCGCCGCCTCGAACGAAATTCACCATGCCCTTCCCGACCAGAAGATCGAGGTAGGCGCGCTTCGCAACGCTCTGGTGCTGACCGGGCATGTGATCTCAAAGGACGATGCCACGCGAGCGGCGGAAATTGCCTCGGCATTTTCCAAGAATGTTGTTAACGCGCTGACCTTCGGCCCTGTGGGCGCTCAAGAAGTGCTGCTGGAAGTCAAATTTGCCGAGGTGGACCGCACCGCGCTGATGCAGCTGGGCTTCAATTTGTTCTCGACCGGCGCTACGAACACTTTCGGGACGTTCTCCACCCAGCAGTTTGGCGGTTTTACCGGGGCCAGGACCGGGGCAGTCACTTCCGACGTTCAGGCGCCGCAGGCGCCGCCGGGAAGTGCCACCGCGACCGGGGAACTCCGCAACCAGTTGTTGCACCAGCCGGCGTCAATCGGCATGAATGATCTGCTGAACTTCTTCCTATTCCGCACCGACATCAACTTGGGCGCGGTCGTCAAGGCCCTCCAGCAGAAGAACGTCCTGCAAATTCTGGCCGAACCGAACCTGATCGCGATGAATGGCAAGGAAGCCAGCTTCCTGGCTGGTGGAGAGTTTCCCTTCCCCATTGTTCAAGGCGCGGCAGGGTTGCAGTCGGTCACGATCCAATTCAAGGAGTTCGGAGTACGCCTGTCATTTGTGCCCATGATCATGCCCAATGGTGACATCCACCTGAGCGTCAAGCCGGAGGTCAGCGCGCTGGACTTCACCAATGCGCTGAGCATCAGCGGGTTCGTGATTCCGGCGCTGAGCACGCGGCGCGCCTCCACCGAGTTCGAGATGAAAGACGGACAGAGCTTCATCATCGCAGGACTGATGGACAACCGCGTCACCAATGTCATCGACAAGGTGCCGGGGCTGGGCGACATTCCGATACTGGGAACCTTTTTTAAGAGCAAGAACAACCAGAAGTCCACGAGCGAACTGATGGTCCTGGTGACCGCCAAGCGCGTGTCGCCCGCGACCGCACCCGTGGCCCTGCCAACGTTTCCAGAGAAGTTCCTACAGAAGAACGTCGGCCCGGCGGGCCGATAAAGGTACGGTGGAATGACGGATTTATCGGTAATCACGCTTGGGGCCGACGAGGAACAGACGGCGGTACTGCAAATGCAGGTGGATGCCACCGCGGTCGCCAAGACGCAGCAGACGTTCCCGACCTATCCGCTGGCGGCGACAGATCCCATCATGCGGCGGATCCGGGACCTTGGCCCGAATATCGTCATCGTGGACATTCCCCGGCAGAATTCTGCCGACGCGCTGCGAGCGGTGGACTTGCTGCGCCTGGAGATGCCACACACGGCGATCTTTGCGGTCGGCGAGGTCAACCAGCCCCAGGTCATTATCAACGCCATGCGCTCCGGCGCGCGTGAATTCCTGGAGCGGCCGACGAGCACGAATTCCCTGCTGGACGCGTTCGTGCGCCTCACGTCGTCGGAACGCAAGACGCAAACCCAAAGCCAGCGCGGCAAGGTGTTCACCTTCATCAACGCCAAGGGTGGATGTGGCGCGACCACGCTGGCCGTGAATACCGCGATCCACTTGCAACAGCAGTTGGGCGGCGTGGTGTTGGTGGACCTGGCGCCCCTCGGCCACACCGCGCTGCACCTGAATGTGCAGCCGTCCTACACCGTGGCGGATGCGCTGCGCAATATTCACAAGCTCGACGAGTCCCTGATGGGCAGCTTCCTGACGCCGTGCACTGGTGGGCTGCAATTGCTGGCGGGGACGACGGAACCGATGCCGGACGAAGATCTGAACAGCGGGCTGGCGCGGCTGATCGACATTCTGGTGTCGCGTTTCGCGTTCGTCGTGGTGGACGCGTCTTCGCGCCTGGACAACCCGATCAAGCTGGTGTGCGAGCTTTCCGACGAGGTCATGGTGGTGGCGCAGACGGATGTCACGTCGCTATGGAGCGCCGCGAAACTTCAGCAATACATCGGGCAGAACAGTGGAACGCACAACATGCGGCTGGTAATGAACCGCTTTCGCAAGGTACCCGGACTGAAAGAGTCGGAGATTGAAACCGCCACTCGCATGAAACTGACGCACTGCATCCCGAACGCATACGCGACTGTCGCCAATGCAATTGAACGCGGGCTTCCGGTTGCTCAGCAGAACCATTCGGAAGTTTCACGTGCCATGGCACAACTGGTCGGCTCCTTGACGAACCACTCGATGACGCAGCCGGCAGAAAAGAAGCGCAAACAGTTTTCAATTTTTTAAGCGAGGGATGGAATGGGAGTGACAGTAGCAGTTCCGGGCACGCTGGACTATCAGCAGATCAAATCGACCGTGCACCGGAAGATTCTCGAGCGTCTCGATTTGGAGAGGCTGGACAAAGTGGCCAGCGAGGCCGCGCGCGAGGAAGTCCTTTCGTTTGTCCGTGATTCGGTCACACGCGAAGGCATTCCATTAACCTTCACCGAGCGCGAGCGCCTGGCCCGCGAGGTGCTCGACGAGATTTTCGGCCTTGGCCCCATCGAGATCCTGCTCCAGGACCCCAGTGTCTCCGACATCCTTGTGAATCGCTACGACCGGGTCTATGTCGAGCGCGCGGGCAGGCTGCACAAGACGTCGCTGACGTTCAAAGACAACCAGCATCTGCGGCAGATCATTGACCGCATCGTGTCGCGCGTCGGACGCCGCGTGGACGAGTCGTCCCCGATGGTGGATGCGCGCCTCCCCGACGGTTCCCGTGTGAATGCCATCATTCCGCCCCTGGCGCTGGACGGGCCTTCTCTGTCCATCCGCCGGTTCGGGCGCGACCCGCTTACCGAAAAGAACCTAATCGAGAACAAGAGCATGACCGCCGAAATGGCCACGCTGCTTTCGGCCATGGTCCACGGGCGGCTCAATATCGTGGTCTCCGGTGGAACCGGCGCGGGCAAGACGACGCTGCTGAACGTGTTGTCGGCCCATATTCCGGAGGAAGAGCGCATCGTCACCATCGAGGACGCGGCGGAGTTGCAGCTCAAGCAGGAGCACGTCGTGCGCCTGGAGACGCGCCCGCCGAACATCGAAGGCAAAGGCGCGGTCCGGCAGCGCCAGTTGGTGATCAACAGTCTTCGTATGCGGCCGGACCGGATCATCGTTGGTGAAGTGCGAGGCGAAGAGGCTTTCGACATGCTTCAAGCGATGAACACTGGTCACGACGGTTCCTTGACCACGGTACACGCCAACACGCCGCGGGATGCCATCGCTCGTATTGAAAACATGGTCTCGATGGCGAACTTGAACCTTCCGCAACGCGCCATCCGGCAGCAGATTGCCTCCGCAATCCATGCCATCGTGCAGGTCTCGCGAATGTCTGACGGCTCGCGGCGTGTGGTGAGCATTTCTGAGGTCACGGGCATGGAAGGCGAGGTTGTGACCATGCAGGAAATCTTTGTCTTCGAGCGCAAGGGCCTGGCGCAGGACGGGAAAGTGCGCGGCTGTTTCCGCTCGACCGGCATCCGGCCGAAGTTCGCGGAACGGCTCGCGGCTTCCGGCTATCGCTTGTCATTGAACCTTTTCGATTTCATGGTCGAAGTGTAAGCAGCAGGGAGAGAGTAGCGATGTTGGTCACGATGCTAGCGGCGTTTCTGGTGCTGATGCTGGGACTGTTCGCGCTGTTTTCAGGATTGGACCGGCGCAACCAGCAGGCTCGCAACCTTCGCGAGCGCCTGTTCGCGCTGGATCGCGCGATGCAGCGGCACGAAAGCGAAGAACTGGCACTGTTGCGCAATGAGTTGGTCAGCAGCGTACCGGCGCTCAACAACTTATTGTTGAATTCACCCGCCATCGCCCGGTTGCAAACGCGGCTTTCGCAGGCGGCCATGGGAATTCGCGCCGGCAAGTTCCTGCTGGCTGCGGTGTGCAGCGGCAGCGCGGCGGCGCTGGTCGTCAGCCAACTCGTGGACGGCTTTGTGATGCCGCTGCTGGCGTTTGTGGTGGGTGCTTACATTCCCTTCGCCGTCATGGAAATCCGGCGGGGACGCCGATTCCGCAAGTTTGAAAACATGCTGCCGGAGGCCATTGAACTGCTGTCGCGAGCTGTCCGCGCCGGGCACTCGTTCAGTAGCTCGTTGGAGCTGATTGCGACCGAAATGGGGGACCCTCTCGGTACCGAGTTTCGCAAAATTTACGAAGAGCAGAAGTTCGGCCTTCCGATCCGGGACGCGTTGCTCAATTTCGCCGAGCGCGTACCTACGGTCGACGTCAGGTTCTTTGTCACTGCGGTACTCATGCAGCGCGATACGGGCGGCAATCTTGCCGAAATTCTCGACAAGCTTTCCTACCTCATCCGGGAACGTTTCAAGATTTTGCGCCAGGTACGCGTGTACACCGCCCAGGGGCGCCTCACGATGTGGATCCTGCTCTCGCTGCCGCCGGCTCTGGGTGTGATGATGAGCCGCATGTCGCCACAGATCTTTAACCGTATGTTCACCGATCCCCTCGGTCACCTCTTGCTGGCTATGTCTCTGATCATGGAGACCATCGGGTTCTTCTTTATTCGCAAAATCGTTCACATCCAGGTATAGAACCATGTCCCCAATCGTTCTCGTGGCAATCTTTCTCACCTTCACGCTGGCGATGTTCGCCATCGGCGCGGCGTTCCTTGCGCCCTCCTCCACGGTCGGAGCAAGGCTGCACACTTTGCTGGGCCGCAAGAAGGCGGAGCGGAAGCGACTCGACTTCAATCAGATCGGACGCGTGCTCGAGCCGGTGAGCGGCATGCTGCCGAAATCGGAGGAGGAGGTCTCCGACACCCGGGACCTGCTACGCCAAGCCGGATATCGCGAGGCCCGCCATCTCACGATGTTTTTCTCGCTGCGGCTTTTCAGTGTTGCGATCGCTGTCGGTCTAACCCTCGTCACAGGACTAGCGTTTCGTTCTCCGCTGCTGGCCTTCGCCGCCGCTGCGCTGGGCTACATACTTCCGAAATTCGCCCTGAAGAGGAAAATTACGGCGCGCCAGACGCGAATCCAGTTGGGCCTTCCGGACGCGCTGGACCTGGCCATCATTTGCGTGGAGGCGGGTCTCGGACTCGATCAAACCCTGGATCGCGTCGGCACTGAGCTGCGGAATTCCCACCCCGATCTGGCCGATGAGATGATGCTCGTCAACCTGGAGATCCGCGCCGGCCGTCCGCGAGCTGAAGCCCTGCGCAATTTCGCCACCCGCACTGGAGTGGACGACGTCCGCGCCTTCGTCGCCGTCCTCATACAAACCGAACGCTTTGGGACGAGCGTGGCGACGGCGCTGCGCGTGCACTCCGATGCCTTGCGCACCGAGCGCCGGCAGCGCGCCGAGGAGCGTGCCGCCAAAACCACCATCAAGATGGTTCCTGTTCTGGTGATGTTCATCTTTCCGGTGATGTTCGTCGTGATCCTTGGCCCGGTGGTGATCGGCTTGATTCGCGACGTGTTGCCGGCAATCAAGAAGTGAAGGTTATGACTGTTATCGATATGTGCGTTCTTATTGGCGTGCTGGTCTGCGGACTCCTCGCCTATGGCATTCGAGCAAGGAAGCTGCGGAGGCGTCAGGAACCTGGCGAATAGAACATGAGTGAACCAGGCGTAAGGAAGTACGCATTCAATCGCACACAGCAGTCGTTTCTCGCGACCGACGTGGCAAGCGCGGACACGCACTGGACTCGTTTGAAGGGCTTACTGGCCACCAAGAGTCTCGCTCCGGGCAAAGGACTTTGGATCGTGCCCTGCCATGGCGTGCATACGCTGGCTATGCGCTATCCGATCGACGTGGTGTACCTCGACGAGCAGAACGTCGTGGTGCATCTGGTGGAGAACCTTGCCCCGTGGCGCGTCACCTCGGTTCGCATGGAAGCCGCGACGGTGCTGGAACTGCCTGCACACACGATCTGGAGCACCCACACCCAAGTCGGCGACAAGATCGAAATCGAGAGTGTCGGGGCTGCCTCGCACACCAATGGTACGGCCGCATCTTCGCAACAGAGTGCGTAAGTCTGGATTAGACCCTGGGGTAGTTATGGACCTGAAGTTCACAGTTGAGTGGGAGCCTCGATGGTCAAGTTTCCTGTCGTCAGCGGCGGTCGTGGTTCAGCGCGGCCAGCGCGGCCTGCCTCGAGACTACGTGCGCACGGGCATCCGGTTGCGTACCCCGGCGCTGACGGTATCAGCCCACCTCGCACTATTGGTCCTGGGTGTGCTCTTCGGAGGAGCGGTATGGTCCCGTCTGGATCGCCGTACCCCGGCGCTGCGCAATCCGCTCGACGACTATCAGGTGTATTACGTTCCACAGGACCTGCCCAATGTTTCTGATCAGGGCGGCGCGCAGAATGGGCTCAGCGGCGCTCATGGTGGCGCACATGCCTTCCATGCCCGTCAACTCATTCGCGTTGCCCGCGGACAGGCGCCAGTGAAGACCGTTGCGGACGCTCCCAAGCTGAAGCTGCCGGTCACCAAGGAAGCGGCAGCCAATCTGATGATGCTGCTGCGCGGCGCTCCTCAGCAGTTCCTGCCGGCTTCTCCCGACACTCGTGGACTTCATGCCAGCACTCCGAGTTTGATCACCCCGGCCGTCGCGGCGCCGGCCCCTCCGCTGGATGCGCTTCGCTCTGTTCAACCCGCCACACTCCCCGTTCAAGTTGTCGAGCCGGCGCCGAAGATTGTGGCCATGAAGCAGCCAACTCCATCTCTGGCAGAAGATGTTGTGGTTCCTCCGCCGCCATCCTTGAACCTGGTACATCGCGGCCAGCTGGAACTTCCGCCAGCCTCGGTGGTTCCTCCTTCGCCCGCAGTTGCCGGTTTGCACGACAAAACTACGCCGGTGCCGCTGATGGCCGCAGTCTCTCCTCCGCCGAGAGTGACGGAACAGCACGGCGGAATCGCGGCACTCGGCGGGAATCCCGCCGCAGCTGGCCGTAACGGACCCGGTAACTCCGATCATGGAGGTGGGAATGATGGCTCACCGGCTGGCTCGAGCGGAAGCACCGCGATCGTGATCAGCTCCGCCGCTGGCTCCAGTGTGGGCATCCCGGAAGGTTCGGGCGCCGGGGTCGCGGTCATGTCGCCGCGCGGAGGCAGCAAAGCAGGCGCGGGTGGAACCAACGGCAGCACAGGAAGTGGAAATGGTGCGGGCTCCGGGACCGGCAATTCGGGCGCAGGCAGTGGCGGAGGGACAGCCGGTCCCGGCTACGCCGCTGACCCGAATGCTCACGGCGGGCTCTTTTCCTCCACCGGCCCGGGTGGCGCCGGACGCGGAACATCGCCTCGGGCGGCGCCCGGCGTGGTGATTGCCGGTGGCGTGGTGGACATTCCGAGCTTTGGCGCAACCCCCGAGCCCGGTACGCCGCAGCGAATGCCGCAAGACAAAACGCACGCTCCCGCAGTGCTGATCGTGGCAACATCCCGATCCGGCGGCGCGCTGGGAGAATACGGCGCTCTTGGCGGCGGCCGCGTGTACACCACCTACGTCGACACCGCTCGCGGCACTGTGGTCCTGCAATTTGCCGACCCCGCTTCCCGGACGAGCGACGATTTCGGTCTTACGCCGCCACGGCCCATCCAGGTTGGCATGCCCGGCAGCGGCAAACTGATGCGCACCGTCGTCTCCTGCATTCTCGACCGTACTGGGTCGGTGAAGAACGTGCGTGTGCTGGAATCAGCGACGCCACAAGTGGCCTCCGCCATCCTGCAGTTCCTCAATGGATGGAGATTTCGTCCTGCACTCCGCGGCGAACACGCCGTCGAAGTACGGGCGATCCTGGGGTTCGGAATTACAACTGAATAAAAACTCAAGGAGATGCAACGACAACGACGTTGATGCCCCTTATGGCAGTGCTGGGAATGTTTGCACCGGCAGTGGCCAAGCCGAGCACAACGGTGACCGTGTCACTCTGGCTGGCAGCGGCAGTTATGGGCGGTCTGATTCTGGTGCGGCGGAAGAACCGGAAAACGCGCAACCGCTAATCGCGCCTGGCGTAGCGGCCAGCTTCCACATCCGCCACCCGTCTGAGGGGGGTATGGGCAGAAGATTGGTCGCGCATAAAAGAAGGTTGCAAGTGGCGACGGTGGCAGCAATTTTGCCGGGTAGCAACATCAGCGCTATTCCAATAGCCAAGTTCACCATAGGTCCGGCTGACGCGGCCTGCAACTCCACGCCCTTCGAAGTTGAGAGACTCCTTCTCGTGTAAGCGCCTGCAGCCGAAAAACCAATCGCCTTGACTTCAACTCCATGGGCATGCGCTACGAATGCGTGACCGCATTCGTGTAGAAGCAAACTTGCGCCCAGCATCGCAGCGAAAAGTAGCGCGTTTCCCCACGATCCCGCGAGCAACCTCCCCAACGCGAGGAAAATTCCGCCGAGAATTAGAGCCGACGCCTTAATCTCCAATCGCATCGGTGCACAATATGCGCACAGCTTGCGATTGCGTAAGTCGCGGAAAACCTTAGTTCTGGACTAAGGTCCTGCCTTGGAATTGGCTTGGCGACTGCGGGGAGAGGAAACGCGCGGACCAAAGCACGCGGTCCTTAACGTGAGATCGTTACATTCTTTGTCCGCAGCGCAAGTTTGCGTAGTGCAAATCCTGACAAAGGCAAATTCTGCGAGAGGCCTGCAAGGGCGAGGGGGGTCTGCTGACCGTTGGTTGCATTGGCAACATGGCTGCTGACGTAAGCAAACAGCTCGCCCGCCGTAACCGTCCCATCTTTGTTTTCGTCAGCCGCTCCCTTCAGACCCTCCAGTACGTAGTAGGAAAACACTCCATGCCCGCCGCCCCACTTTTCTCCTTCATAGGAAAGTTGGCTGATATCGCTGGCGGTCATCACGGCGCGGTCCACATCGCCTGCGTATCGTGACAGGTACTGGTTCACGAGGTTGTTCGATTTTCCGGGCAGGTTGCGTTCGCCGCTGATTCCGTAGCTGTGGCAGGTATCTGCGAATGTGATGACTCGTTTCGCTTTAATGATGCGGCTGAACACATCTTGTAACTGCCACATCGGGAACGCCGTTCCACCCATGTCTTCAACGTTCGTGTCGTAGGTCAGCAGGTAGAGGTTTCGGCGGTCATTTGGGTCGGGCGCCCCATGGCCGGCGAAGTACAAAACGACCAGGTCCTCGACATGAGCGCGGGTGAGAAATGTGAAAAGAGCGCTGCGTACATTTTGGGAGGTTGCGTTCTCATTGATGAGGTACAGCACGTTTTCCCGCTGGAACCCGCCGCCTTCGGGAGAAAGAAGAAAATCGCGGAAGTCCTGCGCATCGCGCGATGCGTATTTTAGATTGGAGAGCTGAGACGACGAATTCTTGTACGCTGACACTCCGACAATCACCGCGTACTTCGTGCCGCGAAACCGCTCCGGCGTTGCACCAGCAGGAGCACCCTTCCACGGTTGGCCCGCTTGTGCGGTCTGCAGCAGGAACGACGCGTAATGCACTCGCCGGAGGCGGTCAAAATATGAAATCTCGACGGAATTACGGCCGGGCTTCAGATCGAAACCGCCACGGCGCTGCAGGTCAAAATGACAAACAATACCGTCGGCGGTGCTCTGCGACGTCATGATGATGTTAGCCGCCTCGGTGTTGATCTTCGAAAAGATGCTGCCGTAATCAACTTCGCTGGGTTTCGCGATCAGAACATCGAATACCTTGACATCCTGATTCGGAATGATGGCGGAATCATTGGCTTCGACCGTGATGCCGGCTTCCGGGATGCTAAGCCGGATGACCTCTCGCCGCGCCGGCGCCGAATGCGAAGTCAGCGCCATGGCCGCGACCAGCGCCACGACGAGCGTGCAGCGCCTGCCCATAGTCGGCAAAGCTTATTGAACTACGTTGGTACGTGCAACCAAATTTCCTGTTGACACAGCCAGTGCGCGGTACAAGACTTTCGGCGAACGCAACCCCAGCAAAACCTAGCCCGCGGTCCCGAAGTGCTCCATGTTGCGTTTCGAGGAGGTCACATGCGCCGCATCATCCACATTCTGGTTGCACTTTTCGGCTGCGTTCTCCTGCTGGAGACCGCCTTGCCCGCCCAAACCGGCGAGTATTCGGATAAGGATAAGAAAAAGCTCGCCGAAATTGCACAGCGCCCCGAAGTCCAGGCGAAGATTCAGGAAGAGTGGACGGCCATCCGCCGCGCCGACATGCGCTTTGCCTACAACGTCAACACCTCCACGCGCCTTGCCGAAATGAGTCCGGCCGCGATCGCGGAGATCCGCGAAAAGTTCGGACAACTTTATGACAATCCCATTCTGCTCCGGTATGTAAATGCTTTGGGGCAGAGGCTGGTTCCAGGTAATTCTCCCAACCTGTATTCCTTCCGTCTGCTTCTCGATCCAGTACCGAAAGCCGAGGCGCTCTCGACCGGCACCATCTACGTCTCCACCGGCCTGGTATCGTTGCTGGATAACGAGGCGCAGCTCTCCTATGTCCTGGCTCACGAGATTGCGCATGTGGAGCGGCAGCACGCTTTCAACCGGCTGCGAAACGGCATCCTTGACCAGGAGTTGATGAAGGACAAGGAAGCCGATGCCGCCAAGAAGCGCACCCTGTTCAGTGCCCTTGCCACAGCAGCGGGCGCTGGGATTGGAGCCGCGGCAGGAGGTGGATCGGGCGCGCTTTATGGCGGAATGGCCGGTCTCGCCGCCGGCGCCATTGCCAGCCACTTCATTTACCGCAATCGGTTCGAACCCACGGAGTGGTCCACCGAGTTTGAAAACGAAGCCGATGAAGCCGGGCTGAAATACATGCTCGACCAGAATTTCGACGCGCGCGAAATTCCACGCCTCTACGCTCGCCTCGACAACCTTGTCTCACGCGACAACCGCATCGGGCTCGGCTTTATGGGCAAACCCGAACGGGTCAAGGAGCGCACCGCGAAAGTCCAGAATTTGCTGACCGGGACCTATAAGGCTGAGATCGAGGCAAAGCTGAAGGGCGCCGGTCTCACCGGCTCGAGTCCGGACTTTGCGCTCCTCATGTCCGCTCTCAAGCGCGACAACGGAGTTGTCGCTCTCGATTACGATCTCTTCGCTATCGCGAAGGACAATCTGGCCGAAGCAGTTAGCCTGCGCTCCAACGATCCACGTGCGAACTACTATCTCGGTCGCGTGCTGGCGCTTACGGCCCGTACTCCGGACGACAAGCAAAAGGCAGTCGGGCAATTTATGAAAGCAATCCAGTACGACGCCGAGCGGGGCGCCTATCCCGAGCCGCACCTGGAAGCGGCGCTCTACTTGATTGCACAGAACGATCCGGCTTCTCAGGACCAGATCAAGAAAGAACTCAAGACCTACGTTGCCCTCTACCAGCGTGAGCACGGCGGACATCTGCCGGTGAACATGCCCATCATCTACGACTACTTCCTGCTTGCGGGAGACACATCGTGGTACGTGCCGCCGGCAGCAGTCGTTTCGACGAAGAACGTGGAATCTCTCTCCGTCACACCGATTACCCCCGCAGGCGCCGCCACAGCGGCGGAAGTTGTTTCCCATGCTGTTCAAGCAACCCCCGCCTCGGCAGTGAAACCCGCGTCCTTAAAGGAACCGGAAACACCGAAACCATAGCGTCGATGAACCTCCAGAGAGGTACGGTCCGCCGTTCCTCTCTGGAACTTTTGCCCGGCACTGGTTGACCGATGGATATGCTATGAAAAACCTGCTGTTGTGTGTGGTCGCGATCGCATGGTCACTCGCAGCTCATGCGCAGGTCGCAAAGCCGCTCCTGGGAATCATGCCCGTTTTCGATGCTTCCGGCCATGCAACCGGAGAGATCATCTCGCAGAACCTGACTTTTATGATCTACCAGGAACTGCGTTCCTCGGCAGTAGAGCCGGTGCTTCTCAACCCTGGAGCGCTCTACAACCCCATCTATACCGAATCGATCGCCGAATTTTCTGACTTGGCGCACGTTCCTTCGGTTCTGATCACCACGCTTCAGCCCTTCGATAAACCTAAGAGCGGCCCATGGACGGTGAAGGTGGAAGCCGTGCTGATGAACGTGGCAACCGGCAAATCCAGTCCCGTGGGGACACATAGTTTTTCCATAGATCGCCGGGAGGTGGGCATTGAATATTCCCATTACGGACGGTTTTTCGAAACCGGTGCGAGCCGTCCCTTCGCAAAGCAGCCCCTCGGCAAAGGGGCTCTGAGCATAGCGCGCGATATTCGCGCGCAGGTAAGTTCCGCCTCCGAGTATCTGTCGGCCACGCCGCCGCCGCCTGCCCCCATCCCTGCCGGCAGTTGCGATATCAGCTTCAAAGTGGTGTACACCTCGGCCAAGGCCTACTCGAAGTCGTATGGCGTATCGATCAACGGAAAAGAGGAATCGCTGGGGATGAAGGAAGGCGTCATTCCGCAGATTCACGTGACGAACGGCCCCTTAGTGGTGCACGTGACCGTGAATGACGCGCCTTATAAGCTGCCCGTTCAGCGGTTATACCAGGCAAACGATGTCGTGAATTGTGGGAACGACTCGCGCGCACTAGCCCTCGAGATCGGGCCCGCGGGAGAAGGCTTGCTACGCTGGCGCTAACGCGTCTTCCCGTTGGTTGCCGTAAGCGCGTCCGCCTTCTGCTGATCTGCCGTTGCTTGGTCTATGGTTGCGGGAATCTGTGCGAATACCTCAGCCCGTTCGCGATACAGCCGCGCATCAGACGGGCGGGCCCGGATCAGATCAGTGAACCCCGCCACGGTTTCGTACCAGAGCCCGGCGTCACGATAGGCGCGAGCACGCGCCAGAGCCGCCTCTGAATCAGCAAGTCCGTCCAACTTCCGCAGCGAGGCTTCCATCTCCTCTCTTTCCTCTCCGGTAACGACGACGAATCCGACGACTTCGGAAGGCGTTGTTGCACCGGACGGCGGATCCGCTTGCACGCTCCAATAATAGATTGAGCCGGGCTTGAAAGCCGGGGCGTCGGCTGGGTACTGGTATTCAGTGCCGGAGGCAACGTCGTGAAACACTTCGTTGCCGTCTTCGTCGGTCACCAGCACGCTAACCTGCCGCACGGCGGCAGCCGCTCGCCAATAAAATCGTGGTCGCGAATACACCCTCGCCAATCTCGGCGCTAGCGCGACCGCTGCCGCATTTCCACCGACGCCACGACTCGCTCCGATAACTCCTGCCACAGCTGCCGGCTTCACCGGCGGTGCCAGTTCGAACGCCCTGATGTTGGTTGCGACTCGCTGCCGCGCCGGCGCGGGGACCGACGTGCTCACCTTCGTCTTCGGCGGCTCCTGCTTCTTGGGCGGGTTCTGACCCGTCGTTACCGCGGCCTGGCTCACCAGCAGTACACACATAAGTGTTGGAAACATCGCCTACCTCTCAACTTCGACTCGCAGAAATGGCGGCGGCTGCCGGCGTTTGTATCGTCGCAACTTCGACCGTATACAACATGATGGGTCTGTCAAAACCGCGGATGTTGGCTTCGCCCAGCGGAATCGTCGCAATACGCTCGCCGACGAACCGTTGTGTATCGCTGCTGAGGACAATCGGGACGTGCGCATCCTTCGTCGCGCTTTCCAGCCGCGATGCCAGGTTCACCGTCTCCCCGATCACCGAGTACTCCAGCCGGTCGTTTGCCCCAACGCTGCCGGCGGTCAGCACGCCGGTATGAATGCCGACTCCGATACGCAGGATTGGCCATGTTGGCTCGCCACTATGGCGACGATTCAATTCGTCAACCCGCGCCATCATCTCCATCGCTGCGCGGACGGCATTGCACGCATCTTCTTCCACTCCCGCGGACAACGGTACCCCGTATAAGGCCATCAACCCGTCGCCTATGAATTTGTTGACGAACCCGCCGTGCTTGCGGACGACCGCGCTCATCTCGGTGAAGTACTCGTTTAACCACGCCAGCACTTCAGCGGATGGCTTGCCCGCCGAAAGAGCAGTGAAACTGCGTATGTCGGAGAAAAGAACAGTCGCCGTGCGGTCTTCGCCGGCGAGCAGGATTTCATTCCGGCGGCTCCAGATTTGTTCCGCGATTTCCGGCGAAACATATCGCGAGAAAATCGACATGAGTTGCTGCCGTTCAGCTCGCGCCGCGGCTGTTAACCAGCGTTCCTTCACAAACCGCCAGCCGAATGTCGCTGGCAACGCGGTTGCCACTGCAGCGACGCACGGTGCCAAATCAATCCAAACGGCATGCCTTCCCAGCGCCCACACGCAAAACGCAACAAACGCAGCAACCATGGCGACCGCCGCCGTGCTTACCTTCAACGGCGACCAGCGGCTTGCCAGATTAACGATCACCGCCGTAAGCAGGATGACCAGCAGCCATAAGCGCCAGCTCTCCAACGTCCGCACCGCCCGGCGCTGGAGGAGCGTAGAGATCGCCAGCCCCTGCAAATCAGTTCCCGAGATCATGAGCGGGCTGCCGTCGGCTCGCCTCAGGTGGAACATCGGACTGAAGTGCTGGTCGCGGGCCATTTCGCTGCTTTGTCCGATCAGAACGATTTTTCCGCGAAACATCTGTGGATCGATTTCGTCCGCCAGAACCCTGCGTGCGCTGACCCGTTGCTGAATTTGCTGCGCCCACACACCAATCGTGTAGGTATTCAGGCCATTGGCATCGAGCGAAATCGCCTTGCCGGAAAACGTGGGCAGGCCGTTGGCCCCCTTGTCCAGAGGCTGATGCAAAAAGTTCGTGGCTAGGACTACCGCGAACGGCAGCTTGTCGTAACTCTTGTGCGGCAGCAGGTACATGCGCCGGATAAAACCATCGGTATCCGCAGGGACATCCGCCAATCCGACGGCAAAGGCGCCGGCGCGGCAAAAGCCGGCCGCCTGCGGATCAGGGTCGCAGAACTTTGGCAGCGGTTCCACCGGTGGCTGGCGCGACGAACCCATGATGGAAGCAATGACTACATTGCCGGCATCCTGCAGCGCGGAAGCCATCTCCTCATCGTCTTGAGGACGGGCTTCGGTGAGCAGCATATCGAGGCCGATTAACTCTGGATGCCCAGCGGCGATCTTCCGGATCGTTCGCGCTACTTCCGAGCGCGGAACGGGGAATGTTTTGTAGTGCGCAGCTGTATCGTCGTCGAAATCTACTACAAGGATTTCACTGGATGGACTCGGCCAGTGCGCCCAGACCACCAGTTGATCGAAACACCGCAAGCTCAGGTCTTTGAAGATCGGCGCGCGACTCCCAAGGGCCACGACTACGCATATGAAAGCCACCAGGGCGACGCGCTCCACAGCTGCCGTGAATGAGGGTTGCAGTCGCATTTCTTCTGTCGATCGTCGAATGGCAGCGCCATCCTACCTCGATGTGAGAACCGACGAAAGTGCCAAAGCAATCGCAACTTGCCAATCCGATGAAAACCACGGGCTTTGTTGCAGCGGGCTTCGCTGGTTGGAACCGTGCTAGAAGATTTCCCTGTTTCTCGCCGCCAACGGTTTACCGGAGCATTTCATTGTGGTAGCCCGCGAAGCAGATGCCGGAAATCTGCGGGTAGTTCGCAATCAATCGACACGCTCTCTCCCGAGCGCGGATGGACAAACTGAAGATGTGCGGCATGAAGCGCAACCCGATCAATGAGCGGCTCCGACGATTCCGCAGGGTGATATTTTCGATCGCCGACAACCGGGTGGCCGATGGCCGAAAATTGCGCGCGGATCTGATTCTGCAGTCCTGTCACCAGTTCAACTCGGACCAGCGAGGCATCCTTAAACAGGCGTTCTACCGAATATCGAAGCTCCGCGCGAGTCGCTTTTGGGTCTTTCGCGCCGCGCACCTGTTGCCGGATGCCTTCACGCCGAAAATAATGCACGAGCGTCCCTGCCTTCAGGTCGAGACGGCCACGCAGAACCGCGAGATACTCCCTGACTGGAGTATGCGCGAGAAACTGCCGCACCAGCGCGTGCCGATCTGGTTTGCTCTTCGCAAACAATAGAATTCCAGAGGCGAAACGATCGATCCGATGCACCACCAAAGCTCGCTGCCGCTTCAACTTCAATCTTGCTGAAAGCAGAGACAAGGCAGACGGAGTATCGGAGCCCTTGATCGGCACGGACAAAAGTCCGGGGGGTTTGTCCAGAACCACAACCGCATCGTCTTCGTAAAGCACGGCAACTTCCCAGGAGCGCGGGCGACGACGATGTTCCCGGGCTGCGTCTGGCTTTTCCCTTCGGCGCCGATTCTGTCGCGGACGTCTCTTCATTGTTAGCCTCTTTTTCTAGTTCGCGCAGCCCATTTGTCTGACATCGCCGACCTTTACAGCGCCCATCCTGCGCACGCGCCCGACGCCCACGCCCACTGAAAATTAAATCCTCCCAAGTGACCGGTCACGTCCACCACTTCTCCGATAAAGAACAAGCCGGGAACCTTGTGGCTCTCCATCGTCTTCGCCGATAGCTCGTCTGTATCCACGCCTCCTGCGGTCACCTCGGCCTTGTCGTATCCCTCGGTATCAACCGGCGTGATCGCCCATTGATGCGCCTCATCTTCCAGTCCCTGGATCGCGGAGTTTGTCCAATTCGCAGGGACGTGCAGCTCCAGCCAGCGGTCCGCCAACCGGTTCGCCAGAACTGCGCGGAAAGCGCTCTTCGCTGCCATCAAATTCCTCGCGGAATTCAGGTCCCGAAGCGCCACCGTAATATCCTTCTCGGGCGCCAGGTCAATCATGATCGGCTGCGGCTTGTTCCAGTACGATGAGATCTGCAGGATGGCTGGTCCGCTCAGGCCTCGATGTGTAATCAGCATCTTCTCGCGAAAACTCTGTTTGCCGAACGATGCCACCACCTCGGCCGAGATCCCGGCCAAATCGCAGTAGCGGCCGCGGTCTTCAGCCCCGAGGACCAGCGGCACCAGCCCTGGTCGCGTCGGACGTACTGCCAACCCAAACTGACGCGCTACCTCATATCCGAATCCGGTGGCCCCCATCTTCGGAATCGATAGCCCGCCGGTTGCGACCACAACCGCGGGCGCGTGAAACTCCATCTCCCCGGCACGCACCACGAAATGGGTGTTGCGCCGTACCTCGCCGATGGCTGTGTTCAGAAATACTTGCACACCGGCATCGCGGCACTCGCGCTCCAGCATGCTCACAACATCCTCGGCCGAGCGATCGCAGAACAGCTGCCCCAGCGTCTTTTCATGGTAGGGAATGCGGTGCTTCTCGATCCACGCCACAAAGTCTGTGGGGGTGTATCGCGCCAGCGCGGATTTCGCAAAATGCGGGTTGTGAGAGATGAAGTTTTCCGACTGGCAGTAAATGTTGGTGAAGTTGCAGCGTCCTCCGCCGGAGATCAGGATTTTCTTCCCGGCCCGCTCGGCGCGCTCCAGCACAGCCACGCGCCGGCCGCGCTTGCCGGCTTCCACCGCGCACATTAAGCCGGCAGCACCCGCGCCCAGGACGAGAGCATCGAAATTGTGAGTCAAGGGAATCTAAGCCGTTCAGGCCATTCTAGCGCCCCAGCGCAAAGGCAACGAGGGTGTCACCGCGCTTGCCCGTTGCGCGTTCCACACGCGCGAGCAGTTCTGCTTCTTGATCGTCGGTATCGGCTTGGAGTGTGCACGCGGCGATCTGCTCTGCGCTAGCCCCGTGGTAACAAAGGTCGCAAATCCCGAGGCCGCCCTCGGAGGGCACCGGTGGTCCGAACACGCGGCACGTCATCGGACGCGCTGTGTACAGATCGCATCGGCCAGTCTTGGGATCAAGCACCGGGCAGGGCTCGTCATTGGCATAGTCCTCGAAGGCCTTGCCGCGCTCGGTCAGGATTCCCGTGGACGCATCTCCCGGAAACCCAGCTCGTAGATGGCGGACTGCGCCACGGGCCCGCCGGCGCACTCGCTGCGCCCGCTCCGGATCATGCCGCTCCAGTTCGGCTAGGCCTTCTTGTAACCTGACGGCATCCAATTGACTGATCGCGAACACCCCAATACAACACTGCGTGCAGCCGACATGGCAGACCAGCCATGCTCCGCTCCTGCGGGCGGAGTCCACCAGCGCAGCGTCCACGATCTGCACCAACTCTCGATCGCCGGAGCGAATTGACTTCGAGCCGCGCATGTAAAAATCGTACCATGCATTGCCCGCAGTAGAGAGTCCGCTCTCGCCGATCAAAGCATGGCCACTCGTCGTTGCACCGCCAGAAAGTACAGCGCCACAAGAATCAGGAGGAATCCGTTAGCACCCAACACCACCGGTACCGTAAATACCGGAACGAGCCACCCCGACAACAGATTCCCCATCGGCATGCCCCCGCGGAAGGCACAGGTATAGACACTCATCACTCGCCCACGCATTTCGTTGGTGACGATTAACTGCACCAGTGAGGTGACCGTGGCAAAGACAGCCATCATCGAAGCTCCCACCAGCACCAGCATGGCGTAGTTCAACGGCAGCGACCTCGAAAAGGAAAACACTGAAATCCCTGCTCCCAGGCAAATGAGGACGATGAGGGCGAACCGGCCCTTGTTGCGCAGGTTGCCCCTCTCCGCGATGAACAGGGAGCCGCAGATCGAACCGAGCCCCATCAGGGAGAGAAAATTGCCGTAGGTTTCCGGACCGCGATGAAAGATGTCTTTAACGAACACCGGGATGTATGTCCGTACAGGCATGCTCAACGCGGTCATACAGAACGCCAACACAATGAGCGCTTCCATGGAGTTCTGCTTGCGAACGAACTGAATGCCCTCTTTCAGGCTGCTGAACATTGAATCGGCGGTCCGCTCCGGCAGGAATCGCGCCGAGATGAGTGAGAGCGAAATGATGGGCGCAAGGAAGGAAACGGCATTCAGCCCAAAGCACCACTTCTCACCCAGCTTCGCCAAAGCCAGGCCGGCAAGCGCGGGCCCAATCGTTACCGCCAGGTTGAATTGGATCGAGTTCAGCGCAATGGCGTTCGGCATGTCCTCGCGATCCACCAGAGTAGGAATCAGCGCCTGATACGCCGGTCCGCCAAAAGCCTGAGCCAAGCCGGAAACGAACGAGAGAAAGAGAATATGCCAGACGTGCACCATCCCAGCCGCCACCAGAAACGTGAGCAGCGCCGCGCTCGCCATCTGTACATACTGCGAGGCCAATAGGATCTTCCGCCGCTCGGTCCGGTCCGCCACCACCCCGCCGATCAGGGAAAACAGGAAGATGGGAATGCCGCCCAGAAACTGGTCCAGCGCCAGCAAGAAAGCTGAATGGCTCAGACGATAAATGAGCCAGCCCTGCGCCACGATCTGCATCCAGGTGCCAATGCTCGAGGTGCAGGCCCCGAACCACATCAGGCGGAAATCTCTATATTGAAATGCTTTGAATACCCTGCGAATCGTTGAACTGGCCATGTGACTTTCGGACACGGGAGACACTATCTTCGCACGGCACCTGTCTACTGCTGTTTAACATCGTCATTCGCTACCTTCCCCATCACTTTGGGCGGCCGTTGTGCGCTTGTTCGCCACATGCCGCGGTCACTCGTGTTGTCTCCAGCGGGAACGAGTTGATACCCTTCCAACGCGCAAGTACCTTCAAACACATCCCCATGAATGACCGCCGAGGACGCGAATTTCTTTATCTGTCGCAAGCTGATGTGCGCCAGGTTGGCCTTTCCATGGCCGAGATCATCGCGGCCCTGGAACGCATGTTTCGGGAGAAAGGCTTGGGACGGGTAGAAATGCCGCCGAAGCCCGGCATTCACACGGCGCCCGACGCATTTCTGCATGCTATGCCGGCCTACATCCCGGCAGAACGGTCCGCTGGCATGAAGTGGGTTGGTGGCTACCCGGATAATCACCGGTTCGGCCTGCCGTATATCACCGGGTTGTTGATTCTCAACGATGCTGAAACCGGGGTTCCGCTGTCCGTCATGGATTGCACCTGGATCACCGCTGAGCGCACTGGCGCAGCGACTGCGATCGCGGCAAGGTACTTGGCGCGGCCGGAATCGCAGACGGTCGGCATATTGGGGTGCGGGGTGCAGGGCCGCAGCAATCTTGTGGCGCTGGATCTCGCTTTTTCATTAGAAGAAGTGCGGGCGTACGACATCGACGGGGATGTCCGGAAAACTTACGCTCAGGAGATGAGCGCGCAACTCGGGCTGGAGATCGTTCCGGTCAGCGATCCGAAATCGGCGGTGGCTGGCTGTGACATCGTGGTCACCGCTGGTCCTATTCTGCGCCAACCACACGCCACCATTCAGCGTGGCTGGCTGAATGAGGGTGCATTCGCCTCGCTGGTCGACTTTGATTCTTACTGGCATCCAGACGCACTGCGCGAAATCGATAAGTTCTGCACCGATGATGTGGATCAGCTTGAGCACTATCGCGCAGCCGGTTACTTCCAGCACATCCCGCCGATCTATGCAGATCTGGGCGGGTTGGCCGCTGGCACCAAGACCGGCAGAGAGACGCAGCATGAGCGCACGATGGCGTGCAATCTTGGGTTGGGATTGGAAGACATCGCCGTCGCGCCGTTGATTTATCGCCGCGCACTGGAGAAAGGGATTGGCGCCTGGCTGCCACTCTGATTGTCGTAGCAGGCGGACCCGCAGAAAACGCTGCCACGGCTCGCAACCGCAAGAAGAATGGCCGCTTCCGGTTGTAACCGTCAGCGGCCAGATGGTTGCGGGGGGTGGATTTGAACCACCGACCTTTGGGTTATGAGTAGAAGAAAACAACAGCCCGTCTTTGCCTCTCAATAACTTACGTGGCTGCTGTTGTACCCTGTTTGCTCTGGTTCAACGGTGCTCTGTTCCACAATTGTTCCACGAGTTGTTCCAAGAATCGGCCCCCCAAGGTTTCGAGCGCCTGCTTACCACCGACGATATCTCGCATGGCGTGGCTGGGCCAGCGACCGCTCACAACTGCGTCCGAGAGAACCGGGTTACGGAAAACACGTTCGCCGTCATGTTGCGTGGACGGCGACGGCGCGGGGGGCGTGCCAAATTGCGCTTGAAGGCAGCGTAATCCGCGATTAATTCCTTCGCGTAATTAATCAGCACGGGCACGGCAATAGGTTTGAACAAAAACAGGTCGATACCTGCACTGTGCAGCCGTTCCGCAGGCACTTCGTGCCCCGCCCACATGATGAACGGCAGGGCGCGCCAGAATCCGCTGGCTTTGAATTGGCGGGACAGGTCGCAGCCATTGCCATCTTCGAACAGGTCGTCGGTCAAAACCAAATCGGGGTCGTACCTCAGGATGAGCGAGGCCGCTTCGCTGACAGTGGCGGCTTCAAAAACGCGCCAGCCCCCGAGCATTTTGAACACAGCGGCGATACTGTTGCGAAGGCCTTCTTCACTCTCGGCAACTACGACGGTGGGCCGTTTCGCGGGCATTTCCGCATTGTCGTCGTCGAATGCCGAGTTTTCAATTACACGATTCTTGTGCAGCCGCCCTGCTGCTGAAGACCGCGCACAACCGCGCAGAACGCTTTCTGGCGGGCCGAGAGCGAGCAGGACGGCCTCAGCCTGGTTTCAGCCCGCAGCGGCACGTCTACAGGGCTTATGGAATTTTCCCGTACATAGCCCAATCGGCGTTATTCCACCTTGCGACGTTAACGTTGCAGTGCATCCGTTCGCCTTCATTGCCTGAGGCTCACGTTCTCGGTGGTTTATGGTTCGGAGAGTCGGCACCTCCATCCTGATTTTCAGCCGCTTCGCGCCATCTCCTGTATTTCTGGTGCGTATCCATAGCCTTCTTCCCTGCATCGGTATTCTCCCAAGCATCCGGTGGCTCTCCGCCACGGTCGAACCAGTAGGGCTTTATTTCACCTCTCCACGACACGAACTCTTCCGTACACGCGAACCGAGTTCGGCGGTTATATTCTTCAACCAAAGGTTCCCCGGCGGGGAGGTAACACTCACCCAAATCCTTGTGGGAGATGAGCAAAATGTGATGAGGGTCGAGAGGTAACGTGACTTCAATATCCTTCTGCATCAACCCGGGGTGTCGAAACAACGGCGGGCGTTTGTACGCTTCAGGATTGAACCAGACGCACGGCGTGTCGGATGTAATTAAGTGGAGCCCCGGCCCCGTAAAAAAGATGTTGATGCGCATGGCGAACAGCATAGGTGTTTGAACTTCCAAGGAGGTTGCAATGAAGTTCTGATGCGCGTGGCGATTGGATTCCGCGAGTTGTGCCGAAAGCGTCGGTCTCGCCCCGTGCGCCTCTTCCATTGCCACGACTTTTCTGCGGAATTCTTCTTGCTGAGTTGCCCAGTGCTTTCCCATTGCCGATGTGCGGGTGTGCATGGCTGAGGAAAACAAACAAAGCCAAGCCCTCGCCTCAGGCGTGAGCGCGTCATGGTTTCGCACATTCGGCATAATATTCACGAAGGCATCCTCAATGCCCGCCAGCGTATCCTCAAGTGTCAGGTCGCGCTCCCCGGTTGAAAGCACAAAAGTGTACTTATCAGTTTGCGTGAACGATTTCTCTGGAGATTTCTTTCGCTTGCTGCTGCCGTCCTTGGAAACCCGCCAGATGTATGGAGTTTGTCCGACGGGGGTGTCTGGGTCGCACCACGCCTTCAAATAACATCGCGGAATGATGTGCTGCTTTTTCTTCTCCACTGGGCAGTGTTTAGCAGCGACGTTGGCGCTCAGTCAATACGAAAGAAAACTAGCCCATGGCAGCATTGATGTGCGCTGCGCCATTGAAGCGACAGCGACATCGGCGGCGAGTTCCGGCGCATAGAGCCGCGAATTAGTTAAATCGCGGCACGAGAGAACTCCACTCTTCCACTTGATTGCCAATCCCGAATCGTGCTAGGGGCAGCAGGCGTAAGCAATTTCCATGCATGGGAGTTTCTACAATGGCAAAAATCGTGTACAGCAGCATCAACGAAATACCGGAAGTCGCGCTTCATCACGCCACGCCTACCGAGCACGGCTACGAAGTGGATGCCAAGCTGGTATTGGACAATGCGGTGTCGGAAGCGAAGCAGCCCTACGAGAAGGACCGGGAAATATTTCTCACCAAATTGGCCGACGCTGAGTTAACCGAAGCTGTGGTTGCAGCCAATGGCATCCCGCAACTTCTCGTGCCACGCCTGCGGCAATCTATCAGGCCCGAGTTTCACGACGACCGCATCGTAATCCGCGTCGTTGATTCCAACGGCGAGGTTCGCCGCGCCAAATCGGGTGAGCCGCTACAGGTTGCCGACCTGATTGCCGAAGCGAAGGCTAACCCGGAGATTGCGCGGGCTGCCTTCAACGACCGCAACGACCGTCGCGTTGCGGCTAGAGATTTCACACCCCCCAACAGGCAGTATTACGAACAACCGGGTGTAATTCGCCTGACCCGCGAGCAGGCAAAGAATCCGACGATTTACCGTCAGGCGCTTGCAAAAGCGGGCGGGCACGAAAGGCTCATCGTCGATAAGGAGTAAAGCAGGAACGGCCCAGTTCTCCGGGGCTGGGCCGCAAGCCCGCTTCAGCGGAAGCCAGTCTGATTCCTTCGACGACGGTGCGAAGCCCGCCGTTTCTTCGCCAGCGGCAACCGTAACTTACGTGAAGGCGATTTATCACCAATTGGACGCCACTTGCACCTCGCGGCTGTTAGCATCAAAGGCGTGCGACTGCGAATTTCCGTACTAATTGTGGTTATTGCGTGCGTCGCCAACGCCCATGCATCGGGCGCAGACGACGTGCTGGCGGCGTGTGCAAGTGTTTCACGCCATGGACTGACGACTGCCGTAACAGTTAAGAATGACAGCATCGTTCTCGACATCGCCGCTCCAGATGGTAAGACTTCACACCTGACTCTGGGGACTGCGCCGAGAGATTCCTCCCACGATAGCGGGTGCAGCGCGTATTCCAGCCACGACGATGAATTGGTTGCTGTTGGCATCGGTTCGTACTCTGCTCAACCTAGATTGGCCCTTGGGTCGGCGTACGGAGCACAACGATTCACTCGCCTTCAGGTTGCCGTGGCAGATGTGAGACAAGCCAAATGGATTAGCAATTTTGATGTAGACCCGCGCCCCGATTTCGTACCGGCATCACTCGCGGGTTTCCTTGGAGACACAGAGCAAATTGTTGTCGCAGGAGTCCACATTAGAACTGGAGAGCAAGTCGTCGGCTCATTCGCCAGTCTGTTGTTCAACGCTACCGGCAATAGAATATCTGCGACTCCGGTTGTGAGAAACCCCGCGACGACAACCGACAACCTGCGCGTCTATCCTGATGCGCTGCACAATCGGCTCTGGTTCTTTTCCTGCACTTTTCCGCGCATCAAGAAGCCTCACGTATTGGTGTGTCCCATCACGGTCACCAGTCTTGTGGGAGAGGAGCAGTCTGTTATTACGTTTGACCCGACCACCTACCGCTATAAATCCGAGGCGTTGTGGGTGATGCCCTCAGTGTTTGCCGCGCTGGACTCCACCAGCATTCTGGTCGCGGAAACCGTGTCGGGCAATGACACAGTCTGGCGTGTTGATGTGCAGAACCACACGATTGAAAGCTTAGTGATTAAACATCACTTCCTGAAGTACGACGCCATGAGGCAAGCTGCACTGTCCCCCGATGGGCAGGTGCTTGGCCTTTTACTACAGCAGATGACAGTTAGATTCCCATATTTCGTGGACAACTACATCTTTACGGGAACTGACATCGTTGTCTTGCAGGTAAACCCATTCCGCGTGGTCGCCACCATACCCCACAAGCGTTCCGGGTTCGCCACCGGGTTGGCGATTGGTCATCAGCGAGGTAAGGCGTCAATCCTTGTGTATCGCGGTGGTTTACACGAACATTTGTATCGCGGTGGGGAATACGAGCACGTGGCAGTCAGTGACTCGCGTCCCTAGTTGTTGATAACAGCCGTTCACGTAAGTATGCGCCTTTCATTCGCCAGTGAAGCGAAGAAAAAGCGCACGCTTACGCTAAGCCGATTTATCGACAATCAGGCGGCGTCCGGCTTCACCGGACGAGAGGATTGTCCTTTGAATACGCGGTCCATGCTTGCGTTCCTTTAGCGGTGGCACCGAACCAGTAGTGATGTAGCGCAGCTGTGTTTACGGGGTGCAGCGGTGCCGCTTCCTCGTCATTGGAGTACTTGGCCTCGACGTAGCCCTCACTCAACAAGCTGGCAATCTCATCGACAATTTCCCTCAGGGGGAAGCGAATCTGAAGCAACATGCGAGGAAACTCAATGTTTGCTTCTCTTTCCGTCGCAAACTCTCGGTTAGCGTACAGGTAGAGTTGTTCAACGTCTTCGTAATCGTCCGCCATGCCATCGAGAATCGTGAATTGGAGTTCGGTGAGTGCCATACCCGCACGTCGACTGGGAGCATGATAACTGGCGTGAACAGCCGTTCACGTAAGTATGCGCCTTTCGTTCGCCAGTGAAGCGAAGAAAAAGCGCACGCTTACGATATGCCGATTTATCGACAACTATTCATTCGAGAATAGTTTTTCAGCGAGTGAGAGTGCTCCCGAGATAATCAGGAAATCCACTATTGCGAACGGCATTGTGTACGAAAGTGTGGGGGCACTTCCTTGCGGCCATCGAACCATACGGAACAATGGAACATGCAGGGCCACTACGATAGCGATAATCGCCCAGAACCAGATATGTTTTCTCAATTTCCAGCGGAGTTTGATGGCAACCAGCACCACCGCTAAAACGATGGCAACTGCTAATCCCATGTCTGCATTGCCCAAGAAGACGAAGACCAGAAACACGGGGTCTTGAGGGTGCGCATGGATGAGGACTCGTTCATAGTGAACCAAATGGAGGAACAGCCAACAGGGACACCGGATGACAACCGTGAGGAAATGTTGTTACCAGCGGAAGTGGCCGCACGCCTGCGCGTGAACACCAGCCATGTGTACCGCCACGCCGATGAGCTTGGGGTCTACCGCGTCGGAAAATGCTTACGCTTTCATTGGAGCACGGTTTTGCAGCGGCTAAAAAAGAAATAGCTGGCACCGTCGAATGTTGGTTCCTGAACCCAACCACCACAATTTTGCCTCCGGCCTTCAACGGCTTACGGCGGCGTGTAACGGAAATGGAACACCTGCCGGGAATCGATACAATGGAACCGAGAGGCAAAGGCGGGTCACAACGCCAAAGAGGAATGACGAAATGACCCGCTTTTCACACCAAAACGGATACGTATCGAAGCTGTTTCCAACCCGCAACGGCATGGCGATTCGCATCAAGTACGACGTGCCGACCGCGAGCGGGAAACGTAAACAGAAAACAGAAACCCTGTACGACGTGGGCCGCAAGCAGGCGAAATCTATCGTGCGACAAAGAATCAGTGAAGCTAGCGCACGGCCTGTGCAGTGTTCGGAACTGACGTTGCGCGCCTTCATCGACGGTTATTGGAAACCGTACCTTGACCGCGAGGGCATCAAGCCCTCTACGCGGAAGGGGTACGACTCCAATCTGAAGAATCACATTTTGCCTATCGTTGGTGACATGCTGCTGGCCGACATCGTGCCGTTGGATGTCGAGAAACTCCTTCAAGCCAAAACTGACCTGTCGGTCAAAACTCTGCGGAACATCATCATCTTGCTGCAGAGCATTTTCGCTGTGGCCGTGGACAATGACGTGGTCGAGAGCAGTCCAGTGCGCAAGCGTCACAAGCCGAGGTATTCGAGGACGGCAAAACCTGTGTGGACAGCCGAACAGATTCGCCAAATCATCAATGCCGCACCAGCAGAGTACAAGCCGCTGTTCACTTGTGCTGCACTGACGGGTTTACGAATTGGGGAATTGCTCGCGCTGCGCTGGCAGGACGTGGATTTCCTGAACAATAGGATTCGCGTCGAACACAGCCTGTGGAACGGAAAATTGCAGTCGCCCAAGACTGACGCCAGCATCGCCACAGTTCCAATGAAACCCACGTTACGGGAAGTACTGCTGCGCCATCGCACAGAGACGCGACACCGGACTGATGAGTCTCTCGTGTTCTGTAAGCGCGATGGGAAGCCATATCAGCCTGACGTCGTTCGCAGGGACGTGCTTTACCCCACGCTCGACAGACTGGGGATGAAGCGGGAGGCCCGGTCAGCGGGGTTCCATACGTTCCGCCATTCGGCGGCGACCCTCGTCCACAGCCTGACAGGTGATGTCGCCAAGGCGCAAAAGCTGCTTCGACACGCGAGCTACAACACGACTGCCGATGTTTACGTTCACACAGACGAGCAGGCGCAGAATGAAGCTGCGGCGGCGTTGGAAACAGCGATTTTTGCCGATTCGTTACAAGCTGTTCCACAAACGAGAACGTGGAACGAGAATCACGCCACTAACTGAAGGGACTTATGGCTCAGAAGTCGTCCGCAACTTCAAGAAGAATGGCCGCTTCCGGTTGTAACCGTCAGCGGCCAGATGGTTGCGGGGGGTGGATTTGAACCACCGACCTTTGGGT